>CAYQQR010000046.1:0-32109 GCA_964420035.1 uncultured Bacteroidaceae bacterium | reverse complement strand
CTGGTTTTTCTTATAAAGATACAAAATAAAACGCTATTTTAAACTATAGCCAAAAGGATTCTTCGTAAATTTAATTTTTTCGTCTAACCAATAAAGAACGAATCCGTAATGAAAGCAGAATGAAGCATCATTGCGGTCTGTTTATCCATATCTAATCTAATCGATGAAGGAAACAGCCAGGGATATTGTAGCAACGAACAGGATCTCATTATTGAGGAACAAGACCATTTTAACCGAAAGATATCTATCGATTGAACAAGCCAGAATAATCACAAGAGTATATAAGGAGAATGAGGATCTTCCGGTTAATCTGAAAAGGTCCAAAGCCCTGGCTCTGTCCTTAAAGGAGATCACAATTCATATAGAGCCGGAAGAGCTCATCGTTGGCAACCGAACCTCTCAGATCAGAGGCGGAGTGGTATTTCCGGAGGCTGGAATATCCTGGCTTTCACGGGAGATAGAATCTCTGCCTGAAAGGGAACAGGACCCTTTCAATATAAAAGAAGAGGATATTGCATATTTCCGGGAAGAGATTGAACCCTACTGGAAAGGCAAGACATTGGAGGATGAAATATACAGCAACTATGGCAGAGAGATAAAGGCGATTGAAAAGGTAGTTAAAATCAATCAAAAGGATCACGCCCAGGGACACATCTGTCCGGATGTTCAACAATGGTTGGAACAGGGCCCCTCCGGATTGCTCGGCAATGCACGAACAAAACATCGGGATGCTCCATCCGGGGATAAAGATTTTTACCAGGCGGCCTGTAATACCCTGGAAGCTGCCATCAATTTTATGAACCGGTATGCAACCCTGGCCGATGAAATGGCCCGGACCCCAAAAGACATCAGAATAAAAGAGAACCTTCTTGAAATAAGCCGTATCTGCCGGAAACTGGCTGAACAAGCACCAGACACATTTCATGAAGCCATGCAGTCGGTCTGGTTCCTGTTTGTCATTTTGCACATGGAATCCAATGCTTCTTCCTTTTCCCCCGGAAGAATGGATCAATACCTTTATCCCTATTTCTCCCGGGATATTGAAACAGGAACGATTGACCGGGAGCGGGCCCTGGAATTAATAGATGCACTGTTCATCAAGTTCAACCAGATCGTTTATATGCGCAATAGATACAGTGCAAAATATTTTGCAGGTTTTCCAATCGGTTTCAATGTTGCTTTAGGGGGACAGACCCGGTCGGGCAAAGATGCCACCAATGAGCTTTCCTATTTGTTTCTCAAAGCCATGGAACACATTGCTTTGCCCCAGCCCAATCTGACAGCTAGGTTACACAGCGGAACACCGGACAGTTTTTATTCTGAGTGCAGCCGGGTAATAGGTCTGGGAAACGGCATGCCACAGATCGTCAATGACCATAGCATTATACCCGCTTTAGAATCAGCGGGCATCAATCATGATGATGCCATGGATTATGCAGTAGTGGGATGTGTTGAATTGAGCAGTCAGGGTAACTACCTGGGCTGGAGTGATGCAGCCATGTTCAACTTGGTTAAAGCCCTGGAACTGACGCTCAATGACGGGAAATGCCTGATAAACGGTGAGCAGTTGGGACTGAAAGCAGGAGACCTGACGCGATACAAATGCTATGAAGACTTTGAAGATGCATTTAAAAAGCAGATCGACCATTTCCTGCATCGTATGCTGAAGGCCTGCAATATCGTCGAAGAGGCCCACCAAAAACATCTTCCTTCAGCTTTTCTTTCATCCATGGTAAAGGATTGCCTGGAGAAAGGTTTGGATGTAACTGCCGGGGGAGCAACTTATAATTTTTCAGGGATACAGGCCATCCAGGTTGCGAATATTGCTGACAATCTGGCTGTCCTCAAAAAATTGGTATTCGACCAGAAAAAGATCAATAAACAAGACTTGCTTGATGCTCTGAGAAATAATTTCCAGAGCATGGATGCATTGAGACAGGTTTGTTTGAAGCAGGTAGATAACTATGGTAATGATGTTGCCTGGGTGGATGAACTGGGCGGTTCATGGGTTCGCTATTTTTACGGCAAAATCCGACAGTATAAAAATTATCGAGGTGGAGATTATCTGATGGGTCTGTATACGGTTTCCGCCCATGTCCCAATGGGACAGAATGTCGGAGCAACGCCCGACGGCAGATTGTCCGGAATGCCGCTTGCCGACGGAGGATTGTCCCCCGTATATGGGCGCGATAAACTGGGGCCTACTGCTGTACTTCGATCGGTGTCCAGGATACCATCGCGTATAGCAGCCAATGGAACGCTCCTGAATATGAAATTTTTTCCATCCATATTTGCATCAGAAACGGGCAGGGAAAAATTTGCCTCTCTGCTAAAGGCTTTTGTGAAGTTACCGGTTCACCATGTTCAGTTCAATGTAGTAAACCGGGAAGACTTGCTGAAGGCTAAAAAGGATCCGGAAAGTTACAGGGGATTAACCGTACGGGTTGCCGGTTATACAGCTTATTTTACCGAGCTTACGGAAGAGCTGCAGAATGAGATCATTGAGCGCACCAGTTATGGGATAACTCAATAAATCAGATCGTATTATCTTTCTATAGTACCCAGCCATGAAGTACAGATCTAAAGAATCCTATCAGAAAGACGACCGGGTTGTACTTACCCTGGACGCTGGAGGAACCAACCTGGTTTTTACTGCAATGCAAGGCGGGAAGGCGATTACCGAACCGATCACCAAGCCCTGTTTGTCTCATGATCTGGATGTAATACTTAAGGATATCAAGAACGGTTTTGAAGAAGTAGCCGTGCAGGTCCGAAAGAAGATTTATGCTGTCTCCTTTGCTTTCCCGGGTCCGGCCGACTACAGAACGGGCATCATTGGTGACCTGCCCAATCTACCCTCTTTTCGTGGTGGTGTAGCCCTGGGGCCATTCCTGGAAAGAGCGTTAAATCTTCCTGTTTTCATTAATAATGATGCCAATTTATTTGCCCTGGGTGAGTACATTTTTGGGTTTGTTCCATGGGTAAACCTTACACTGGAAGAAAAAGGGACAGGTAAAAAGTATCACAATCTGATTGGAATTACCCTGGGAAGCGGGTTTGGTTGTGGGATCATCTGTAACGGCCAACTCAATATCGGGGATAATTCCAATGGCGGCGAATTGTGGCTTGCGCGCAACAAATTATTCCCTGAACTTTGTGCCGATGCTTCTATTGGAAACAATAAAATAAGACGATTGTATTCGAAATTAGCCCACATTAAGCTTGATGAAGTACCCGATTCCCGGGGTATTTTTAAAATCGCAAGGGGTGAGCAAAAGGGTAACCAGGATGCAGCAAAAAGGGCCTTTGCACTCATGGGTGAAGTCATTGGTGATGCCCTTGCACATGCTTCTCTGTTGTTGGACGGGTTAACGGTCATCGGCGGTGGCTTGAGCGGAGCCTATGAATTTTTTATGCCGGCTTTGATGCAGGAACTTAATGGTACCATAAAACACCTCGATAATGTTTCCTTTCCCCGCATTGCCCAGAAAGCATATTTCCTGAATGATGAAAAAGCTTTAAACGAATTTGTTCAGGGAAAGACTAAGAAAGTTAAAATACCTTTCTCAAATGAGTCCATCGATTATGATTCTGCACCCCGCATTGGACTGGGCATCTCACAACTTGGTGCCAGCAAGGCTATAGCACTCGGGGCCTACGTATTTGCAGTATCCCAATAAAATACCAGCTATCTGAGGTTACTTGTTCTAAGGAGGTTATGACCCTGGAGCTTTAAATTAGCTTGAAAAAGGCAACCAGGGCAGTGTAGGACATGAAAAGTGAAAACAGAAAGGTCAATCCCAGTCCGATATCCAGGAGCCTGGGATTTTTGTAATCCCCTACAATTCTTTTACTTCTCAGCAGAATAAATACGAACAGGATCAATAAGGGCATGATAACAGGACTCACAGCTTGTGAGGCGATCATGATCACTACCGGGTTCCCTTTAAACACCGGTACAATAAATCCCAGTGAAGCAACAATGAGCACTCCGGCACGCACTCTTTTACGGTCCATTTTTCTTGGTTTGTTCAAATAATCAAATGCCATCCAGGGTCCCATCAGATAGGAAGGGAAAAGGGAAGAAAAGGCTGCAGCTATGATGCCCAAAACGAATATGGAAGAGGCAAACCTGCCGGCAATAGGTTCAAGGCTTATGACCATATCCATGGCTCTTTCAACTGAAATGCCCCTTGGAAACATGGTCCCTGCTGCAGCAGCCATGATGGCCATGCTCAAGATAAAGGTCAGTACCAAAGAAATAACGGCATCTCTGTTCTCAGCTTTCAGATCACGAAATGTCCAGCCCTGTTCAGCTACAAGGTAGGTCCTAGATACCAGTACTATTGCAGCCATGGTTGTACCCACAAGACCGGCAAGAACAAGATGGGCATCGTCACCCACAGGAATAGCCGGGATCAAACCACTGATAACATCCTCGGTATCCGGTATGACCATAAACATGGAAGTGAGGAAGCAAACGCCCATAAATGCAACGATCACGGACATGACGCGAAGAAAAAATCTGTGTTTGCCAAACCAGAACAGGTAGTATAATATGCCTATCATGATAACAGCAGCTAAGGCAGGATGTATTCTGTTGCCTGCCGGGTTTAGTATCCGCGTCCATTCACTGAAAATATCGGTGGCGATGGCTGTGATTCCGATAACCGATGCTATTACGGTCAGCATTAAACCACACAGCATAAGGATGGCCAACAATTTCCCGAACTTCAGTTTGATGTTGTGTATCAAGGTATTTTCTGAGGCAATGGTAAGCCTGCTGATGCTGACGATCAGGATGTAAGTAAAGAAACATGAAAGTGCAATGGCCCAGGTCATCGAAAGACCGTATTTTGCACCTGAAGCGGTCATGGTGGTTACACTTCCCGTACCTATAACATAACCAATAATGAAAACCCCCGGGCCAATTGCGTTAGCAAGCTTTTTTAGGCCGGTTAGCAGATTTATTTTTTGATTCCTGGAATTGATCATAGCAATCTTCAATCTTCAGTCTTCCATCATTTCCCGGCTCTGGTCAGCAACACGCCATGCACCGGGATATTCAATGAGATTGTTCCTTCTATCTGCCCGAGGTCCTTCTGCCTCCAGAGATCGCGGAAGGTATGGCTGCCTTCCAGGCCGATTTTGGACAGTTCGAGCTCCGTGTTCATGGGTTCTTCGCCCAGGTTGAAAAAGCCGATGGCCCGGCTGCCGTCTTTCAGGGGTCTGATCCATACCTGCAGGTCCCCTTCCTCATAAACCCGCTCTGCCTGCCTGCCCAATGGGTCCTGGTTGACGGCCAGCACTTCGTGGTTGGTGAGCAGACTGATGGTGAAGTCGTCCAGCTTGCTCAAATCACATCCCAGCAACATGGGGGCGGCCAGCAAAGACCACAGGCTGATGTGGGTGTACTGTTCATCCGGAGTCAGCCGGGTAGGATGGAGATCCGGTCCCCAGCCGACATAACCCACCACCAGCATGTCGGGGTCGTTCCAGCCGCCCGGACCGGCATAGGGGGCCAGGGGAGCCTGGCCGAACCCGATCTCTTTCATACTCTCCCAGGTGTCCCGGATGTCCCCGGTGGTCCGCCACAGGTGTCCGCCCACCTCATTGCCCCATTCCGAGACATTTCCCATTCCGTATTGGCACAGACTGTAGACGATGTCCCGGCGAACGGTCTGCAAGTGAACATTCATCAGGGCGTAGGGTTCCCTGAGTTCTTCCAGACCGGGGTCCGGGGCAATTTCACTGTAGGAACACCAGTCGTACTTGAGGTAATCGATGCCCCAGTTGGCCCAGGTGCGTGCGTCGATCAGCTCGTGTTCATAAGAACCCAGATAACCGCCGCAGGTCAATGGACCCGGAGAGGAATAAATGCCCAGCTTCAAACCCCTGGCATGCACATCATCGGCCAGGGCGGCCATATCCGAAAATTTTTCGTTGGGCATCAGGACACCGGTCCGGGTGCGTTCCTCCGCCTCCCAGCCATCGTCGATATTGATGTAGGTCCAGCCATATTCTGCCAGTCCCGAGGATACCATATGATCGGCTGCGGACTTCACTTTTTCTTCATCTATGGACAAACCCCAGCAGTTCCAGCTGTTCCAACCCAGGGGAGGGGTGAGGGCCAGGGATCCACCTACCACCAACTGAAATTCTTTTTCATCCTGTCCCAGATCATTACGGGCTTTCAGCACCAGGTCATAGCTTCCTTCCTTGTATACCCTCCCGGAAATGATCCCGGTAGTTGTGTCTGCAGATAGTCCATAAGGAAGTCCTTCGACTGAAAATGACATGGGCCGTTCTCCTGAAGCGGGGATCCGGTACAGTACAGGGTTCCTCAGACCAACACCCAGGACCTCCGGACCGTTGATCCGGGGCTCCTCCGGTGCAGGCGGGGTAAGGATATAGGGTGCATACTGCCTGCCCCGGATGGGATTCATGGCATCTTCAATCTTCAACCTGTAATGTATGGTATAACTTTCCGTCTGGGGGGCATCGAAGCTGTAGACATATTCCCGGTTGTTGTTGGCCGGAATGGTGATTTTTTCTTCCTGTTCATAAACGGTCTCGTTGCTCAGTTGTTTCAATACCCTGATCCCTAAATTACCGGAAAGCTGATCTGAATGACTGTTGAGGAAAGTGATGGATTTGGTATAGGTCTCCCCTGAAATGTCGAAGCCCGCAGACAGGAGATCCATCTCCACGAAATCTTTCAGGTCCACCATGCTTATAGCAGGATGGGGATTGTACAGACCGCCCCCGCCGCCATGGTCATGCACCCTTATGGCCAACACGTTCTCCTGATCCCACCGTATCCTTTCGTCATCCACGGGAAGCTTGTAGTGCCTGAAATAGTTGTAGGCTTCCGGGTCACCTTCAAATTTCCCGGGTTCTGTTCCGGAGGGTACTACCTCACCATTCTGGCCGATGAGTGAACCGTTCAAGAAAGTCTGCTCGGTGTCATCGATCTTCCCTATCCTGAACTGGAGTGTGTCCTCGAAATAGGAACGCCGCACCATCTCGGAAGGGAGGAAGAAATGGACCCGGTACCAGGCATAGCCGTCGTACTCTTCGTAGCCGCTGGTTTCCCAGATGTTGTCGGGGGGGATCCCGTCCCAGGATTCATCCTCCAGTCCGGGCTCCGCCCAGGCCAGGCTATCTCCGGTTTTGAATTTCCATTCATCATCGAGTTGAATGATGTCGTTGAAACGGTCCCGGGTGGTTTTGCATGCTGCCAGTGCCAGTACCGAAATCGTAATAAGGGTTAGAAGATTGGGTTTCATTTTTTATTTGGGTTTTATGCTTCGCTGTATTTCCGCTGCGCTGTATTTCCGCTTTGCTGTGGTTCCGCCTACTGCCTACTGCCTGCTGGACTGCCGCTGCTACTGCTACTGCTACTGCTACTGCCTCTACCGCTTGGGCTCTTCATCTCTTCAGCAACAATTATTCACTTAATTCCGGCGATAAAAGTAGGATAAACTCAAACACCCCGGGCTTTAGCAGATACTCCGGCCTGGTTCCCGGTCCGCAGGTGGCCGTTCCCAGTCCCTGCACCCTGTGATCGATATCCAGGGTGATGAAATCACGCTCCTCCAGTTCAAAAGTGTGTTTGGCATCTTCAATATCCTGGTCGGTATAAGGATAGGCTGAGAAGTTAAATTCTTCTTCACCCATGATCAACAGACCGTTGGTGCCGTCGGATAAGCGCACCCACCGCGTACCGGAACGGTTCCCGTTCTCCTGGGGAACGATATAGGGTTCCCAGAGTTCCTCAACGGTCATCTCATATTCATCCAGGATTCCACTGGCCTCGCGGTCCGGGTAGGTTTCGTGGGGGCCCAGTCCGTACCACCTGACCTGCTGCATCTCCCTGGGAAGCCTGAACTGCAGTCCGGCCTTGGGAAGGGTAGCCGGGGGATTCATCGGTTTCACGCGGACCTCCAGCAATATATGGCCATTGCCGAAGATATTATACCGGAGTTCCGTGTAATAGATTGTTTTCCCTTCTTTGTTCTTTACCCGGTGTTCTACAAGCACAAGCAACAAGGCTTTCTGCATAGCATCGAATTCAAAACCGATCAGCTCGTATTCCAGTTCATCCAGACCGGCTTTTTCCCATACCCGGAGTCCGTTGCGGTCGCGCTCGTCATTTTCTGTCGGAGGCCTCCAAAGATCCGGCAGGACTTCTCTAAAGAGTACGATATCTTCATCATTTTTGTATTCTTTAAGGGTACCGGTTGACTTATCAAAGACCAGCTCAAAAGTTCTGCCCTTGACTTCAAACAGGTCGTCCTGGTCTTTGTAGCGCAATCTTTTCATATCTCCCGGGTCCGGTCCCAGGATCATTTTTCGCTTGTCCGGCAGGATAAACTGCTCCCAGGCCACCACCTGCCCTTTATCCGCCCAGGGAAGGTCTTCTCTTAATTTGAACTCCACGAGCAGGTCGTACGTGGCCGGGTCCCTGTTTTCGGGAAGGGTATAATCCAGCCGGATCTGTCCCGATTTTCCCGGGGGCACAAGGGGTCCGCGGACTTGTCCCTTTTTGATTTCCTCACCGTTCCGGCTGAGGGTCCAACAGACATCGAACTCATCCAGGTTGGTGAAAGCGTAACGGTTGTTCACCCGGATGAGGCCATTGAGGAGGTCTTCCTCTTCCATGGACACATATTGGTACACTTTCTTTACTTCCCTGAGGGCAGGGGAGGTCCTGCGGTCGGGATAGACCAGTCCGTTAAGGCAGAAACTGCCATCGTTGGGCGTATCCCCGAAATCCCCGCCATAGGCAAAATATTCTTCTCCCTCGGGGGTTTCCTTCAGGAGTCCCTGGTCCACCCAGTCCCAAACAAAGGCACCCTGCAGGCGGGGATGACTGTAAATGGCGTCCCAGTAATCCTTGATGGCTCCCACGCTGTTGCCCATGGCATGGACGTATTCACAGAGGATCACGGGCCTGTCGGGATAATTTTCATGGAAATAGATGATATCTTCTATGGAGGAATACATATTGGATATGATGTCGAAATGGGAGGGCTTTTGCCTTTCCCCGCTCCACTTGTCGGTCCGGTCCTCATAATGTATGGGCCGTGTCGGATCCATCTTGCGGATCATGGCTGCCATGGCATCGTGGTTGGGACCGTAGCCTGTTTCGTTACCCAGCGACCAGATCAGGACACTGGGGTGGTTCTTATCCCGGGCCACCATCCTGCGGCCCCTGGAGAGGAAAGCTTCGCGCCAGAGGCTGTCTTTGGCTAAAACACTTCCCTGCCGGAGTTCATGGCTTTCGATATTGGCCTCATCGATGAGATAGATCCCGAACTGGTCGCACAGTTCGTACCAGGGCGGACTGTTGGGGTAATGGGAGGTCCGGACGGCATTGATGTTGTGCTGCTTCATCAGCTTAATGTCCTGGATCATGGTCTCCCTGGAAACCACCCTGCCGCTTTCCGGGTGAATCTCGTGCCGGTTGGTTCCCTTCAGGTCTATGGCCACACCATTCAACAGTAATTGCCCGTTTTTTATCTCGACTTCACGGAAGCCTATCTGTACCGGCACGATCTCTTTTACTTCCCCTTCCTTGTTCTGCAGGGTGAGCAGCAGGGTATACAGGTAAGGATATTCGGCACTCCACAAACGGGGCTTTTCAATTTTCTTCTGAACCTGTATGTCCAGTTCCTGCATGTAATTGATGCTTTGTTTCAGGGGGATGTTTTCTGAAAAAACCTTGTTCTGCTCTGCATCGAACAGGTCTACCACCAGTTCCTGGGGTTCTGAACGGGCAAGATCAAAGTTTTTGATCAGGGCATTGACTTGCAATATGGCATTTCGGTATGGTTCATCCAGGTGGGTCTCGACTTTAAAGTCCCTGATGTGGAGGGGTGGAGTGGCCATCAGGTATACGTCCCTGTATATGCCGCTCATGCGCCAGAAATCCTGGTCCTCCAGGTAACTGCCATCCGACCAGCGGAACACCTGGACCGCGAGGGTGTTCTCTCCGTCCTGCAGAAAAGGAGTGATGTTAAATTCCGCGGGGGTCATACTGCCCTGGCTGTACCCGATCTTCTGGCCGTTCAGCCATACATAGAAGGCGGATTGCACCCCCTCGAAATGCAGGAATACCGGCTTCCCACGAAAAGTGCCGGGTAAAGTGAAAGTTGTAATATAGGAACCTACAGGATTATCCCGTTTTATGACCGGGGGTTCAGCCGGGAAAGGGTGCTTAACATTGGTGTATATGGGTATTCCATAGCCTTTGAGCTGCCAGTTCGAGGGCACTTCTATTTCATCCCAGCCGGAAGCATTGAATCCCGGCAAATAAAAATCTGCGGGTCGTAGATCGTCGTCTTCCACCCATTTGAATTTCCACCTGCCGTTGAGAAGCAGGATATTTTCGCTTTCCAGCCTTTGTTTCGACAGGGCCTCATACTCTGTTGTAAATGGAGCCAGGCTGGCATGGCCCGGTTCTTTGTTGTGTTCAATAATGAGGGGGTTTTCCCATTCTTTTTGCTGACCGAAAAGGCCGGCAGAAATGCTCAACATGCTAAATACTAAAATCAGGCGATTCATGATCTGGGTTTGTTTAGTTTCAATTTTTTACTTCCGACACCTTGTTCCATTGCCGTTATCAGCTCTTCCAGGTGTTCTTCATATAGGCCCCTGGGATTCGTATTATGTTTTGCTGCAATGGCGGCGGCCATGCCCACCACTTCCCCCAACATACCACCGGTACGCATCACCCGTACGGTTCCAAGGGCCACGTGGGTCACGCTGATGCAGCGTCCGGCCATGAACAGGTTGTCGATATTACGGGAATAGAGGCAGCGGTAGGGTATCTCATAGGGTTCATGCCTGGGATGATTGTACCAGCTGTAAAACTCTTCACCCGGGAAATAGGCACTGTTCAGACTGTCCGGGTGGTGCAGGTCGATTCCCCAGGTAGCGGTCACCGCGGCATCGGGATATTCCACCCCGTTCATCACATCCTGTCCGGATAAAATGAGGTCTCCCATCAGTCGCCTGGATTCCCTTTTGCCGGCTACATGGGCCACCCAGTCGAGGGACCATTGCCCGTATTCCTCCGGCTTTTTGTTTTTCAGGTAGGACCAGTTGCCGTATATGGCCCTCAGGTTATGGTCGCGTATGGATTCGGCCTCTTCGACCGTATGGTCTTTGAACCCGCTTTCCCACCGCCAGTCGGCCCGGGTTTCATCAATGTGGTACTCATCGGTCATTTGAAGGGCCCAGGGAGTTTCGGGAAATCCGGAGAAGGTGTCTTTTTTTGATGCAAACCACAGGTTGGAAGTCCCCATGGTCATGGAATCTCCTTCTTCGGGAGCCATGGATTCACCGGTTTCCTTCTCACCCTCCCTTCCGTAGCGGTAATCGGCCCCGGCCATAAAGCCCAGGTTCCCATCTCCAGTACAGTCTGCAAAGTAGCTTCCTTCGAAGAGTAATTCTTTTCCGGTTTGGGTATGCACGCCCACCACCGATTCTATATGCCCGTTTTTTGTATGGGCACGGTAAACATGGGTATTCAGAAAAAGCTCGAGGTTCTTTTCATTTTCAACCACCTGCAGCTTCAGGTCATCGCCGTATGCTTCGGCCGGACCGGAATTGCCGGGGTCCCCGGCATCCAGTTCATGAACCACGGCTCCCAGGGCAGGATATTTGTTTTCGCTGAGCTTACCCATCAGGTGTACCCGGATCTCGGAGCTGTTATTCCCTCCCAGTACCGGGCGGTTTTGAATGAGGGCGACCCTGAGGCCTGAGCGGGCAGCCGATACAGCGGCGCAAATACCCGAAATGCCGCCTCCGACGACCACCAGATCAAACGTACCTGCTTTTTCGGGTTCTTCCGGTAATCCCGGTTGTTCCTTCCTGTAGCTTGTAAGGTCGGAAGGGTCGTTGGGTGGACTTTCCCGGGAAGTGCTGAATACGATGGCATCCATCCTTGCGTTGAAGCCCGTAAGATCATGCAGGGACAGGTTGTGTTCACCGGCTTCCAGCCGGACCGCTCCCCCGTATTGCCAGTGCCATTCTTTACCTCGGGTTCCGAAAACCGTGTCCAGAAAGCTGTTGTTGATCTTGAGCCTGAACCGGCCCGGTGCCCCGGGAACATCAAATGGTTCGGTCCAGTTGAATGTGCGGACATAGACATGATAATTCCCCGGTTTGTCGGCCACAAAACGGGTAGCCGCATTTTTTACCGGGATCCCCAGGCCATGGGCCATCAGGTAGGAAGAACCCATCTGGTCGATGAACTGGGCATCTACCACCCAGCCCCCGTGATGGTCGAAGGATTCGGCTTCGAGGAAGAGGGTGGAGGGTTGTTTAATGCAGGATGTAATTATCAATAATAAAATGCAGAATATGGAGCTTCTCATATCAAGATTGTTTTTTTCCTCTCCCCCCGGCCCCCTCTCCACCGTGTGGAGAGGGGGAGAATCCTTGTTTATCAGCTAATTACGAATTTCCCTCCATTTTGAGGAGGGGGACTTTTTGCGTCAGCAAAAAGGGGGATGGTTAAAATTAATTTAAAATAAATAAAATCCCCGAATTTATTCTGAAACCACCAGTTTAAAATTTCCTTTTTGGCCCGGGTTTTTGGCCCGGAGCTGTATCCTGCTGAGGTGATCGTTCCAGACCCTGTATAATCTGGAGTTTTCAATATTTATCCGCTCAATGGTTACTTCAAAAAATTCAGGATCGTACATCAGGTGAATTACCTTTCGGCTGTTGTCCCTGCTCTGCAGACGGATCACTCCCTGGTGCTTTTTATGAGGATCGAAGTAACACAGCAGGTTCATGACCAGGTCATTTTCCGGTTGCCCGAATTCGTAACGGTCGGTTACCCGGATCTCCTTGTTTCTTTTCAGTTCAAGCGATCTTTGGTAGGATGTTATCCCGGCCTCTTCGGGATAGGCGCCGGCGAGGTCCAGTTCAAATTCCACTTTTCTCCTTTTGGCATTGAATGAAACTTCCATTGCCCTGTACTCCCGGCCATTCCTTTGCATGGTCCCGTTCAGGGTAGGCAGGTTGTGGTAAGCCGATTGCATGGTCCAGATGCTGTAACGTTCACTGCTGAATGTTTTTGCGGTATAGGTTTCCACGCCTGCATCGACAATGACCGGTGTTCCGTCATGGTACACGATAAAGTTACCCACATCATTATGGTTATGGCTTTCAGCGTTATGTCCTCCTTTTGCAGCAAGATAGAAACCTTCATTACTCCCGGGTACACTTCTTGCACCCATTACCTGAAGGTCGGGCAACCAGAAATCATCGGGCAGAGGCTCTTCAGCAGGGTAGGCATCAATCTCCTCCAGGGTCAGCAAGCCGGGGATCTGGCGACGACCAAGATAGCCGAATCGTGGTTCAGTTAAAACGCTCAGCTCGTCTTCCTGCTTGAAGAGGAAAGCGCCCATGCCTTTCATCCGGGGCTCATCCAGGGCTTTTCCGAAACGGTAGATCAGCGTTGGGTCGTGCCGGACCATGGCAGAAGCATCAGCAAAATTAATGTAATAGGGATAGTCGATATAAACCCGGACGACGTATAATCCTATTTCCCGGATCAGGGGTTCGTCAAACAGATCGATCTGACTCCCGCTTGCATCTTTCAGGTTGTTCAGGCAGTCGTACAGGCACCCTCCGGCGGCGTTCCAGTAGGAGGGACCTTCGTCGCATCCCCCGTCGGAGGGATAAGCATTCAGGAAATTATCCAGGATATCCATGATCTTCCACACGGTATCCTCTTGTCTTTCCCGGTCCTTTTCCAGGAGCAGGACAGCCGGCAGCCAGTTGGAACAGATCCAGGTGGTCCAATTGTTCAGACTGCGGTCGCGGTAACCCATCCACCAGAAATCCTTATGTTGCAGGGCGGGATCCAATACCCTTCTTTTCGTTTCATAGTATATTCGTTCCCGTATCAGGGGGTGGATCCTTTCCAGCCGCTCTCCGAGAAGATAGTCGGTATAGGCAAACAAAGCGGCCGTTTCCGCAGCGAAAAGGTCTACCACCGGATCCTGCACATCTGGTAATCCGCCTACATGGGCGGATATTCCCCAGTAGGTTTCCTCCGAGATGGCCCATATACCATTGACGATCTGATCGAGAAAACGTCCCTGATTTTCCATTAGTTCGCCCACGATCAGGGCAGCCAGTGCACGTCTCCGGCCGAAAGAGATCCCGGAATACACGGATCGACCCCCGGTTCTGTTAAAGTCCAGTGCGGTAGTAGCCGGTATGACGGGCCAGTGGTAATCGAGAAAGTTTTCGGCTTCCAGAATGAGCGCATCACGGTACTGATCCGGGAGGCCTTCCCAGACTTCCCGCCGATCAAATCCGGGAAAAGGTTTCCATTCCCCGGGTTCAACCAATACTTCGGCAAGTTGTTCCCTGGTGAAATTGTCTGTCAAAATATTCCGTGGCACTTGCTCCTGAGCGAATGTTGTCAGACTAATGAACAGGCATATAAAAATTGGTAGTGTTTTCAAGACTGTTTAGATGTTTCGATGTGTAGGTGTGTAGGTGTGTAGGTGTGTAGGTGTGTAGTCAGATATGTACTCAGGAACCCAGGAACTATCTTGATTCTATCACGATCGCAAAGCCCCCGCCTTCGGCCATATTCATGATGATGCCGTCCCCTGCACTGAAATTCAGTTCATGGACATTATAATCTTCTGCCAGCTTATGGGCATTGATCCCGTCATGGTAGACGGTGGCCTTATAGTTGCCCGGGGGCAAAAAGCCGGTTTCCACCTCTACCGTTCTCGCGGTCCAGTCGTTCAATCCCCCCACGAACCACCGGTCGCCTGATTTTCTCGCGATCACCACGTAATCGTTCAGTTGTGCCGCCAGAACCTTGCTTTCGTCCCATTGCACCGGTACCGCGGAAAGGTATTCCATGATGTCGGGATATTTTTCGTATTCCGTGGGGGCATCGCAAAGCATTTGCAGCCCGGCTTCGTATACCACGTACATTCCCAATTGATGGCATCGGGTACCGCGGCTCATGGGGGTCAGGTTCGAGAATCCGAAACTGCTCCGGGTGGAGTTGCGCATGGCCCCGGGGGTATAATCCATGGGTCCGGCAAACATGCGGGTAAAGACAATGGTGACATTGTGTTCGGGTGTGGGAAATTTACCGCTCCAGTTGCCTTTATTGTATTCGTTGCCCACCACGCCTTCGTAATTGACCACGTTGGGATAGGTACGGTGTAATCCGACGGGTTTGGGGCATCCGTGATAATCCACCAGCAGCTTATGTTCGGCTGCCACGCGGGCGATCTTTTCAAAATAGTTCATGGCCACCTGGTCATCGCGGTCGATGAAGTCCACCTTAATTCCTGCAACGCCCCATTCCTCGAACTGATCCATGGCCACTTCGATCTGTTTGTCCAGGGTGTGCCATACGCACCAGAGAATGATGCCCACTCCCTGTTCAGCAGCATAATCGACCAATCCCGGAACATCCAGTCCGTGCACGGGACGGGTCAGGTCGAACTGATCGGACCAGCCCTCGTCCATGATGACATATTCCAGGTCGTGGGCTGCGGCAAAATCGATATAGTATTGATAAGTTTTATCATTGACCCCGGTCTTGAAATCCACTCCTTCCAGGTTCCGGCCGTTCCACCATTCCCAGGAGACCTTCCCCGGCTTGATCCAGGATGGGTCCTTGATCCTGTTGGGCCGGGCCAGCTTAAATACCAGGTCGCTGTCGGCCAGGTCGCGGTCGTCATCCGTCACGGCAAGGATCCTCCAGGGGTAGGTGCGCCGGCCGTCCGATGTGGCTATATAGCCGGCCCGTTTTGTGACGGGTTTGTTGAAGTTTCCCCAACCCCCTGTTTCCGTCTCCAGGGGATAAGCCGGAAATGCAGCCTCCAGCCAGGGCCTGCCGTGTGTTCCTTTTTTGTGAAGGTACATACCCGGATAGTCGAATACATCCGATTCGGTGATGACCATTCTGATGCCGTCTTCTCTTTTCACCAGCAGGGGCAGGGTGGCAATGCTTTCCCGGGTCATATCATTGACTTTCATCCATTCCCTGATCTGTTCAAAGGAAGTCTGGTAGCTTCCGGTGATGGCCACCAGGATATCATGGTTTTCAGGGAAGCGATAGCTCACTCCTTCATTGAATACTTTGATATTGCCTTTGATACCGGTAATGAACCGGTAGGCCATGCCCTCATCGTACACCCGGAATTCAAGGGCATAATCACCTTCACATTCCAGGTGCAGTTTGTTATAGTGGTCGGGAACCAGGCTTCGTTTCCACCAAACCGGGGTAATGGTTTCATTGACTTCCGTGGTTTGATGATTGATAACCCTTGGCTTTGTCCTGGCCTGAAGGCCCTGGAGCCGGAGTGAAACAGGAGAGGGTTCCAGGACCATTTTGTTCTTGAAGAATACACTGTAGTACAGATACTCCCCGGCCAGAACTTCAACCCTGATGTCCCCGTCCGGGGAGGATACCGTATAGGATTGGGCCATGAACTGAATCGGGAGAATTATCAGTAAAGCAGTCAATAACAGGTTTTTTAAGGAGTTCATTTTGAATCGGCTTGTTTGTTTAGGACTGGAGATGAAAATAGTAAAAAAATGATTAAGGGATGCAGGGATGCAGAGATACAGAGATACAGGCGCAGGCGAGTAGCAGCAGCTTCCAGTTTCTGGCTATCAACGACCAGCAACAAGCAGCCAGTGACCAGAAACCAGAGGTCGGCCACCTGCCAGACTTAGCTTCTCCCCGGCGATTTAATTTCGACATTCATGACGGAAAAGCTTTTTACCAGGTTTTTGCAGAATATTTCAGGTGAAATTCAACTTTTTGACGAATGGAGGGTAATGTAGAATGATTCTATAATAGTTTCAGCGAAGCAAAGAATTCAGGATGAAGTTCCCTGCCTGCCCAGGCAGGCTGAGTTCCTGTGTTCCTAAGTTCCCATGTTCAGTAGGTAGTAGGAAGTAAGTAGTATGTAGCAACAGCGAGCGCAGCTCGCGAGAAGCAGTGAGCGAAGCGAACGAGTTACAGCGACCCCGAGTACTCGGGGGAGCGAGTTACAGCCTCAGCTGAGGCTCAGTACCCCGGATTCTGCTCTAAAATTCCATCCGAAAGATCAATTTCAAACTGGGGTATAGGCAGCACCTCATGTTTTCCTTTCTCAAAATAAGGAATATGGTCTTCAACCTCGATCCATCCTATCGTGGGGGAACTCCAGCGCACCAGGTCGCGGAAGCGGTGACCTTCGAATCCGAGTTCCACCCTTCTTTCGTGTATCAGGGCTTCGGGCATGGGCAGGGTGGTTTCGGGCAGACCGGCCCGGGCCCGTACCGTATTGATCCAGGGGTAGGGGTCTTCATCCAGGTGGTAGAGGCATTCCGCGTATAACAGCAGGATGTCGGCATATCGAATTACACACCAATTATTGGGCGAGGCCTCGAAATTGTACCAGATGGGGTATACTGTTTTCTTTATGGTGTAACCGCTTCGCGGGGCGTGCCTTTTGGCTATAAAGACCTGGTTGTATAAACGGGTGCCCGGCCGGAAATCCAATGTATCCCCGTCGCGCCATACCGAAGCCGTAAGACGGTAATCTCCCGGTTCAAATTCCTCTGTAAAATCTTGATCCGGCAATAGGTTATCGTATCCGAGTCCCAGGGGTTCTGAATTCAGATAGACATCCCTGTTTGTGCCGGCATTGCCCCAACCCAGGTAGGGGCCTCCAGGGAATCCGGCAATAAAGCTATTGAACTGTATCTCGAAAATGGATTCAGCATTATTCTCTCCTCCATAACCCTTGTAAGGAGAAGGGGTGAATATGGAGATCCAGGCGTCATAGATGTGGGTGCTGTCCTTTTGAATGGGCTGGATCAACTCATATTCTCCCGATGCGATCAGGCTTGTAAACAGGTCTCGTGCCTCTTCCCATCTTTCCTGATATACGTGGGATTTGCCCAGCAGAGAAAGAGCAGCTCCCCTGGTGGCACGACCCATGTCTCGTGCAAAGTATTCACTTTTTTCAGGAAGAACCTCAATGGCATATAACAGGTCTTTTTCTATTTGATCCCAGAGTTCCTCTTTCGGACTTTCAGGTTGTTTAAGTTCTTCGGCACTCAATACGCGGGTAACCAGGGGAGCTTCTCCAAAAGTGGTTACAATATGCCAGTAATAGAAAGCACGCAGGAACCTGGCTTCAGCAATGATACGGGGTTTAGTCCGGCCACTGACCGGTATGCCTGGAATTTCTTGAAGAAACAAGTTACAACGGGCAACGCCCATGTAAAAAATATTATACAGATCCTGTACAGTAGGGTCATCCGGAGTAAAGGCCAGGCGGTCAAAACGTGGGTCTTCGGTAAGACAATCATCAGATGCCCCGTCCATGGTCATCAGGTACCAGACTCCGTAAAATTCAGGCCAGGTTATGGGATCGTAGCAGGAGGTCAGGGAAGCCATGGCATGGGATTCATTCTGGTAATACGTACCGTCCGTAGGGGTATTCCTGGGTACCACGTTCAGAAAATCCTCGGAGCAACAAGGGAGTATGGTGATTATCACTATCAGGAGTATTATTGAATTTTTCATTATTCTATTAATCAATCGTTTTTGGCTTTATTGTCACTCGGCTTCGCCTGTTTCTCGCGAGCTGCGCTCGCTGTTGCTACATACTACTTACTTCCTGCTACCTACTGAACTCAGGAACATAGGAACTTAGGAACCCAGGAACTTCATCCTGAATCCCTGACTGCCGGCAGGCAGGCTGAATCCTGAATTCAAAATTCCACCTGCACCCCCACCATTACCGTCCTCGGTTGCGGGTACTTGCCGTCGTCGATCCCCTGGTCCAGGGTTGGCTGACCCCCAAAACCTACCGGTGAACTGCTGCCTATTTCCGGGTCGATGCCGGAATAAGCCGTCAGGGTAAGCAGGTTTTGAGAAGCCAGGTAAAACCTGACCTTCTGCATGGACAGGGCCCTCAAAACCGGTTCATTAAGGCTATATCCCACCTGCATAGTCTTGATCCTCAAATAAGAACCGTCTTCCACCCATAAGCTGGAAACCCGGCAGTTGGCGTTTTCGTCGTTATAGCGTATCCTGGGAATGTCTGTATCCCGGTTTTCCGGAGTCCAGTAATTCAGCACTTCTTTTGACTTATTATGGTCAATCCTGAAAGGCAAATTGGACGGGGAGTGGATGTTCCGCCGGACCTCATTGTACAGGTCATTGCCTGCAATACCCTGCAGATAGACCGCCATATCCCAGTTGCTGTAGTTCAGGTTGAGCTGCAGTCCGTATATTATATCGGGCAGGGCTTTGCCTATAGAGGTCCTGTCCTTACCGGTAATCCTGCCATCCTTGTTCAGGTCCAGGAACCTGATGTCACCCGGAGCCGTATCGTCCGACTGATATGCATGTCTGGCTACTTCTTCTGCATCCTGGAAGATTCCGTCGCTGACATAGCCATAGAAGTTACCTATCGCATGGCCTTCCCGGGTGATGGTTTCGTTGTTTTTGCCACCAAAAAGGGCATTGTCCCGGAGGAAGAGGACTTCATTTTTAAGGGTTGAAAAATTACCCGACAGGGTGTACCTGAACTTTCCCACGTTGTTGTGATAACCAAGCTCCAGTTCCAAACCACGGTTCCTTATTCTGCCGATGTTCACATAGGGTTCGGCAAAAGACTGCAGTAAACCGGCCAGGCCCGAAAGGGGCAGTCTGACCAGCATACCGTCGGTATCTTTAATATAATAGTCTGCCGTCAGGAAAAGCTCATTATCAAAAAAGCCCAGGTCCATACCGAAATTGGTCTGACTGGTCGTTTCCCAGCGAATATTCCGGTTGCCGAAATTCAACAGGGGGGTACCGCCAAAATAAGTCTGCTGTCCGGTGCCAAAAACATAAAAAGTCCTGTCGGTACTGATCTCGGTAAAATACCCGTAATTCCCAATTTCCTGGTTTCCGGATCTGCCCCAACCAAAACGGAGTTTGAGCTCATCCACCCAGCTTACCGATTGCATTCGCGCTTCTTCCCCGATTCTCCAGCCGGCGGAAAAAGCCGGGAACACCCCCCAACGGTTTTTCGGTCCGAATCGCGAACTGCCATCCCTTCGCAAACTGAATTGCAGGAGGTATTTATCATCAAAATTATACAGTAGCCTTCCATATTGAGATATCAGCTTCCATTCTGAAATATTCTCCTCTGCACTCAGGTTCTCCCGGTCTTCGGAGATCAGGGTCAATAATGGATCCGGGAAGTTTCTCGCGGAGGCATTCAGTGATTCACTTTGATAGGCTTGAGCAGAATAGCCGGTCATCAGGGTGAAATGATGTTTGTTAAGATTGGCCGAATACTGCAGCAGTTGCTCGGTGACCCACAGATAGCGGAATACCTTGCTTTGGTAGGAAACTGAAATGGGGTTTCCCCTAATGCCCATGGTCCCGTTGGCCCCCAGATCGTATTCGGGGAAAAACTGGTCATCCCGCAGGAAGGCCAAATCCCCCGAAAGATCGAAACGGTATATCAGGCCTTGCAGAATCTCCAGTTCACCGTAAAGGCTTCCCAGGAACCGGTTGTTGGTCAATTGCCGGGTTTCCAGCAGGTTTTCTGCCAATACATTGGTTACTGTATTTTCGCCGGTAGTGACCGGGGACGGACCGGCATAGCCGCCCCGGTTCCGGTCATCGTATACAGGCATCAGCGGCGAGGCCAGGTAGGCATTGAAGAATCCCTGTGATTCACGGTCCTGCAAGGTTCGGGTTCCAAGGAAACTACCTCCCAGTTTAAGCTTACTGCCGAGGTTAAAAGAAGCCGAAGACCGGAAAGTAAAACGTTCCAGTCCGGTACCTCTCAGTATACCTTCCTGTTTTAAATAGCTCCCTGCAATGCTGTATTCTGAATTCTCTGCACGACTGCTTACGATGAGGTTGGAATTATGCTGAAGGGCCCTTTGGGTGATGACATCCTGCCACCGGGTACCCTGGCCGGTCATAATTGGATTCCGGTAAGCGGCACTTCGTTCAACCGGGTTATCCGGCAGGTTCCCCCGTGTATAAAGGTCATGGATATAATCCAGGTATCCCTGGGCATCCAGGAGATCAGTCTTTCGGGGTAACACAGATGCCCCGGTACTGCTGTGAAAACTTATATGTACACCTTGCTTTGAAGCCCGGCGGGTACGGATGAGTATTACCCCGTTTGCACCGCGGGAACCGTAGATGGAAGTGGCCGAAGCGTCCTTGAGGATTTCGACGCTTTCAATGTCCCCGGGATCGATCAGACTGAGCGGATTCTGCGAGGTCCCTGCACCTACCTCAGAAACGATGGGTATTCCGTCTACAATAAAAAGGGGTTCGGAATTGTTGACCGTGCCCACCCCGCGAATCTTTACAGAAACAGGTGACCCGGGGCGTCCGGAACTTTGCGTTACCAGAACCCCCGCGGAAAGCCCCTGGATGGCCTGGTCAATTGAGGTCGCGTGGGTATTGCTGAGATCGCGCCGGCGAATTGAAGAGACCGCCCCGGTAAGATCTGATTTTTTCTGACTGCCATAGCCAATCAGAACGACTTCCTCGAGCTGGGTATTTTTAGGTTCCAGGTAGACCTGTAAACCGATGTTGGTGGCAGCCGTTAGCGTCTTGGTGTCATAGCCCACATAGGAAAAAACAATCTCCGAATTCCGGCTCCCGGCCTGAAGGGAAAAAAACCCCCGTTTATCAGTGATGGTACCCTTAGTGGTACCGGATTCATAAACGTTTACACCGATCAATGCCTCTCCGGTGCGGGCATCCCAAACCCTTCCTTCCATCAGTACGGGAACATGAAGTTTTTGGATATTGGTCCATTTTTCTACGAGTTTTTCCGGGATGATTGCTCTTCTGCTGCTGTCCCTTTTTAGCGGCAATGGCTCAGGGTATGTGGTTCTCAGAACGATTTGGTTCCCGATAACCCGGTAGCTGATGTCGGTGTCCTTGAACAGGCGATCCAATAAGTTTGTAAGCGGAATATTTTGAACCTTTAGGGAAATGGTTTCCCGGTAAATGATCTCCTCGTTCGAATAGAAAAACCTGTAGTTGCTTTGTGCTTCTATGCGTACCAGGACTTCCGGAAGCCGGGCATTCTGGATGTCCAGACTAATTTCAGCCTCCTGACCTAAAAGGGGGGAACCGAAAAAAATAAAAAATGCTATTCCCGGGATCAATCTCACTACGACCTGAGCCAAAAGTAATTCCCATAAATTTATTAAAAGAATTGAACAAAACAGGTTTTGATTTTCTTAGTCGTCTTTGGGACAGAGAATAACTTCCGAATCTTTGATTTCGTATTGTATAGGTGAGGTAAGCTGGATAAGGCGGAGCATTTCTGCCAGGCTTTCGTCGCGAATGGTACCCGTTATAGGTCTTTGCCTGAGATCCGGATCTTCAAGTATAAAGCAGACATCGTATTTTCTTTCCAGCTTTAACAATACATCTTTCAACGGCATGTTCCTGAAAACGATCTGTCCCTTTATCCAGGAGGAATAATTTTCGGGGTCGACGCTCAATACAAAGAGTTCATTGTTCAATTTGTTATAGCGGACCTGCTCCCCGGGCGACAGAATAATCTGTTCGTTATTATTTTCTGTGCTGATCCCCAATTCTCCCGAGGAGAGTGTAACAGTAATATGATCTTCGTTTTCATAACAGCAGGCATTGAAAGCTGTACCGGTAACCTCAATTAATATAGCACCTACAGATACCCGGAACGGGTCTTTATTGAAAGAGCTTACCTGGAAATAGGCTTCTCCTTCCAGGCTTACCCGGCGGAGACCTTTTTCCATATTTTCAGGGTAAGAGACCTTACTGCCGGCATTGATCCATAATTTTGAGCTGTCGGGCAGGATATGAGATTGTACCTGACCATGTTCCGCGGTCAGGGTTACCATTTCAACCTGTTTGTCCGGCCGGAAGAACCAATAGATGGCAATTCCGAACAATACGGGTATCATCCATACGGCGGCACTTCTCAAAAATCTTAATAAGATTCGCAATGGTCGTCCCGGGCCGGGGGAGGAACTTAGAATGGCACGCTTGATCGCATCCAGGCCCTGGTGTTCGGGTTCCTTTCCGGAAGCTGCCCGGTCCCAGACTGCCTGAAAAAAGGATGCCGTATCTTTCCTGTTGGCCGGATCAGCCAGCCATTCGAGGAAAGCCTGATGTTCCCTGTCATTCAATTCCCCGGAGAGGAATCTTTGCCGTATTTCCCCTGAATCTTCCATACATTGAGGTCATTTCGATCCATAGGGTAAGCATGACCCTATGCTAAGTACTATACAAAATATTCCTTGTTTACCCTTATCCATAAAAATCATTCTTTTATCCTGTCGTAACCGATCATATCCTTAATTTGCTTTATGGCCTTGCTGATCTGTACTTCGACGGTTTTGACAGAAATTCTCATTTTTTCAGCGATCTCCTTATAACTCAGCCCCTGCCTCCTGCTCAGTTCAAAGGCCATCCTCCTTCTTTCCGGCAAAATATTTATTGCATCATCGATCAATTCTTTAAAATCAGCTAAGAATACATCTTCTTCCGTATAGTTCTTTTCGCCTGAGAACCGGGATTTGCTTTCCAGGTATTTCAATTCGATATTCCGCTCCCGGATCTTATTTAGAATGTGATTCTTTGAAATGGTGAACAAATAGTTCCTGAAAGAAAGATCCTCATTGATGTGTTCCCGGTTCAGCCAGATCTTGGTAAACACTTCCTGTACCGTTCCTTCTGCTTCGAAGTGGTTTCTGAAAAAGGTCATGGCAAAGGCATAGATCTGCTGTGCGTAGAGCGTGTACAGGAATTCAAAAGCACTTTCCTCACCCTGCTTCAGCGCGATGACCTGTATGCGCTCATGGTTAAGAATTTGATTGGGTTTACCTTTCTTTTTTGCCATCAACCCTGGATATCGAGACCTTAAAATAATGTTTTATTGGGGATTTCTAAATGAAAGTTGAAATAATTCATACTGCTTATGAATTTGCCTGTGGTTTAGATAAACACAAATGACTATTTTTAGGGTTTAAGGAAAAGACCGTGGCTTCCCCATCTACGGAACATATCATCGAGCAGCTTTTCAGGGAGTTTTTCACACCCCTGGCGGTATTTGCTGCCAAGTATACCGGCGACCTGGATGAGGCTAAGGATATCGTTCACCAGGTCTTTCATAATTTATGGGAAAAGCAGAAAGAGATCGACTGGGACCGGTCCATGAAATCTTACCTGTATTCTTCGGTGCAAAACCGAAGCCTGAATTATATCCGTGATCGTAAAAAATTCACCGGGCAGGAAGGCCAGCAGGATCAGGAGCATTCAGACTTCCGGGACACGACCGTTGAGGACCAGCTGGTGAGCAGCGAAGAGTACCGGGAGATTCTTAATGCCATGGCCGACCTTCCCGGGAGATGCAGGGAGGTTTTTGAACTCAGCCGTTTTGAAGAGTTGAAGTACCATGAGATAGCAGAGCGTTTGAATATATCAGTTAAAACCGTTGAAACTCAGATGTCGAAGGCTTTGAAAATATTGCGTGAAAAACTCAGGCATATGATTGAACTGATCCTCTGGGCTCTTTTATGGATCAATCTGTGATTCGGCATCAGGGAAAATAATGTTCCCGGTGTGTTATAGGTGAGGAAAAAAGATGAGCGAACAGCATAAATATGACCAACTTCCTGAATTCCTGGTTAACACCTTGAACAATCAGGCTTCAGAAGAAGACCGCTACCTGCTTAATGCTTGGCTGGAAACCGCTGCAGCCAACCGGGAATTTTATGAAGATCTGCAGAAAATCTGGAACTACAGTGCCGAAGCCGTTCTGGCGGATAAGATCGATGTGGATCAGGAATGGCAAAAATTCAGGGACAAGCTTGGTAAAAGCGGTACGGGCAGGACGGTCAGAATTCATACAAGACGCACCTGGCTGGCCGTAGCAGCATCCCTGGCCCTGCTTATTGCTACGGGACTGGCCTTTTATCTGCCCGATTTCGGCATTGCCAGCCGGAGTTACAGCAGCCAGACCGCTGTACTGGACCTTCAACTGGAAGACGGTACGGAAGTTAGCCTGAATAAGGGAACAGAACTGACCGTCAGCAGAAGCTTCGGTAAGCGGAGCAGAAAAGTTAAACTGGACGGCGAAGCCTTTTTCCGGGTAAGCTCCGGCCCGGATAAAAACTTCGAGATACAGGTCAATCACAGTCTGGTTGTGGTTCACGGTACCAGCTTTAATGTACGGGCCTTCCGTGAGGAACCCTCCATTCAGGTCATGGTGACCGAAGGGATTGTTGGTTTCAAGAAAAGGCAGGGTTCAGAAAGTGAGCATTTTCTGCACAAAGGCCAGAAACTCACCTACCGCAAAGAAGAAAAAGAACTTCATACTTCAGCAAAATACGATCCCAATGAACTGGCTTGGCAAACCGGTCTGTTAAGTTTTGAAAACAATGATCTGGGCTATGTAGTCAGTTTACTCTCAGATTACTACGGAATACCCGTGAAATTAGCCAACGAAGATATTGCCAAATGCACCATTAGCACTAACTTTCGGAATGAAAACCTGGAAACGGTCCTGAAGGTGATCAGTTCAACGCTCAACCTTAAAGTGAACAGGGAAGGGGAAGCATACGTGCTGAGCGGTCCGGGTTGTTGATCCTTTTTGAAAAACACGGTTTCATGCTTAAACGGAGTATAGGCGGATGGTTGCTCCTGCTGACCGGAATTCTTTTACCGGTATGTGCCCTGCATGCGCAAGCTGATCCACTGCTGCAGACCAGGGTGAGCGTTTCTTTTGACCAGGTAACCCTGAATGTTTTCCTGGAAAGGCTTGAAGAACGTTCCGGAATACGGTTATCGTACAGCAGGGATAAGCTTGACCCCGGTTTCCGGGTAACATACAAAGCTGAAAATATTTCTTTGAAACAGCTTCTGAACGAGGTGCTTCCCGAAGCCGGATTGGAATACCTGGTGGTTGAGGATTACCTGGTTGTTCGTCCGGTACGGATCGAGCCCTCTTCCAAAGAGATAGATCAGGAATACACCATCAGCGGTTATGTTTTGGATGAACGCTCCGGAGAAGGGCTCATCGGCGCCACCCTTTATCTGGAAGACAGTTATCATGGAACCATCACCAATCCCTATGGTTTTTATTCCCTTAGCTCGGGTCCGGGTAACTATACCCTGGTAGCTTCATATATGGGTTATAAGGCCCGGGAACTTGAGCTGAAACTTACCGGAGACCAGGAACATACCTTCCGTCTTGAAGAGAGCCCCAAACAAATGGAAGCTGTGGTGATCCATGCATCGGAAAAGGAACTGATCACCGAGAGGAACCGGATGGGGGCTTCCATCATACCGGTCAGGTCCATAAGGAACATGCCGGCTGTCTTTGGTGAAGCTGACGTGATCAAATCCCTGCAAACATATCCCGGGGTTACTTTCTTCGGGGACGGATCGGTGTTTTACTATGTTCGCGGCAGCAACCGGGATCATAACCTGGTCCAGGTGGATGAGGCCATCATCTTCAATCCCAGTCATATGTTTGGCTATTTCTCCACCTTTGTTCCCGAGGCGATTCGCGATATGAAGTTTTACAAGGGTGATTTTCCCATAGAATACGGCGGCCGGTTGGGTTCACTGCTGGATATCCGTACCCGGGAAGGGAACCTGAATTCTTACCACACGGGGGGTCGCACAGGACTGATGAGTTCACAGATACATGTGGAAGGTCCCATAAAAAAAGAAAAGAGTTCTTTTTTTCTCTCCGGCAGGCATTCCCATTTTGGCTGGTTGCTGCGGCAAAACCTCCCTGAAGTGGAAGAGATGTATTTCTATGATCTTACAGGGAAATTCAATTTCAAGGCAGGACCGAAAGACAGGATTTATTTTTCCAGCTACGTGGGAAGAGATTATTTCAGTTTAAAAGAAGGACAAGACGGATCCGGTATCAACTGGTTGAACATTGCAGGCACCCTGAGGTGGAACCATGTTTTCGGGCCAAGGCTCTTTTCCAATACCACCCTCTACGGAAGTAAATACGATTATTTCCTGGTTACCTCCTTCAAGCAGAATGATTTCTGGAATGCACATATTGCCAATCTGTCGTTAAAAACAGATTTTTCCTTTTATAAGGACGCCGGCCATACCCTGAAGTTTGGCGCCAAGATTGGCGGGTACAATTTCAACCCGGGCAACTTCCAGGTGGGTGGCACCAACAGCTCCGGACCCTGGCCCAGGGTACCCAGGAAGACTACCCGGGAGATCATCGTTTACGCGGGTCATGAATTGCAGCTCAGTGAATCGTTCAGCCTCGATTACGGATTGAGGATCAACAGCTGGGGCAGCCGCGGCAGGGCTTATGAATTCACCTATAATACTTTTTATCAACCCGTGGATACCATTTTTTACCCGGATGGCGAGACCTATAATCATTACGCGGAGCTTGAACCCCGCATTGGGGCCAACTTCCGGATCACCCATACACAAAGCCTCAAACTGGCGGCAAACAGGAATGTTCAGAATCTGCACCTTATATCCAATTCCATCAGTCCCTTTACTTCACTTGAAGTATGGCTGCCCAGCGGTCCCAACATTCAACCCCAAACGGCTATGCAATTTACGGCAGGATATTACCGGATATTCCGGAAAACCGGTATTTCCCTTAGTCTGGAAGCTTATTATAAAAGTCTTCAGAACCAGATCGATTATACCGAACATGCCGAACTATTGCTGAATACACATATTGAGCGTGAATTACGTTTTGGAGAGGCCCGGGCCTACGGCCTTGAGTTCCTGCTTGAAAAAAACAGGGGTAAATTGCAGGGTTGGATTGGATATAGCCTGGGAAAAGTTGAAAAGGAGATCAACGGGATCAACGGGGGAGAGCTCTTTCCGCCTTATAATGACCGACGTCATGACTTTGCAGCATACCTCGAACTGGAGCTGAGCCCCAAACTGCAATTAACGGGAACCTGGATCTGCCAATCCGGTGCAGCGATCACAAAGGCTACCGGATTTTACTATTATAACGGGATGCAGGTACCCTATTACCCTTCCAGAAATAACAGCCGTGCCCCGGATTACCACCGGATGGATCTGGGTCTGGAATGGACCTTAAGTGCTCCCGAAAGAAAGTACCGGCACAGCTTGGTTCTGGCCCTCTACAATGTTTACGGAAGGGAGAATCCCGTCTTTTTGAATTATAACAAGATCCTGGATGCTGAAGGAAATTTCAAGATCCCCCTGAACGTGTTTGAAAGTTCCAGGGTGGTCGTGTCTGAGATCTACCTGAACAAAGCTGTCCCTTCGATCAGTTATAAATTCAATTTCTGATGAAACACAGGACAATCCTCATATGCTTCATATTATCCCTGCTTTCCTGTGAGAAGGTTGTTGAAAAGGATTTTGCAGCTGAGGACCCGGGTATTTTATCCGTGGAATGTATCCTTACCAATGAAAAAAAACATCAATTGGTTCGGTTGGGCCGGGTAGGACCGGATCTGAACCAGGGATTTTCGCCGGCCTCCGGTGCACTGGTGCAGGTTATTCACCGCATCAGTCCGAATCGACGGGACACCTTTACTTTTCCGGAAGATCACGGATCGCCGGGAGATTATTATTCAACAGGGTCATTCCGGGCTACCGTTACGGGACTGTACCAGCTGAATATTATCTGGGAAGACCGTTATTACAGGGCATTTTCCGGGATGGATCCGGGAATACCCCTGAACCGGCCCGTATACCTTGTCAACGATTCAGGCTACTATGAACTGCCCCACCCACGGGATCCGGATGTATACATGATGGAATATAAGCTTTGGGATCCCGGTCCGGATACACAACAGCTCCCCTCATACCTGATCTATTACTATTCACTCGAGAATATCGACGTGATGGATATTTTCCAGCCCGATCAGCAGGAGATTGCCGTTTCTCCCGGTTCTGTATGGGTTAGACGCAAATATTCCCTTACTCAGGATCACAGGGATTATCTGCGCGGCATCCTCATGGAAACCACCTGGCGGGGCGGACTGCTCGACGTGGCCCGGTCCAACCCGGCCACCAATATCCGCTCCGATCATGAAGTGGTTGGTTTCTTTTCAGCCTCTACGGTGGTGGGGGATACCTTAGTACTGGAGTAAATTGAAGATTGAAGATTAAAGATTGGCAGTAATAATCCAGAGAATATCAACACTTGAACAATCTTTCATCTTTCATTTATAATCTTACATTCTAAAAAGTATGAGATACTTTATTATTTGATTTTTTTAGAATGCAAGTCAGGGTAACATTTGGTTCATGTGTGATAGGAGTGAATGCAATTTTAAAAACGAACCAAATAGCGATAGTCATGAAATCACTAAAGTATCTTTTTATTACCCTGCTGACCGGAGGAATGATATTGGCCGGTTGTGAAAAGGATGATAACCTGTTCTCAGAGGATCAGGACATCCTTCCCGAATCCTTTGCCGTAAATATCCCTGATGCCATCAGTCAGGAAGAGACCAGCAAGAAATCCGCCGCCGTGGAACCCCTCAACGGCAACGCGGTATATGTTCCCCTTGTATTTTTCATTCATGCCGGTGAAGAGGCCGCCGAGCTCGTTGAGGAGATCATACTGGCCATCAACCGCTATGAGATCAATAAGCCCATGGTCTTGACCTACACCAGTGAGGACGACGGAAGGGATAAAAACCTGGCAGTGGTTGAAAATGCAGAATACGAGGGTGTAGTCTGGGAATTCTGCCTGACCATCAGCGATGCAGATTCCGAAGGCAATGAAGATGGGGGTAAGGGTATGCAGGTATTCTGGAACCGCAATCCACTGAAAGGGATCGCCCTGTTAAAGCCTTACAATATTGACAGGGAAAAGGATGTCAACCTCCCCGATGCCATGTTCCGTATCGACTATAGCCAGGCCGGAGAATACGGGTATGATGCCCATATGATCGTTTATATCACCGGACTGCCCTTGCCTTCTCCGCTGGAAGACCAGTTCGCCATGCAGAGAATGAAGATGTTCGTGGGTAAGAAAGGTGAATTTGTGGATGTATTCGGTAATTCCGATCATCCCAATGCACGGTTCTTTGCCGGACCCGATGGCATGAACTGGGCCTTTGCAGCCTCGGGTCATGACACTGAAAATATAGGAGTTGCTGAAGTGGGTCTGCCCCCCAGCAATGCCGACCTGACCAGCCGGGATGCCATTCTTGGTTACTATTCCATCAGGAATACCTTCCAGAGAAGGATATATGCCGCATGGCCGGGTATTGACAGTACAGAAGTGGAACAATACCTCGAAGATACAGAAGCTCCCGGATATTTTAACCAGTTCGGTTTCGTTGCCGGAGGTGAATCTCCCGGTACGGAGTATGATCCGCTCGAAGCCAGGATACAGTTCCTGAATCCCTATAACCCCAAAGAGATAAGGAACCTGGAAATAGAATTCAAAGATTAGCTCTTCTGGTTGTGATGTAAAGGGTTGAAAGGGTGCACTCCTCGGAGCGCACCCTTTCTGATTCAGGATTCAGCCTGACTGCAGTCAGGCTGAATCCTGAATTCTGAATTAATTATAAGTGAATTGGGCGGTGAGGATACAATCCTGGTTCACCACCAGTCTTACCCAATGAGCTGAAAATCCCTCCGGGAAAACATGGAAGCGGTAGTCTTTACCAAGCAGGGTCAGACTGGTATAATCCTCCCAGCTTCCGTCACCCAGGTAATCCACCTGAACGGTGACGCGGGTAATGCCCTGGCTGTACTGACTGACATGGAGGGTTTTGTCGTCGAATCCGGTCATCAGGAAAGGATCGGAAATGCTTTCTCCTTCCAGGGTATCCTTGCGCCATACAGCACCCCATCCTTTCGGCTTACCGTAATTCCAGAGATCGTCGATGTTCTCAAATAAAAGTCCTGTCTGTGGTTGTCCCACTCCATGATCGGTCTGGTCACCCGCCATGACGAACATGCCGCGCCAGAAGCAGAAATCAGGCACGATCCTCAGGTGGTAAGCAATGGGCTTGATGCCCCAGACCTCCCCTCCGTAAGTCATCATGGGCAGTTCGTAAAACAGTCCGTGAACATCCATGATGAACCTCTCGGTCTGTGCTTCCCGGATACGCATCCATTCCGTGTTCCAGGTATGGTCGAAGGAATGGCTGCCTTTGGGTAATCTGTAACGTTTCCAACTGTTAGTCCGGTCGTTGTAGTTCATTAGGATCACCGAACGTTTGTCCCAGCCGGTAGCAAATATGGGATTTCCGTATACGCTGGTCTGACCGTAGCTGTTGATCTTACCGTTAACTTCTACAAAGGGGTTTTTTTCAATGATGGTCCACTGCCTGCCATCCCATTCCGCCAGTCTGCCCGCCTGGCGCTCACCCAGGTATTCCCTCTCGTCATAGGAATTATTGGCCACGATTACCCGGCCGTTCCCTGTGAAACCTCCCTTAAAATGAGGCTGGGCACTTTCCGGCAGGTCCAGTTCATCCACCAGGTTAAAGAGCTCTTTGCTTTCAAGGCTGTATACGTTGGTCTCGAAAAGCAAACCCTCCATGGTCAGGAAATAGACCAGGCTGTCGGGCCGGGTCAGATGGCTCATTGTCGCCGTTAAACGGTGCCCGGAAAGTTCTTCCGATGTTCTGACCTTGCCGTCCTGATCAATAAAATGCGGTCCAATGATGGCCTGCAAGGAAGGTTTGTGGATCATCCGGTTGGCAAAGGTACCCGTAACACTCTGAGGGTGTTTTTTCATGGTCATGTCTTCCGAGAACTCATATAAGCCAATGCGGCTCCCTTTGATATGGGCCACATAACCAATGGCCCAGAGCTTGTCGGCCCAGGTAATCAGGGCCCCGATACCGCTCTCCGACATGTTCTCATGAGGTCCCACCACCGTCATTTCAGGAAAAACCCCGTTTATTTCGATTGGCTCCCTCCTTTGCGAACATGCTGTAAGGACAAGTATCAGAATAATTAGAATTGCCGGCTTTCGCATGATGATACAGAACTTATTTTCATTCTGAATTCTGAATTATGAATCACTACTGTCCGGAGAAAGTTGAAAAATAACTAAGAAAAGAGGGAGATTT
>CAYQQR010000045.1:0-34223 GCA_964420035.1 uncultured Bacteroidaceae bacterium | reverse complement strand
ATGAGACATTGAGACATTGAGACGATGAGACATTGAGACATTGAGACGATGAGACATTGAGACATTGAGACGATGAGACGATGAGACAAAGAAAGTGCATACCGGTAATTTTATTATTCCTGTCATACGGTTCAGTGGTAATTGCCCAACAGGTCGGCATCCGTGCGAGGCTGGATACCAACCAGATCTACATCGGCGACCAGATCCATTATACCCTTGAGATCAACCAGGAACCGGGCATTCAGGTGCAGTTGCCGGACATCCGCGCACTCTTGCCCGAATCCATTGAGATCATAGAGAAAGAGGCAGCAGATACTACGATCCTGGAAGACGGCCAATGGCTCATCAGGAAAAAGTACCTGGTCACCAGCTTCGATACCGGTATGGTCGTATTTCCGCGTATCCCGGTGGCCTTCAACTCTGCCGACCTGTCCGATACCTTGTATTCCAGGTCGAACTTCTTCTATGTCAATTCATTTCCCCTGGATACCACAGGGGAGATCAGGGATATTAAGGCGATCTATAAGGCACCTCTGACTTTCCGGGAGATCTGGCCATTTTTTGCCGGAGCCCTGGTATTGGCTGCACTCGCCTGGCTGGGTTTCCGTTATATCAAAAGAAGAAAAACCGGAACAGAACCCGGTCTGGAGCCTCTACCGGCTGAACCGGCACATATCATTGCACTGCGTGACCTGGATGCTCTGAAAGCCGAAAAACTATGGCAAAAAGGCATGGTTAAGGAATACTATACACGGCTGACGGAGATCATCCGCCGGTACATGGAGATCCGTTTCCGGATCCCGGCCATGGAACAAACCAGCAATGAGATCCTTCGGGATGTCAGGCGGCACCCGGAACAGGAACGTATACCGGCTGATCTCCTGGAATCGTTGCTGAACCTGGCCGATATGGTGAAATTTGCAAAGGAAAAACCCCTTCCTGAAGAGAACGAAAGGCATATCAACAATGCCTGTTTGTTTGTGGATCAAACCAAAAAATTGGAAAAAGAAGAAAAGCTTAAACCGGAGTTGAACCATGAATAACCTGAGATTTGAAAACCCGGAATTCCTGTACCTGCTCTTCCTGTTGCTGCCGGCCCTTGCCTGGTATGTATGGAAGGACCGGTCGGGTTATTCCAGCATTCAGACATCGGGCATAACGGTTTTCAGGGAAGTCAGCCCGGGATTGAGGCCCTACCTCAGGCATGTCATGTTTTTCCTCAGGATGCTCACAGCCGCCCTTTTAATCATCGTACTTGCCCGGCCCCAGTCTGTTGAAAAATGGCAGGAATCCACTACGGAAGGGATCGACATTATCCTTACCCTGGATATATCCGGTTCGATGCGGGCCAGGGATTTGAAACCCGACCGGCTGGAGTCGTCCAAGAACGTGGCCATTGAATTCATCTCCGGCCGGCCCAACGACAGGATCGGACTGGTAGTTTATGCCGGTGAAAGCTTTACCCAGTGTCCCCTGACCACCGATCATGCCGTCCTTATCAACCTTTTTAAAGAAGTAAAGCCGGGCATGATCGAGGATGGAACAGCCATCGGTGTCGGGCTGACCAACGCTGTTAGCAGGCTGAAGAACTCTAAAGCCGAAAGCAAGGTGATCATCCTGCTAACCGATGGGGTCAATAACCGGGGAGAGGTCCCTCCCCTTACGGCAGCAGAGATTGCTTCCACCTTCGGGGTAAGGGTCTACACTATCGGGGTTGGGACACAGGGGATGGCTCCCATGCCCGTCCAAACACCCTGGGGAGAAGAAATACGCAATATGCCGGTTGAAATTGATGAAGAAGTATTGCAGAAAATTGCAGATATCACCGGAGGGAAATATTTTCGGGCCACCAACAATAAAAAGCTTGTTGAGATCTATAAGGAGATCGATCAGATGGAAAAATCATTGATCGATGTAAAGAATTTCAGTAAGAAAGAAGAAGAATATTTTGGTTTTGCCATGGCTGCAGGATCATTGTTCCTGCTGGAACTGCTCCTGCGCTTTCTGGTATGGCGTAAATTACCTTAATAGGCGGTACAACAGATATGTTCAGGTTCGCACATATTGAATACTTATACGGACTGGTACTGATTCCGATACTGATCACCCTGTTTATATACCTAAGGTACAGAAAAAGGCGTGCTCTGATCCGGTTCGGTGATCCCGGAATACTGCAAGAACTGATGCCGCTGTATTCCGGTTCCCGGTCTGTTTTTTGCTTCATACTGCTTTTGCTGGCCATCGCTTTTATTTCCCTGACGCTGGCCAGGCCCAGGTTTGGTTCCAAATTACAGGAAATCAAAAGAAAAGGGGTGGAACTGGTCCTGGCCCTGGATGTTTCAAATTCCATGCTGGCCGAGGACATTCAGCCGAGCAGACTGGAACGGGCGAAGCAGGCAATATCAAAAATGGTCGAGCGCCTTGAAAATGACAGGATCGGACTGATCGTTTTTGCAGGGGACGCCTACGTGCAGATACCCATAACATCAGACTATATCGCTGCAAAGCTTTTCCTGGAAACCATAGGACCGGACATGGTCCCTAAACAGGGAACAGCTATAGGCTCGGCCATAGACCTGGCTATGAATTCCTTCAGCCCGGAAGCTGAAAAAAACAGGGTTATCCTGATCATTTCCGACGGAGAGAACCATGAGGATGATGCTATCGCTGCAGCAGAGGCTGCCAGGGAAAAAGGGATCGTGGTGCATACCCTCGGCATGGGCAAGGAAGAGGGTGCCCCCATTCCCGTTTCACCGGGATCCAGTAATTTCAGAAAAAATAATCAGGGACAGGTCATCATAACCCGGATGGATTCCAGGATGCTGGCCAGAATTGCCAATGCAGGCGGAGGAAAATATTTTCCTGCAACGGCATCCAATGCAGGATTCAGGGCCGTTCTGGACGAGATCAGCAAGATGGAGAAACAGGAAATGGAAACACGGGTATACAGCGAGTATAATGAACGTTTTCAATATATGGCCGGTGCAGCCTTGTTCTTTTTGCTCCTGGAAATATTCATTCTTGAAAGGAAAAATCGTTGGTTAAGTTCAATAAAATTGTTCCGCGATGATTAAGAAAAGATATTGCATCAGCATTTTATTATGCTTCGGATTGATGCAGGTCCTGGCTGCACAGGGCGGAGAAAAATACATCCGGCAGGGTAACAGAGCTTACGAAGACGGAAAATACGATAAATCGGAGATAGAATACCTCAGGGCACTCGAGGAAAATGAGGCATCATTCAAGGTGCGGTATAACCTGGGCAATGCCCTGTATAAGCAGGAAAAATTCTACGAAGCAGAAGAGAAATACAGTATGATGGATGAAATAGTACCTTCAGAACAAGATAGGGTAAAACTTTACTACAACCGGGGAAATGCCCTGCTGAAAGATCAGAAGTTACAGGAAAGCATTGAAGCCTATAAGCAAGCCCTCAGGCTGGACCCCGGGGATACCGATGCCAAGCATAATCTTACTTATGCCATGCAAATGTTGCAGCAACAGCAGCAGCAGGAACAGGAGCAGCAGCAGGAACAGGAGCAGGAGCAGCAGCGGCAGCAGCAACAAGAAAATCAGCAGCAGGATCGGCAACAACAGGAACAGGAAATGCAACAGCATAAAATATCCAAAGAGGATGCACAGGGGATACTGGAAGCCATGCAGCGAAAAGAGAAGGAAGTGCAGGAAAAACTGAAAAAACTAAAAGCACAGCAGCAAAAAGTGAAAACGGAAAAGGACTGGTGAACTGGCTGCTGGTGGCTGGTAGCTGGTCGTTGACAGACATTGAGACAATGAGACATTGAGACGATGAGACAATGAGACATTGAGACATTGAGACGATGAGACAATGAGACAATGAGACATTGAGACGATGAGACGATGAGACATTGAGACATTGAGACATTGAGACATTGAGACATTGAGACATTGAGACATTGAGACGATGAGACATTGAGACATTGAGACGATGAGACATTGAGACGATGAGACAATGAGACATTGAGACGATGAGACAATGAGACATTGAGACGATGAGACATTGAGACAAATTTATGTTACGCCCAATAAGCATAGTTCTGACTTTTTTATTTGCCTCCGCCTGCCTCCAGGCCCAGGACATTCGTTTTACGGCTTCAGCACCGGGCGTGGTGGAGGTAGGGGAGCGTTTTAACCTGACCCTCACGCTGAATTCCGGTAAGGGGACCGCTTTCCGGGCCCCTGAAATAAAAGATTTCAGGATATTGATGGGGCCGAGTACCCAGAGCAGCAGCAGCGTACAGATCATCAATGGGGAAGTTACACGGAGCACGACATACAACATAATCTATGTTCTGGAAGCCACGCGGGAAGGCAAATTTGTGATTCCTGAAGCATCCATCGAGGTTGATGGAAAGACCTATACAACCGAACCGGTTGAAATAGAAGTGGTCGGAGGAGGCCAGAATCAGAGCACATCCTCCCGGTCTCGACCCTCCGAACAGGAACCCACCGGGGATACCGGTCCGGAGCAGGGAGATCTTTTTCTGAGGCTGATCCCCGACAGAACCACGGTATATCTGGGAGAAGCCATTCAAATGACTGTCAAGATTTACACCCGGGTAAGCCTGACCGGTCTGGGCCAGAACGAACCCCCTTCCTATGACGGCTTCTTTACCCAGGATATCGAAACACCCAGCCAGATCAGTCTGCAGCGTGAAAACCTGAACGGGAAGATTTACAATACCGGTATCATTGACAAGGTGCTTCTGTTTCCTCAGCAGACCGGTGAAATTAATATAGAGCCGTACCGGCTTGAAACTTTCTACAGGCAAAGGAGAGAACCCAGTGGAAGCTTGTTCGACGATTTCTTTTCTTCAGGCTACCGGTCTGTCAGTAAAATGTTGACCAGCAATCCGGTAAGCATCCGGGTAAAAGCTTTGCCAAAACCCGAACCTGTAAGCTACACCGGGGCCGTGGGTAGCTTTACCATGAATGTTTCCACAGATAAGACATCGGTCAGTGAAAACGATGCCATCACCTTGAGTGTGAATGTTTCCGGAAATGGAAACCTGCACCTGGTCCAGGCCCCGGGGATTAAGTTCCCCCCGGATTTTGAAAGCTATGATCCCCGGGTAAACACCAGTATAAAAAACACGGATGCCGGCTCCAGAGGCAGTATACGATTCGAATATCTCATGATACCAAGACATGCCGGGAATTACAGGATTCCGCCGGTTGAATTCAGCTATTTCGATCCTAGATCAGAAAAATACAAAACCCCGCGTTCCAGCGAAATACTTTTCGAGATCAGTCCATCCGAAGAACGGGGGGATCAGGGTTCTGTGATAATAACCGGCAAGGAAGGTTTACGATATCTGGCAGACGATATTCTGTTTATTAAAACCCGTCCGCTGGACTTGCGTCTGAAAGGTCATCTTCTTTTCGGGCAAATGGGTTTTTACCTTTATTATGTACTTGTATTCCTCCTCTTCGGATTCATTATATTCCTCAGGAGACAGCATATCCGCAGAATGTCTGATCCGGAGGGCGTGAAAAATAAAAAAGCTGCCAGGGTGGCCAGGAAAAGACTTGCCAAAGCCTCCAAAGCCCTTCGTGAGGGAGAGGCTTCCGGATTCTATAATGCCATACTGCAGGCTTTGTGGGGCTATCTTGCAGATAAGCTGAACATACAACGCTCTGAGATATCAAGGGAACTGGCAGAGGAAAAGCTGGTACAGAGGAAAGTGAAGGAGCAGCTCATGGAGGATTATTTTAAAATTATTGACCGCTCCCAGTTTGCGCAGTATGCCCCGGCAGGTGGCAAGGAAGATCTCAAGCAAACCTATCATGATGCAACAGCCTGCATCAGTGAACTTGAAAAAGCCATCAGATGATGAAGAGAACAGATGTCCTTATAGGTTTTTTTGTATTTTCAATAAGCAGCACCATGGCTGGTTTTGACCCGGATTCACTGGTCCGCCAGGGAAATAAGTTTTACAGCTCCAAAGCCTATGAAGAAGCCATCATAACTTATGAAACCATTATTGACTCAGGATATGTAAGTGCCGGACTTTATTTCAACCTGGGTAATGCCTATTACCGCACCAACAATTTCGTCAGGGCCCTGCTTAACTATGAACGGGCCTATCTTCTGGATCCCAATGATGAAGAAATCCGGCATAATCTCAATATAGCCCGTGAATTCGTGGTGGATGAAATTGAAGCCATCCCCGAATTTTTTCTTAACCGCTGGCACCATCAGCTGGTAAGGTGGCTGCATCCCAACACATGGGCATGGCTCTCCATGATCAGTTTTGGTCTGGGTCTGGGACTGCTTTTGGTTTACTTCTTTTCCGGGCGGCCCGGATTGCAAAGATTGTCCTTCTGGTTTGGGGTGATTATGTTGCTAACGGCTATTCTTTCTTTCAGTTGCTCATACAGTCATACCAAGTATCTGCGTGATCATCCCGGAGCCTTGATCGCCTCACCCAGTGTTTCCGTAAAGAGTGCACCGGATGAAAAGGGAACCGAATTATTCATCCTTCACGAAGGCACGAAGGTAAATCTCAGAGATTCCATCGGCGTTTGGAGGGAGATTGAGATTGCAGATGGCAACAGGGGCTGGATCAAACAGGAATATCTGCTGAAGATCTATTAAAGAAATTAATTGATATTTTTATCATTATTGATAACAAAGATTAAAAGATTAATAGATTAAGGGATTAAGGGATTAAGAGTAAAAAACTAAAGAATTATTATGTTTAATCCCTTAATCTTCTGTTAATTTTCCAATTCCATAGACGAAAATGAATTCCCTGATCCTGGCCATCATGGCAATCCTTGCTTACCTGGTAGCCTATTATACCTATGGCCGGTACATAGCCAGAAAATTATTCAGGCTGGACGACAACAACCTGATGCCTTCGCACGAATTCAGTGACGGGGTGGATTATGTCCCTTCCAAAAAACACATCATCTTCGGCCATCATTTTACCACCATTGCCGGATTGGGTCCGATCGTCGGACCGGCCATCGGGATCATCTGGGGCTGGCTGCCTGCTTTTACATGGGTGGTCCTGGGATCCATCTTCATGGGAGCGGTCCATGATTTTTCCACCCTAATGGTTTCTGCCAGAAGCAAGGGAAAGACGATCGGGGATCTTACAGGGGACGTGATCTCTCCCGGAACCCGCTATGTCTTTCAGTTCATAATGCAATTATTGTTGTTCATCGTTCTTTCTGTCTTTGCCATGATCGTGGGGGTTTTGTTCGATCTTTATCCCGAAGCCGTATTGCCCGTCTGGATGCAAATACCCATTGCCGTATGGCTGGGCTGGCAGATCCGCAAAGGGAAGCATGACCTGCTGTTTTCCATCCTTGCGGTGGTCATGATGTATGCAAGTATTTACATAGGAACCCTGATTCCCATCCGGGTGCCTCCTGTCAATGGCTCGGCGGTGGTGACCTGGTCGCTGATCCTGTTCATCTATGTCTATATCGCCAGCACTCTTCCGGTACACAAACTATTGCAGCCGAGGGACTACATCAATGCCCATCAGCTCCTGGTTGCCGTCTTCCTGCTGGTATTGGGATTGCTGGTCGCCCATCCCGGTATCACTGCACCCGCCATCAATCCTGAAGCCACGGCTCCCGGAAGCGATGTGCCTTCCATGATGCCCCTTCTTTTTATTACCATAGCCTGCGGTGCCATTTCGGGTTTTCATTCCCTGGCCAGTTCCGGCACGACGGTCAAGCAGGTGAACAAGGAAAAAGATACCTTTTTTATAGGATACGGGGGGATGCTTTGGGAAAGTCTGCTGGCTGTACTGGTCATCCTTTCAATAGCAGGCGGGCTGGGGCTCGGACTGGTCGACGAGGGCATTCGATATACCGGTACAGGGGCCTATATCCATCACTATGCATCCTGGTCGGCGGCTTCCGGTCTGGGGGCCAAACTGGATGCTTTCGTTACCGGTGCTGCAAATCTTTTCAACAGTCTGGGCATTCCAATTACCTTCGGAGCTTCCCTGATTGCCGTGTTTATCGTCAGCTTTGCCAACACCACCCTGGATTCTGCCGCGAGGATCCAGCGGCTTTCCCTGCAGGAGATCTTCAAGGACCGGCAGGGCAGGGTGCGTAAGCCGGTCAATAACCGTTATTTTTCAAGCTTTTTCATTGTGCTGGCTGCAGCAGCAATGGCCTATGTTAAGTCCGGTGCTTCCGGCGCCATGATGCTCTGGCCCCTGTTCGGATCGCTGAACCAGTTGCTGGCCGCCCTGGCCCTGGGTGTTGTATCCCTGTATCTGTACACAAAAAATAAAAATGTATATTATACCGCCTTGCCCATGCTTTTTGTACTGGTCATTACCATCTGGGCCATGTTCAATAACCTGCTCATTTTTATTGCCGATCGCGATATGCTGCTCTCGGTGTTATCGGTTGTGATCCTGTTCCTAACTTTTTGGTTGCTGATATCCGGGTCGGCTGCACTGCTCCGCAAAGGAAAAAAAAAGCCCCGGATCAATGCAGTATCCTGAAATCACGGAATCCCTCGAAGTCGGATTCCTGGTAGTCTACTTTTTGTATATGGGCCATGGGGGGACCCTGGTAGCACCAGGACAAAAACTGATCGACCTGATCGTGGTCGCCTTCTATCTCCATGTACACATCCCCGCCCGACGTATTGCGTATAAAACCATTGATATCCATTTCCCGGGCCTTTTGCAGGGCCGAATAACGGAAACCCACGCCCTGGACACGACCCTTTATGGTAATATTAAGATGTTTCATCTTGAACAATTCTTGATATATTCGTGTTCTGATTTATTAACGAAAATACGCGAAAATGAAGAGAATACTATTAACCCTCCTTGTGATATCCTTTCTTGGGAACCTTGCCCGGTCTCAAAGTGACTTTCATGGTTTCAAGGTAAAAACCATCAGGGGTGAGGAATTCAATATGGCCGATCTGAAAGGCAAAAAGCTTATGGTGGTCAATACCGCTTCCAAATGCGGTTTTACCCCCCAATACGAAGATCTTCAGGCTTTGTATGAAGAGTATGGAGGGGAAGATTTCATGATCATTGGTTTTCCTGCCAACAATTTTAAGAACCAGGAACCCGGATCCAATGAAGAGATTGCAGAATTTTGCAGGATCAATTATGGAGTGACTTTCCCCATGATGTCCAAGATATCCGTTAAAGGGGACGATATGCATCCTTTATACAAGTGGCTTACCACTAAAGAATTGAACGGAGTGATGGATTCGGAGGTGAAATGGAACTTCCAGAAGTATCTGATCGATGAGAACGGAAATCTGGTGGATGTCGCCTATTCCCGTGAAAAACCTAACTCCGGGCGTATTATTGATTGGATTACCGGTAACAGCTCATAGAAACATCAGAATCCCAAAACCAACATGGTCAACCGCTTACTTAGTGTCATTGAAAAGATTGGTAATGCCCTGCCGCACCCTGCAACCTTATTTGCCATTTTTGCTTTATTAATTATTCTAATTTCCGGTGTAACCAGTCTTTTGGATATTGCTGTTGAACATCCGGCAACCGGCGAGATCATTGAACCGGTTAACCTGCTTTCCAGGGAAGGACTGCACCGGATACTGACAGAGATGGTGGACAATTTCACCGGTTTTGCGCCACTGGGTGTGGTGCTGGTGGCCATGCTGGGTATAGGTATTGCCGAAGGCAGCGGACTGATCGGGGCTTTTCTGCGCTTGCTCGTGCTGTCCGCGCCCAAACGCCTGCTCACCTTTGTTATTGTACTCTCGGGGATCCTTTCCAACACGGCCAGTGAGGTGGGATATGTTTTGCTGGTCCCCCTTTCGGCCATCATTTTCCTTGCCGTGGGAAGGCATCCCCTGGCGGGAATGGCCGCGGCCTTTGCAGGGGTTTCGGGAGGATACAGTGCAAACCTGCTGCTTGGAACCATCGATCCGCTTCTGGCAGGATTATCACAGGAAGCCGCCCAGATCATTCAGCCCGACTACCGGGTAAATGCAGCGGCCAATTACTATTTCATGTTTATTTCTACCTTTTTTATTGCTGCAGCCGGAACCTGGGTCACAGAGAAGATTGTCATTCCGAGACTAGGAAAGTACAAGGGAGAAAAGCAGGAAGACCTGAAAACTTTGTCTCATGAAGAAAAGCGGGGATTAAAATATGCTGCCGTCACCGCCCTCATACTGACGGTTTTGTCGTTATGGGGATTGCTTCCCTCAAATGGTTTCCTGAGGGATCCCGAAACGGGAAGTATCCTGACCAGCCCTTTCCTGAACGGGATAGTCGCCATCATTTTTCTGGTTGCCGGGTTGATGGGCATTGCTTACGGAATAGGAGCAGGCACCCTGAAGAACGACTCGGATGTAATGCGGGGCATGGGGAAGTCTATGGAAACCCTCGGCATTTACATTGTTTTGGTCTTTTTCGCCGCCCAGTTCGTGGCTTACTTTAAATGGACCAACCTGGGACTGATCTTTGCCATCGAGGGTGCCAGGGTATTACAAGCCTCCGGACTGGGATTGATACCCCTGATGATAGCTTTTATATTCCTTTCTGCCATGATCAATCTGTTCATGGGAAGTGCTTCTGCCAAATGGACCATCATGGCCCCGGTATTTATTCCCATGTTCATGCTTCTGGGCTATTCTCCCGAACTCACCCAGGTGGTATATCGAATAGGAGACAGTGTAACCAACATCATCTCCCCGATGATGTCCTATTTTGCCCTTATCGTGGCCTTTTTCCAGGGTTATGATAAAAATGCAGGCATCGGAACCCTGATCGCCACTATGTTGCCCTATACCTTTGTATTCCTTATCCTATGGACCGTCATGCTGGTCATCTGGATCACATTCGGTATCCCTATCGGACCGAATGCACCGATTACGATTTAATGCCCAAGTTCACGGTTGATTTATTTTCACTTGATAATTCAATTAGAATGCTCTGAAATTAAAATGATTATCTTTCCATACCAATTCACCACTTCCCCCCCGGCCCTTTCTTTTATCCAGCCTTTCATTATTTTTTCCTCTCCCCCGACCCGCTCTTCACACGGTGGAGAGGGGAAGATGTACTGGTAATCAATTAATTATGAATTCCCCTTCTTTTTAAGGAGGGGTACTTTTCGCGCCGGCGAAAAGGGGTGGTTAAATCAATCTGAAAAGCACTCAAAAGCTTTATCATCATCACGAATTCTATTAATTTTAAAATGAAATTTGATACCGATGAAGTTGATCAGAGGGATATTGATTGCTGCTGTTTTTCTGGGCCGGATGATCGCTGCTTTAGGGCAGGAAGGAGGGGCGGAGCCGGATTCCAAACCCGTTTTCATGGCTTCGGGGTCAAAGATTTTATATGAATTCCTGGACGAGGAGCTGGTTTATCCGCCATTGGCTTTTAAATACAGTATAGAGGGAACGGTAAAGGTGGTTTTTAGCGTCAGCGCCAGGGGTGAGGTCAAAGACATCCGCATTGTCAGCTCTGCGGGTATACGTTTGGATGAAGAGGCCCTGCGCCTGGTGGAACTGACCAATCACCGCTGGATACCGGCCAAAAAAGCTGGTATTCCCATAGAAGCCCGGCTGAGCATGGACATTCATTTCCGCTTACGGGAAAAGGAGCAAAAGCAAAGAAACGAGCTGGTCCGTTCGGGTATGCCCGACGAATACATTCGGGGGATGGAGGATTTAAGGCTGTCGCGCTACCGGGAAGCCATCGTACATTTCAGCAAGATGCTGCGGAACAATCCTGATGACTATGTGGTATATCTGCAGCGGGCCAAAGCCTGGCGTGCGATAGGGGATACGGCCCGGGCCAAGAAGGATATTGAAACCTACAAAGCAGTCAAAAACAGGGTTATTTCGCAAATCCTGCCGGACGAAGCCATTGACAGTCTGACCAATCTAAGTAAGTATTACAGGAACTTCCTGGACTTTGACCTGGCCGTTTTACTTCATTATGACTCTTTGTGGCGCATCACCACCCCGGAGCGTGCATGTTACCAGCGCGAAGCGGTATGGAACGACCTGATCACCGATTTCAACGGGGTCTTCCGGGATTACGACCGGGATTTCAATCTTTTGCAAAAGGGACATTATGTTTTAGGAAAAAAGGACGGGGTGTTCCTCTATTATTATCCCGACGGTACTTTGCGCCGTGAACTTGCTTTTCGTAAGGATGTTCCTGCCGGTACCTGGAAATTTTATGACGAGCGGGGGGAACTGTACAGGAAGATACGGATGCATGGTAAGGATGATTTTTCCGTGATATACAACCGCTATTTCCAGGAGGAATTCGGTGTTCAAAAAGGTTTCGGAAACTGGCTCAAACTTTTCATCAAGAGGGATAAAAGCGGGGTGCTTTTTGTTACCGGACGTTTCAAGGACGGAAAGATGGACGGGACCTGGGAGATCCGGCAGAATGGCCAGCTCATCATCGAAGAAAAATATAAAAAGGGAAAACACAAACGCACTTACCTGTATCCAACCGGACAAAAGAAAGTAAAAACGGACCGGGTGATCGGTTCCTGGCTCCTGGAGCCCTTCGAGCTCAGCCAGACCGATAAGCTCATCCTCGAGAGCAAGGAGGTCCTGGAATATTATCCTTTCCTGAGGGAGCAGCAGATACCCACCCTGGTGATTGTGGATTAATGAATTCAGCCTGCCTGCCTGCCGGCAGGCAGGCTTGGTTCCTGGGTTCAGTACCGTTTGGCACCGTTGTAACTGCATGGAAACAGCCGAAGGTGTAGTTACAGCCAAGCGATTCAGAAATTTGTTTTCAGGGAGATGACGAAGTTCCGGCCGGGGGCGGCGATGCCGGAACTATAGGGGCGGTATCGCCGGTCGGTAATGTTTTCTATGCCTGCTGTCATATTCAGATAGTCGTTAAGCTGGTACATGAACCTGAAATTCAATGTATACCAGGAAGGGGAGTAGGGCAGTCCCGCTTCGTTTTTGGCATAGAGATAAGGCTTGCCTTTTTCTTCTTCGTTCAGGTTGTTATGGCTGACTTCCGCGTTGTAGCGGGCATAGAGGTCGAGCTTGAGTTTTTTTGTGGAAAAATTCAGGTGGCTTTCCCCGAATGCCGGTGCGGCATGCCGTGAGGGCGAGCTGCTGCCGTCTTTCATTTCTTCTGTCCCTTTCTGGTTGTTGTAATGGGATACCAATCCAAAGCCAGCGGGTAATTTTAATTCGGCATGGGCCTGGAATCCATAGACAAAGGCTCGTGCGGCATTCTGAATGGCCTGCACCTGGCTCAGTTGTCCATCGTACAGGATGCTGTCCCTTCCATTCAAACTGTAGTCCCCGCGCACCAGCGCGTTATCGAGATAAGTGGCATAAGCGTTCAGGTCGATCTTTGCCACCGATCCGAATACTTTTGAAAGGTTGAATTCAGCGTTATAGGCATATTCAGCTTTCAGTTCCGGGTTGGGGACCACCACCGATCCGGGCTCGGAATCGAAGACCTTTCCGGCGTCGTCGACATTAGGAGCCCGAAAGCCCGTGGAAAGTTTGGTGCTGACAGCCCAATCCGGGGACGGATTGAAAACCACGCCGGCGCTTCCGGTCAGGGCACCCTTATTGATCGTTGCCTCAGTAAAGGGAAAAGGATAGTGAGTCGTATCGAAATCGGCTTTCAAAAAATACTGGTTATAACGCACACCGGCGTGCATCAGCATCCTGTCGGTAAGCCGGAATTGGTATGTAAGGTACGTACCCAGTGAACTCCAGGAGGATTCGGGGTAACGGCTGGGTCCGTTGCTTACCGATCCGGTTTGTATGTTTTCCACCTTTCCCGTTGAATGCACGTCGTTATAAACCGCTTCCAGTCCGTAATAGAGCATTCTTTTATTAACCAGCTCCTTATTCAGGTCCAGGTTCATGCTGACAGCCTGCACCTGTTCGACCCGTTTATTTTTAAGAAGCTCCCCAAAGTCCCTGTCGACACGGCTTTCCTCGAAAAACTGGTGGGCCAGTTTCAGGTCCAGCTCATCGTAATATGTATTGCCCTTTTGGCAGGTAAGGTTCAACCGGTTCATCGTCCATATCTGAGGTCCGTAGTTCCATTCAGCGCTGCGCGGGATCCCGTTCCTTTCCCGTATAAGCCTGTCGTAGCGGGGATAATCGGACGTGGCGGAATAGTGGAATGAATAGCTGCTTTCCCAGTCTTCGTTGGGCCTGTATGCAAACTTCTGCATGATATTGGACTGGGTATACCCGGTGGGCCGTTGTACCAGGGGATCGGCATTGGTAACGATCCGGTCCATGCCGTCTACGCGCCACACATAGTTTTCCCGCAGGTACTCTTCCGGACCGTACCGTCCCATTTTGAGGTCGTCATAGTCGGAATGGGAAATGCTGGTTACGGAGGCCCATTTTTTCCATCCCAGTCTGATATCGAAATGACCGGTGCGCTCATTGTTTGCTGAAGAATAGCGGCCCGCCACGTTTCCGTTGATGTAGGTATGATCATCTTTGGAAAAGCGCGGTTCCAGGGTATGAAAGCTCATCACACCCCCGATGGCGTCACTGCCGTATATCACGGATCCCGGACCGAAAAGGATCTCGGCCCGCTCCATACTGTATGGATCCAGGGAGATCACGTTTTGTAGATTGCCGCTGCGGAAAATGGCCGTATTCATTCTGATCCCGTCCACGGCGATCAGCAGCCTGTTGGTGGCAAATCCGCGTATCATGGGACTGCCGCCGCCCATCTGGCTTTTCTGCACAAAGACTTCCCCGGAATTGCCCAGCAGGTCGGCACTGGTCTGAGGATTCTCAAAGGCGATCTGTTTGGGGGAAACCACCGAGATATTGGATGGCAAATCCCGTATGGGCTGGTTCCAGCGTGTAGCCGAAACCACCACCTGGTCGAGGTTTACATTGGTGGGTTCCATGTAGATCTTAAAGCCGGCCTCTTCCAGTTCCTTGTAACTTAGTACTCGCGTGGTATAGCCGATCATACGGACCTGTATCTGTTCCGAGCCTTTGAAATCATCCACCTTGGCTTTTCCTTCCAGGTTGGTTATTGCCGAAGCTTCAGGGTCAAGGCTGCTGAGGGTAGCCAGCTCCAGGGGTTGCAGGTTCTCCTGGTCCAGAACCTTTACCGTCTGGGAAAAACCCGGTTGAATGAAAATCATTATAAATATTATGGTAAACAACAGCCTCATCGGGAGTACAAAATTAGTATTTGTAGGATAACGTTGTACTTTCAAAAATCATACCCTGGAATGAAATTAGACCACGGACCACGTTGGGAAATCTTGACAATTCTGGTATAGGGCCGAAGAGCCTAAAGAATTCAAGGAATTAAGAGCAGAAGAGCATAAAGGCTGTCATGCAATCGTCACGCGGTTGTTCTGAACCGCGAAGATCGCAAAGAAGGCGCGAAGAACGCGAGGAAGAAATTCGAAATTCCTTGCCTACAGGCAGGCAGGCCCGAAAATCTAAAGCAGCAAAGCTGCTAAGATTTTCGGGACGGAGCAACAGACGAAGCCGAGAAACAAAACCTGTCCCGCTCTGTCTTCCACGGTCAAAGTTGCTTTCTTTTTTACGTGAATAATATTGGGTTTCCTTCGAATAAGGTTACCTTTGTAGTTCTCAATAAGAAAAGTGAAAATTAAACCTATAGAAACATGGCAAACAATGAAAATTACAGTATGCCCCCGGAAGTCAGGAACCTGTTGAAGCGTTATCGCACCTGGATCTTGCTGATCATCCTGGTCATACTGGTCTTTAGTGCCTTCTTCCAGGTCAGGACCGAGGAAGTGGGTGTGATCACGCGTTTCGGCACATATGTGCGAACCGTGGAATCGGGATTGAATATGAAAATCCCATTTGTTGAGCGGGTATTTAAGGTTCCCGTGGAAAGACAGCAGAAGCAGGAATTTGGTTTTCGGACCATACGTGCCGGAATACAAACCGATTACACCCGGAGCGGTACCCGTGACGAGTCGCTGATGCTGACCGGTGACCTGAACCTGGCCGACGTGGAGTGGGTGGTTCAGTACCGGGTGGACAATCCCTTCAATTACCTTTTTAAGGTAAGGAATCCGGAAACCACTTTGCGTGACCTTTCCGAGGCATCCATGCGCCAGGTGGTCGGGGACCGGACGGTTAACGAGGTCCTTACCGTGGGCCGTACCGAGATCGCCGGCCGGGTGAAGGAACTCATGCAGGAGATCTGCAGGGAATACAGTCTTGGGGTCATCATCGACCAGGTGGTGTTACAGGATGTAAATCCGCCCGACCCGGTGAAGGATGCCTTCAATGCGGTGAATGAGGCCCAGCAGGAGAAGGAGACGCTGATCAACCAGGCCAAGAGTGAATACAACAAGATTATCCCCAGGGCCCGTGGACAGGCGGAAGAGACAGTTCAGAAAGCTGAAGGTTATGCCACGGCACGTGTCAACAATGCCGAAGGTGAGGTGGCCCGCTTTAACGCACTATACCTGGAGTATATTAAGGCTCCCGAGGTAACCAAACGGCGTATTTACCTGGAAACCCTTGCCGATGTGATCCCCAAGCTGGGACATAAGATCATCACCGATGAAGAAGGGAACAATGTTTTACCCTTATTACAAATGCAAATTAAGGACAATCAATAAGAGCTTATTATGAAAACCAACAAAATTCTTTTATATATCGTATTGATCATCCTGGCCATCATCCTGGTTACCCAGACTGCTTTTGTGGTAAACGAGAAGGAACAGGTCGTGATCACCCAGTTCGGGAAGCCGGTGGGGGAGGCCATTGTGAATCCCGGACTGAAATTCAAGGCGCCTTTTATTCATAAGACCAATTTTTTTGAAAAGCGTTTCATGGAATGGGACGGCGATCCCAACCAGGTGCCAACCAAGGATAAGAAATTCATATTCGTAGACACCTATGCCCGCTGGCAGATCACCGATCCGCTGCAGTTTTTCAGGCGACTGACCAACGAACGCGGTGCACAGTCGAGGTTAGACGATCTGCTTGACGGCGAGACCAGGGATTACATTGCCAGCCATGATCTGGTGGAGCTGGTCCGTAATACCAACCGAACCCCGCAAGCCACCGGTGAAATCAGTGAATTGATCGGGGATTCCCTGCCTGATATCTCTGTAGGCCGGGTTAATATCCAGAGTATGATCCTGGAATCGGCCAATGTTAATACGGCTGATTTGGGTATCAAGGTTTTGGATTTCCGTTTCAAGCGGATCAACTATGTCGAGGAAGTGCGCACCCAGGTTTATGAGCGTATGAAGAGCGAAAGGTACCGTATCGCCGACAAGTTCCGTTCTGAAGGGCAGGGACAAGCTTCCCGCATCAACGGTGAGAAGGAAAGGGAGCTCCAGGTCATCCAGTCGGGGGCATACAAACAGGCGGAACAGATCCGCGGGGGGGCTGATGCCAGGGCGGCAAGCATCTATGCTTCGGCCTATGACCGTTCGTCAGCTTCCAGGAATCTATACACATTCCTTAAGTCACTGGAAACTTTTCAGCGGACCTTCGATTCCACCACTTCGGTGATCTTGTCGACGGAAAGCGAACTCTATAAGTATTTGAAGGGAATGGACTAAGGAAGGACCGGGTCACAAGGCCCGTTCCGGATAATATAATAAAGGATGGTCCTTTACCAGGGTCATCCTTCTTTTTTCCAGGCACTATCCCAGAACCGGTATTCCATTTTTGTCGCCAGGACAAAGGCTTTTTTCATTTTTTCTCTTGCAGAAGCACTTGCACCGGATGCCAGTTCATCGGTGATCAGCAGGGCCTTACCGGTAGCTTCCCTGAATTCCGGGTCGACATAGGCGTCGATCCAATACTGGTAGGGATTGTTCTTTCCGGCCCTGTCATGAATATGCCTGCCCACCCTTTCATAAACGACGAAGCAGGGGAGGATAGCGGCTATAGCTTCTTCAAGGCTGTCTATACAGGCTGTTTTCATTAAATAATCCGCGTAGCCCTGACATGCCGGTGATCTTTCCTGTCGGCTGACCCGCTTCTGTTCGGCCAGGTACCTTTTATGGTTTTCCTGCTCGTACAGGATGGAATACTTTGCAAAATCGAGGAACTGAAGGATCCGTTCGGAACCTTCGCACCTGGATGCTATGATGGCCAGCACCCTGCTGTAATCAAGCAAATAAAGGGAATCCTGTTCTACATAAAACAGGAAACGCTCCTGCTCGAGGTCCCCGCGGATCAGGGCTTTGATAAAGGGGTGTTCAAGGATCTTATTATAGATGGGCTGGATTGCTTCCCAGAGTTGATCCGTGTATTTCATATTATTTCAGCTTTTCGGGATTGTAAAAATGATTCACCGGTCCGGAACCCTTGCCGGTTTGATAGATCTTACCATGGACAATGGCCTGCTGCAGGTACTTGATGGCGTGCTGGACGGCCTTTTCCAGTTCTTCCCCTAAAGCCAGGCAGGAGGCGATGGCCGAAGAGAGGGTACATCCCGTGCCGTGGACGTTCCCGGTGATCACTTTTTTGTTCTCATAAACGCGGATATCATCGGGCCTTTCCCTGTTGATAAAAACATCGTACAGCATATCCCCTGCCAAATGTCCTCCCTTGAGCAGGACCGATCTGCTGCCGAATTGGAGCAGGTCCCCGGCGGCCCGGATCATGTCATCCCTGCCGGTGATCTTCCTGTTCAGCAGGATCTCCGCCTCCGGGATGTTGGGGGTGATCGTATCGGCCAGGGGAAAGAGGAATGCAGCCAGAGCATCAACGGTATTGTCTTCAATGAGCTTGTCCCCGCTGGCCGCGACCATAACGGGATCGAGCACGACATTTTTAAGTTCGTATTGCTTCAGCACCTGCCTTACCGTTTTAATGATATCCACGGAATGGAGCATGCCGATCTTCACGGCGTCCGTCCCGATGTCTTCAAGAACTGCTTCCAACTGTCTTTTTATGATATCCCGGGGCACAGGATGAATAGCGGTAACTCCCAGGGTATTTTGGGCCGTGATGGCCGTGATGGCGGTTGTCCCGTAGCATCCCAGGGCGGAGATGGTTTTCAGGTCGGCCTGAATGCCTGCTCCGCCGCCACTGTCGGAGCCCGCGATGGTTATAACGCTTTTATATCTCATTATTTCGATTTAAAATGATCGAATCCATGTTTCTCCATATCGACGAGTGTTCCGTTCCGTGTAAAAACCGGTTTGCCTTTTTTGCCCGTGATCTTACCGATTTTATATAAGGGTTTACCGAAGTCGTGCATGTATTCCCCGGCCAGATCTTCATAGGCATCCGGTGAAACCGTGATCATCAGGCAATAGTCTTCCCCGCCGCTCAAACCGGTCTCGCGGGCGTTCCAGCCGTATTTGCCGCATACCTTCACCAGGGTTCCGGACACGGGAATGTCGTTGATCTCGATCTCGGCTCCCACGGCGGAGCTTTCCATGATCCTTTGTATGTCCGATTCGATCCCGTCGGAAAGGTCGATCATGGCGTGCACGCTCTCCCGTTCAGAAAGCCACATGCCTTCCTCAAGGTGGGCCCTGGGACGGTGGTGTCTTTTCACCAGCCGGGAAGCATCGGGATCCAGGGTTTTGTTTTCCAGCAAAACTCTGAGTCCGCCCCCCGAATCGCCCACGGTATCGGTGACACAAAGAATATCTCCGGGCCGGGCCGCCTCGCGTTCCTTGATTCGTTCCGGATCGATGAACCCGATCACGGCGATATTGATGACCAGTTTATCCGGTGATTTTGTGGTATCCCCGCCCAGGAAGTAGATCCCGGTATTTTCTGCCAGCTCCCGGATCCCTTCGAAAAAGCCGTCGATCCATTCAATTTCGAGTCCGGCAGGTATACCGATGGAAAGATAAGCGCTGTGGGGTTTACCCCCCATGGCCGCGATATCGCTCAGGTTGACGGCCAGGGACTTATAACCCAGGTCCCGGGCATGGATCCTTTCAAGGATGAAATGCCGGTCCTGGATCAGCATATCCGTGGTAAACAGCATGCTTTTCTGCTTATCGACCGGGATTACGGCACAATCGTCCCCGATCCCGGTGATATCCCCGGGAAGATCCTCCAGGAACTGTCTTGAAAATCGGGCGATCAGGCCGAATTCACCCAGTTCGGCAAGTGTGGTCATTTTTCTATGTTTGTTTATCCGTTGATGATGGAATTCAGTTCCCTGGCTGCCTGTTCGGGGTCCGGTGCCGAACAGATCGCCGAGACCACGGCAATGCCTTCAGCGCCTGCACCGATCACTTCCGCGGCGTTGGAAGCATGGATGCCGCCTATGGCAAAGACCCTGTGGCGGGAGATTTCACACGCTTTTTTCAGTCCGTCGATGCCCCATTCCCGTTCCAGGTCGGTTTTAGTCGGGGTAAAGAAGAGGGGACTGATACTGAGATAATCCAGCTCAAAATCCTCTGCTTCTTCCACCTGTTGCAGGGTTTCGACAGAGAGGCCCAGGATCATGTCATCAGGTATGATCCCGCGAACATATTCATAGGGCATATCGCTCTGGCCCACGTGCACCCCGTCTGCTCCCACGGCCAGTGCTACATCGATGCGGTCATTGATGACCAGGGGGACCTTATATCGATTGAGGATCTTCTTCATTGCTTCGGCCCGGTGAACGAAGTCACGGCTGTTCATCTCCTTTTCACGGATCTGCACCATGCTCACGCCGCCCCGGACGGCCTGTTCCACGACCACTTTCAGATCCCGGCCCAGGGATAGTTTTTCATCGGTAACCAGGTAGAGCTCATTCATGGTCTATTATACTGATATTCAAGGTCTTAATAAATTCCTCTTCTTCAAGATTATGCAGTTTATCAAAAAAGTTGATCTGCAGGCTTCCGGGTCCGGCCGACAAGGGAGCGGCCAGTTCCCCGGCAACACCCATCAGGGCCATGGCAGAAACGGCGGCTTCAAAATGATCCTTGCTTACCGCGGCAAAAGCACCCGTCAGCGCCGTTGCGGCACAACCCATGCCGGTGATCCGGGGCATCCATTCATGGCCGTTACGGATCTCTGCAAGTCTGTTGCCCGACACCACAAAATCGGTTTTACCGCTGACGGAAATCACGTTTTGGTGTTCCCGGCTGAGGATCCTGGCGCTATCCACCGCGTTATCGGCAGACTGGGTGCTGTCCACTCCTTTGGTCTTGTATTCAGCCGACAGGACGGCCATGATCTCCGATGCATTTCCCCGGATCACCGTGAAGTTACCCGCCCGGAGCAGGTTGTTGACCGTTTCGGAGCGGTAGGGTGTGGCACCGGCCCCGACAGGATCGAGGATCACGGGGATCCCTTGTTTGTTGGCTTCCTGGAGTGCCATGGTCATGGCACGGACCCATGGTTCGCTGAGCGTTCCTGTATTGAGGACCAAGGCATTGGCGATCTTTACCATGTCGGTGACCTCATCGGGGGCGTGGGCCATAACGGGAGAGGCCCCTGCGGCCAGCAGGGCATTGGCCGAGCTGTTCATGACCACATAGTTGGTTATGTTATGCACCAATGGTGACATATCCTTAACTTTCCGGATATTTTTCCAGATCTTTTTCTCCATAATTCTGATTTTTTGGTTCTTATTAAAAACGACAGGGAGTTCGTTTCTGAGAGCAGCGGAAGTGAGGCCCGAACTTTTTCCTACGGCAGTACGAACTGCATCAGGTTCCAAGGGTATGATCTCAGTTCCGAGTATCCCGAAACACCCCCAAGTTTATTTCAAAGTTAATTATTTTTCAGGAATCCGCACCCCCATGATCAGGATGTCGTCGATCTGTTCGATGTCGCCTTTCCACCGGTTCAGTTCGGCGACCAGGGCCTGTTTTTGTTCCCGGGGGTCCAGGGATGCAAGGGAAAGCAGCTTTTGTTTCAGGCGTTTATAGTTATATTTTTTTTCTTTATCCCCGCCGAACTGGTCGGCAAAACCATCTGAAAACACATAGACCAGATCTTGAGGTTTTACCTGGATGGTATGCCTGGTGAATTCGGGCATTTCCTCGCGGGGTTCAATCCCGAGACGGTCGGCCTTCACTTCGAACAGGGAATAACCGTTTTCCTCCACCACCGGTTCATTTTCCTGATCGTTAACCAGCAGGGAAGAAGCCTGCTTACGAACCAGGTACAGGGGATTGCGTGCACCGGAATATTGCAAAGTCATGCTATTCGTATCCAGTGCACAAAGGGCCATATCCATCCCGTCCTTCACGTCGGAATGCACAGACTGCTGGAAGGTTTCTGAGACGATACCATTCAGGCGGCTCATGATCCGGTCGGTATCCATCAGCTTATACTCCCGCAATGCCCGGTTCAGTCCATCGTTGCCCACGATGGATACAAATGCCCCGGGTACGCCATGGCCGGTGCAATCGACCGCTGCAAAGAATTTGAGCTCCTTTCTTTCTTCTATCCAGTAGAAATCGCCACTTACAATGTCTTTAGGTTCATAGAAAACAAAAGAGGAGGGGAGGATGTCCGAGATCTTCTCCTCATGCGGTAATATGGCCCACTGGATACGCTGTGCATAGATTATACTGTCGGTGATCTGTTTGTTTTTTTCTTCAATTTCCTTGTTTTTTCTTTCGATCTCCAGGTTTTTCCGGGCCAGCAAAGTATTGGTCTTACGGATCTGGCTGTAGGCCCGTATCACTAGGATGGTGAGTATCAGTACCAGGGAAAAGCCGGCTATGATCACCCACTGGGTCCTGTTCATCTCAGCCATAAAGTCTTTCTCAGGTAGAAGGACCACTGCATAAAAAATGTTATCCGTCTCGGCCGTGCTGATGGGCTGTATACCGACCCACCAATTATTTCGCCTGTGTTTAAAACGAAAAGGATCCGGTGGACGGGCATTTTCTTCCCAATTTATTAATGCTTCACTTAATACAGGGATGTCTAAATCATTGATATTCTGTAATATATAATGGTTTACAGAATCAGGATCCATGAAGCGTTCCAGGGCCGGGAGTCCGGCAACCCTCAGGTTGTCGCGGGTCAGAATACAAACCATACCGTTGGGCGTGACCTGTATATCCTGGGAGATACGGTTCACATCTTTCAGTAGCACGTCGAAGGCGGTAATGATGGTATCGCCCTTTTCGCTGAAGGAATAGACAGAAGCGGTGATTCCGGGTTCCCTGGTGGTAAAGAAGATATAGGGCGGGGTCCAGTAGATCTGGTTCGGACAGGGTCTGGCAAGGGCCCCCTTGAACCACAGGCGGGTCCGGGGATCATAGTTGCTGTATTCCCGCCATTTCCGGATAAGGCTGTCGGGCTGGTAGGTCCTGTAATCCCATAAGTATCGGGCACTTTTGAGGGAATCGCCCGAAGGACGGGTGATGCGGTTGTTCCATTTATCGCCGGCTTGCAGGAGCATGAATTCGGAACCGTCGGTGGAAGCAATCATCATGGAAGACATTTGGGCAGACTGGTAAATAGTGGGGATGAGGCGTGCATTCAAGGCTTCGGGTTCATAGAGCGTGGATTTGTCTTCAAACTTCCAGCTGCCGATGCTTTTAACGATCTCTTCCACGGGTTCGAAACGGCTTCGTATAGAAAGCGTGGCTTCACCGGTGGCCTCATTGATCAGGGATAAAGACAGGTGCTCCACCGACCGGCTCAGGTTGTAGATCACGATCAGCAGGATGGCAATAGATACCGGGATCATGAAGGTGAAGAAGTTGCGGAGGTTGAGCTTGCGTTTGATCCGTGAGGGAAGTTTCATGGTAAGATTTTTTTCAAATATAGGAAAATGACCCAAAATGATTCAGGGAAGCAGGGATTCAGATACCATCAATATCCTATACCCGCAATCCCTGCCTGCAGCAGGCAAGCGTAATCCGTAATTATTTAAGGTCACTGCTTCGCGGACCCATATCTGATGTTATGTTAATTAGTAAAGCTAAACGTAAATTTGCTCCGGTTGTCCCATAATGGATTGCATTATGTTAATATAGCTTTGGTATAAATTCTGTCTTCCCCTCAGCAGGTATGGCCGGGATGGTCTAGGCAGGATAAACTGATGTAGTCGATTGGTAAGTCCCTTTAGAGATTATAATCATTGTGTCTTTTAACGGCCTGACTGGCCGGCAAGTGGGCAAGGGGAGGGGAAAAGCAGAATTTATCAGGTTATATTAATGGGCGGGAGAAAAGTTTTACCTTCTACCGGTTTTTGAATTACGAAACACGCTTTTTGTGAAGCGAAGCGAGCAAAATGGGTGTGAATTAGTTTGTTCTCTCTTTTAAAGTCTGCCCATACCCCATAAACCATTTTCTGTTGATAACTTGTTGATTAGTTTTTATCTCATTGAATGATATATTAATATATTATTTCTACATTTATGTAAATTTTTTAAGATCAAACATGAACCGCATCAAGGAAATACTTGAAGAAAAGGGAGTTAAGCAAATATGGCTTGCAGAAAAATTAAATAAAAGCTATAACATGGTTAATTCCTACGTACAGAACAGAAGGCAGCCTAGCTTGGAAGACTTGTATCGAATTGCCGATATTCTCGGGGTAGAACCGGATGTTTTACTGAAAAAAAAATACCCTAAGCCTAAAATTGTGAATAGTTATGTCCCAACCGATTTGGTGGAATATAACGATGTGGTTGAAGAACATACTGTTAAAATACCATTATTGGGAACGATTGCCTGTGGAATTCCAATTTTTGCAGAAGAAAATATTGAGGTAAAAATTCCGATCTCGGTAAAGCTAGCAAAACCTGGACATAGATATTTTTTATTACGGGCATCAGGTGATTCAATGAACAAAAAAGGAATAAACAATGGGGATCTGGTTTTGATCAGGCAACAACAAACAGCTGAGAATGGTCAAGACGTTGTAGCATTGATTGATAATGAGGCAACAATAAAAGAATATCATAATTACGGAGATAAAATAATCTTGAAACCACAATCTACCAACAACAATCATCAACCTGTAATCCTTACAAATGATTTCCGGATTCAAGGAGTAGTTATTTCGGTGATTACAGTTTAAGTAGGTGTTAAAGATTAGCTCATTAAAGATAAGTAATTGAAAAATATGGGCAAAAAGATTGAGATACCAGCAATTCACGACAAGGATTTGAGAAGAATTCTCAAGGAATTTGGTTTTGAAAATTCACTTGACAATAACCTCCTAAAATGCTCTAGATGTGGTAATGTAATTACATGGGAGATGATTTCGGCGTTGAGAGTTGTAGGTAATACTTTGGATATCTATTGCAATGATCCTGAATGCATAGAATTTTCAATTAAAAAATAATGGAAGAACTAATAAAGGAAATATTGAAATTAGGATTAGTTCCAGCATTCTTGCTTATTGTGGTTATTCTTTTAATTCAAGATCCTGATAGAGGAACTAAAATCAAGGCACTAATAACAGAGCCATTTTTTAAGCTAATAAAATGGTTTTCAAAGGAATATATAGCTTCTAAAGTAACTGATAATGTAAATGAGTTTTTTAAAAGAAATATATATAATTGTCTTGTTGATAATGAAAAGTATAAATTCCAGGTCAAATGGGTGTCACAAACAGACGATCCAGTATTAAGTAAAAATGGAACATTAATACTCAGATTGAAGGAGGAAAATGATCAAACAAGGAATATCATTTCTGCAGTCCATGTTGCATTGCCTCATGTTATTTGCCCATTAATTCGGAATAATATTAGCCAACTCTCCGTAAAAGCAATTGATCTTACAATACTCCAAAAATTGGCCACAAAACTTGGTAGACACGGAGTTTCAACATTTAAAAAATATTTCCTCGATCCTGAAACGAATCAAAATAAAGAAATTGGAGAATTAGTTAGATTACTTTTAAAACTGGACAATCATGGTTTTTTTGTACCCATATTTCTTAATGAACTCGAACTAGTTGAGGAAGGAATATATGCAGAAAACGATCCAACTGATTATACCGAACAAACCTATGAATTTTTAAATTATTTACTTTCTATTGTTAACAGAGAAATAGGTAGTGAAATAGAACTTACTTATCTGAAATATCCTTATAACATTGGAACTATTTTACTTGCAAAACATCAAATTGCAGATAAACAAGGGTTAAGACCCTATCTTAAGCGATTGAGAATAAATCTGGATAAAGGATGTGAGAGCATTTATATTATTGCATTTCCTCCTGCTTTTTCATTTTTTGAGAAATTAATAGATACATTGGATGGTCATGAAAGAGTTTTTGTTAAAAATGTATTCTATACAAAAGAATTTGGATTGGATGGAAAGTATGATGTAACTAAACTCAGAATTGCTCTTTTACGGAAAAATGATATTTATGTAGATGAAGATTTTAATGAACGGCTTAAAGTCAATAATGTAAAAATTGGTGAAAAAGTAAGGGGAATTGTGGAGCATGTATCAAGAGATGAAACATTAGTTAATGTGGCAGGTATGAGGGCATATATTAATCGAAGAGATTGTTCATGGATTTCAGTTGCTGATTGTAATAGCGAGTTAAAATCAGGAGAAGAATATGTCTTCCAAGTGAAAAATATTGATAGGAAATCAAGCACAATTCATTTAACCCGAAAGTTTGATGAAGATAATCCATGGTATTTGGATGAACTACCAAAAATGGCTGAAATTATTACAGTAAAAATTATATCTAGAGATAATCTAAAATATACCGGTCTTTGGGAATCTAGGTTGGAAGTCTATATACCCGTGAATGAAGTATCATGGTACATTCTTTCTGAAAACTCAAAAGATAAGTTAGTTGGAACATATAAAAAGGTTAAGGTAATTGAAATTGATGAGATTAACCAAAAAACATTTTGCAGTTTGAAGCAAATTGATCTAGACCCTTGGCCTATTATTCATAAAAGCTTGACAAGAGGAAGTGAATTCCAAGGAAAGGTGATTGACGTAACAACACATTTTGTTGATGTTGAATTGCCGAATGGATATAAGGGTAGAATTCCGAAGGAATCACTGGTAAAGGCTGGTTATGAATATAGAAATTTTGAAGAAAATATTGTTATTGGTCAGGGACTTGAAGTTGTTATATCAAAAGTTTTCATTAACAAAAAAAGGATAAGACTAGATTTAAAAAGAAATATTAACTGATTATTAGCTATTTCTCTAAAGCAACTGATTAAAATAGAAAAGCATTATAACCAAGATAGTTATATAGGATGATTTTAAAATACTCTGCCATAAAGAAAGTGCTAAAACTTGAAAAAGGTAAATACAATAATGATGGTGCCGCTGCTTTAACTCATTACTGGCAAAGCAAAAACGAAGAATCAGCTAAATACTTTAAAGAGGATGCTGAGGAATTCTTGAAAACGGTTGCAGATCCGGAGTTTAGTCTCAAGCTCCCATTTGAATATGATATTCCTTTTCCTCCGGTAATAGATCCGCAATTTACATTTATTGATTTATTCGCTGGTATAGGTGGGTTCAGGATTGCATTTCAGGGACTTCATGGTAAGTGTGTTTATAGTTCTGAGTGGGATAGGTATGCGCAAAAAACCTATGAAGCCAATTTCGGAGAAGTTCCTTTTGGGGACATTACCAAGATTGATGAAAAAAAGATCCCAGATCATGATATCCTGGTGGGAGGTTTCCCTTGCCAGCCATTTAGTATTGCTGGAGTCAGTAAAAAAAATGCACTGGGCAGACAACATGGTTTCCTCGATAAAACCCAAGGCACATTGTTTTTTGATATAGCCCGGATAATTGATGCCAGGAAGCCAAAAGCGTTTTTGCTTGAGAATGTTAAGAATTTAATATCTCATGATAAGGGCAACACTTTCAAAGTGATTAATCAGACTTTGAATGAGTTGGGTTATACAGTCTTCAGTGAGATTTTAGATGCAAAACATTATGTACCTCAACACAGAGAACGTATTTTCATAGTGGGTTTCAAAAAAAAGGATTTTGGGAATAATATTGAATTTAAATTTCCGGAACCACCGGGAGAGGAACAATATTTCAGCTCAATTTTGGATCCTAATCCTGATGCGAAATATACGCTTAGTGATCATTTGTGGAATTACTTAAAAGAATACGCCAGGAAACATCAGGCAAAAGGCAATGGCTTCGGCTTTGGATTAACTGACCTTCATGGAGTTTCACGTACATTGAGTGCCCGTTACTATAAGGATGGCTCAGAAATATTGATTCCCCAAGGAAAAGGTAAAAATCCCAGACGTCTGACACCTCAGGAGTGTAAACTATTAATGGGTTATCCAGAAAAATTTAAGATTAAGAATATTGGTGTTTCTGATACCCAACTATATAAACAGTTTGGAAATTCCGTTGCAGTGCCTGTTGTAAGAGCAGTGGCCAATTCAATGATGGAAATATTAGGGCTTTATGGGATCAATGGTAATGAGGTAAAAAACAGTGAGCCGAAGAAAGTTGTCAAATATAAACAAATCAAAGACATGGAGAAAGTTTCTGAAGAAGCTGATTCAGGGTATTCTGACGGTTAGCTTTTTTCAATTCACATTCCCAAATAGTTATAATATTCCACCCATAACTGGAAAGAGCCTGAAAATTTTTCTGGTCTTTTTCCCTGTTTCTGTTTATTTTATCAAGCCACCATTGAGTCCGGGTCTTGGGAACAACAAAATATTTACAATCCTTATGACCATGCCAGAAACAACCATGGATAAATATAACCGTATTGTATTTTCTTAAAACGATATCAGGCTTACCTGGAAGACTTTTTACCTGTAAACGATATCTAAAACCATTAAAATAAAGGAACTTACGAACCATTATCTCTGGCTTGGTGTCTTTTCTTTTAATCTGGCTCATATTATATGAGCGTACTTCGGGTTCATGGACATCTGCCATCAGATTCTTCTTTGTTTTTCGGTAACAATTCCTATGAAATCAGATAAGTTTATAAGGGTTTCCTGCTGTTCTGTTGTATATGTATCCATAATAGCCTGTGGTAGAACAAGCTGAACGTTTTGTGCTATCATTTCATCAGTCTGATTCCTGCTAATAGCAGGTTCAAGAGTAATCAAGTGCTTTGGACTGATACGATTTGCTTCGGCCAATACCTGACGCCATCTTTCTTTTGCAGAGGTTTTTAAACCAAGCATTGTGAGCAATTCAGCTGAAAACTCCAGATTTTGGTAATATCTTATTCCGGGAAACAGGAAATCAGGTTTGTTTTTTCTTTCGGTTTTGGACCCTTTCGAATATTGTAGGTGTTGTGCATCGAAAATTTTGGACAGATGGTTCTCAAATGCATATCCTGCTCTTGACTTGCGTCTGTTCTGAACGCTCAGGGAAAATGAAATAAATTCATCGACATCTATTCTGCTTTCGCCAAAACCCTGCCGCAGCTTTTCAGTTACAAGATGCTTTTCAAGCGTTCTGAAAAGCATTTCTTCCCTTTCCAGCCAGACCATAAGGGTTTGGTCAGGTTCATCAACAGGAGAGACATCAGTAATGGTGGAACGTGCATAGTCAGAAAATGCAGCAGTTTTGGGAAAAACCAATCCAAAGCGTTCAATAATCTCTTCTAGGTAATCTGGAGCAGTATCAAGCACTTCAAAGCCTAAAGAAGTTATAATGTATCTTACTGCAAAGTTTAATTCAATATCTTGTGTTGTTAGATCACGAACAATGAACCGATTGCCAACTTCCTCCAATCCAAATAACCAAAGTAGTTGTTGTTCAGATGTTGAGCCTTGAGGGGCAATGATTACTGCAAGTGTGTCATGGCTGGTCCTGCCTATAATGACTAAATCACCTGATAATGCTTCATCCATTACAGCATTTGATGGATAATAAAGCCTGTATTCAGTCCTGGTTGGATGGTTCTCACGGGCATCATACCAAGTTAAAGTGCAAACGTCCTCAATAATATCTTCTTCATTATCTGTTATATAGATGAATTTGCCCTGAAATGAATTTCTTTCGGTTCCAAGGATATTCCGGAATTCGGTTATGCCATTGAATTCATGTTGATTTGATATATTTGGTTCTATCTCAACCTGGCGTAATTTTTTTGCACCGATTCCGGAAAAATATTCTGATAATTGTCTTGGCATGATGTACTACTGTTAAATAGGTTAAGTAGTTCAGTCAGTTACTCAAGTTTCCTTGTTGATAAATTATTGATAATTAATTGGTTATATAAATGAAAAATGTTGTATGTCTTGGTTTAAATAGCAATATTTGAGTTAGTTACAACCATATACGATATGCAGCACATGAAAAATTACGAAAAATATAGGAAAATTTCGAAGATTCAATGACAATGATAGCAAAACAGGCTTATATCTGGAACTTTTTGAAGAAAATCCGGGATAATCAAAGGGCTGAAGAAGTAATGAAGCTTTTTTCACCTGTTTTTGACCAAAAATCAGCTGCATAATATGTAAATACCCTTGCAATATGCTGTATAACAGATTATTATAAGATATTTAGAAACAAAAAACAGAATCTTAACAAATTGATATATAGTATCTTAGAAAGTAGGAAACTTGAATCAGTTATTACAACAAACTTATTGAAATTAATCAAATAATTACATCCTATACATTATTATTTTGTAAATTGTAGATGCTCAGTGATTCATTTAAGTTGCTATACAACCATTATCTTTAATTTAAAACCAGTGATGAGGATAATAAATAACTTTTTTTATAAGTCATTAATTATACACAGCAATACATATTACATGAAAAGTGAAACATCAAAGCATGATAATATGATGTATAAAAGAAAATATATCGTGCTATATATTTGTTTGTATGCACTTATTTATTTATATTTGTTGAGTGTGTAAATAAAACAAATATTATGGCAACAAAGTCTAAACGCGAAAGATTTGAGGAAGTCGCTGGCTCTAGAGTTCAAATGATACTAGATAAAATTGAGAATCTTTCTAAATGTGCAAACAAGCGCAATTATGAATTTACTCAAAAGGATGTTGATAAAATGTTTAAGGCTATTAATGAGCAGGTAAAATCTGTGAAAATGAGATTTGAATCAGAACTGGATTCAAATACAAGAGAAAAGAAAGTCTTTAAATTCTAAATTAAAATCCATGTTCAAAAATCCTAAATGGGAATTCGCTTCGACTGGTGGAGGTTTTGAAGAAGGTATTAATAATACCTTAACAGAACATTTTGAAGGTAATTATAATTACTATTTAGCTAGAGAAGTATTACAAAATTCCATAGATGCGCGTGATGATATAAAGAAACCAGTGATGGTTAAATTTCAAATTGATTATTTTTCTATAGATGATTTTCCCAGATTAACTGAATTTAAAAATATATTATCACTATGCAATGAAACTCATCGAGATGATCGGAAAACCATTGATTTCTTTACTAATGCAATAGAGATACTGAGCAAAGATAAATTTCCCCTGCTTAAGATTTCTGATTACAATACCATTGGCCTGCATGGAAACGATAAGGAAAGAGATAAACCATGGTATAGTTTGGTTAAGTCCAGAGGTGTAAGCAAAAAAGTGGCAGGAGAAGGGGGTTCTTTTGGCATTGGTAAAGGAGCAGCTTTTGCGGCTTCAGATTTAAGAACTGTATTTTATTCAACCACTAGTAAAATTGATGCCAAAAGCCGTTTTATAGGGATTTCAATTTTAGTGAATTTTGATGATCAGGGTGACACAAAACAATCAATTGGTACATTCGGTCTAGATAGGCAAAGCACAATATATGATCCAATTTTAATGGGTGAATATTGGCGAAAAGAGAAAGGATTGGATATATATATTATGGGTTATAAAGTCGGAGGAGACTGGAAAAATGAATTAGTTAAGTCAGTTTTAAGAAATTTTTGGTATGCAATCATCAATGAAGATTTAGTTGTTGAAGTTGATGGAACAATTATAAATTTTAATAGCCTTGAAGAATTACTTACCAAACACTTTCTTGATGAGCCATTTAAAGATTATATCGAACCAAAGGGTAATCCTCTTCATTTTTACAGGTCGGTTTTAAGTTCAACTGCAAAAAAGTTTGATGAAAATTTGAAGAGTATTGGCAAAACAAGCTTATACTTTCTGCCATTGGAAGAAAGCTTAAATCATGTTGCCATGATGCGTAGATCGCATATGGTTATATATTCCAAGCCATTCCATTTTACATTACCATATGCTGGAGTTTTAATTTGTGATGATCACCATGGAAATGAAGAATTGAAGAAAATGGAACCTCCAACACATGATAAATGGGATCCTGGCAGAAATAAGAAAAATGGCAAGAAGATAATGGATGAAATTGAAACATGGATAAGGTCCTGTTTAAAGAAGATGAAGCTGGAGAAGCAATCTGAAATTTCGGAAATACCTGAATTAGAAAAGTATTTACCTCTATCAGAAGATGCAGAATATGGTGGTCCTGCCAATGAATATGAAAATGATGCAAAGACTGAAAAAGAAGAAACATCAATTCTTGTCTCTGATAACCAACAGCTTGCTGTTAAAACCAGAATTGATCCATTCAAAGTTTCTGTTATCAATAAGGAAGAAACCGGATTAGGAGGATCTGGAGTTGTAGTTAGGTCAGGCACAAGAAAGAGGAAAAAATCAAATAAAAGAGCTCCGGGTAAAGGTATTGGGAAAAACAGAGCTTATTCACAAGAAGAAATTCAAACAAGGGTATATAGTGTATCTAAAAATTTTGTTGAGCAAGAATATGTTGTCGTTATTACGAGTAAAATAAGAGGCAAGTGTAATTTGAAATTTAAAGCTGTAGGAGAGGAAGGGAGTGAAAAGGTCCGGATTAAGAAGGTTATTGATCCACGAAATTTAAACTACAAATTAAGCAATAATTGTGTACATGGCTTTTATTTAGAAGAAAACAAAGAAATAAGATTTAGCTTAATTCTGGTTGACAAGTTAAAATGCTCTTTAAATTTGGAAGCTTATGAAACACCCATGATAGTGCAAAGCACAAACACGAATGAAAATTGAGTTACTTTGTGTTTGATGTCTAATCAAACACAAAGTATATGAAAAAGAGCAACATTGAATTTGAGCAGGTGATCGACAGGGGGTGTGGCCTTGACGTACACCGTGACACAGTAGTCACAACAGTAATGGGCAATGGGATAAAAACCGAGACCCGGACATTTGGTACCACAACAAGTTCTTTGAAAGAATTGGGCGAGTGGCTCGAAAGTTTAGGAGTAAGCGATGGAGCCATGGAGAGTACAGGTATTTACTGGAAGCCTGTTTTGCATGTTTTACGGGAATTTCCGTTAAATCTGATAGTTGTCAACGCACGTCACATCAAGAATGTACCAGGGCGTAAGACGGACAAGGCAGATAGTCAATGGATATGCAAGTTATTGATTAGCGGTTTGCTGAAAGGGAGCTTTATCCCTCCAGAAAAGATACAAGAATTGCGGGATTTGCACCGCTACAAAAAAAAGCTGGTTGGCACGATAGCGTCCGAGAAGAACCGGATTATCCGTGTCCTCGAAGATGCAAATGTAAAATTAGCCTCTGTCGTGTCCGATACATCGGGAGTTACAGCTACCTATCTGATTAACGGATTAATCGAAGGGCGAAAGGATTTGGACAAGCTTGTAGAGGAATGCTATCACCGGAAACTGCGGGCAAGTCCCCAGCAGATAAAAGAGGCCATCAACGGACGTTTAACAGTCCATCATGCCTTCATTCTCAAGTCTATGCAGAAGCATGTTGCATCTGTGGAAGCCCAGATAGCGGAAATTGATGTGGAAATAGAAAAGTACATTAAAGATTTTGAGAAAGAGATAGAGTTGCTTCAGACTATTCCCGGAGTTGGAAAAGAAGGAGCCATAGGTATAGTAGCTGAAATAGGCGTTGATATGGATGTTTTCCCCAGCGAGCATCATTTGGCATCGCACTCAGGAATGTGTCCCGGCAGCAATGAAAGTGCCGGTAAAAAAAAAGTTCAAGGACACGACATGGAAATAAACATTTAAAGGCAACACTTACACAACTGGCATGGGGGGCCACACGCACCAAGAACAGTTATTACAAGGCCAAGTACGAAAGTATGGTAGCCAGACGTGGGAAGAAAAGGGCACTAATAGCGATAGGACATAAGATCCTTTGTGCATCTTACCACATCATCAAGAACAAAGAAGCATTTAAAGAGCTCGGTTATGAATATTTGGCTGAGAGGAAAAAGAAAAACAGGCTTGAATATTTAAAGCGAGAGCTTAAAGAACAAGGATATATAATACAAAAAGCAGCATCATTAGTGTCCGGTTATAAGTCGAACAGTTTCAATTGGTTATAATTATCGCT
>CAYQQR010000044.1:0-35446 GCA_964420035.1 uncultured Bacteroidaceae bacterium | reverse complement strand
AAAAATGAATCACCCCTTGGCCAATATCCCGGAGTGAAGACCGGGGGGAGAGGAAAAATGAATCACCCCTTGGCCAATATCCCGGAGTGAAGACCGGGGGGAGAGGAAAAAAGAATCACCCCTTGGCCAATATCCCGGAGTGAAGACCGGGGGTGAGGAAAAATGAATCACCCCTTGGCCAATATCCCGGAGTGAAGACCGGGGGTGAGGCAAAAATGAATTAGCTATTTTCTGATCGCGAGAAATACAAACTGAATTTGTTTTATCACAAATATTCTCTTTTTGAAATATCCACCTAAAAATGAAAAACCTAATTTATCTCCTCTTAGTCTTTGTTATTATTGGTTGTAACCGGAAAAAGAATTTCTGGGAATTAAGTTCCCCTGAAGGCACCTTGAAAGTTGCGCTCCAGCTTCAGTCCGGTCCGGAAGAACAGGGAAAGCTGTTCTATTCCGTTTCCCATAACGATCTTACCGCGATCGAGCCTTCCATGCTGGGCATAGAAAGCACCACCGGATCATTTACAGAAGAATTGAGCCTGATCGAGGCATCTGCCGCGGAAGAGAAGAAGGACTCCTATACCATGCTCACGGGAAAAAGGCTCCACAACACCCCGGTGTGGACGGAACAGAGCTTTTCTTTCCGGAACGCCGAAGGAAAGGAAATGAAGCTGGTTTTCAGGGTTTTTGACGAGGGGGTGGCCTTCAGGTACCTGCTTCCGCAGAACGGGAAGGACAGCACCACGGTACTCAAGGAATATACGGTTTTTGATCTGCCAACGCCCGGAGTAAAATGGATCCAGCCTTATGACAGTCTGAACACCTGGTCCCCGGCATACGAACACGGTTACCTTAATGAAATTCCCATCGGGACCCCATCCGAAAAAACAACCGGCTGGGGCTTCCCCGCACTTTTCCATACCAGGGGTTTATGGATCCTGATCTCGGAAACAGGGGTCTATGAGGATTATTGCGGGGCCCGACTAGCACAAAATGCCCCGGAAGGAGGATACAGGATCAAATATCCAGGGGCCTGGGAAAACTATGGTATGTGGGATGCACAACCCTCGGGATCCCTGCCCCTGGAAACCCCCTGGAGAATGATCCTGGTCTCCGATAACCCCGGGGATATCGTAGAATCCAACATGGTGCACCATCTCGCCGAGCCTGCCGGGATTGAAGACCAGAATTGGATCCGGCCCGGCCGTGCCTCCTGGAGCTGGTGGGGGGACCATGAAAGCGGCAGGAATTTTGAAAAACTCAAGGACTATATCGATTTTGCCGCGGAGATGGGCTGGGAGTATTCCCTGGTGGATGCCGGCTGGCACATTATGGAGGGCGGAAGCCTGGAAGAACTGGCCGAATATGCCCGCCTGAAGGGTATTGATCTGTTCATCTGGTATAATTCCGGGGGACCCCATACCCGGGTCATGAACGCCGGTCCGCGCGACCGCATGTTCGATCCGGAGATCCGGCAACAGGAAATGCAAAGGATCAGTGAACTGGGCATTAAAGGCATCAAGGTTGATTTTTTCCAAGGGGATAAACAGGGAACCATGCAGCTTTACATGGATATCCTCAGGGACGCCGCCGAACACAACCTGCAGGTGGTTACCCACGGATGTACCCTGCCCCGCGGATGGTTCCGTACCTTCCCCCACCTGCTCTCCATGGAAGGGGTTCGGGGCGCTGAATTATACGGCTGGGAAGGATTCCCGCCGGAAGCCCTGGTCCTGAACACCATTTATCCTTTTACACGCAACGTGATGGGTTCCATGGATTATACACCGGTAACCTTCAGTAATTACAGCGATCAATCCGTCAGACTGACCAGCCACGCGCACGAACTGGCCCTGTCGGTGATCTTTGAATCGGGAATACAGCATTTTGCCGATCGTATAGAGGGATTTCGTTCGGTGCCCGGTAAGGTCCTTGAATTTTTAAAGAATGTTCCCGTGACCTGGGACGACACGCGCTTTTTGGCGGGCTACCCGGGTAAACATGTCGTTTTGGCCAGAAAAAAAGCTGATCTCTGGTATATTGCCGGCATCAATGGGGAAAAAGTCCCCAAGGACCTGAATATCAAACTTTCCTTCCAGGGAGAAGGCAGGCAGAAACTGGAGCTTATCACCGACGGGGAGGATCAATACAGCTTTGATTTTAAATCGATGGAGATCCCGGCAGACAGCACATTTAAGGTTTCTCTGTTGCCTGGCGGGGGATTTGTTGGTAAAATCCGTAATCCGCAATTATTTTCCTGGAAGTTCCACCCTGGTCTTTGGCAAATATTCCGGATATTCCCGGCGGACAAAGTCGATCAGCTTCTCCCGCAGGTATACCCGCAGATCCCAGGCCGTGGGTGAATCGGTGGCACTGACCAGTACCCGGACTTCCATGGTGGATTCCGTAGCATTGGTAACCTGTACTACCTTGGTCCTGCCATCCCAGTGCGGGTTGTCTTCAAGAATATGGTCCAGTTCATCCCGTAATTGATCCACGGGAAAACCATAATCGGTATAAACATACACGGTCCCCAGGATGTCGGCCGACACCCGGGTCCAGTTCTGGAAGGGTTTTTCAATAAAGTAGGTGGTGGGAAGGATCAACCGGCGCTTGTCCCAGATCCGGACCACCACGTAAGTCAGGTTGATCTCTTCGATCCATCCCCATTCATCTTCCACAATGACCACATCATCAATCCGGATGGGTTGGGTAACCGCGATCTGGAACCCGGCCAGGAGATTGGCTATGACCCTTTGTGCCGCGAAACCCAGGATGATGCCGGCCACCCCGGCGGAAGCAAACAGGCTGATCCCGATCCGCCGGATGGAATCAAAGGTCATCAAAGCCACCCCAAGAGCCACCAGGATGATGATGAATACAACGATCCTTTCCAGTATCCTCAATTGCGTGTGTACTTTTCTTGCCCTGAGGTTATCGCGTTGCTCCAGATCATACTGTCCGGAAAGCAAGCTCCTTAACCAGCGGGTACCGTTTATCAGCATCCAGGCTATCGTCCCGATCAGGGCCAGGGTGATCACGTGTATGGAGGGATCCACCCATACCGCTTCCTGATCTTCCCACAGAAAATAAAAACGGATCGCCAGCACCAATAGGAACACATAGCTGGGCCGCTTGAAATACCGCCTGGCCTCTTTCAGCCGGATGATCTCCCTCCGGGTGTCGACCCGTCCCATGGTCTTGAAAATTATCCAATGCAACACAGAAACGCCCAGCAACAGGATCACCAGGATCAGAAGCCGCTGTATTACCGGATGGTCGACCGGCAGAGAACTGAGTATTCCCTTTACTTCGCTTATAAGGCAAATATGTGTCGTTCTAAAGATCATCCAATTCCGCGTTTTTCATATAAGATTCCAGAAGTTTAATGTACCGGCCCGCCTTTCCTAAGAAATATTTTACACTTGTCTTTTTATCAACGGCCAGGGATTTACGGATCTGTACCCGGGCCATAATGTTGACCCTGAGGAACTTGTAATACTGGAACAGCTTATTTAGTTCTTCCGTTTGTTCAATTTCAGCATGATTGCAATAATCCTGGTACACTAGCTCAGCCAATTTCTTTTTCCCACGTGAATCCAGATCCATCGCCAAAAAAGACATATCATTCAATACATCAATATGCCGGTATTCGGTATTGAATTCAATGCAGTCGATGATCACCGGTTTGGGTGTCAGGAATATGTTTTCCATATGCAGGTCGCCATGCCCGTCCTTTACCCAGCCCGAGGCACTTCTTTCCAACATCAGGGGATAATATTCAGAAATAAACCGGGTGGATTTTTGAACGGCTCTTTCCAGTATATTGCCTGCTGTTTTTCCCATTGGTTCCTTTACCCGGCTGAATTCTTTCAAAACATTATTGAAAAGGGTAATAATTTTATCTTCATCCGGTAAAGTATTCAGCGTCCTGGCCTCACGATGGAAGTTGACCATTTTCCGGCATATGGCCGAAATATCTTTCCTGCCGACTTTCGAGCGTTTCAGTAGATGATCCATACGCTTGCCGCGTTCCATTCGCTTCATCATCACCGCGTAGTCGAGGATGCCGGTAACCCGGCCGGACCTTTCAAAGCGGATGGGTATTACCCTGAGGTATATATCCGGTGCCAGCCGCCGGTTCAGGTCGATCTCACGATTACAGAAATATTTGCGGTTGCTGAGTTTTGAAAAATCAGCATCGCCCGACTTCACCGGTTTCTTGATCTTGAAGGCATAATGGTCCGTTTCAATGATCCAGGCCAGGTGGGTCTCATGCAGTTTGGTATTCTTGCAGGTATCCGGCAAACTGCATGAATCCATGAGTTGCTGTATTTGGGATCGATTCAAACTACTGGTTTATTTATTAAGATAATGGCTTACATTTTGCGTACCCCGGGCATTCTTTAAACGCATTTTGACAGGATTCGGCTTCCTCTTCATTTTCTGCCTGAAAGATGAATATGCAAAGGCATTCTGCTCCTGTATCAAAAATCTGGATGCAATTTCCTTCGAATAATTCTTTTTATCTTTCCCTTCCATATATAACCCTTTATAGTTTATTTTTAATTATCTTTTTGTATTACAGGCAATAATTTCCATACTCTTTTGCATTGGGTATCCATGTCCGCTTCAAAATAAATGATCTCCCAGCTAAAACGGTCATCATCAGCAATCTCATAATTTTCAAAATCAGCATGATCAAATGCCAGATTGTTCATCCTGCCTTTAAGTGAACGTTCAGCAGGGATGCAGGCTTCAACGGTATCGCTGTGGTATTCCAAAATACCGTTCCAGTAATAACCGATAACAAACCGGACATATGCACGCTTGTCATTCTGGTTATCAAGCTTCAGCACCAATTTTTCCGGACTTTCGCTATTGAATAAATTGGACCGGTTCCATTTATAATAGAATACAATATTCTCCTTATTCTCCTTTACTTTAAATTTGCGCGGCCAGGAAAATGAAGCCGTAAAACTCAATATTATTAAAAACAGGAGGCTATGTATGACTGCCGTTTTCATATTTCCATTCTTTAACGTGTGTTATTCAGGGAATAAATATTGTGCCATTCTGATCATTATGGCGTCGGCACACAAGGATCAGGACGTATTATTCCCTGGTTTGTAGATTTTTATGAGTCATTTGTGGAAAATTATGCCCAGTCCGGACTGTACCGGGAAACGGTTTTGCCTCTAAATCTTTTTGTTTTTCAACATCTTATCTCGTATCTTTTAACAAACTCCCCATTAATGGCATAATAATTTCAATGAATTAAGATATCACCGGAAATAATCACACAATATTTATGAAAAGATTGATCATAGTTTCCAACCGCTTACCCATGAACATCTCCAGGCAAAACAATGAACTGGATTTCACACCTGCCATTGGTGGCCTGGCTACAGGAATGAAGTCTGTTTATAAAAGGGTGGACAGTCTTTGGATCGGCTGGTCGGGAATAGAGCGCGACCAGCTCCGGGATAAAGATATGGAGGAGTTCAATTCGGTCATGAAGGAGGAAAAATGCCATCCTATTTTTATTGAGAAAAATTTGATAGACCAGTATTATTACGGTTTCAGCAATCAAACCATTTGGCCCCTTTTTCATTACTTCCCACAATTCACCAAATATGATAAATCCCAATGGCTTAGCTATGAAAAGGTAAATCGCATCTTTGCCGATGAAATCATCAAAATTGCAAACGATGATGATCTGATATGGATCCATGATTATCATTTATTACTGGTTCCGGGAATGGTAAAAGAAAAGCTGCCCGGTTCCAGTATTGGTTTTTTCCTGCACATCCCGTTCCCCTCCTATGAATTGTTCAGGCTCCTTCCCTGGAGGGACGGGATCCTTTCCGGGTTGCTGGGGGCCGATCTCATTGGATTTCATACCTATGACTACATGCGGCACTTCAGCTCCTGTGCCCGCCGCCTGAAAGGTTATGACGTGGTTTTCAATAAGGTGAATATGGAAACCCGTCAGGTTCAGGTGGATATTTTTCCCATGGGCATAGATTATAATAAGTTTAATAAAGAGGCCAGCAAGAAGCTTGAAGAAGAATCGAAAGCCGGCAAATCCGAGATCAGTGAACTCACCCATTTTATCCAGAGTCAGCCCGACAGGAAATTGATCCTTTCCATCGACCGGCTGGATTATTCCAAGGGGATCTCCAACCGTTTGTGGGCCTTCGACCAGTTCCTTGAATCCTATCCTCAGCACCGGGAAAAGGTATCCTTCATTATGCTGGCCAATCCCACCCGTGAAAATGTCGAACAATACCAGATCATGAAATCTGAAGTGGATGAACTGGTGGGACGCATCAACGGTAAATACGGTACCGTGAACTGGACGCCTATCCGGTATTTTTACAGGACCATGCCTTTCGAAAACCTGGTGGATCTTTATCATAACTCGGATATTGCCCTGATCACCCCTATCCGGGATGGCATGAACCTGGTGGCCAAAGAATATATTGCATCAAAGCCCCAGGGTAAAGGGGTATTGATCATCAGCGAAATGGCCGGCTCAGCCCGGGAAATGAGTGAGGCCCTGATCGTTAATCCAAACAATTCCGACGAAATAGCAGCAGCCATCGATAAAGCACTATCCATGCCCGGGGAAGAACAGGTATCCCGGATAAGAGCCATGCAAAAAAGGCTCAAAAGATACGATATCATGAAGTGGTCGGATGATTTCCTCTCTGAATTGGACAAAGTAAGTGAGATCCGTCGCGAATATCTTGCAAAAAAACTAACACCGGAAATTGAAAATAAGCTCGCCGTTTCTTTCAAATCAGCAAAAAGCAAAAGGCTTATCCTGGACCTGGATGACAAACTCCTGAGCCTTAAGTCAGATGATCAATCCAGGCAAATTGAACAGGAACTTCACGATTTATTAAATCAGGTCCGGAAAGAAAAAGAGAGCCATGTACTCATCCTGAGCTCAGGAACCCGGAATGATATCCCCGGCATTTTGAAAAAGACAAAGCTTGACATCATCACCGAAGACGGTCTTTGGCTCAAAGAAGGTGCTAAAGACTGGTCTGTTTATGAATCAGCAACTTTGAGCCAGGAATGGAAAGAGGTTTTGGAACCCCTGGTGCAAATCTATGTTGACCGTACCCCGGGTTCTTTTATTGAAGAACGAGCCTATGCCCTGGTTTGGAACTATGAAAAAGTGGACCCTGAACTGGGTAAACTCAGGGCCATGGAACTCAAGGATGAAATGACCACTTTGGTTGCCAACCTTGAATTGGAGATCGTGGAAGGCCCGAAATTCATTGAAATCCGAAATATATACATCAGCAAAGGGAAGGCCGGCCTCAGGTATATACGGGAACACCCCGTGGACTTTAACCTTGCCCTGGGGGATCAGCGGACCGATGAGTTTTTATTCGAACAACTCCCAAAGGATTCCGTCAGCATAAAAATCGGGGTCTATGGAACCCACGCCGATTATAATTGTGAGTTGAAGGTTTCCGTTCCGGAATTGATACAAAGATTGACTACTTAAGGTTTTTTTGTGGATTTTGTTCCACAAACGAGGATTTTCCTCCAATCACATCAGAAATATATTCTTCCGCGATCATCAATTGAAAGGCATTACAGCCTCTGGCATGGTTTTTTCACATCATGATACAGATATTAAAACTTTAAACTATGGAAAAATTAAAAATAACCGGAGATTGGGGAAAGATGAAAGAAAAACTTCAATCCGAATATCCCGAACTCACGGATGAAGACCTGAAATTCAGAAAGGGGGAGGAAGATATGCTGGTCGGCCGGATCGAACGACGACTCGGAAGGGAAAGGAAGGAAAAGGTCATTGATCGAATAAAAGATTTTCATAATTACTACTAATCTAATGGATGCATTCCAATGCCCATGATTGAATCATCAAAACTTTTGAATATGATACCCAAAAAACATCTTTTCATTGTTATAATTTCAGTTCTGATTTGCATGCCGGTACCTGCAGTGCAGGCTGATGCTCCTGTAGAAAAGGGAACTATAGTCTTTTCAAATGAGCCGGTGGAACCGGAATATGAACCAGCAGAACTCAACCGCAGCTTTAACCTGTTGGATGATATCTATGCCCGGGTTTTCCTGGAAAAGCCCCTGAAGGAATATTATGAAAAACTGGGCTATGATTATGACTATTCCAGGGATTTTACCAAGTATAATTATGCCATACAGATGTCGGTTGACGGCAACCTGCAATCCCGGTGGTTTTTTGAAGCCACCCCCGAAAACTTCAGGAACATGACCCAGTTCGAGTTCATCCTGTCCTCCAAGGGCAAGGATAAACGATTCTATAAGATCAACAGGGAATGGGTCATGGAAGTGTTCCGCATGGACCACGGTCAGCATATCATAACTTTTGAAGTCATACCGGTTGAAACCGCACTGGTAGAAGGGATTGTATATTCTATTGCCACCGGAAAATTTATTATCAATGTCGATACGACCAAATTCGATGAATTTGCTGAACTGATGGCACCGGAAATTCCCGAACCGGTAATGATCCTGCCCGAAATCGAAAAAGAGATCGTGCAGGCGAGCAGAATGGTCTATCCTAAAGCGGAACCCGTGCAGGCCATTATTGTCGACAATAAGGAAGGCTGGCGTTATACCGTGGATCAGAACAACAATGTTCTGTCCAGATCTATCATCGCTACCGTGATTTATAAAACAGCCACCGGAAAATGCTGGCTGAAGACCGCTCTTTACAATCAACGTCACCGCGGAAGAGGAAGGTACTCACAAATGCTTTATTCCAGACCGGTCTCGGGATATTATAACTATGAGATTCTTTGTGAACAGATCGAATGAATAGCTTGATCATATGCTGAAACCCGGTAAATAAATTAACCGGGTTTTTTTATTTTCACTTAGCTGCACGCCAAATAGCCCCTTTTTAGTACTTTTGCCTTTACGACCCCCGGAGTGAAGCATGAAGCGAATCCTTATAATTGATCACGATGCCTATTCATCAGGCCATCTGGCGGAATTAATCTCCAAAAAAGGCTTCCGGGTTGATACGGCTTTCAATGCCCGAAGCGCCACTACCCATTTGAAGAAAAAGAGATACGACCTGGTCATTACCGATAACCGTTTGCCGGACGGGGACGGACTTAAAATTATTCAGAATATAAGGGAAAAGGATCCCCTGACCCAGGTCATTATCGTTACCAACTACGAAGATGTTCGCAGTGCCGTAAAATTGATCAAGGCCGGTGCGATAGATTATCTTACCAAACCGGTGCAACCCGATGAGATTTTGGACTTGGTGGAAAAGACCATGCAAAAACGAACCTCTTCGGTTTCCGGGCTTTCCTTCTCGGATGAATTCATCACCGGGGAAAGCAAGCAATTCGCTGAGGTTATGGAGCATGTGCGGATCGTGGCACCGACTGAACTTACCGTGATGATCCAGGGAGAAACCGGTTCAGGCAAGGAATATGTTGCCCGGGCCATCCATCATTACAGCCGCAGAAGCAAAAGACCTTTCATCGCGGTGGATTGTGGCGCTATCCCGAAAACGCTGGCCAACAGCGAGTTGTTCGGTCATGTAAAGGGAGCGTATACCGGTGCCGGTTATGACAAGCCGGGCTATTTTGAACAAGCCAACGGAGGTACGCTCTTCCTGGATGAGATCTCCAATCTTACCCAGGATAACCAGATGAAACTCTTGCGCGCGCTACAGGACCGGCTGATAACCCGCCTGGGCGATACAAAAAAAATCTACATAAATGTCAGGGTGCTTGTGGCCTCCAACGAGGATCTTTTCGAGGAGGTCCAACGCGGAAATCTGAGGGAAGACCTGTACTACCGCCTTAATGAGTTCAAGATTAATATTCCTTCCCTCAGGGAGCGGGGAAATGATGTTGATATCTTTGCCAAAGAATTTCTTAAAAGGGCCAATAAAAGATTTAATAAATCAGTGAAAGGATTTTCCAGGGACTTCAACAATGCCATTCTTTCCTACCCATGGCACGGGAACGTACGTGAGCTGGAAAATGTGATTCGCCGCTGTGTGCTCCTCTCTGATGATGAAATGCTGCAATTAACATTACTGCCCCCGGAGATAAGGAATTTCAGCGAGGAAGAAGATCATCTCCAGGAACAGGTCAAAGAGAGATTGGGTTTGAAGAAAGCTTCCAACCAGGCAGAAAAAGAAGTGATCATCAATGCCCTTGTCAAGACCAACAATAACAAATCCAAAGCTGCGAAATTGTTGAATATAGACAGAAAAACCCTCTACAACAAGATCAAGCAGTACTCCATCAATATCGATAAACCAAACCAGTAGCTCTACTTTTTGTTGATTTCATTGCTCATTTAAGGTTTTTTTCTACAAAATTCTATTAAATGATCCCCTCCTTATGTTACATGTATTTAAATATCAATGCTTTATGTCGGCATTGAACCCGGTTTATTTTTGGCACAATCTTTATAATAGATAATAAGACCGATTAAATGTAACAGGATCATTATGGAATTGAACGAGCTGGAAGTAAAGCATACAAGAGAAAATACAAGTAAACTGAACAAAGCAGAGATCTCTGACCTGCTTGCTGAACTGGATCAGAACTGGAAGATCGTGCTGGATAAAATATTGCAAAAAGTATATAAATTCGAGGATTTCAGAGAATCCCGTGCTTTTTTAAACCGCGTCGGGGACCTGGCCGATGCGGTCAACCATCATCCCGAACTCTTGCTGAAATTCAATTCCGTAAGGGTAGAACTCTGGTCCCACGATGCAGGCGGATTAACCCGGAATGATTTTATTCTGGCGGCAAAAATAGAAGAATTGGCTTGAGGGATTTTTCAAAAAAACAATTGATTCATTATGAGGGCCTTGTTGATCATCAATATTCAAAATGATTACCTGTCCGGGGGAAGCGTGTCCTTAGCCAACGGAGACCGTATCGTCCCGGTCATCAATCAACTTATAGATAATTTTAATGTGGTTCTGGCAGCCAAAGACTGGCACCCGGAAAACTCGAAACATTTTGAAGTATGGCCGAAGCATTGCATTAAAAATACACCGGGTGCAGATTTCCCTCCGGAACTGAAAAAGGACAAGATCGATGTTATTCTGAAGAAAGGAACCACGGGGAAGGATTACGGTTATTCCGCGTTCAGCGCTACCAATGAGGACCTCGACTCCCTGCTCCGGGAAAATGGTGTGGACGAATTGTATATAGCCGGATTCCGGACTGAATTTTCAGTAAAAGAAACTGCAATTGGTGCTGCAGAAAGAAATTACAAGACCTACGTAATCAGAGATGCGGTTGTTGCCGGTCTGCGTGACCATTACACCCGTAACCAGGCGATCATGGAGATGCTGCGTGCCGGTGTTGATTTCATCGAAATGAAAGATATTGATAAGTAAAAAACGGTGATCGCCTGAGATCCCCGTTTTTGTTTCATGTGACCCCAAGCCTTATTTGGCCAGGTAATCACTTATCTTTCGCGTGCGTTCCGCCAACCAGTGCTGGATATCTTTCCATTTTTCCGAAGACTCTTTTTTTGCTTTTTCAACCTGTACGGAAATGTCCTCTTTGGCCTTTGTCAACTCTGTTTTCAGCTCGGCAAGGGTCGTCTTTGAAAAAGCTTCCGCTTCCGCACCCCGCTTATCGATCTCTGCTTCCAGTTCACGAATTTTGACTTCCAGGTCCCCCAACATGGTTTCGGCCCGGTCGATGAATTTTTCTTTGGTACCTTCAGCCTCTTTCATGGCTTCCTCAAAATCATTCCTGGCCTGGGTCCATTCCTGCTCTCCGGCATTTTTCAGTTTTTCAAAATCCTTCTCGAGCCTTTCCCTGCGTTTTCTTATATCCTGCACCTGCTTATCCAGGTGATCCAAATTAACTTTTTCCTTCTCCTTGTATTTTTCCAGTTTTTTTAACAACCGGATCTCTGTGCTGTAAAAATCAGCAAGCAGGTTTTTTACCTTTTCTTCAATGGTATCTAAATACGCTTTTTTCTTTGTCATAACGATTCCTGTTTATTGTTTAAGATTCATTTTCTTCCGTTTGATGTTCGCCTTTTGCTTTCTTTTCTGATTCTTCAATACGTTTGTTCAAATCCCCGATCTTACCGTCCAGCTCCCTGTTCCTTTTCTTCAATTGAGATATCTGCCTTGTTCGGCTGAACATCCCGGGGATCATAAACAGAAAACTAATGATGACTCCCAGTATTACAGATATAATGATCAGCAGCGAAAGCGATGCTTTGTATTCCCAGAACCAGAGTTTCACGGGTACCTGGACGGAATTTTGTACGGCGAAGATCACCAGTATCAAGGCGATCAGTAAAGCAATTATAAGCTGAATGGCACTTCTCACTCCTTTATCCATTTGTTTTATTTTTTCTGATGAAAAATTAATATAGGGTTTTCAGTATGCAGGACCAGTTCCTTGGTCGTGCTTTTGTGAAACAATTTACTAAAAAATCCTTTATTTTCTTTAAGCAGAACGATAATATCCGCGCCAATGGATTCTGCCATATGATTGATGTTCGATGCCACGTCCCTGTCCTTAACATCGATCAAAACCCTGAACTCAATACGGTCATAACCGCTTTTTTTGCGGATTTGATCGATAAATCCGGATTGCTTGACCTTTTCCTCAAAACTCCGGTCATCGGTGATATGCAGCACCGTAATAGCTGTATCAAAAACCCGGGTGTATTCCACCAGTTGTTTTATGGTCTTTATATCTTCTTCCTGATAGTCGGTGGCATACAGAACCCGGTCGGGCCGCCTGTATTCTGCATCCGGCGGGATAACCCATACCGGTAAAGCAGCCTGGGTCATCATCTCATCTTCCAGGGAGGTCAGGAACAATGCTTTATCCTCCTTCCGGTTCTTACCGGTCAGCATGATCATTACCGCCCCGGTTTCTTCGGCTGCCGTATGGATATGAATGGGAGCATAGCCCACATCGGTGCGCAGGGATAGTTTGGGCATATTTTTAACCGTGTTGGAAAGATCCAGCTTAAATTGCTGAAATGCTTTCTCCGCGCCTTTTTTACTGTTTTCTATTAATTCCTGTGTAATTTCCACAGGCGGGTATCCAAGGTGAGTCTGGGGGATCTGATAGCTTGCCGTTTCAATAAAATACTGCAGTACCACTTCATAACCCAGATCCCTGGCCAGGTGTACCGCATATAAATGGGTGTTTCTTTCTTCTTTCATAAACCGGGTAGGAACCAATATCGTACTCATACCATTCTCCTTATTTTGTTAATACAGATCGCAAAGCCCGTTCCATATTGTTGTCCTTATTGCCCGGAATAGATCAAAACCGGTGACTATATGATGTTTTTTACTATGATCAAAGACTTTCAGTGTTTTTATAATGCTATGGTTACATGAATTTGAAGTGTAGAAAAACATGGAATAACTGAGTAATTTAGGCAACAGTTCATGCAGCTGTGGTTTCGCCTGCATTGAAATTTGAACAAGCTTGGTTTTCTTATAGTTGTATATATTTATAACATAATATTAACCAACCTATATGCCCATGACCAAAAGAAGAAAAGAAGACCTGAGGGAAGTTCTTACCCGTCCCAAAAGAATCGATGACATCCTGGAGGAACAGTTGGAACAAGCCCTTTCCCAACATGAAAGGTCGAACAGGGCCTTGTTCATTTCGGCCATTTCTGCCGGATTGGACATAGGTTTCAGCATTTTCCTGATGGGGGTGCTCCACACCTTATTCGCTGATCAGCTCTCTCCCTCACTACTGCATGTGCTCCTGTCCCTTGCCTATCCTCTCGGATTCATTTTCGTGGTGATCGGCAGGACAGAATTATTCACGGAACATACCACCCTGGCTGTTATTCCTGTTTTGAACCGGAGTGCCACCATAAAAAGCCTGCTGATCCTGTGGGGGATTATATACGCGGGGAACCTTATCGGTGGTTCTGCATTCGGAGCCATCATGATAGCCGTTCCCGCGCAGATGGAATTCCTTTCTCCCGACTCCCTGGTTGTACTTGCTGAAAAAATGATCGATTATAAATGGACCCTGATTATCGGAAGCTGCATCCTGGCCGGATGGTTGATGGGATTATTGTCTTGGCTGATAACTTCTTCCCAGGACAGCATCAGCCGGATCTTCATCGTCGTCCTCATCACATCGGTCATAGGGATCGGCGGACTGCATCATGCCATTGTAGGATCCATTGAGGTCTTCAGCGGAATGCTCCTGAGTCCGGATATCGGGATATCGGACTACCTTTTTGTCCTGTTATGTACCACCCTGGGCAATATCATCGGCGGTGTGGTCTTCGTTGCACTGATCAAATACAGTTATATAAGGCCTCTCGGGTACAAGCGTAGTAAAGCGGGAAGCTATTCAAGACGAAATAAAAAGAAAAATTTAAACTTATGATCGCCATAATATCCGTGATCGTTATTCTGATCCTATCCATTCTGATTACCAAAGTGGCCTCTATTGCACTTACCCATACCGGTCTGTCAAAGGAGACCGCTAAATTTCAGGCACGTTCGGCATTTACCGGTGTAGGCTTTACTACCAGTGAATCCGAAAAGGTGGTCAATAATCCGGTACGCCGCAGGATACTCCTCCTCCTGATGATCCTTGGGAATGCAGGAATCATTACGGCACTGGGTTCTTTCCTGATAGGTTTCATCGGGGTGGAATCGGATGAAAAGCTCTGGCCCCGGATCCTGGTCCTGGCAGGCAGCATCGTGATCCTCCTTACGATAGCCAACAGTGATTGGTTCGACAGAAGGATATCCAACCTGATCAACAAGTTTCTCAAACGTTACACCCGTATCGATGTGAACGATTACGCGAGCCTGCTGCACCTTTCCGGTGAATACTCCATTGCTGAAATGGCTGTTGAAGAAGGTCACTGGCTTTGTGATAAACGGCTCAAAGATTCCCGCCTGCGTGCAGAAGGGATCATCGTCCTTGGCATTTCGAAGGCTGATGGTAGTTTTATTGGAGTTCCCCAACCGGAAACACGAATCAAAAAATATGATAACCTGATTATCTATGGCAGGGCACAGACCATGTACAACCTGAAGAAAAGATCAACCGGACCGTCCGGTACCATGGAACATGTCCACCAGGTTGAAGAACAGCAGGAGGTTGTAAAGAAAGAAAAAGAAGATTCTTAAGTAAATTCCTTTATTGTCCCGGATCCCTCCCTTTGTGGATTAACCTTTATGTCGCTCTACGCTTAACCATCATTCATGGTAGTGGTACTGTAAAAATTTATTCAGAAATCAATACTCCCCTGGGATTTTGCCAGGCTATCAGCCGATGTCATTTAAATAAATGTTGGCTTTAATTACTGCCAAAACTGTTAGAATAACTAAAAAAAATTATATTAGCACTTTGCATTAAAAATGTATTGCTTAACCCTTAACCAACCTAAACCCACATGGACCCCAACCAACAGGATTACCACATCAGCTTTTTCAAACCCACTTCCAAATCTGCCCGCCTTAACCGCAACATGACCATATTGCTTTTGTGCATTTGGTTTGTGGCTGTTTTCGGTTTTCAGCTTGCACTGCGCATCCTGGAAAAACCGGTTCCCGAACCAACCTATAACGAATGGCAAGATGTCTGGCCCGGGATCAGGGACGGAAATCCTGCTGACCATGACTTGCAGGTTTTTGCACAAACCACGCTTTCGGTTCTGGGCAAAAACTTCATCGATCCCGAGCATCGGGCAGCCTTGAATAACGGATTGTCCTGGGCCCTGTTCCAATTGGTCGATAAAGAGACGGATGATTTGCTGATGGAGAAGATCAGAAATTTTGAATCCATCAAATCGAAAACAGAGAATATCTCTGATCCGGATTACATTGAAGCAAAGAAAGAATTATCCGGCCTGGCAAGCCCGATCATCGGACTGGCGCCGGACGATGTCCGAACAACCCTGATCGCCATCGAACTGGTTTCTGACCATAACCACGCACTCAAAGAAGAGAATAAGGAATTGATACCTGAAGCCATGTCCCGCTACCTGATCCACAATGAGTCATTCCTCACCCGGGCACGTTTCCTGGGATTTCCCTTTCACTATTTCTACACGGCAATATTTCTGTTGGTCTTGTTTGTAGGTCTATGCTGGTTGTATTGTGTCCGTACCGACAGGAACAATGCCCTTCTGGGTATCGAAGACTAAATCATAATCCACCATCCCAAACCCACAACCATGAAAAACATTCTGCTTACACTTGCACTCGCATTTATTCCTACTGTCCTATCGGCTGCTTCGGGCATTACTGAACTGGAAGGAAGTTTCAAACTGGGTCCCGCCATTATCCTGATCACCACCCTGGTACTCTTTATCCTGGTGGGCATCTTTTTCCGTGCGAAAGACACTGCTGATTTCTATGCTGCAGGGCGCAGTATCTCCAGGGTTGGTTCGGGGATGGCTATTGCTTCAAACTGGATGAGTGCCGCCTCTTTCCTGGGAATGGCCGCCCTGATGTACGGCACAGGCTATCACGGCCTGTCTTATGTGGTGGGCTGGACCGGCGGATATGTCCTTTTACTGGTCCTTATGGCAGGACAAATCAGGAGATACGGAAAATATACCCCTGCAGATTTCATCGGTGACCGGTATTATTCCAAAAGCCTGCGGGCCATCGGGGCGGTCATCGCCATCCTGATATCCATATCTTATTGCGTTGGTCAGTTTGGAGGGATCGGACTCATGTTCAAGTGGATCATGGGTGTTCCCTATGTCTGGTCGGTCATTATTGGCGGTACCGTGGTGCTTACTTATACCCTGATCTCGGGAATGCTGGGGGTTACAAAGAACATGCAGATCCAGTACCTGATCATCATCATCTCTTTCCTGATACCCCTCTTTATTCTAACTTTCAAGTTCGACTATTTTTGGCTCCTGCCCCAGATTGGATATGGAGCTGTTGTTTCCGACATCGTTTCAGGTATACCGCTCTCAGAGAGCATTCATCTGATTAATTCCTTCGACCATACCTTTGCCATGGTTCCATCCCCGGAATACGCCATGCCCTGGGACCCGGCGACCGGTCAGACCTTTTACCAGTGGATTGCCATTGCTTTTTCCCTGATGGTTGGAACTGCTGGATTACCGCACGTTCTTCAACGTTTCTATGTAGTGCCCAATGCCAGGGATGCCAGATGGTCCGTGGTATGGGGACTGTTCTTCATTTGCATCCTCTACTGGAGTGCACCGGCCTACGCTGCATTTGGAAAAGTTTTGTCTTCCAACCCTGAAGTGGGCCGGCTCGCGAAAGATGCCATCATCGTCTATACGGCACAGCTCGGAAATGTCCATCCCCTGTTCGTGGGTTTTCTGGCAGCAGGAGGCGTATCCGCGGCTTTCTCAACCGTTTCAGGATTGTTGGTGGCAGGAGCCTCTGCTTTTGCGAATGATATCTATGTACGAACCATTCACCCCGAGGCAACTCCAAAACAGCAATTGTTCTTTGGACGAATGGGAACCATACTGATGGCTGCTATCGTAACCGCCATTGCTCTTGCCAAGCTTGCCCTGATTGCCCAGTTGGTGGCTGTGGCTTTCTCACTCGCGGGATGTACCATCTTCCCCTTGTTCCTTTTAGGTATCTGGTGGAGCGGTTCCAACAAACAAGGTGCAGCAGCGGGCTTGATTGCCGGCGGATTGGTTTCGCTTTTGGCACTCACCTACTTCGTGGCAGGCACAATGGGGGTCACACTCCCGGCCCATGAATTCATCAGTTATTGGTTCGGTGCCTGGTATTTCGGATTCATTGGGGCTCCCCTTGCGATTATCGTACATATCATTGTGTCGCGGCTGACTCCCGGCACACCCCTTGAAATCAGGAAATTTCTTATTGAGAAAGTACATGGCTGATGCTTATGCAAAAGCGAAGTAAATCCAGATCCCTGATCCTGATCATGTCCGCCATTGTGGTGATGGTGATCCTGTTTTCAGGCTTGTATTACAGAAGTCAGAACCGTTCCATCGATCCCAGGATCGTAAAGGCACGTGAGCTTTATTCCCGGTATAACGAACTTGCTGAACAGAATGATGCGGAGGCTATACTGGACCTCCTCGACCAGGTTTCAGCCATCTACACAGAATATGATCACTACAAAAATTCTTTCGAAATAGGGGTACTGGAAAACAACCGCGCGGCAGTTTACCTGACCCATCTGATCGCCAGGGAACAGGATCCTGCTTATATAGACCCGGACAGCCTGCAGCAGGTTGAACTGGATTCCCTGCTTCGCCTGGCAGAACAGTCGGTGCGCCGCGGTATATTAATATATGAAAATTGGAGTGACCAGTTTATCACAGCAGGGAGCCCGGAAATAGAGGCTTCTATTCGCAAGGACTTCCTGTCGGGCCTGGAAGGGACGGAACATGAAGAACAGGAAAAATACCTCGAAAACCGGGTTGAAGAGCTGCGTGATGCCCAAAAGGAAATAGACAGAAGATTATCAGTTGCATATACCAACCTTGGCGTAATAAACCGCTATAAGGAGAACTATGATTCAGCCGTTCTGAATTACAGGAAAGCCATGGGGCTCTGGGAAAATAACCTGAGTGCTGAAAATAATCTGAATCATCTGCTTGGAAAACCATTGAAAAAGAGAAGTTTTCTTCAGAAACTATTTCCCCGGGAAAGGCTAAAATGACGTATTGATGCACTGTCCACAATGATTCAAAATTAAAAGTACAATTATGAAAGCACCTTATTTATTACTTATTATCGTACTTCTGCCCGGAACCCTTTCTGCACAGGAATCAGAAGAACCTGCATTTGGTATTAAATTTTCCGGATTCGTCAAGACCGATCTTTTCTGGGATACCCGCCAGGTAGTGACCGCCCGTGACGGGCATTTCCTGCTTTGGCCCGCGGGACCGGAATATGATGCAGAAGGGAAAGATATCAATGAAAAACCCAGTTTCAATTTCCTGAGCATTCAAACCAGGCTGCACGGTAAGATCACCGGTCCTGATGTACTGGGAGCCCAAACCTCGGGAGCCGTTGAAGGCGCATTTTTCGGTCATAGTAATGGAGATATCAACGGCTTCAGACTTCGTCATGCATTCGTCCGGCTGAACTGGCCCGGTACCGAATTGATGGTAGGACAATACTGGCATCCCATGTTTGTTACCGCTTGTTTTCCCGGGGTAGTGAGTTTTAACACGGGAGTTCCTTTCCAGCCTTTTTCACGCAATCCCCAGGTTAGACTCACCCGATCCATGGGCAACTGGAGCATTGCTGCAGTGGCCTTTTCACAGCTGGACTTCCAGTCTTCAGCCGGGGCACAAGCCCTGCGCAACGCTGCTCTTCCCGAGCTGCATCTGCAACTGAATTACCACGGTAAGAATGAAACAAGCAATACAGAATTCCTGGCTGGCGCGGGTGCGGGCTTTAAAACCCTGGTTCCCCGCTTGGTAAGCGACAGTAATTATGTCGACAGGGAACCGGTAAGCAGCTTTATGGCAGAGTTCCATACCAAAATCAAATTACCCAAGCTTACAATAAAGGGTATGGCGCACTATGGTCAGAACAGCTATGATATATTGATGCTCAGCAGTTTTGCCGTTACAGAAGTCGATCCGGCAAATGACCTGCGGGCCTACACGCCGCTGACATCCATGGCCTCATGGCTGGAGATCCATTCCAATCATCCGGTATGGCAGCCCGGCTTGTTTGCCGGGTATACCCGTAACATGGGTGCCGGCGAGGATATCTTTCCGTCCCTGGTAGATGGTACCAGAGGAAATATTGACTACATCTGGAGACTGTCGCCCAGGTTGATCTACAACGTGGAAAAATTCCGTGTTGCCCTGGAACTGGAGTATACCACATCTGCATTTGGAGATATTAGCAACTCAGGGAAGGTCGAAAATTCAGAAGAAGTATCTAATTTCCGTACCCTGATCGGGGTTTACTATTTCTTTTAGCTAAGGGATTTATTTGAGGTCACGGGCGGAATTAGAGCTTAAAGCTTGACAAATTCTACCCTCCTGTTATTGACCTTTCCTCCTGAAGGAAGCGGTCATAATATTTCACCCCTCCTTCGGCAACGCGAATATTTTTAACATAATAAGAGTTATCATTGCGTGCATGATAGGTATAAAGGGGCAGACCGGTGGGATCAAAATCCAACTTTATCGTAAAGACTTCCGGCAGGTAATCCTGCTCGGGATTCTTCAGGTAAGGTTTAACAGAAGGGGACCCGTCTCGCATCATAATAACGTTCTCTCCCCCGAATGCAGCCACTTGTATAACAGGCCATTGAAACCCGTAAATGCACGGTTATCTTAATAGTACAATGCGTTATATATACAAGTTTTTTAAAGCCCAATGATTGGGAAAACTGACAATAGCCTCAGACACACCTGTGGATTGAGTTTCAGGGATCCTGCCATTATTTTCTTAACGTATAATTCCCTTCCAAAGAAGTAGACTCCCAGGGTATTTGGCGGTTGTTTGATTTTACCCGTACTTCAGAACGCACTTTCTGAAACACTTCCAGAATTGTCAGACCCGATTCGTTCAGGTATTTAAGTAGCGAAGAAGTATAAAGGCCGTTTTTACCGGTTCCGTCAGATGCAGTGCTGCCGGGTGCAGTGGCATACGCGATCAGTGAACCCGAAGGTGCGTTCATGAAAGCAAGGCCTTGTCCCTGCGCATTACGTGTCCAGCTTCTTTCAAAGGGATTGTTCCGGCAGGCATCCAGAATAACAATGTTGACCTTGCTGCCCGATTCCTCCATTCTGCTGAGCAGCCTTCCTGCCTCGACACACTTATATTCCACATCAGCTTCACTTTCCAGATGGGCATCGACAGGTATCAGGTAATTAAAGCCCTTAACCTGAATGCCATGCCCCGCGTAGAAAAACAGGCCTGTATCATATTGCTTGAGCCGCTTCCCGAATTCATCAATAGCCCGTATCATGGTATTCTGGTTGGCATTGAAGTATACCATGGTTTCAAATCCCAGTATTCTCAAAATTTCGGCCATGTCCCTTGCATCGTTTTCCGGGTTGGAAAGATAGCCGCCCCTCTTATAATCGGAATTCCCGATAACCAGGGCAAGTCGCCTGTCTTCCGGGACATATAAGTCGTACAAGGCGATATCCGGTTCCGGAACCTGGATTTCGGCCCTTGGTATGATATCGTCAATTTCCTCTGCAATAAATTTTTCATCAAGCACGTAGTAATCTTCGGCAAAATGAAAATAAAGCGGCTCGTCAAAATCAGGATTTATTACCAATTTGCCAGAAGTATTCACACAACCGTATTTGCCGTTTCTTTCAATACATCCTAATCCATGGGTAAAACAAAAAGCATCATCATATGCCGGTTCGATCACTATCTCGCCTTTCCTGTTAATATATCCCCACAGGTCGTTTATTTTTACCGGTGCAAGGCCTTCTGAAAAATATTTTATACCCTCATAAATGGGCGAAATAACCCAATCTCCGTGAGCATTGACCAGACCCCATTTCCGATCCTTGCTTTTTTTGAAAAAAAGCTCTTCCCTTCCGGAACCGGCAAAGTCAAGTGGCATATCGTTTATTTCCTCTCCTTGTCTGTTAATATAGATCCATTGACCTCTTTTCTTGACCCTGGCCATTCCATTTCGGAACGGCCAAACCTGATCGTATACCGGAAGGATCTCCCACTGGTGGTTTTCATCGATGAATCCGTATTTGCCGTTCATTCTGAAAGCCGCGAGGCCTTCGTAGAATATGGTCATTTCCCGGGTTGTGTCGAACAGAATATTGCCCTTCCGGTTAATGTAAAACTTATTCTGACCTTTTGTCACAACCGCGAAATGTCTTTTGAAAAAAGGGCTTGCATCATCAAACTCAGATGGAATTACATAATCACCTTTATTATCAATATAACCCCATTTGATTTTTGATTTTACGGCAGCCAGTCCGTAAGAAAACCCGGTGGCTTCTTCATAAACCGGTTTTATTTTCCACCGGCCTGTTTCATCGATAAAACCATATTTACCTTTCTGGTAAGCAATGGAAAGCCAGTTTTGTGATAGCAATGAAGAGCAGAAAAAAGGAACAAACAAAAAAAAGATCAGAATAATGTGTCGCGGTTTATGATTAAAAAAATGAAGCGATATACCATGGATTATCATTCAAACAGATTTTTGGAGGATTAGTATTTCAAGTTACTAAATATTGATACCATTACAAATTGTAATTTCATCAAAACCAATCAACTGGTATGAACCCCGGGGCAAGCCCCGGACCCTGAATTCCGGAACAAGCTCCGGGGAACCGGGTTTAAGAGCCCGACGAAGCCAATTATATACAGCCTTCCCGTCCGCCGAAGCGGATCGCGAAGGCGGATTAAATTGCTTTATTCTCAGCATTTTAATATATTTGAAACTAGCCTAAGGAAATGTGTTATATGTGTCTTCATGAAAAGACATGGTTCCTGATACTTCTTATGTTTGCCTCGCCAACCGCCACTCTTTATTCGCAGGACAAACAACCCGAGGTGAGTAATGTGCACTTTTATTTTGATCCTGAAGAAAATGAGATTGTTATCGTTTATGATCTGGTCAACACCTCCCCCCTGGAACGTTATGAGATTGAACTATTCTTCATTGATGGGAAGAATAATAAGATCAGGCCTTCAACGGTTTTCGGTGATGTTGAAAAAGATATTCAGGGGGGCGAAAATAAGCGTATTGTATGGAATATCTTTGACGATGTTGAGAGCCTGTCAGCAAGTGCCCGGCCTCTCATTCGTATCGTTTCGGCTAAAAAGGGACCGGTGGATCCCACCCTGGCCCTGATTATGGATCAGATGCAACAGGGAGCGAAAGGAGGTTCTCAGTTTGAAATGAAACGTGAAGGGGCATTGATAGGAGGTCTGGCTTGTGGCGTGGGTGCTGTTGCCTGTGCTTTTAAAGCCAATGGATATATTAAGGAAAAGAACCGGGCCGAGAGCCTTGAAGATTATAACCAGGCCAGCAAAAATGCTGATGCATTCTATACTATGAGTTATATTTTGGGTGGAATATCGGTCGTATCAGTCGGATATTCGGTTTACCAGTATATCCGCAGGGGAAAAGAAAAAAAGAAAACAAGCTTCGCACTGGTAATGGGCCCCAATAATGAATTTATTTTTTCCATTAAGGCAAAATTCTAATGAGCAACTTTAACTGATACTTTCTGAATTTATCGCCAACAAAATATACAGAGAAATTATGAGAAATAACTATTTATTTCATTTGTTCCTGCTGATCCCCCTTGTCCTTTCCTGTGAGAAAGATGAGTCTGAAGAATTTAAGGTTGCCGAGCCGGTTACTTATTATTTGAGGCATGAAGGCAAACTGAGTCAAACCCCCGGTTCTTCCGGTGAGTGGAATTATATAGCCAATTATATCTATCCTGGCAACCAGCTTAATTCCGTATCCTGGGATATTTATCTTGAAAGGAACATTGTAAAGGGCATTGTTGGATGTGACCTTACCTTTTACACGGATTCCGATTGCGAGGTCAGGCTGGATCTCATCCTGAAGGATGGCAGTGATGAAACACTAATTGTGACGGAAAATGTGGAGATCCCCCACATAAATGAAACAACGGCTTGCCAGATCAAGCAAGATCCCGCTCAAAGCCCACTGGAAGGAACAAACCCCATGTCAGGAAGGAACAAATATCTAATATTGAAAATAAGCCATATTTCAGGAACCGATCCGGTCCAGATTCTGTTTGATGGTGCTCCCGGATATATGGGTTGTTCAACCATTACGGTCTTCCATGACAAATAAGCAAAAAACCAGTTGATCAGAAAAATCTCCTGCCACTTCATTTTGCAGAGGCCGGTAGCGGACTATTCCTTCTCCGCCCGGTAGCCTGGTGCTATTACAGAGGATTTAACATCTCAGCAATTCAATCAATCTTCGCGTGGCCGGGTGGCACCGGTCCACCGGCCGGGATGGTACTCCATAACATTCTGATGCGGGGAAGTATATCTTTGGGTGCGTGTCTGGGAAAATCATATTCAAATGCAATGAGAATTTTTATTGTTTTCCCCTTACCCTGCTATAACCGCCCGATCCAGAAAAGGAAAGTGTCGCTTCAGGCGTACCGCCGGTATCATTATAATCGCGCGGGTATTCAGCCTTTCTAAACTTTTATATCTTTGTTTACCGGACTTAAGTTTGAGATTATCATGCAAAAATTAGTTTTTTCCTTATTAGTCTATTTGTTTCTTGTCTATGGCTGTTCTTCCTCAAAGAATTCGGAAAAAGAGCAAAAGCCCAATATCCTGATAATTTATGCCGATGATGTAGGCATAGGAGACCTGGGTTGTTACGGTGCAGAACTGATACGAACACCAAACATTGATGCCGTTGCTGAAAACGGTATCCGGTTCACCAACGCTTATGCAACATCGGCGATGTGTACGCCGAGCCGTTTTTCGCTGCTTACCGGCAAATATGCATTTCGCTTATCCGGTTCGGGTATACTTTCGGCCGAGGATCCCATGTGCATAGAACCCGCCAGCTTTACTTTGCCTGAAATGCTTCACCAAAATGGTTACCGAACGGGAATTGTCGGCAAATGGCACCTGGGTCTTGGCGACAAGTTTGCCGGTATCGACTGGAATTCCGAAATTAAACCGGGCCCTCTTGAAACAGGCTTCGACGAATCGTTTTTGCTGCCTGTCACTAACGACCGCGTGCCGACGGTCTATATCGACGGACACAGGGTGCATAACCTCGACACCGCCGACCCCTTGTATATAAAATACCCTAAAGAGGCGCACCACGAATTCCAGGAAAAACGGTTCGGAAAATTTGGCCAGGGACAAAGCGATGCCTTGGTGGGCAATCTTCCTACAGGTTTGAGCCATCCCGAACTGCTGCGCTATGGAGCCGATATTCAGCACTCGGGAACTATAGTTAATGGAATCAGCCGTATAGGACACATGACTGGCGGTAAAGCAGCCTGGTGGGATGATGAAACGATGACCGATGTATTTGCCCGAAAGGCTGAAGCCTTCATCACACAAGAAGACGGAAAGCCTTTTTTCCTGTTCCTGTCCATGCACCAGAACCATGTTCCCCGAATACCTGACCCACGTTTTGTCGGAACAAGCGGCGCGGGGCTCAGGGGTGACCACGTTCATGAACTCGACTGGATTGTTGGTGAAATGCTGCGCGTGCTGAAGGAAAATGACCTATGGGATAATACCATCATTATTTTCTCGAGTGATAACGGCCCGGTGTTTTTCGACGGGTATTATGACGGGACGCTCGAAGATCATAACGGGCATGATCCCGGCGCCGGATTAAAAGGTGGTAAATACATTGCTTACGAAGGAGGTACCCGTATGCCAACTCTTATTCAGTGGCCTTCACGCGTCGAAAAAGGGAAAGTGTCAAACGCGCTGCTAAGCCAGGTTGATTTCCTTGCTTCCTTTGCTGATTTGGTTGGTGGAAAACTGCCTGAAGATCAATTCTTTGACAGCCGCAATGTGTTACCCGCCCTTCTGGGAGAATCAGAAAACGGAAATGAGTACATCGTACAACAATCAAGCGATGGGCTTGGATTGCGCGTGGGCAAATGGAAATATATCGAAGCAAATGAACGTTCGGCATGGGCTTATAACAGGCATAACAAGGGCGATGAAAATAAAATGCACCTGATTGCACCGGAAGATACCGAATACCTTTTCGACCTGCAAACCGATCCGCTCGAGGAACATAACCTTGCTGGCGAAAATCCCGAAAAATTAAGGGAAATGGCCGAACTGCTTGAAAAAATTAAAGCAGCGCATACCATTGCAAAATGGTATGTATCGGAAGACCAATGATTTGGCGCAATTACACAGGAATTAATATCTTTGCAATCCAAACAAGGGTCGCGTGGCCGAGTGGCTAGGCCCCGAGTACTCGGGACAAAACCGCGTACGGCGGTTCTGCCATAGGCATCCCTTCGGGAGAATCCGCCCGCGATCAGGATATTGACGTATTGAAAAAACCAGGTCGCGTGGCCGAGTGGCTAGGCAGTGGTCTGCAAAACCGCGTACGGCGGTTCGAATCCGCCCGCGACCTCTAATCTTTCACGCCATGCGACTTATTCTGCTTAGTTTGTTCCTGGGCCTTAATTTCCCGGGAACCCCGGTGGTCGACCCTGCCGCCATCTGTGGTACGGCACTGACCGTTCCTTTACTTGCCGGACAAGACCTGCCCGTCGGCCAGGTGATCGTTTACAACAACCAGGAAAACCTGGTGGTGCAGGTATACATGACCCGGGAAGGATGGTTGCTGGAAGAATCCCACCTGTACATCGGAACCCTGGATGCTTTGCCGGTGAATCCTGCAGGCAACCCCGTGCCGGGACATTTCCCCGACAAGGAGGAATTTGAAGAACCCGTGGGTGCTCAGGTTTTTGAATTCAAAATGGCCGATCTCCCCGAATGCCCGGTAATTGCCTTTCATGCCGAAGTAAAAGGCGAAAACAACCAGGAGGAATCCGCCTGGGCCGAAGGTCAGCGCATCAATGCACCAGGGAACTGGGGGATGTATTTCGAGTTCTGTAAGCGAAGGTGTAAGTAGGCTGTCAAATCTGTCTCATCGTCTCGGAGTCTCATCGTCTCGGGGTCTCATTGTCTCAGGGTCTCGAGTCTGACCGTCTGGTGGATTTTTAGGTTTATTGGACTTGTATTTAATCCCGGAGAAATTCGATTCTTTTAAATACTCTATAAGGGCCTTTATTTGAGCTGAAATCGATTCTATTTTAGCCATTAATTCATTCTTTTCAGTAACCGAAAAATACTTAAAATCAAATGCCCGGTATACCTGGGATTTTACTTCACCGAGGGAACCCTTGGAGATGTATAAAAACTGAATAAACTCTTTATCTCCGCCGCGTTCATAACCTTCGGCGATATTGTCCATAACGGATCCGGCAGATGCCCTTAATTGGGATCTGAACCTGTATTCATTATTAAAGTCCGGACGATTTGTTAGTATGAATAATTGCTTATTCAAAATCCTGGCATTTTGCCAGCATTTAATGTCCTCAAATTTTTTAATTGATGCCATTTCTCCTTAATCCCTGCAGAAGTAAAATATCGTAATCGGATCACAGGAAAATTTCATTAGTGAATGTTATTTATAAGCATTCTATCTAAATCCATCAATATATCCAACTACTCTTAAATACCAAAACACAGAGACACAGAGACACAGAGACACAGAGACATAGAGACTTAGAGACTTAGAGACTTAGAGACTTAGAGACTTAGAGACTTAGAGACTTAGAGAAATGAAGGCTTCAAACTAGATTCTGACCCTCACTCCTCGGCATACTCCCTCAGGCATTCCGGACAGAGACAATCGTCGTAATCCCGCATCAACCGCACCATATCCTTCCGGTGGATCGGGTAGGATTCGCACCAGCAATCCTGCTCCCCTTCACAGCGAAATGGCTTTCCACAGGAAGGGCAGGTCTTGATTCCCGGTTTTACATCGATACGCCAGCTCATCGGCTCAGGGTCACACTTACTTTCTCGATCCTGCCCCCGCCCATGGGCGGGTTCATCTTTGAAACCTTTACGGTAACTTTGCTGATGCCGTCGAAATTATCATAAATGGCATCCAGGATCCTTTTGGCAATGTGCTCCAGGAGCTTGGATTTTTTCTCCATCTCGCCTTGGATGATCCGGTAGGCCCGCTGGTAGTTCAGCGCATCCTTCAGCTCATCGGAACCCGCCGGTTTGCTCAGATCGGTATTGATGGTCAGGTTGACCAGGAACTTGTTGCCCACGATCTGCTCCTCACGGTAATGACCGTGAAAAGCATAGAACTCCATATTTTCGATCTGGATCTGTCCCATAGACCAAATATACGAAATTAAGTCCTAGGGTTCCACCCCGTTGATATGCTCCACGGCCCTTACACAGAAAATAAATGGAGAGGTCCCGTGGATCATGTACTCGGATTGCTGCCAGAGATAGGGATGGTTCTCCTTGAGCTCCGGAAAATCGGGCAGGATCATGGCCGTACCGGAATATACCCCGCCCGCCTGGTAGGATTCATCGGCCCGGTTGATGCCAAAGGCACTGAGCAGCGATTTTCTGCCTACCGTACTGACAAAACTCATATCCGAACCGGGATGACAGCCCAGTACAAAATCAACCGCATCGTTAAGATAATCCGGGGGAAACAGTTCCGGGAAGGATTCATGCAAATAATAATACTCGGTCGCCAGCCAGAGGATCTCCCATCCGATCCCCCAGACCCGCGTGGGGTAGATGACCCCGAAAGGATTCTGTCCCAGTTGTTCCGATAAGGAAGCAGCATACTCCTTCAGGACCTTTTTATATTCTTTATAAAAAGCCTCTGAAAAATCTTCTTCAGGGACCCGGGCCAGGGACCAGGCGGTCAGTTCAATCTCATCCAGGATCTTTTCCTTGTCCTTTTCAATCTCCAGCAGGTAATCCCGGTTGCCCGTACTCAGGTAAAGATCCGCCGCGGCCTGGGTTTTCCTGTCGATCAGGCTGCCACCGGTACCCACGTTACCGTAAAAGTCGGGTTCCTGCTCCGACTGGACCTGCCATATCCGCATGGCCTTCTGCAGACATTCGGCCGCAATTTCGGGTTCGGCCTCCTTCAGCACCCGGTAAGCCGCGGCAAAAATGGCACATACGTAATAGTCCCGCCTGGAATCAGGGGTGGTAAAGATGTAGCGGTCGTCGTTCTTCCCGGAATAGGTGCCGTCCCGCTGGTCTTCCGCCATATTGGGATCATAGAAAAGGTTGTCGGTCTGCCCCGACCAGTCGCCCGATTGTAAATAGGTCTCGAAATCATGACTGATCACCCCCACGATGCTGTGATCCGATATATCGAACTGGGGCAATAGAAAACGCAGGCCGTGCACGATTTGCTGAAGGGCGTCTTTTTCCCCGTCGGGAACAAAGATCTCCACTTCTTTCTTTTCATAATCAATAAGAGTCTGGTCGCCGGGCAAGTCAAAGGCTTCCTCAGCAAGGATCAGGTGATAGATGGCATTACCCGTGGAATGGGTGTTGATGTCGTCGTCCCCGGCATCATGATAGCCACCCTGATTCAGCCCGGGAATGGTCTGATCAGGTTGGTAATCATTCAGGGTTTCCGGTCCCTGCCGGAAGCCGTCGAAGAAACTGGTGTTCGGGGGGGCCTGGACCCCGTCGTCCAGGTGACAGGCGGAATGCCAGAGCTTGCCGGTTTCCCTGACCTGCACATGGCACATCTGCTGCGGAAAATAATTGTACAAACCCGGCTGCCATACCCCGGTGGCATATACATCCGGTTTTATTTCAAACCAGGAACCGGATGCATCACCGTACTGAATCCTGTAGATCCCGCTTTCCTCTACATGACTGAAGTCGGCTACAGCATACCAGTAACGAAGGAAAGAACCCCAGGATTCTGCCGGCAATTCTTCGATGATCTGCCCGCTGCCATCGGATTGTAAACGGACCAGTTCCACCCGAAGATCTTCCCGGGGTTTTTCCATGAATTCAAGTACAGCCTTCTTTTTCCGTGCAGGATAATACCCTACCTGGTTGGTCAGGATCTTTGGCGGGGGAACATAATCTTCAAACAATACCGGTTCTATTATCCAGGAAACAGCAGCTCCGTCAGTCCCGAAAGGAATGGTTTCTTCAAGGACGAACCAGCCGATCCGGGAAGCACCGCGATCATCGATGAGTCTGATCGTACCGGTTTCTGAACGTACGTTAAAACTGATCTCCGGCATTTCGGGTGCTATGTGAAATACACTTCCCCGGGCCATGGCCCGGATCCTTCCCTTTTCATCCATATGTCCATTAAAATATCGGGGGAAAAATCCTTCTTCCTTATCTGTAAAATAACTTCGATTATAAAGGATGCCCGGAAACAGTTCCATACGGAAATTTCCTTCGCGAACATACTGATCATCCAATTCGTCTTCCAGCCACAATTCCACTTTGATACCGGTTTCCACCGGGTAGGTCCGGATATGACAATCGATTTCTGCCTCAGGAACCTTAAAGCTTACCTGGACACCGCGTTGATCCTTTATTATTTCTTTTTCGGGTGTGCCATTGGGCAATACGGCCCCATCCACGAAAGGTTCGGGGCTAATGACATCCGTGTATTCGAAAACCACATTCCCGTTGGTCATCAAACGCCGGTCGCGCAGGATGAACTCCACTCCTCCCTGTTTCCCGACAGGATAATTGTTGTGAAAACACAGTACACTGAATTGAGGATGGTCCAGGTAACGCTCCGGAGTGAGGCTTACCTGTCCGGGATTAAAGTTCTCCATGGTTTCCTGAGCCTTTAAATTCAGGGAAGAAAAGACCGCCAGGAGGAACAAAGTCTTTATATATTTCATGATCGTCGGTTTTGATCATTAAATCTACGAAAATATTAATGACTATGCTTCCCCTGTTATAGCATCAATTTTTTCCCCTAAATTTGCAGATCAAAACCCATTGGGATCATGCCTGAAGAAAAGAGCCTCAATTTTATAGAAAGCATCATAGAAAAGGACCTGCAGGAAGGAAGGAACAATGGCCGTGTGCACACCCGTTTTCCTCCCGAACCCAACGGCTACCTGCATATCGGTCATGCCAAGTCCATATGCCTGAATTTCGGTCTTGCAGAAAAATACAACGGCAAGTGCAACCTGCGCTTTGACGATACCAACCCGGAAAAGGAAGAATTGGAATACATCGATTCCATCAGGGCGGATGTCCGCTGGCTGGGATTCAACTGGGAAGACCGTGAATATTATGCCTCCGATTATTTCGACAGCTTGTACGAGTTTGCCCTGCAACTGATCCGTGACGGAAAAGCCTATGTGGATGACCAGTCGGTGGAGGAAATCAGCAAGCAAAGGGGCACCCCAACCCAACCCGGGGTAGAAAGCCGTTGCCGGACCCGTTCGATAAAGGAAAACCTGGACCTGTTCGAAAAGATGAAAGCCGGGAAATTCAAAGAGGGCACCCATGTCCTGCGGGCCAGGATCGATATGGCCTCCCCCAACATGCACATGCGCGACCCGGTTCTGTACAGGATCAAACACGTTCCGCATCACCGTACGGGTGATGATTGGTGCATCTACCCCACATACGATTTTGCCCACGGTCAATCAGACTATTTCGAGGGCATCACCCATTCCATCTGCACCCTGGAATTCGAAGTACACCGCCCCCTGTACGACTGGCTGGTGGAAGAATTGGCCACGGAGGAATACCGGCCCAAACAGATCGAGTTTGCCCGGCTGAACCTGAACTACACGGTGATGAGCAAGCGCAAGCTTCTCGAGCTGGTCCGGGAAGGTTTTGTGAGCGGATGGGACGATCCCAGGATGCCCACTATCTCGGGTCTGCGCCGAAGGGGATTTACACCGGAATCCATCCGGAACTTTGCCGACCGGATCGGGGTGACCAAGATCGAAAGCATGATCGACGTGGGCCTCCTGGAACACAGTCTGCGCGACGACCTGAACAGGCGGGCACCGCGGGTGATGGGCATTATCCGGCCCCTGAAAGTGATCATCACCAATTACCCGGAGGATGAGGAAGCGGAAATGGAGATCATCAACAACCCGGAGGACGAAAGCATGGGCAGCCGCCAGCTACCTTTCTCCCGCGAGCTCTACATCGAACAGGATGATTTTATGGAGGACCCCCCGAAGAAATTCTTCCGCCTGGGTCCGGGCAGGGAGGTCAGACTGAAAAGCGCCTACATCATCAAGTGTGAAGATTTTATCAAGAACGATCAGGACAACATTACCGAACTGCATTGTACCTATGATCCGGAAACCCGGTCCGGCGGTCCCCGGGCCAACCGGAAAGTCAAGGGCACCCTGCACTGGGTATCGGCCCGGCACGCTTTACCAGCCGAAATAAGATTGTACGACCGCCTGTTCAATGTGGAAGATCCCAATGACGTTCAGGAAGGAGAAACCTTCAAGGACCATCTGAATCCCTATTCCCTGGAAATCGTGCAGGGCTTCGCGGAACCTTCTTTGAAGGATGCCGAACCACTGGATCATTTCCAGTTCCAGCGCATCGGCTACTTTTGCTTGGATCCGGACTCATCCGGGGAGAAGCTTGTTTTCAACAGGACGGTAACTTTGAGGGATACCTGGGCGAAACTGAAACAGAAGTAGTTGTCGGTTCTCGGTTGGTTGTCGGTTGGTTTTCGGTTCTCAGTTCTCGGTTCTCGGTTTTTTTGGCTTTCTCGTTTTTGTTGGATTTTCTTTCAAGGTTCTCTTCATCCTTTTTTGATGTTACAGAGAGTTTTTGATTAAATCTGAATCCTTTCCTGTCACATGTTTTTAAGTAATTGATTAGGCCGGTGATAAGCTTTCCGGTTTTTGTACAAAGCTTATAAGTCTTTTCCAAATTCGTATTATCGATATATCCTTGGTCAAATGCCCTGTATAGCTGGGATTTAACTTCATCGAGAGATCCTCTGGCAATTCCCGGAAAGTAGATAAACTCTTTGTTCCCCCCACGTTCAATGCCTTCAGCAATATTATCCATGCTGGATCCGCTGGAGGACATAATCTGTTTTACCAATACAAAATTTTTTCTGAATTCATGTTCCTGAACAAATTCTGAAATCTCTTTACATAACTCTCTGGCTGATTGCCAGCACTGGAGTTCTTCGAATTTTTCTATTGTGGCCATAATGATTAAGGTTGGTTTATAACCTTAATACCCAAACCCCTGAAATATCATTCATTCATTTCCGAATTATTTTTCATTAAAAAAATAAATCTTCCTTAATCATGTATTTAACCGACAACTGAGAACAATTTCATATTTTCACCGAATTTAAGATGTAGTTATCATCTATTCTTTAATTTTACCCTGAATTAATTCCAAAGCCTTATGAAAAAAATCTTGTTTATTTTTTCCGCGATATTGCTTGTTGGTTCTGCATATGCTCAGGACGAGCTTCGAAAGGAGGCCAGGGAACACCTGGAGAACATGCCCGACGACATCAGGCTGGCCCAGTACGATAATTTCAAGAACACGTCCTATGCCACCCTGGCCGAAGTCCTGAAGACCGATACCAAAGTCAACAAGCTGAAAGCCGACATGAAGGCTTATGACGAGGGAACCATGGAAGTCACCATCGACAACCTGGACAACGACCTGATGCTGATAGAAGATATTCAGATCGCCATCGGGAATCTGGATAACAACCTGGCCGACCTGGAAGCCAACGGGATAACTTTGGTTGAAAATGCAACGAAAATAAGACCCCCGACAAGAATACTGAAAGCTACGAAAAGCGCGAACAGTTCCCTGAAAGCCGTTCGCTTGTCCAGAAAGATTACGGCCGACCAATTGAGTGTGGTCAAGGACAGCGCCCAAAAGATCGCCAATTATAAAAAAGCCCTGGAGGAGGAAGAACAAGCCGGGGAGGAAGTTGAAGAAACAGAAGAGGCTGAAGAAGGGGGCGAAGACAATCCTTCATAATGCATATATATTATATTACTTCCCGGTTACCCATGGCTGAACACGATCTTTACTTTCGGCTCCCTCACCCATTTTGAGTTCTGGCGGCGCCACCGGCACCCACTATAATTGATAACCGGAAGCTAGAAACCGGCCACCAGCTGCGCCAGTCGAAGCTTTAGCGTAGACTGGAAAAAAGCTCCTTAATGAAAACTTATTTTTATCGTACAAGGTATTTATGTAGTTTTAACCATTCTTAACAAAAAATCATTCACAATGAAAAAAAGATTCAATTGGCTGGCCGTTGTATTGGCAATGGCACTGGTTATTACGGCATCATGTAAAAAAGATGATGACGATGACAACGGTCAGAAAAACCATCTGAAATATGACGGTACCGAATACAATCTTGGTCAGGGGTTTCTTGAGAATTACGGATTGGTTGACGAATCAATATACAACCTGGACCTGATCCTGCTGTCATCTTCCATAACTATTTATGAAACCCAGGGTGAGATTGACTCTGCCAGTGGAAGCGGTGCGATCATTTATTTTGAGATGTATACCAGCAGCGCAACCGTTCTCGAAGCGGGAACCTACCAATATGATGAATCTTCTATGGATGCAATGTCATTCGATTATGCTGATTTTGCACTGGATTTCGATGTGGAAACTGAAGAAGGGGAATGGATAGAGATCACCGCCGGAACCGTGACTGTAAGCAAGGACGGCAACACCTACACCATCACCTTTGATTGTACTGCAGAAGGAGGTAAGAAAGTAACCGGTTCTTTCAAGGGAACACTGAAATATTATGATTGGGATGATAAAAAATCAGGCTTAAGTAAGAAGCACTTTTTTAAATAGAAGCCTGATCTGATGGATTAATTCTCGAATATGATCCCCGGCAACTCATTCCGGGGATTTTTTTTTGCATTGCATTATTACTACATACTTCTTACTTCCTACTACATACTACCTACTGGTTATCCATATACGGAAAGATAAACCCCACCGAGAGCTCCAGTCTTACATGGTGGGTGATGTCATTGAAGTTGTAATCGAATTCCTCGTCGATGAGGAAGCGTTCGTTGATCCCGGACCAGCTCCCGCCTCCTCCGCCCATACCGACGATCCCTTCTATGGTCGTGTTCCGGAACTTGAACTTATATCCCAGGTTCAGTCCGCCCCCCATTTCAAAACCCCTTGTTTTAATATAATAACGGTCATTGTAGACCTCTGTCAGGTTCCGGTGCCGCCCGTAGGCGCCAACAAAGAAACCAAGGGGAGCGGGTTTGTTGACGGCAAAGGGATAATAGCGGGCACCGATAAGGATGCCCAGGCCCTGAACACTATAAACTTCGTATAACAGGCCGGATGAGCTTAGGGTACCCGACTCGAATGTACCGTTTTCCACACCGGCTTCCAGACTGAATTTCTGTCCGAAAGATCGTTCCAGGGAAGCCCTCCAGAGGAACTGGTCCTGGTCGATTATGAAACCCAGGACATCCAGCTTTGCAGCATAATACTGCCCCTGCACACTGGCAGGAAGAAGCAGGAGGCTTAAAAGAAGAGCACGTGTAAGCATTTCATAATCTAACGGTAAAGCTGCGGTTGTATTGTTCCGCTGACGTTGTTGCCCGTTCCCCCAGGTGCTCGGTGCCGCTGCTTCTCGTCCCGAAAATCTTAGCAGCTTCGCTGTAATAAGGGTACCGAACGGTGCTGAAACGACCACGGACCACAAACCACAGACGACAGAGTTGACCACGGACCACCGACCACAGACGACGGTACGTTTACAGATTTCGATAATATTTTCATCGATATGGGTTTTATTCTGAAGCGAGAACTTATTTAATCTATACTTTCAACGGCCGTGGTCCGTTGTCCGTCGTCCCTGCCGGTCACCGGCGGCCATAGCCTCTGGCGACGGCACGCGGGCAGGGGACCT
>CAYQQR010000043.1:0-36195 GCA_964420035.1 uncultured Bacteroidaceae bacterium | reverse complement strand
GCAAAGCCATCCTGAAATTTAAAAGCTACCAAAGGCAGACCTTTCTGATTTGCCTGTGTCGGGAACTGCTGAACGAAGTTTGAGCCTTCTTCGAGGCAGAAGCGGATTGAACCAGCCGGGCAAAAGGCAGTTTCTAAGGGATCTCCATGGAAAAGGGAACAACCCCTGAAAAAACACCCTTAATGAAATTGGAAACTGGGTGAGGAAACTAAATTTCTGACAAATATTATCTTACAGGACCGGCAATCTAGCCTTGACTACTTAATACAATCTTTGAATATTAGCCTTGATTATTTAATCATAAATCGCTATATTAGCCTTGATTATTTAATGTTTTAAAAAATGAGAAGGCAAATCTCAGATTCACTTTCAGATTGGAAAACTGACGAAAATCGAAAAGTCTTGATGTTACGCGGAGCCCGTCAGGTCGGCAAGACATACATTGTAAGGGAACTGGCAAAAGAGTTCAAGTATTTCGTGGAGATAAACTTTGAAAAGAATACAGAAACGCATAGTTTTTTCGATCAGAATCTGGACCCTGAAAGAATTTGCACAAATCTATCTGCTTATCTCAGGATTCCAATTATTGAAGGTGAGACGCTATTATTCTTTGACGAGATTCAAAGCTGTTCGAAAGCCATCCAGGCACTCCGCTACTTTTATGAATTAAAACCAAAATTGCATGTTATTGCAGCTGGCTCCTTACTTGAGTTTGCGCTTTCCGACCTAACTTCCTGGGGTGTTGGCCGCATCCGTTCATTGTATATGTATCCGATGTCATTTGATGAATTTCTGTTGGCAAATGAGGAGGATGCATTAATTGAAATGAAAAAGGAAGCATCAGCTGAAAACCCGATAATTTCAGCTTTCCATGAAAAACTAAAGGAATACTTAAGGTATTTCCTGTTGATCGGGGGGATGCCGGAGGTCGTCAAAACTTTCATCGGGAATCGTACCGATATGAAATCGGTGCAACATGCATTATCGGACATCGCGACTTCCTATTTGGACGATTTTGTAAAGTATAAAAAACGGATTCCGGTATTGCGCCTCCGCGAAGTTATGAACTCGGTAGTTTATCAGGCCGGCGGAAAATACATATATTCTAAAGCCGGTTCCCTGTCGAATCCGGCACAAGCCAAAGAAGCCCTGGATCTACTTGAAATGGCAGGGCTCGTTTATAAAGTATACCATTCCTCCGGCCAGGGCATTCCATTGGGTTCGAAAGCAAACTTAAAAAACTTTAAATGTCTTCTGCATGATAGCGGTATTTTTCAACAAATTGCAGGACTGAGAATCACGGATTTAATGGTCGCGGAAAACATTGACATCCTGAATAGAGGAAGTATTGCTGAAGCATTTGTGGGTGTTGAATTGATAAAATACGGCCGGGAAACAGAAAAAAATCAATTGTACTACTGGCACAGAGAAAAAAGAGGGAGTAACGCTGAGGTTGACTATTTAATAGAAAAAGGAAATCAGATTGTACCTGTTGAAATTAAATCAGGTAGTACCGGAAAAATGCAGAGCCTGAACCTGTTTATCAATGAGAAAAAATCTTCTTATGGTATACGCATATCCCTTGAAAACTTCTCACAATATGGCAAAATAATTGTAATCCCTCTATATGCTGTGTCAAACCTGAGCCAATAGAATCAAAAAAGATCTGGTGAATTTTTTCTTTCTTCAATTACGCTATCAATTGAACATCTACTATATTTATTTAACCAATTCTGCTACCTGATCCCAGCCCAAAACCTTACCCGAACTCCTATCCTGCTCCTCTTTGCCACCATAGATCAAATAGAAATTATCAGGGGGTAAGCCGGAGAGCTTGCGATAATATTCCAGTCCTTTGAAGAAATCAGATGCAATGGTGGTCCCCGACTTTATTTCCACAACTTTTTCCCTGTTTCCCGATTGAATGATGCAATCAATTTCATTCCCGGTATTATCTCTCCAGAAGTATAATCGAGGTTGTTGGGTCTTGTTATAATAAAGCTTCATCAATTCCGACAAGATCAGATTTTCGAACAGCGCTCCTCTGAGAAAGTGACGGGAGACATCATGGACGGAGTTAATGCCGAGCAAAGAACACGCGAAACCCGTATCAAAAAAATACATTTTAGGACTTTTTACAAGTCGCTTATTGTAATTTTTTACATATGGACGAACAAAAAAAACAATAAAACTGGCCTGCAGAATGGAAAACCAGTTCTTCACGGTTTTTTGGTCCACACCCAGTTCGTTGGAGATGGATGTGAAATTAATGACCTGACCGGTTCTTCCGGCTGTAACCTCAAGGAAGTTCTTAAACAGGGTCAGGTTCATAATGTTCGAAAGGTTCCGCACGTCTCTTTCCAGGTAGGATTGTATGTAGGACGGGTAAAAATCTTCCTGGGATATTTTTTTATCATAGATCCGGGGATAGGAACCATGGAACAGATAATTCTCAAAATTATTGGGCAGCAAACTATTTCCGTTAAGTTCTTCCATTGAGAATGGCAGGAGATTGATAACAGCAACCCTTCCTGCCAGGCTTTGGGCTGTCTTTTCCATGAGCAAAAAATTCCGCGAGCCGGTTATGATAAACTGCCCGGTGCGGGAATTCTCATCAACAATACCCTGAATGTATGAAAACAATTCGGGAACATACTGGATTTCATCAATAACGACACCTTTCGTGAACCTGCTAACAAAGCGCTTCGGATCATGCTCAGCAAAGGAACGGGAATCAGGCATCTCGAGGTTAACGTATTCCAAATCAGGGAAACACATCTTCGAAAGAGTTGTCTTACCACTTTGCCTGGGTCCGGTAATGCTGATAACAGGAAATTTACCTGCAAGTCTCTTAACGTGTTCCTGTATATCTCGCGTTATAATCATCTTTACAATTGCGGAATTTAATTCCTGATTTGTAAAGATACACTTTTTTTAATCTCCACAAAACTGATAATTAACGTACTAAAACATGATGACCCGGGGTGAGCAATCTCGGATATGACGCTATCAAACTTGTTTGCAAAAGGACTGGGAAAATTTAAAAGCTTCGGGATGCAGATTTTTCTCAGTTGACCAAAAAATCCATCTATTTGGAAATATATTGAATTGCTCAAACCGCATATTTCCATAAAATTGTATTACTAACCAAAACTTTATTACCATGAAAAAGCTTTACTCTTTAATTCTAGTATCCGCATTTGTAGGTTATACAATGGGACAAAAAACTGTGCTTGAGACTTTTGAAAACAGTGCAGAAACTCCCGAATGGATCAATGCACATCAAGATGCCCCACAACCGGAAATCGTTGCCAATCCGGATAAAAGCGACCTGAATCCCAGTGATTCCGTAATGCTGTGGATCAAAGCCAAAGATGCACCAGTATGGTCTGCTGCAATGTCAGAATTGCAAGCATATGATATTCAATTTAGTGGAGATGCCGTCTACATCCATGTCAAAATGATGAAGGATAACACGGATCCATGTGCCTTACAGGTAATCAGAACGGATGACGGAATTTCCGAATCAGGGAAGTATGAAGATCCCCCAACAAGAGTTCCTTGCCCTACTCCAAACGTATGGGTTGATTACGTTTTTGATTTCTCAGATACAGCAGCCACAAATCATGACTGGTCAAGGTTTTATTTCATGGCTGTCATGAACGCTACCGAAGAGGGAGGCTGGACTGCTGATCCTCTGGATAATGATGTTAATGTATATTTCGACGACATCATTATCGACAGTGAAATGGACCCCTACGAACCTGCGGCTACAACCGTATTCCGGGATCGTTCAGGCAAAATATCCTATTACCTCAATAATCCGGTTACGGATGAACTGATACTTAAGGGAATTGGGAAAGTCGATGAGATAACCATCTATAGTATCAACGGTAGGGTGGTCAAAAGATTGAATACAGCAAAACAAGACTTCTACCGTGTGCCTGTCGGTGACCTTTCCAAGGGGATATACCTGGTTAAGATCCAAAAATTCGATGGCCAGGTGGAAGTATCTAAGATCATTAAGCAATAAGGTATTCCACAACCCTTTCATCAGCAATCTACAATAAGCTGCTCTGCAAATAGCTTATTGTAGATTGTTGATGTTGGACCAATTGCACAATTCAATTTCCATAAGAAGCCAGGCTGAAAATCCAGCATGGACATGGTGAAAAGCATCTAATAATCAGCACTTATAAAAACCAAAATGAATCAGGAAAACAAATGTAAACTTCAGTTGATGTTACCAAAAAGCAACGTGACAATAGTTTTGGTGATACTGTTCCTACTCTTTAATATCAGTAGCCTGATTGCCAAAGATCACGGCTATGAAAACGGGAACAGCGCAATTTCAATCACGAGCAATACAGGTAAAAATCAAGCATCCGCTATCGCTAAGCAACAACCTACCGTAATTAAGGGTACAGTAACCAACGAAAACGGTGAACCCCTCCCCGGAGTTACCATCAAAATCAAGGGGAAAGCCAGGGGAGCTGTAACTGATTTGAGCGGGCAGTACACCATCCAGGTAGAGCCTGAGGATAAGGTACTGGTTTTTTCCTATGTGGGATACCTTTCACAAGAGATCCCGATTGACGATCAAGTGCAGATCGATGTATCCTTAAAACAAGACCTGATCGGACTGGAAGAAGTTGTAGTCGTGGGGTACGGTACGCAAAAAAGGGAAGCAATTACCAGTTCCATTTCCAGCGTTAAATCGGAGGATTTCATCCAGGGAAGTGTTAATAATCCTGTACAACTTATCAAAGGTAAAGTTGCCGGACTGGCAATCAATACAACCTCCGGGGACCCCAATAATCCAGACGTACAACTTATGCTAAGAGGCGTATCAACACTTCAAGGCAATTCACAACCATTGATTGTAATCGATGGCATCCCCGGGGGAAGTCTTAACACGGTATCACCAGATGATATTGAAAGCATTGATGTGCTGAAAGATGGCTCAGCAGCAGCAATTTATGGAACAAGGGGGACCAATGGGGTTATTTTAATTACAACCAGGAAGGGTGCTTCTGTGAGTGGCGCTCCTACAGTTAACTACCATGGCTATTTCTCCGTGGACCAGATATCGAACCAGATTGAAGTATTTTACGCTGAGAAATACCGTGAGATCCCTGAAATAACAGATGGTTTTTTTGAAATCGTAGATCAAGGTTACAGCACGGACTGGTGGAAAGAGATATCCCGAACACCGTTCAGTCATACGCACAATCTATCCATTAATGGTGGTACCTCTTCAACCAATTATATAGCTTCAGTGAATTACAAGTCCCAGGAAGGTCTGCTGATCAATACCAATAGAGAAGAACTTCAGCTCAGGTTAGGACTGAACCATTCGATACTCGATAACCGTTTGCGATTCAACGTAAATCTTACTAATACGGTTACCCAGGGCCAGACCAACGATGAAAACAATATTTATTTTGCAACGCGGATTGCCAATCCTACAGAACCCGTGATCGACAGCCTGGGAAATTACACCATATTCGCGGGGGTAGATAATGCAGTACAAATGGCAAAGGAATTCAGGGAAGACATCAAATGGAACCAAACCCTGATCAACAGCAAGATCGTTGCAGAACCAATCAGGGGACTGAACATATCACTTGTAACGGCATTGCAGCGTTTTACACATTTAAACGGCTGGTACGGCAACCGGTTCTATAATACCTCGAGGACCGGGGACGGAGGCAGAAATACCAGTTTAAACCAACAAAAAACACTTGAACTGATCGCGGACTACACCAAAGAAATCAATGGCCACGATTTCACCATTTTGGGTGGTTACAGTTACCAGGATTTCAACTGGGAAGGCTTCAGTATTCGAAACTACAATTATCCCACGGATGCCTTCAGCTATAACCGTCCTGACCTTGGTTACGCCCTGAAAGAAGGGGATGCATCCATGGGCGGTTACAAAGCCATGAGTAAATTGATCGCTTTTTTCAGCCGGTTTAATTACAGTTATGAAAACAAATATCTCTTTGCTGCAAGTATCAGGCGAGAAGGGTCATCTAAATTCGGGAAAAATAATAAATGGGGGCTGTTTCCTGCCCTATCTGCAGGCTGGAGAATTTCTGAGGAAGGTTTTCTTTCAACAGCCAATTTTATTAATGACCTCAAGCTCCGGATCGGATATGGGGTCACGGGAACCGAACCATCAAATCCCTATCTCTCCCAAATGAGATTTGATTATTATACTCCTACATTCTATAAAGGCAGGTGGATATACAGTGTGGGGCCCTCTATGAATGCCAATCCAAACCTGAAATGGGAAACAAAACATGAAACCAATATTGGCCTTGATTTTTCTTTTTTGAATTATCGACTCGGAGGTAGTGTTGACTACTATACGCGTAATACAAAAGATCTATTGTACACCTATAGTGTGCCTGTTCCACCAAACCTTGTTTCAACAATCCTGGCCAATGTGGGTGAGATATCAAACAAAGGAATCGAGATCACCCTGGATGCAGTGATGATCAATACGCACAATATTAAATGGAAAGCAACCGGTAATTTCTCATACAACACCAATGAACTGGTCAAATTGTCAAATGAAGAGTATAAGCGAGACTTCCTTGAGGTCGGGCATACCGGCGCACCCGTGCAAAAACCGACGCATCTTGTTGAAGAAGGAAGTCCATTGGGTAATTTCTTTGGCTGGAAGTCAACGGGCCTTGACTCGACCGGTGCATGGATCGTTGATGGTGAATATGGAGAGTTGGCTGACAGGCAAATCCTGGGTAATGGTATCCCGAAAATATTCGCAGGTTTAAGTACAACGCTGTCCTATAAGAATCTTGATCTTACAGTTTCCCTTAGAGGTACGTTTGATTACCAGATACTGAACCAGCATAGAATGCTTTGGGAGAATTTTATAAAAGGTCAACAATATAATTTCCCTACAAGCATTCTGGATCATCCTTATGGTTCAACAGCCTGGGTGAAAACCGCTCCCGCTTATGTAAGCTATTACATCGAGAAAGGTGATTATCTTAAAATAGATAATATAACCCTTGGCTATAATTTTGACTTGGCTAACAATAAATATGTCAAATTTGCCCGGATCTATGTCACAAGCCTGAACCTGTATACATTCACTGAATATAAGGGCGTTGACCCGGAAATCAATTTCCTTGGCCTTTCACCGGGCATGGATTATACCGGCGGTTATCCGACGACGAGGACTTATACTTTTGGCGTTAAACTCGGTTTTTAAATATCTATCCAATATGAAATCAATCAAAATCTATTTATCGATAATCATTCTTTTTCTGGGTCTTGGGACTTGTACCGACCTGGATGAAGAAGTATACGACCTGCTGACGGAAGAAAAATTCTATGAAAATTTCACTGATGAAGATGTAGCAGCTGCCCTCGGATCCGTTTATTCCGACATGAGGATGCTTTTTGCAGGAGAAGCAATACACACCGGTGGTTGTTGGCTCTATACTGCTGAAGAGACATCAGACCTGTGGATTACACCTAAAAGGGGAGGCGCATGGTATGATGGTGGGATATATTTTCGCCTGAACCAACATTTATGGACTGTTGATGATCAACACTTTCTTGGAAACTGGAGGAAGTTCTATCAGGGCGTCAATACATGCAACAGGTTACTTTACCAGTTCGCGGACCAGGAATTTGAAAACAAAGAGAAAACACTTGCTGAAATAAAAGTAGCCAGGGTTTTCTGGTATTATCATCTTATTGACTTTTTTGGAAATGTTCCACTTGAGACTCAATATGATGTTCCCGACGGTTACCTGCCGGAAACCATTCCCAGAAAAGACGTATTCGACTTTATTATCCAGGAACTGGAAGAAAACATACCCTATCTGGATGAACGGGGGTATGCCCGGTGGAACAAATATGCAGCAAAACATTTATTGGCCAGGGTATATTTAAATGCCGAAGTCTGGTCGGGTACACAGGAATGGGATAAGGTGATTTCACTCTGTGACGAAATTATGAATTCAGGTAATTACCGGCTGGACGTTGATTATAGCACGCCCTTCTCTGAAGAGAATGATCTGGATTCTCGCGAATTGGTTCTGCCGATCGTAAACGATGAAACCTACCATGAATGGGGTGAAGCATTCCACATTCACCTATGGACCCATCATTGGAAATATCATTTCCATCAAAAAACAGAAACCTATTATTGGGGTGGTTTTTGTGCTCCTCCGGAATTCATCGACACATACCCTCCTGAGGATCTCAGGTTGGAGAAAACATGGATGCAGGGGCAGTTGTATGATAATCTCGGAACCAATACGGGAGTTGTTGGAACTCCCCTGAAGTGTGATCCATGGAATCCAAGAGATAAGGATTCTCTGCTGATCTACACGAAAGAAATAATCTTCGATCCTGATGGTGTGACCACAGGTGAAAGAGATGGTATGCGGGCAATCAAGTATGAAATCCCCGAGGGGGCTAAAAATTCACTTAGTTGTGATTTCCCGTATTTCAGGTATGCTGATGTTTATTTTATGAAAGCAGAAGCTTTATGGAGAAAAAACAACAAGGTGGCCACCCAGGAGATCGTCAACCTGATCAATAAAGTTCGTGAAAGAGCCTTTGTCGATTTTTCAGGTGATAAGGTACTTAAAGTTGGTGAACTTGATGAAGAGCGGTTCCTGAAAGAATATGCATGGGAGTTTTGTATAGAAGGACACCGCCGGCAGCAACTCATCAGGTTTGGGGTTTTCACAACCAAACAATGGATCATGCATACATCAAGTGAACCGCACCGGGTCCTTTTTCCCATCCCATACGAAGAGATATTGGCCAATCCAAACCTGGAACAAAATCCCGGTTATTAATCAGAAAGTAAAAAGGGAACCATCAAATATCATGAATATTTCAAATGCTATTGCAACTTTTGGAATAGCTTCAATTTCAGTTAATACATTAGCCTTTGCACAGGAAAAGGTTGAAAAACCCAATATTCTGCTGGCCATATCCGATGATCAGTCCTGGTGCGACGCGGGCGCCTATGAAAACCGGGTGATCAAAACACCGGGATTTGACAAAATAGCACAAGAAGGTATTTTGTTCAGCCATGCCTATTGCGCCGTACCATCCTGTACCCCTTCCAGAGCGGCCATACTCACGGGCCAGGAGATATGGAGGTTGGAAGAAGGGGGACAGTTATTCGGTACCTTACCATCAAAATATAGTACTTATACAAGGCTCCTTGAAGAAAACGGGTATAAGGTGGGATTTACACGAAAAGGCTGGGGGCCAGGAAATTTTAAGGCCGGCGGGCATGAGCACAATCCTGCCGGGTTCCGGTACGAATCTTTTCAGTCATTCATTGATTCGGTCCCGGAAGGAACTCCCTGGTGCTTTTGGTTCGGTACTTATGATGCCCACCGGCCTTACGAAAAAGGTTCCGGTTCAGCAGCCGGGATCCCCGCGGATAGTATCAGTGTCCCGAAATTTCTTCCGGATATCAGTGAAGTACGTTCAGATCTGGCAGATTATTATTTTGAAATCCAACGCTTTGATTCTGAATTAAATGAGATGTTGGAGATCCTCGAAAACCGGAATCATTATGAAAATACCCTTATTATCGTAACAAGCGATAACGGGATGCCCTTCCCCCGTTGTAAAGCCACACTCTATGATCATGGGGTAAGGGTGCCGCTGGCGATATGCTGGGATAACAAAATAAAAGGCGGCAGGACTACAGATGATTTTGTTAGTTTAACGGATATCGCACCTACCATTCTTGAAGCAGCAGGTATCCAGGTTCCTGATGAAATGACAGGAAAAAGCCTGATCAAAATCCTTAGATCGGAAAGATCCGGACCTGTAAGTACGGAAAGAGATTTTATCTGTGCGGGAAGGGAGCGACATGCCTGGTGCAGAAAGAATGGAGCCGGATATGGGTCCAGGATGATACGGACCAAAGAATTTCTATACATCAGGAATTATAATCCAGCCAGGTGGCCTGCCGGCATTCCCACAATTATAACCAACGAAGGCAGTTTCGGAGATATTGATTACTCCCCAACTAAGGAATACCTGGTCAATAATTTGTCCAATCCGCAGATGCTGATCTATTTTCAACTTTCATTCGCTAAACGTCCACCCGAGGAATTGTATGATTGCCAATCAGACCCTGATCAAATCTACAATATCGCTTACAAGGAAGAATACGGGGAAATAAAAGAAGTACTTTCAAAAAAACTAACCGGGTATTTAGTTCAGACAAAAGACCCAAGAGAAACCAGTGGACCGGTAAAATGGGATGACTATTTATATTATGGACGACATGACTGGAAAACCAATCCCGGAAGGTAATTATGAACCAGTAATTTATTTATCATGAAGAATTCCATCTATTTTGTTGTATTGTTCATCAATTCAATTCTTTTGATACATTGTGACAGAAGTGCTGAAGAGAAAAAAGATACTTATCAGCCTGTATATCAGATCAACCGTAAACCACTTCGCCAAAATCCATATATTGAATTACCCCTGGGTTCTATAAAACCCGGTGGATGGTTGAAGGAAATGCTTCTTCGACAGAAAACGGGGTCTACAGGTCATTTGGATGAACTTTATCCCCTGGTCATGGGTGAGGACAATGGCTGGTTGGGGGGAGATGGCGACCAGTGGGAAAGAGGTCCGTATTGGATCAATGGGCTGATTACTCTGGCTTATACCCTGGATGATCAGGAATTAATTGACAAGACCACCCCATGGATCGAGTGGATGCTGAACAGTCAGAAACCGAACGGTTACTTTGGTCCGGATACGGACTACGAAAATCTACCCGGTGTGCAAAGAAATAATGCAGCAGACTGGTGGCCGAGAATGGTGGTACTTAAAATACTGAAGCAGTATTATTCTGCTACCGGGGACGAAAAGGTTATAGAACTCATGACCAACTATTTCAAATATCAATTGGAAACCTTGCCGGAAAAGCCGCTTGATAATTGGACCTTTTGGGCAAAGTACAGGGGAGGGGATAATCTGATGATCGTATACTGGCTTTATAATATCACCGGAGACGAGTTCCTGCTGGATCTTGCAGAAATCTTGCACACACAGACTTTTAACTACACCCATAAGTTCACGAAGACCGATATGATTCCCACCCTTCAGAACATTCATGCCGTAAACCTCGTCCAAGGGATAAAAGAGCCTGCCATATACTACCAGCATCATCCGGATAAGATATACATTGAAAGCATTAAGAAAGTTTTATGGGATATCCGGAAATTTTCAGGGCAGCCCCAGGGACTTTTCGGCGGCGACGAAGCCCTGAGGAATTCGGATCCTACCCATGGGGTTGAGTTATGTTCCGTTGTCGAACTGATGTTCAGTCTGGAAAATATATTGGCCATTACCGGAGAAGTGCAATTTGCCGATCACCTGGAAAAGGTGGCATACAATGCACTACCTACACAAATTACCGATGATTTTATGAACAGACAATATTTCCAGCAGGCCAATCAGGTGATGATTACCAAACACTACAGGAATTTCAGTGTCAATCACAGTGGAACCGATGTGTGCTTTGGATTACTAACCGGATACCCCTGTTGTACTGCCAACATGCACCAGGGATGGCCGTATTTTACACAAAACCTATGGTACGCAACACCCGAAGGCGGCCTGGCTGCTTTGGTCTATGCTCCTTCATCTGTAACGGCCAAAGTAAAGGGCGATATTGAAGTTAAAATCAGAGAAGAAACCCACTATCCTTTTGAGGATCACATCCGGTTTATCGTAGAAATACCAGACCAGGAATCTGCAAAATTCCCATTGGAATTGAGAATTCCAGGATGGTGTAAACAGGCAGAAATCAGGATCAACGATGAAATCACAGATCAGCACAAAGGGAATCAAATGGTGAAAATGGAGAGAGCATGGAAAAACGGGGATGTCATTGATCTCGAATTACCCGTTGAGATCAAACGCAAAGCTTGGCATGAACGTTCCGTTTCGATCGAAAGGGGTCCCCTTTCCTTCGTTCTAAGAATCGAAGAAAAATGGGAAAAGAAAACGAACGATCATTTCACGGAACATTATGGGGATTATTATTATGAAGTGACTCCAACTGATCCATGGAATTATGGATTGATAGACATCCCTGAGGAACAGCTGAATGATGCATACGAGATCATCTGGAAAGAAGAGATCTCAGAGTTTCCATGGAATCTTGAGAATGCACCCATTGCAATCAAGGCTCCTGCCAAAAAAATGCCCCTGTGGACTTTATATAACGAATCAGCGGGTCCCCTGCCCTATTCCATTCAGCATGGGCAGGTGACCGCAGCCGAGGAGGAAATAGTTACCCTTATTCCTTATGGATGCTCAACCCTGAGGATTGCAGAGTTTCCGCTGATCGGAGATTATTCGATAATGAAATAAGATTACCATACAGGGTTTTGATCTGAATGCAATGAAATTCATATTATTTATTTGTTTTTGTCTGATTTTTTTTCCGCATTTGATTTTAAAGGGAAAGTCTGAGTATTCTACTGAGCCTGATACCACTTTCATTGTTACCAGGGATCTCAGCAACCGGTTTTTGCATACGGAGCCGATTTACAATGACCAAAATCTTATTGCATACTGGCCCATGGAAGAAGGAAGCGGTTATCAATGTTACGATTGGTCCGGTAATAACCTGAACGCATTCATGACAGGTCATGACTGGAACCGGGATGCAAGCGGCCTGACCGCTGCTTTCAGGAGCTCCGGAAAACGGGGTGGATGCATCAAACTGAATGGAAAACAATGGTTGCAGGTGCAAAACCATGAGTTGTTGAATGAATTTGATGAATTTGCCCTGTTGCTATGGATTAAGCCCGATACCATCAAACAATCCGGATTATTTCATAATTACGATACGGGCGGAGGATATAAATTCGAAATGAACGACATGGGGGGACTGTCGTTAGGCTATATTGATGATCGTCATACTCCCGCAATAATCCATTCTTCCGCCACTTTGGTGAATAAAAACATTTGGCAGGAAGTAGGAATTCAATACAATAAGTCAGAAAAAACCTTATCCTTTATACGTAACGGTCAGATCATTGAGGAACACAAGGATTTTATATGGCCTAACCATCCTTGCCCTGCTGATTTATTTATCGGCAGATCTACCATGCCGTTTCAATGTTTCAAAGGCAAAATAGATGAAGTGACTTTCTTCAGCTATGCGGTAAGCCAGGAAGAATTAAGCCAGCTATATATCTCCGGACTTCCAAAGTCATTTTCGCAAACCAGGGAAACGATAGACCCCGACAGGTTGGTTTGGAATTTTTACCATGGCAACCAGCCTATACCCCACCCTGTCAACCCTGCTGCCATCATGAACCTCAGATTCGATGGCCATATTCGTTCCATTCAGGGACAAAAAGCGACCGATAATACGGATGCAGAATTTGTACCCGGTGCATTCCGGGGAGCCTTGAATTTTCAGTCTTCAACAAGGGGTTTAATGTACCGCGTCCCGGAAGAATTAAGCCAAGGTACCCTTGAAATCTGGTACCTGGGAACCGCAAAGCGGGAAACACCTTTGATCATGTTCCGGGGTAAGGAATCGAATATTAAAGTTTTCACCGGTCAAAGCTGCATCAAATTGTGTCTGCAGTCAGAGAGGCATACAAGCGACTCGCTCACAATAAAAAATATTACCGTACCTGATGACGCTTTAGGTCATATCGCACTCAGCTGGAAGCCATATGGGGATTCCACAAAATTCTTACTCTATATAAATGGAATACAAACCGCATCAATAGTGAGTTTTATCACTCATTTTGCAGAAGAGTTATGGATAGGAGGAAGTGATCTTCAGCCGTTTTCAGGTGCCGTGGATGATGTGTGCCTGTCTAATGAATACAAAACCTGGGGACAGATCTGCCCACGTGGCATATGGGAAACAGAATCGGCAGCCCTGGACCTGATGACAAGCTTCGATGACATGCACCGTGGTCCCCTGTTTCATTGGACCGCCGGCACCAACCAGGAAGACTGGTGTTACGCGAGCAAGCCCTGGGATGTGCCGCAGGAAGCAACTTGCATCAAGCAAACCGGCAAGTCAGGATTCCATAAATTATACCACCCGGACGCATCTGGGATGAATGCTTCATTTGAAGCAAGCATTGCGGTCGATTCCATTCAGGATGGATGGGCAGGAATATTTGTACAATCTCCGGAGATCGGTTCAAACTCATTTACAGGGCATACCCTCACCCTGAACTACAGCACCAACAAAATTCGCCTGGCGAGTATAATAGCTGGGGAAATAGTCCGGAAAAAGATCCTCCAAATCGATTTTGAACTGTGCATCAAAACCATTTATCAACTCACCTTGAGTTCCGTAGATGGCATACTGCGCGGATTTATAGACAACAGAAATATCATTTCCATGTTCGATGAAACGAATATGGACAGTGGTTTTGCCGGACTCATCACCATGGATGTCTGTGCCTATTTCGATGATGTACATTTTTCTGCTCTTACCCCCCCTGTTGATCGATCAAGGAAAATTGAAGTGCGTTTGATAAAAGATGATCGTTTGTCAATTTCCCGGATAACTGTAAGTGCTTTCCGCTGGAAAAAGCGGTACGGCAGTTTACTCTGGCTTCGGGATTACAAAATTCCCGAACCTCCCGGAAATATATTCGGACCGGATAAAAATACCGTACGACCAAATCCTTCATACGACTGGCGATCGGAAGATGCTGCAAATTCGGCTTTGGTAACGGTCAATCAACACGTATACTATTTCATGAGAGGAAACCCCGACGTGGATGGAATACACGGTAATGCACATATTGGTGTACTTCATTGTACAAAAAATGAATTCGACGGTATCCATTTCAAGGATCTTACCGGGAGCCAGGGAAAAGACGGAAAAATAATGTTACTCAAAGGACATAGGGACACCAATAAAGGAGGATGTAATGATGACCCTCCGCGTGACAAACGTTTTCAGCTGAATGACGAAGGATGCGTTTACATGAATGGGAAAATCTTACTGGTATGCCGGGAATTCAGGAACAGCAACCCACGTTCGGTAAAATTCAGACGACTGGTCTTGGGGATATTTGACGTGTATAAATCAGAGTGGATTAAGGAAGAACCCTTTCTGATGGATTGGTCAAGAATGGATCCGGATTCATGTTATGGAACTTTTCATGGTATCAATGCAACCCCTGAGATAACACTTCTCAGAGATCCGGCAACCGACAGGTTCATTGTCTTGTTATTTCATCACAGGTTTAAGAGAACACGTGAGATCAATCTGAAGATCAGTGAAAAACGCTACAATATGGTCTCAGGATTTTTTCTTAAAAATCGTTCTCTTGAAAAGCATCCCGAATATCCGGCAAAACCGGCTGTACACAAGGATGATAATGATAATTTGTATGGTGAAAGAGTGATGTTCGATAATGGCATCTGGTACATGAATGTAAATGGGCACAGTGTCAGGCTGGTCCGGGACTGGCCCGATCGATTCGAATTATTTACCGCACTGGAACCCTACCAGGGTCCCTGGATAGAAAGTCACGATAATTTGAACAGGATCAGACCCTATTTTGAACGGGGTAATGAAATTGACCCGGATAACGGGGCTATCTGGCAGGGTGAAATGTTCAAATACCGGAATCATTATTACATGTATTATGAGAACTTTCACGCTATTGAGGATGTGAACGAACCCTATCAGTATTATAACCATCCTGAGACCGGTTCGAGAGTTGGTTATGCAGTAGGGAACTAAAATAAAACCTATAAAACATGAAACTCTTAAGAAGAACTGTCCTGATTACAATTCCGGCCGCCTGCTTGTGTAGTGGTTGTCAGGAAGGGACTTCCGGCTCCAGGCCGAATATTGTATTGATCATGGCGGATGATATGGGATATTCCGATCCGGGATGCTTTGGCGGAGAAATACATACACCGAATCTTGATCGTTTGGCCTATAACGGTATTCGCTTCACTCAATTTTACAATACAGCCAGATGTTGTCCCACCCGGGCATCATTAATAACGGGCTTGTATCCGCATGAAGCTGGTGTTGGTCATATGACCCATGCCAATTACGGTTCGGGATACACTGGTTATCTGAACGATTCATGTGTTACCATACCGGAAGTATTATCCGAAGCAGGTTACTTCACAGCCATGTCAGGGAAATGGCATTCTGGTGCCTTAAGAAAATCATGGCCTGAGAACAGAGGATTTAAACGTTTTTTCGGTATTCATCACTGGGTGGACAGTTACTTCAAGGTATTGGAAGATTGTGAAGTCTATGAAAACGGAAGGATTGTTATTGCATCGACCGATCATCCTGAGCGTTTTGCAGAACAAGGCAAGGAATGGTATACGACAGATGTTTTCACCAATAAAGCATTGGAATATATTGAAGAAGCACTTGAAAAGCAACAACCCTTTTTTCAATATATAGCGTATAATGCGCCCCATTGGCCATTGGAGGCCCATGATGAATTCATTGACAAATATCTTGATGTTTATGGCATGGGATATGAGGAACTAAGACAGGAAAAATATCAGCGAATGAAAAAAATGGGGATCATCCAGCCAAATTGGGATCTCCCCGACCAGGTGGCTCCCGTGTGGGATTCACATTCTGATTCCGCCAAAGAAGATCTCATTTTTCGCAGAGCCATTTACGCGGCTCAGATAGAAATTATGGATCGTAATATTGGCCGGGTTATCCATCTTTTGGATGAAAAGGATATTTTGGATAATACGGTAATATTTTTCTTTTCAGATAACGGCTGTTCTGCGGAACCTATGGGTAAAAACCATGGTTTTCAATGGGGTAAGAACACAAAATGGAACTATGATGAGTGGAGAACCGTATCAGGCAGAGCTGGTGCCAGCCAGGGCAGGATATGGAGTATAACCAGCAATGCTCCATTCAGGAAGAATAAACGCTATACCCATGAAGGAGGTATCGCCACACCTTTGATCGTACATTGGCCGGATGGTATCAAGAATCCCGGACACATTGATGACCGGATTGCCCATGTGATCGACATTATGGCTACCTGTATCGAGCTTGGTGATGCCTCTTACCCTGAAGAAGTCAATGGGACTCCTATTAAGGAGCTCAGAGGACTGAGTCTGGTTGACAACTTACGCGGCAAAAATGGTAAGGAGCATGATATGGTCTTTTGGGAACATGAAGGCCATGGTGCATTTAGAAAGGGAAAGTGGAAATTGGTTTCGGTCAATCCCAAAGTAAGGGAGCAATGGGAGCTTTATGATATGGAACAGGACAGAACAGAAAGTAACGACCTGTCACAGGAATTCCCGGATATCAGGGATCAGTTTATTGATGATTGGGAGCGTATGGCCTGGGAAACCAAAGTATTGCCATGGCCTGATTATTCTCAGGCAAAATGGAATCCAGTCGAGAAATAAGAATCATTCCTATTTCATCGCTTTATAATTTTAGATACATCTATTTTACCATTGACATACCGGAAGGCTACCAGGTAAACACCCACTGGTAGATCGGAGACCGGAATCCGGCATGCGGATTCATTTATGTCGGTTATTTGTTTGACCTGACTTCCATTGATGCTGTATATTCTGACATCTTCTATATCACCCAGGTCTTCCAGTATCAACTCGTTGCTCACGGGATTATTCAGGATGCAGGAAATATGCCCTTCTTTATCTACAAATACCGTGGTTGCATTCGAACCGTAGGATGTTGAAACCGAATCAATGATGATGTCATCAAAATAAACATTGACATCGGCATCCAGGGGATCGGGAGTCCAGCCCATTGGCTCGGTTGAATTCATCACCGGCATAAAATAGAATCTCGACCAGCTATGATTTGTGGCTGCTGTATCTGTGAACCCGAATACATAATCCACCCATTGATTGGGTATAGGACAGGGCACCCTGATAGGATCCGTGGCATCATATTTACCGTTCTCAACAACCCCATCCATGGTTCTGATAACTTGCAGAACACATGGATCTGTGTTATCTTTCAACATCTTCAAATGAATATAGGTGTTGTTACCGTTGAATTTAATACCGTAACTAAAGTCAGACATGGCTGCGGCAAATACTTTTGCATTCTTGTCTTTAATCCACAACATAACCGAATCACTGGTATTAATTCCTGTTTTATCCGGGTTTTCTACGATCCTTGGTGAGGATGCAGTTTGATGGGCATTAAACCATCTGGGAACCGTGGAAGCATTTTCAAATGTCTCCGGTAGCGGGGTTTGTCCCCAGAACTTCATCTCCGACATCCACGTATTCAGCTTTTCCTTTAATTCATTTGCGATAAGCGGTTCCGCATCATACAAATTGTTCTCTTCGGATGGATCCTCAACGAGATTATATAACTCATAATGATCGGGTCCCAGACTGTAAAAATAGATAAGCTTGTAATCCCCTTTCCGTATCACACTGCCCCTCCGGTCATCCCAGGCCCGGATCCTGGTAGGATACCACCAATACATTTCATCCCGTTCAATGCTGTTATTCTGGAAGAGAGGAACCATACTGACACCGTCCAGGACCTGATCCGTGGTGGCACCGGCAAGCTCCATAAAGGTCGGATAAAAATCTATGAAATTTACGGGGGTATCATTCTCGGTACCGGCCAGGCACTTACCCGGATATCGAACGATCATGGGAATCCTGATACCGCCTTCGTACAACCAGGTTTTCGCCCCTCTCAATCCCCCGTTGTTTGCAACAAATTCATCACCGCCATTATCAGAAGTCAGGATCAGCAGGGTTTCCTCATCCATATTTAATTCATCCAATGTGTTCATTAAATTTCCAACCCCGGCATCGATCCGTTCCAGCATGGCTGCCATGTAGGGGTTGTCAGGAGCCCCTGCATGTACCCTCGGCTGACCATCGTCAAAATGCGCTGACGAACCGGCACCATATTTGTCCTCATATTTTGCTTTGTATTTATCGACCAGGGTATCGGGACCTTCCAGGGTCATATGCACACTGAACAATTGTAACGAGAGGAAAAATGGTTCTTCCTTATGTCTCCGGATGAAGGAATCTGCCTCATTAAACAGCCGGTCCGGCAAAAATTCATTGACTTCTCCTTCCGTTATGGTGGAGATTTTATCGTAAGGGTAAAAGTAGTCACCTCCGCCAATGTATTTGGTTTCCGTACAAAAAACCATATCGAAACCATGCTTATCCGGTCCTCCCGGATTGTCACCCGCGTAATCGGGATCCAGGTGCCACTTACCGATCAGGCCGGTATAATATCCTGCATCACTCAGTGCTTCATTGATGGTCGTATGTTCAGCCGGATCCAGATACATGGGGCTTTCCTCAGGGATAAAATCATATATTCCATGCCGTGGGGTATATTGTCCCGTATGAAGGGAAGCCCTGGAGGGAGAACAAACAGTCCCTGAGGAATAAGCATGCGTAAAGGTCATCCCCTCGCTGGCCATTTGACCGATGTACGGGGTTTCATTGAAGGTATTGCCGTAGACCGGTAATTCTCCATACCCCAGATCATCGATCAGGATAAGGATGATATTGGGTTTCCCATCCTGCGTATGGGCGATAAAAGGGGAGAAAATAAATACGAAATAGAAATATATTCTGCCGGGAACCTTGCTTAGAGACTCGATTAAACCTGTTAAAGCATAACAATATGTCTGAAATTTAAAAGTCGACATGAACAATAATCTTAACTTGGATAATATTATTTGATGAATTTGGAGGAAAGACCTCTCACACTTACGATGTAGATACCTTTCTGTAAATCACTTATATCGATACTGTTTCCTGAACCTTTTTTTATGACGGTACCCGTGACAGAATATATGGTATAGTCTTCATTCTGTGCTATATTATCCAGAATGATACGCTCATGTGCCGGATCGTATTGTAACCTGAGGTTTTTCTTAACAGCAGTGGGGGCCTGCAAAGATGAAGCAGAAGATGTTAATGACGTCTGTTTGATATCATCAAAATACCATTCGTTCCCCTCATAGGTCCCGCCTCCGTCAAACAAAAGGACAATTTTTCCATACAAATCCGACTTTGGCTTCTTAGAACTGAAATCAAATTCCATATTGACCCATTCTCCTGTAGTGGTTAATTCTTTAATAACTTCCGTCTGCCCTAAGTTATAGTTAGTCGGATGTTCTAATTTGAGATGGACATTACCGGCTACTTCACTGTACACCTTCATGGTGAATGTACTGCCTTTTGAAAAATCGAACCTTGTTGCAAAGGGTTCCGACCATAAAAGTTCCCATTTATCAGCGGTAGTAATTATTTTTCCTACATGGGCACTACTGTTCACATCATCGGGATGCGGATTGTCAACAACCTGATAGAAAAGGTTATTCGTCGGATGGAATACCGGTGTATAGTTCTCGAAGTCTGCGATCATACCGTCAGAACCGAAATCACAGGACACCCAGGACGAATCAAATCCTCCATCCACCCAATAAAGGAAATCCTCAACGGGGACTTGTGCAATTCCTGTTCTGGAATTACCGGGGAAATATGGTACGTCCCGGTCTTCAGGAATACAATAGCACCCCCAACCTTCATAAAGCATGTAGAGGGTATCCCGGTATTCAAATACTTCCCCGTACCAAATAGCTCCCTGGTCCCATTCACCCCAGGGGCCCCGGGTCATCATCGGAAAATCATTGTCCACCTTGGTCCAGTGGATCAGATCATCCGAATACGCTGCATGGAAACGATCCGGAAAATCAAAATGATGATCGCTGCCCTGGTAGATCATGAACCACATATTATCCAGGCGGAATATCCGTCCACCATTCACCGCCTCGCTATCAAAATTACCCGGTCCGCCCCCAACGGGAATCACTTTAATGCTGTCACAGTCTTTCAGGTATGTAGGATCTGAGGTTATCTTGAGATAGATCTCAAGTTTTGCGTCAAAACCATGGGTTACCCTGTTGTACAAAGCATCTCCATAATAAATGTAGTACTGTTCATTGTGGTAAATGGCATCATTGGATCCGACATCCAATTTCAGCGGATTCGTGCTGAATTTTTCAAATGTATACCCTCCATCGGTTGACTTCGCACCGGCCATACTGGAGGCATGATTATAATTTACTGCCTTATAATAAAAATAAACATCCCCGTTCTCTCCGATAACCGGTGAGCAATCCAGCAGGTGCCATTCATCATAAGATCCCGGAATGCCAAATTTTAAAACCGGATTGTCCTCGTATTCGAGCCATGGCCCGTATGGTGAAAATACTGTTGTATCCTGATAAAGAATACCGATTTGATCATGATAGTCGGGGGTATTCCCGCTACCGCGAATGTAAACCCTCCAGGTGCCGTCAGGTGATTCTTCAGGCTTAAGAATAGCTGCATTAGCCACATGAATGGCTCTCCAATCCGGTATGCCAGATCCAACGCGAATAATCGGGTTACCTTCATATTTCTTAAAAAGGGTGTTTTGGGAATAACCATAAAAAAACGTTACAAAAAATATAACGAAGATTGAACAAATCCGCTCCATTAAATCGCGCGTGTTTTCTTTTTATTCAATGTAAATTTAATTAATCACCCATAGCTTTTCTTGAAATTTTATTCAAATCCTTGGATTATTAAGTCAGTCTGAATTATTTCCCTGCATCAATTGAAAGAATTCTACATCAATGAGGAACTAAAATCCATTTTAGAATTTACTTTAGTTAATATTTTTAATAATTTAAGCGAAAGTCGATTATTTCCCGGAATAGATGCTGAAAAAAGCAAAAGCACTGGCCTTTCTTATCCTCTTCGGTATTTCACTGAATGCCCAGGAAATTGTATTCAAACATATTACCGATAAGGAAGGCCTGTACTATAACTGGATCTGGCATATCTTCAAGGACTCAGAAGGTTTCATGTGGTTTTCTTCGCAGGAAGGAGCCTTTCGTTATGATGGTAATGAAATTAAGGACTACCGGTTCAAATCTTTTGACGGGTTTTCCTATTTAAATATCTATTGCGTTTTTGAAGATAGTAAAAGTAATATTTGGTTCGGGACCAATGAAGGTCTGATCAAATACCAGAGGGAAAACAATATTTACACCCGGTATCGTCTCGATTCTATTGGAAATTCTTCATCGAACTTTGTCAATGCCATTATTGAGGATCATACCGGAATTTTATGGATCGCAACCGGGTTCGGTTTAATTGCTCATGATACAGAATCTGAAACATTCAAATTGTATAACGCGGGTTCCGGTAACAAATCCTTAAGAAATAACAACATTACTGAATTATTATTTGATTCGAAGGATAACCTTTGGATTGGGGACAATCATGGCTTGTTATATTTATACATACCCCATAATGATCATTTTTTATGCTTTGTAAATGCGGAAAATTCGGATCAGGCAAAAATAAATATTCTTTATGAAGATAACCAGGGATACTTATGGGTTGGTTATGAAGGTTCAGGGGCTTCGAAATTCGATACCTGGTCAAAACAATTTGTGAGGAATTATAAATATACCGGTGCCGGAAACCAAATTGCAAACAATTATGTCAGGGGAATTATAGAAAATAACAACCATACCATTTGGTTTGGAACCGAAAAGGGATTATCCATCCTGGATCGGGAACGGGATCAATTCACTACCCTGACATCTGATTTTAAGAACCCCAATGGACTCAATGATAATGCGATCTATTGCATTTATAAAGAAGAAAACGGAGATATCTGGATCGGTACTTTTTTTGGAGGGGTGAATGTATATTTTAGTAAACCCAGATACATCCAAAGTTATTTACCCGATGGTACCACCGATAGAATCAGTGGAAAGGCGATAGGCCCGATGATTATTGATAAAGATTTTCTCTGGATCGGAACCGAAGACAATGGTCTGAACCGGTTCAATCCCGCGGACGGAACTTTTCAACATTTCACACAGGAGAATAGTAGCCTTTCCTATGATAACATTCATGCTTTATGCAAAGACCACCAGGGTGATCTTTGGGTGGGTACCTATACCGGTGGATTGAACCTTTTAAAACCGGGCAGCAATCAATTCTTAAACTTCACGGATACCAAGAATCATCCTGGCCTGCCGAATAACAGCATTTACAGCCTATTTAATGACCGGCAAGGAAACCTTTGGATCGGCACCCGGGGAGGCCTGAGCAGATACAATTACGATATAAGGCAATTTGAGAACATGTTCCCTGCATTACTGGGTGATTGTTTCATCTGGGACATTGAGGAGGATTCAACAGGAAACATATGGATGTGTACTTATAACCGGGGTATATTCATGCTTGAAAAAGCAAAGGATTATGAGCCCGTGCACATCAATCTTCCGGTTACACGATGTATCACCTTACATATCAGGAATAATGGGGATATACTTGTTGGAACTGAGAAGAATGGTTTGATCATCTATGATCCATATACAAAAGACTGCGAACATTTGACCGTTGAAAATTCATTGCCGGACAATACCATCAACGGTATATTGGAAGATAACACCCAGGCTATATGGTTCACAACCAATAAAGGCTTATGCAAGACCAAAGACTTTTGTCAGATAGAAGTCATTACTGTTGATGACGGCCTCATTACCAATCGTTTCAATTACAATTCAACAGCCCAATACGGTGGCAAACTATACTTCGGCAGCACAAGAGGTTTGGTGGTTATCAATCCGGATATGCAGCTCACCAACACAGAACATCCCAAATTGCATATCACCTCGATCTCTTTCCCGAACCGGCAATTAAATCCCCTGGATTTAGGAGAATCCGTTAATTACCTGGACGTACTGAAATTAAAACATCCGTATTCCTCCTTCAGCATTAAATACGTCGGGATCAACTTCAGGGAAAGCAGTAAAGTTAGATATGCCATCATGATGGTGGGCATCGACAACAACTGGAATTATGTAGGAAATTCAAACATAGCCAACTACAACAATCTGAATCACGGAGATTATCAGTTCAGGGTCAGGACCGTTGATCGTTTTGGAAAATTACAGGATAATGAAAAGACACTGAATATTACCATTGTTCCACCTTGGTGGAAAACAGCCTGGGCAAAAACCATATTCGCCTTTCTCTTGTTATCGGTGATTACCATCATTAGTTATCTATTAGTTCTGAGAACCAAGGCCAAACATGCCTTGCAGATTGAAAAGCTTGAAAAACAAAAGATCAAAGATATCAATGATGCCAGGATCAGGTTTTTCACCAATATTTCCCATGAATTCAAAACACCGCTGACCCTGATCAAAGGGCCGATCAATAAACTTATTAAAAGCAATGGCATCAGCCTTGCCCAGAGAAAATGGTACCACACGCTCATTAAGAACAATACGGAAAGATTGCTTCATCTGATCAATGAATTATTGGAATTCCGTAATATAACAAAGGAACATCTTGAGCTTAAGCTGGAACACATCAATATTGATGAGATCATTGAAAATATTTCGGAAAGTTATTTCTGGATCGCCGAATCGAACAAGATCAACTTCACCATCAATATCGATAAAAGTGTAAAACCGGTTTGCCTTGATTCGGTTAAATTTGAAAAGATATTGAATAATCTCCTGGTCAATGCCTTTGCGCATACGCCAAAGCATGGGTATATTATCGTTGAAAGCTATATCAAGAAGGATCATCTCTATATTCAAATTAAGAATTCCGGCAAGGGATTATCTTCCGACACCATCTCGAAATTGTTTAACCGGGATTATTCCGATCACGAATACAATGAACTGAACCAAGGTTCCGGGATAGGATTGGCTTATACCAAAACACTGGTTGAACTGCACAGGGGATTTATTGACGTATACAGTCTTGAAAATGTAGAAACCTCATTCAACATCAAAATCCCTGCAAATCTGAGCGAAATATTCAAGTTGGATCAATTTCAGGATTTGCACGCTTGTGAGCAAATCAATCAAAAAGAGGAACACGCAGAGACACTTGTCAGCTCCCTCAACGGGAACCTGATGCCAAAGATCCTGATTGCTGAAGATGTCAAGGAACTCAGAGATTTCCTATCCGACTCCCTGGGTGATCATTTTAACACCCATGCCGTATCCAACGGACATGACGCTTTTAAGATCGCACAAGCAGAAAACCCCGACGTGATCATCAGTGATGTGATGATGCCCAAGCTGAACGGATTTGAATTGTGCTCAAAGATCAAAAACACTTTCACTACCAGTCACATACGGGTTGTTTTACTCACTGTTCTCTCAGAAGATTCCGATAAATTAACCGGATATAAGTCCGGTGCGGATGCCTATATTTCTAAACCTTTTGATATTGAGCTGCTGATATCGCGGATCAAGAATCTTTTGAAGGACAGCTATATTCTTAAACAGAAGTTCCAGAAGGATCCCTCATTGACACACAAGGAAATCACTTTTTCAAACCCGGACGAAAAACTGCTGAGCAACATTATCGAAACCGTGCAAAAGCATATGGGTGATCCTGATTTTGATGTGGACCAGTTCGCAAAAGAAATCGGTTTAAGTAAATCTACCCTATATCGTAAAATGAAATCCATTACCGGCCTGCCCATCAACGAATTTGTCCAGATCCTTCGCCTCAAAAGAGCTGCAGAGCTTCTAAAAGATACAGAAATGACCATATCGGAAATTGCCTTCAAGATCGGCTTCAATGATCCATATTATTTCAGCCGGGCGTTTAAGAAGAACTTTAATCTATCTCCGAAAAAATTCAGAGAACAGAGCGTAGCGATCTGAGCATATACCAAATCAAATACCTAATTTCTAATCATATGAGACTTAATGTACTTACTGAATTAATGAAACAATCCAAAGTCCTTGTCATCCTTGTGACTATTGGTGGACTACTCACTTGTTGTGTATCTGAGCAGTCGGTGCAAAAAGAAAACAAAGCAAGCAGTCAATCAATAAAAGTGGACGGGAAGATAGATGATTGGGAGGATGTTCCGTCCATCTTCATCCAGGACAAGGATCAATTATGGACGGATTCCCTGCTCAAAGCATCCAACTGGACGGGGAAAAAAGACCTGAGCTGTTCCTGGAAGGTGGCCTGGCATGATCAAAAACTGTTTTTCCTTTTCCAGGTTACCGATGATGTCATTTCTGATTTCAACCAGGAATTTACCTGGATGAATGACTGCATCGAACTGCACGTCGATCCCGAGAACCTGGAAGGAGGCCGTATCGAAGGCATTGATGAAACCGATCCGCTCGAAGAGAGACTAGGAAAAAAATCATATGGTTATGAGATGCATTTTCTTCCCGATCAACCCCCTGCGGTGTATGTGGATGATACCAAAAACGTCTTCTATACCGATTCGATCCAAAATAAAGATTTCGAAGACACATGGGATGGAGAAGCGATTACCCAATATATGGAAGATGGCTATGTAATGGAGATTGGATTTTTGCTGCCCACGACCCGCCTGGAATCAGGAAAAGTAATAGGATTGGATGTGGTCCTCTGCGATGATGACGGTGATTCCAGGGAAACATTGATGATCTGGAGTGGTTTTCAGGGCCCTTTCTGGATCATCATGGATCATTTTAATAAAATCGTTCTCGAATAAATCTTTCTTATGAAATACTGGAACCTAATCCTGGGACTGTCCCTTACCTGTCAAAATTCTCCGGCTCAGGAGCATCCGAATATCCTTGTCATTATGGTAGACGATATGGGATATTCCGATATCGGTTGCTATGGCAGCGAAATTGAAACCCCGAACCTCGATCGGCTGGCATCCCATGGAATACGCTTTTCACAGTTCTATAATACCTCCAGGTGTTGTCCCTCCAGGGCCTGCCTGCTCACAGGGCTCGACCATCATAAAGCCGGTATGGGATTGATGACCGGGCCCAGGACCGACAGGCCGGGTTACCGGGGCCATTTGGTACGTGACCGGTGCACAACCATCCCCGAACTACTTGGAGAGAGCGGGTACGGAACTTATATGGTCGGAAAATGGCATCTGGGTTTGCAACCCGGTGAAAGACCACTGGATTGGGGATTTGATCGATTCTACGGTGCACTCGAAGGAGCCATTTCCTTCTTTGAACCCGGTAAGCTTGAAAAATACCCCTTCGATAAGGTTCCCAGGTACATCACCCTGGATAACGACACCATCATCCCCGATCCAAATTTCTATGCAACCAACCGGTTCACAGATTATGCCCGGTTGTTTATGGATCAACATCTCAATGAAAGGGAAAATGATCCCTTCTTCCTGTATGTCGCTTATAATGCGCCCCACTGGCCCCTTCAGGCACTCCCAAAGGATATTCAAAAATATAGCGAGCGTTATCAAACGGGTTGGGACGCTATTCGTGAAGAACGATACCAAAAGCAATTAAATACCGGGCTGTTAAGAGAGGAAAATACCGAATTAACGGAACGAACGGACGGTCGCTATAAGGAAGAAGGAGCTTGGCCCAACTCAAGAAAGGCGGTTCCGCCTTGGAACACACTGGATGAGGAACTTCAGGAAGACCTGGCAAAACGCATGGCGGTGTATGCGGCAATGGTGGACAATATCGACCAGAATGTCGGAAGATTGATCGAATTCCTGGAAGAAAAGGATATTCTGGACAATACCCTGATCCTGTTTCTTTCCGATAATGGTGGAGCACTGGGCGGTGCATTAAGAGGATACAATGCTTTGGGCAACAGGGGGGAACTCGAAACCTACGGTACCACCGAATCCTTTATCAGTTACGGTGTGGGGTGGGCAAATGCTTCCAATACGCCTTTTCGCATGTACAAATGTTATGTGCACGAGGGTGGGATCTCCTCCCCTCTGATCGCACATTGGCCATCCGGAATGCTGGGCGAAATAAATCGCATTGAACGAACCCCTGCCCACATTACAGATATCATGCCCACGCTATTGGATGTTGCAAACACAGAATATCCTGAGAAAATCGGGGAACGAGACCTCTCGGAACTCCAGGGAAAAAGCATCTTACCTCTTTTGCAAGACCAACAGGAACGCTTTGATCCGGAAAGGATATTGTTCTGGGAACACGCCGGGAGCAAAGCGGTACGCTACGGCAAATGGAAAATAGTCAAAGTCCATAAAGGGGATTGGGAATTGTATGATTTCGACACCGATCGTTGCGAAACCATCAATCTTATAGAAAAGCATCCTGATATCGCAAAGAAATTAATGAATGCTTATGAACAGTGGGCAGAAGAAAATTACGTGAATCCTCCCCTCTATGATTAGATCATTAATTTACAGGGTATTCACGTCCAGGTTACATTATTTTAGATGATCACTTATATAAAGAGACTGACTATACTCTTTCTATTCACAGTTGCAGGATTATACCCATCTTTTGCACAAAATACCCTATTCAAAAAGTATAAAGGGAACCCCATCATTGAATATGGTCCTTCGCAACCGGCCTGGCGAACCGTTCATAATGCCAATGCAGCCATCCTGAAACCGGAGCATACATCGGACGGAACCTGGAGGATGTATATCCGCGGAAACGGAGAGGCCCCCAACTATGGCGGCCAGATTGGCCTCCTTACCCAGGATACGGTTGATTTTGCTCCCTACGGTCCGTGGATCGAATACGAGCATAATCCTCTATTAAAGTATGGAATTCCAGGGTCCTATGACGAGAAAGGTTTATTGGACTGTTCCCCGGTCCTTGGAGAAAATGATGTGGTCTATTTCTATTATAAAGGCAAGTGTTACGACAAACCAGCCACTTTAGCCGGAGCCATATCGGATGACGGGGGGTATAGCTTTGAAAAATTTGACAACAATCCCTTGCTGGTCCGGGCAGGGATCAATGATGCTGTCTTTCATAATAACCGGTACTACATCTTCTATGGGTTACAGTCCAATCCCGGAAAAGCAGGAAACACGCTTGATGCCTATCTGAAGATCACTTCCGATCCGAAAAACTTAAAAGATGTGGACAGTGTTCTGGTCGTGCCTGCCGGGGGCGGCCCGGATAACTTCGACAGCAAATCGGTACACGGCACCCGGGTTTTCCGGTTGCAGGACCGGTGGTACCTGGTATACCAGGGAAGTAATGTAAATATTGATTTTCCCCATCGTTTTCATGCAGCGTATTCCGATGATCTGATCCACTGGACCAAGGTGGATAATGACTTTCCTCTGATGACCCGAGGTTCCTGGGGTGAATGGGACCAGGGTGCCATATGGTACGGGGAAGTATTTGAATACCGGGATACCCTCTATATGCTTTATGAAGGATGGGGCTGCAGAAGCATCCCCAAGGACCGGGACCAACCCTATTTTTACCCCGGCCATTCCCGGACGGGTATTGCCCGGGTGCCCGTTGAAGATTTTCTTTACTGGGTAGAAGGTGGATTCGATTCTTCCTGGGTGACCTATGATTTTGGGCCGGACGGGATCATCACAGATTTCGAGGAATACACCCGGATCTTTTATCCGACCCATGGAATGAGTTACGAGGTGGTGGCCAATCCGGATCCCGATGAACTGAATGCAAGCTCCCAAGTCGGCAAAATCATTACCACCCCGGATATGTGGGAACTGTTGTGGTCAGAGCCTTTTGCCGAACGGTTTGATTTTTCGGAGGGAGCGACCTTCTCCATGGATATTTATAGTGAAGTTACCGGTGACGTATATTTGAAACTGGAACATCCAACGAACTACAACCTGGGTCAAATACAGGTTAAGAAACAACTCAGTGTCACTAATACATGGGTTGAAATGGAGTTTGATTTCAGCTCCCTTCAACCCAAATCGGACCAGTACGGCAAAATCGTCCTGCTGTTTGACGGGGGGGGTACTGCGGAAGGAAAGGAATGGTATTTTGATAACTTAAGATTTGAATCCATCCCTACTAAAGTGATACCGCTGAAAAAGCCCCGGAAAACCCACAGTCTGAAAATATTATATGATTCAGACCATAACAGAATTAAACTGGATGGTTTGGATAGCCAGGTCTCTTATACGGTTTTTTCTATTACCGGAGTAGCTTTAAAACAGGGAAATGGGAACACTGTAGATATCAGCGATTTGAAAAGGGGAATTTACATTATTTATGCAAAGGGATCATCCGCAAAATTCATCCGGTGATTTCGTGCTTGAAATGCAAAGAATAGTTGAACGAAATTTTCATATTATGAAAAACAGGATCTACAGGTTCAGTTTTGTACTGGTATTATCAACTATAATTAGTTGTAATCCCGATACACAGGAGTCATCCGTTCAGGATGAGGCCATCTACATGAATAATCTTGCACCGCTAAGAGAGAACCCTTACATGCAATTGCCCCTGGGTTCAGTTAAAGCAAGGGGATGGCTTGAAGAAATGCTCATCAGGCAAAAGAATGGTGCCACGGGGAATCTGGATAAGCTTTACCCTCTGGTCATGGGGAATGATAATGGATGGTTGGGGGGCGACGGGGACCAATGGGAACGCGGACCTTACTGGATCCATGGACTGATCACACTGGCCTATACCCTGGACGACCAGGAACTGGTCGACAAGACGACCCCCTGGGTTGAATGGGCATTGAATAGTCAAAAGCCCAATGGATATTTCGGCCCCGATACGGATTATGAGAATCTTCCTGGTGTTCAACGAGATAATGCAGCAGACTGGTGGCCAAGGATGGTGGTTTTGAAATTTTTACAGCAATATTATTCCGCCACGGGTGATGAACGGGTGATCGAGCTTATGACCAATTACTTCAGATACCAGTTGGAAACATTACCTGAAAAGCCCCTGGATCACTGGACATTCTGGGCCCGTTTCCGGGGCGGGGATAACCTGATGGTCGTATACTGGCTTTATAATATTACCGGCGATGCATTCTTGCTGTATCTCGCAGAGATTCTCCATGAACAAACCTATGACTTCACGAATCAGTTCCTTGAAGCAGAATTATTCAGGAATCATGAGCCCTTGCACAGCGTTAATTTTGTACAGGGGATCAAGGAGCCAGCCGTTTATTACCAGCATCATCCGGAAGGAAAATACATCAAAAGCATCAAAAAAGCCCTGGCCGACATGGAAGAGTTTTCCGGTCAGCCACAGGGACTTTTTGGCGGTGATGAAGTACTCAGAAATACCAATCCGATTTATGGAACGGATGTGTGTACGACCGTAGAGTTCATGTTCAGCCTGGAAACTATTTTAGCTATAACCGGAGATGTTCAGTTTGCCGATCACCTTGAGAAGGTGGCCTACAATGCGCTGCCAGCTCAAATCACCGACGATTTCATCCACAGGCAATACTATCAACTGGCCAACCAGGTGATGATCACCCGCAATAATCTTCGGAATTTCAGTACCATTCACGGAGGCACCACCCTCTGCTTTGGATTATTAACCGGCTATCCATGCTGTACCGCCAACATGCACCAGGGCTGGCCCATTTTAACGCAAAACCTCTGGTATGCCACCCCGTCGGGCGGACTGGCGGCCCTGGTCTATGCACCATCGGTTGTGACTGCGAAAGTCGCGGGAGGATCTGAAGTAAGCATTGAAGAGGAAACCCATTATCCATTTGAAGACCAAATCCGGTTTACCATAAAGATCGATGAGGAAGATGTCCTTGCCTTTCCACTCTCGCTCAGGATCCCTGCATGGTGTAACGCGGCAGGAATAAAGATCAACGGAGAAGACTATGACCAGCCTGCCGGAAACCAGATAATAACGATCGACAGGGAATGGCAGAACGGAGACCGCATTGAGCTGGAACTCCCGGCCGAAATTGTCCAAAGGCGCTGGCACGAGCGGGCTGCCTCCGTTGAACGGGGACCCCTCACCTATGTATTGAAAATCGGAGAAAACTGGGAGAAGGTCAAAAATGAGAAAGATCCAAAGCGATTCGGGGAATATTACTACGAGGTTACACCGACCACCCCATGGAATTACGGATTGGTATATATTCCTGATAATCAATTAAATGAAGCCTATAGGGTGATCCAAAAAGAAAAGATGGAGGCCTTCCCGTGGAATCATGAAAATGCACCTGTTGAGATCAGGACCGTTGGCAAACGGATCCCCGGGTGGAAGCTCTACAATGAGACCGCCGGGCCCCTTCCTTACTCCACGGCCTTTGGTCATCCTACCGGGCCAGAAGACACCATAACCCTGATCCCTTACGGTTGTACCGCCTTGCGCGTTGCGGAATTTCCGGTGGTCGGGCCGTATACCATCATAAAGAACTAATGAAGACATAAACGCTATTTGCAAAATTCCAATGCAACGTTACAGTATAAAATGTTAAAGTCGGGATTTGATCTTACATTTAAGGTATTTTTTCTATCATGGCTCAATACCGAGAATTAACAATGGAACCGGTGGGCTATTGCGTCCCTGCCGCATTACATTGTATACTTCTCCTTCAAAGTAGGCTACGCCTGAGGACATATCTGTTTGCATTTTCTTTGTTGGTAGAATCTCAATGCCCAAGTTGATAACACCTCCGGAATAGAATAGCATGTGTTTCACAAACAAATCGTAAGCCACAAAAGCGTACTTACCAAACTGTACTTCAACGGCAATTTTATCCTTCACAAAGTCCGTTTGATTATAGCTGTAAACCGGCTCTTTCTCTCCGTGATTTATTAAGAACTCCTTTTGTTCGGCAGGGGGGGCATAAGGACAGTTTTATCCATCAACTCCCGATTCAATGTGATGTAATAATTATATCGACTTTCTGTCCATTTTCTCTTGGTAAACTCTTTATTAAATGCTTTGTTTAAATCAATTGGGCTATACAAATTGTAATCTTTCTTGCGCTTTTCCTCACTAACTTTAGTTCTTAATTTATTGGCATTGATTCCTGTTATAACATCTTTTATTTCTTTGTAAAGGTTGTTGTGATGAACTATCAAGTATTCTTCACCATTGAGATGTGAGTAAGATTGAGCAATATTCATTGTTCTTCTTGGTTATCGCTAAATAATGATCTGATATTCCATTCCGTTGGCAGTTGTGCAATTTTGTCTGTAGGCTTCGGTTTGTGAAGTGGCTTATTAATTGGTCTCAATTTTAAGTTTCCTTCTTTCAAATCCTTTATTCGTTGGTTTGCAATGTCTACATATTTTTTCTCCTTTTCAATGCCAACTGCATTTCTGTTATTCTTGATTGACGCGACTATTGCAGAACCAACACCTGCATATGGATCAAGTACCCAACTGTCATTATTAGTTAGTGCTAAAACACACCGTTCAACTAATTCAACTGGAAATTGACATGGGTGTTCCGTCTTTTCTGGATGATTGGATTTCACATTTGGAATGTTCCAAAGTTCTTTCTCCCAGTCATTGATAACAATTTCCCAAATATCAGATGGATTCTTACCCATTGGATTTCCTGAAAGTTCCCCTTTTTTAGGACCTTTGAAGTGTCTTTTGCCAGGATACTTTGCTGGTATCCTGACATCATCAAGATTGAATATGTAATCGTCTGTTTTGGTAAACCATAAAATTGTCTCATACCTTCCTGAAAAACGGTTGGAAGCATGAAGACCATGTCCGAAATGCCATATTATTCTATTGCGAAGTTTTAGTCCGTGTTTTTTGAATATTTGATAATAGAAAAAGTCTAGTGGAAATACTTCTCCTTTGTCTACATAATTCCCCACTTGCCAACAAATGCTCCCTTTGTCCGAAGTTACTCGGATTAATTCGTCTATGACTTCTTTTTGATTTTCGAGATATTTTTCAATGGATTGTTTGGTTTCATACGCTTTCCCTACATTGTAAGGTGGTGATGTAATAACAAGGTTAAATTTCTGATCCTCAAATCCTTTGAGTGACTTGTAGGTGTCTCCTAATATAACCTTATCCTTAGCTTTGTACAACTGTCTTATTATTTCTTCTATAGGTTCTTCTACTTTCATCTTATCCTTTTGATATTAATAATAAAATTAACTCTTTGTTCTTAATAAATCTATGTTACTCTATTAAAAGTTACCAACGTAAAAATAAAAATTCGTCTTTTGCTGAAACCTTTCTCTTTTATTGCTCTCCTGAAACCTTTTTTTCAAACAGTTTCAAATGTTTAACCATTAATTGGCCAACAAATTAACAAACCGAGAAGGCAACTTTCCCCAGGCACACTATTTGGAACACTACCTTGCTTTTACACTATGCTCGGAACTTTACCTGTGCAAAGACTGTTATGAGATGTATAAAAAGTTTACCATCCTGCCGGTATTCAATAACATGGAACTTAAAGGTCCACGGATAAAGTGTTGTTCCCGCGGAAAATCCCAACATATTCCCGAACGGGATTTCTTGACGGGATTCGATTTCCCGGTGACGGCAAACCTCTGCTCCTGTTGCGGGAGGGAACTGATTTTCTTTGGTTCCTGGGGACCCGAGTTCTTCTGGAGGGAATGCCAGGCCCGGATAGATGAATACAACAAATCACCCCGTGGAATGCGCATCCCCTCCCACCGCCAGGGAATGGTTTAGTTAGTACAACCCGGGCCGCCGAAGCGGGTTGAAAGCGACTTCGTCGGACCGAAAAGCATCGCTGAGCAAGCAGTGAAAAACCCGCCTGCAGCAATGGTTTCTTGCTTCTGGTCGATGGTTTATGGCTTCTCTTGAACTCAATACACGCCGCGATTCTGAATATTTCTTAGCTTTATATTTTTCTTATTCTTTATACCATGAACACAACCCGGCAATATTTAAGGCTAATTGGATTTCTTACTCTGACCTTGATTTTGAACACATGTGCTCCCCAAGCTGAAAAAGAAAAACCACAGGAAAAAATCCGCATCATCCTGGATACCGATGCCAACAACGAACTGGATGATCAGCATGCCCTGGCTTATCTCCTGTTCAACGGGGATCATTTTGATGTGGAAGGCATCACCGTGAATGCTACCAGTCATTATGAAGGGTACAATAGGCCCTCACTGGTGGCTGATCATTATGAGGAAGCAAAGCGGGTTATGCAATTGTGCGGCGGACTGTATGGGAAAATACCCCTGCTAACCGGCGCCCAGGGTTCATTTGGGGAGATCAGGAAGTATCTGGATTCCCCTGAATTCGACGGCCAGGAGGCCGTGGATTTTATCATTGAAAAGGCCCTGGAAGAAAACGACAGGGAACTGGTTGTCTGTGCCATCGGCAAACTGACCAACGTGGCCCTGGCTCTCGAAAAAGAACTTTCCATAGCTTCCCGTATCCGGGTGGTTTGGCTGGGCTCCAACTACCCCGAACCCGGCGAGCATAACCTGGACTGGGACATCGGATCCATGAACTACATCCTGGATTCCGATGTTCCCTTTGAAATGGTAACGGTGCGCTACGGGGAACCCTCCGGAACGGCAGCCGTGATGGTCAGCCGCGACCAGATCCTGCACCGGATGCCCGGACTGGGACCGGAAATTGAAGAACCGGTAAAGGGCAGGCATGGTGGTAGTTTCCGCACCTGGGGCGATTATTCGGTTAACCTCTACCGGGAGGCCGGCCTGTGGGGCGATCCGCCCGGCCGATCACTCTTCGACCTGGCTGCCGTGGCCATACTCAAAAATCCCGGCTGGGCCGAATCCAGATCCATTCCCGCCCCAACCTACACGGAAGAAGGATGGGTGGAACGACCGGAAAATCAACGTTCGATAATCCTTTGGGAATGGTTCCACGTATACGCCATCCCCCAGGATTTTTTCAATATCATGGAACATTATCAACTGGCCCAAACCCCTTGATATAAAGACATTTTGACTAATTTTCCATTTAAAATTCCTGCCTGTCAGGCAGGTTCCATTTTACATTTTCCTCCTACCCTGCCGGCAGGCTCCTCAGAGAGGAGGGGTACTTTTGCGTTAGCAAAAAGGGGGTGGTTGGGTTAGTAAGCAGTGGCGGTGACAGTGGTATTGGCAGTCTGGTTGGCATTCTCTGCAGCTCTTCATAGATTCTCTGATATCCCGCTTCGCTGATTATTCGGTACTCACACCCAATTCTCACACCCTCATTCTGAATTCCTTTTTATATTTATATCTTATTCTAAACCCAAAAACCATGAAATATCCAGTAAGCTACCTGACCGCATTTTTATTGATCATTGCCGGATGTACAACAAGGATTGATACCGAACCGGAATTTACGGTTCGCGTTTCGGAAGGTAATCCCTCCTACTGGTCGGTGAACGGGGAAACCAAACTGCTCCTGGGCGGATCGAA
>CAYQQR010000042.1:0-36275 GCA_964420035.1 uncultured Bacteroidaceae bacterium | reverse complement strand
GGAGTTAATATACAAATTATTTTGCGACATTACAAGTGTGACATGACACTAGTAAAGTGTGAATAAACGATTAAAAAACTGTGAATTCACTGTATAAAAACTGTGAATTCACTTCCCTTCATACGGTGTATCTTTGTATTATGCAATCGATGTCACAATCGATTGTATTTAAATCAATCAATAAAAAAATAAATTTTAAATGAATCGAGATGATAACAATATTAATTCGACTATTTACGACATCGCCCGTCAACTTGGCTATTCACCATCTACAGTCTCCAGAGCGCTACGTGATCATCCGGAAGTAAAACCTGAAACCAAACAAAAAATCATCGAATTAGCGAATCAACTGAATTATCATCCTAATCCAATTGCACTTAGCTTAAGAACGAGGCGATCACATACAATAGGCGTGATTGTACCCGAAATAAAACATTATTTTTTTTCATCAGTGATAAGCGGCATCGAGGACATAGCATACAAAGCAGGATATACTATTTTTGTTTCTCAATCTCATGAAAAGTATGAAAGAGAAGTGTTGAATATTGACGCGATGATAGCTAATCAAGTCAAGTTGCAGGTATTTTGATATCTGTTTCACAAATGACCAAATGCAGTGATCATTTTATCAAATTAATGGAAAAACATATACCTTTCCTGTTTTTCGATCGGGTAGCAGAAAACCTTAAAACAAGCCAGGTTGTTGTGGACGATGAAAAAGGCGCTTATAATGCGGTCGAATTTTTAATAAAGCGTGGGTATCAAAGAATTGCACATATAGCAGGACCAGAATATATTTCCATAAGTAAGGCAAGGCGTTCAGGTTATAAACGGGCTTTAAATGATTATAATTTGAGCATCAATGATAACTATATTGTTCAAGGTGGTTTAAACGAAAAAGATGGCGTAAAAGGATTTAATAAATTGTTACAATTAAAAGAAAAACCAGATGCTATTTTTGCGGTGAATGATCCTGTTGCCATTGGTGTATTTGTCGAGATGAAAAAAAGAGAATTAAAAATACCTAAAGATTTTGCATTGATAGGATACAGTAATAATCCTGTTGTTTCATTAATTGATCCTCCGTTAACCACAGTAGAGCAACCTATGATGCAGATGGGTAAAGAAGCAGCGAAATTATTAATAAACCAAATTGAGAACAAAAACAGATCTCAAAGAAGGATAGTGTTAGAAACGAAACTTATTATTCGTGAATCAGCATAATGTAAAATTGTATAAATAAATTTGTGATATATACAATAGAACACTATAACTGAACACACTATTTATTTTAAAAATATGGTGATAATAATTTATATGAGGCTAATGAATTAAAAGGAGGTGATATTATATTGCTTGAAATTCATTCTTTTAACCGTTAATTCGTATGAACGAAAACCAAAGTGCATGTAAAAATATTAAAAAATAAAAACCCATAAAATTAATTAAAATGTACTTTGGTGAAACCAATTAATGGAGGTTAACCATGGGAAGAACGTCCTTAAAAATTGGCATTGTATTATTATTACTTTTAATGTCAATAAGCATGGCTGCAACAACCGGGAAAATTTCCGGACGAGTTGTAGACAAAGAAACAGAGGAGGGACTACCAGGAGTTAATGTTGTTATTGAAGGGACATCGATGGGGGCGGCTACCGATGTCGACGGATACTACTTTATTATCAATATTCCTCCGGACCAGTATACTTTGCGCGCTGATATGATGGGATATAAGGCAGTGCGAAAGACGAACGTCAATGTGAATATTGATAAAACGACCAAAGTAAATTTTGAGCTTGAAAAGGAAGTTATAGAAGGCGAGGAGGTCACTGTTACTGCTGAAAGAGAGATCGTACAACTTGATGTATCCAATACACAGGCGGTCGTCGAGCCGGAAAACATTGAAAGTACGTCTTTTTTTGAAATTTCAGATGTGCTTGTTACACAGCCGGGAATTGAGGGCACAAGCATAAGAGGTGGACGGATAGAAGAAAGTCAGTTTATGGTTGATGGTATGCTTGTGGAAGATGAAATGACGAATTTACCGTATATGAAACTTAATTTGAGCTCGGTTCAGGAAGTCCAGGTGCTTACCGGTGGTTTTAATGCCGAATATGGTGATGTGCGTTCAGGTATCATCAATGTAGTGACAAAAGATGGTGGGGATCGTTACACCGGAAGTATTGACATGAAATATAGTAAACCGGGTTTAAAACATTTTGGTCCTAATGCGTTTGGTGAAAATTCGTTTTTATACTGGCCGTATATGGATAAATCAAGAGGAGCATGGGAAGGAGGTAATGATTATTTTCAAGGATGGGTTGATTATGCAAATAGTTTACCTGAAGACCATCCGCATTATGCCAAGCCAGAAGAAAATTATGCGGTTTGGTTATGGAGACATCGATCACCTGACGCCATTGATGAGTTGCAAAAGATGGGTTATGATGTCAGCGATGATGATGCTATTTTTGGATATGGTGAAGCGCCTGATTGGGTCGGTGAGGTGAGTCTGGGTGGACCTGTTCCATTTCTTGACAACGTCAACTTTTTTGCGACCTATCGTCAAGAAAAAACAAACTATGCGTTGCCAAGAGTATTGAATCCATCATATAAGGATCGTCATGGTTCACTAAAATTGACTTATCATATCAATCCCAGTATGAAGCTTCAAGGTAAATTTTTATATGGTTGGCAAACAGGAGTAAAAGAAATAAATAATCTTGAACAAGGAAATATCACCAACAATCCTTTCGCGTCACCTGAAGCTGGCCCATGGGCATTTCATAGTATCTTTTACAAACTTGCCGGAGGAGATGCCGGTGGTATTGAAGAGAGATATACAGGTGGATTAACATTCACACATACTCTTTCACCTAGCACTTATTATGAATTACAAGCGTCTTATATGGAAACCGGATATGAACAGGTTTTAAACCACCGAGATACTGTGCCAATGGGAGAAGGTTATTATGGTATAAAAGAAGGGCGACTTGGGACCGATGAAGAAGTTGCAGTTAACGGTTGGGAAGAATACAAACGCCTAAAAATTGGCGATGTGTGGTACGATGAAACACCGATTGGATTCAGCCCGGCGAACTGGCGCGATGTAAGTGGTTATTATTTTATGGCTGTGGGTAAATTAAACAGAATTGAATCTGAAAGTAATACGCTGCAGATCAAAGGAAACATCACAAGCCAGGTGAACCGATTCAACCAGGTTAAGGCTGGTTTTGAAATTAACCATCATGACATTCATCATTACTGGAGTAATCTCCGTATCGGAGATAAGGGCCCACAAACACAAGCTGATGGCAAACCTTTTAGCGGTGCAATTTATATTCAAGACAAATTAGAGTTTGAAGGTTTGATCGCTAATATAGGCTTGCGTGGTGACTTTCGGCGGGTACCGGATGCGCCTTATTTTGAACCATTCAGTGAATATTTTGGACAGTACCAGAGCGAAGATTCTCTTTCTGTTTTACCCTCTGAGACAACAAGTGATTTTCAACTCAGCCCGCGTTTAGGTATATCCCATCCCATCTCTCAGGATGCGAAAATCTTTTTTAATTATGGTCATTTTTATCAATGGCCCAGCTTTTTTGATAACTATCGAATTTATTACCATCATGCGACAGATTATATACACGAAATCAGTAATCCATTTATCGATCCACCCAAAACAATTCAGTATGAAGTGGGATATGCTCACAATATACTCAACCTGATGGAGTTAAACATTAGTGGTTACTATAAAGATATCACTGATGAAATAACAAACCGAAGTTATAATCCAATCACAGGAAGATCACAAGGGCGGCCGGTAAATAATCAATATCGGGATATTCGCGGTATCGAGGTCAAACTGGATATGCGGCGAGGACGATATGTAAGTGGATGGGCAACGTATAATTACATGATTGCCTCAACCGGAAAATGGGGATTGGCGACAATATTTGAAGATCCCACAAAAGATCCGAATTATGTATCGTCGGCTGTCAGCGAGCCTTATGCTCGTCCACGATTACGAATAAATCTGGATTTACATACACCGGATGATTTTGGCCCGAAATGGGGTATTTTTTATCCCATCGGCGGTGCAAATATAAATTTCTTGTTTGATTGGAAAGCCGGAGAAAAATTTACCTGGAATCCTGATAACATTCCCTATGTGGAATTTAACAAACGCTGGAAGGCGCGAAATACTACTGATCTCAGATTTACCAAGCGTCTTTTCCGCGTTGGACGTATCGAGCCTGTCTTTTATGTGGATGTATATAATCTATTCAACCAGAAATACCTCAGACGGTCAGGCTTTTTCTGGAATGCCGGACAAGCGTCTAATGAATTCGAAGAATATATGTTTTCGTTAAAAGAAGGTGACAAACCTGGTGATATTCCACACAATGGCAAAAAAGAATACATCGAGATGCCGCAATTGGATTGGTGGACGTTTTTAAATAAGCGACAGGTTTTCTTTGGACTGCGAATTAATTTTCATTAATAACAAAATTTATTAATCACTAAGAAAAGTGATTAGGAGGATAGCCACTATGAGAAGACTATTTCTTATATACTGTATACTCAGTGTATTGTTGTTACTTACAGCGGTATCATTAGTTGCTCAGGAAGAGCGTGCTACGCTGGTAGGTGATTTTTCCATTAACATAAGTGACAATTTAAGTACCTTTACATTAAATTTTCCACGGTCATCAAATAGTATCCAAACAACTGCGCCAAGTACTAATAAAACATTTGGTTTTTTGATTGGCATAAAAGAAGATTGGACGAATGATGCCGGAGAAGATCTAAATCATAAAATTGCTTCCGTATGGGGGGATTCCTGGAATGACGTGAGTCAGGAAACGCCACCCTATTATGATGAATTCGCGCGAATCTGGAAATATACTCCACCTACTAAAATAGTTGATGGAACAGATTATACGAATTTATTTTTTCCAAATGACCCAGTAGACACTTCTATTCCTTCAGATGTGAAAATTTATAATCACAGTGCGACATGGACGGGAGTCGATATAGAAAGAACAGTGTATGCCTATGCAAACTCTAAGCATGATGATTATCACATTGCGGATATTGTACTGACAAACACATCAAATGAAACCAAAGAAGATATGTACTTTGCTCTGCGTTTTCAGACAAGCAGCCAGGATATTGGCGATCATTGGGCTAATTATTATGGCGCTGATTATACTGATTACGTTACGGGTGATATGAACGCCGATTCCATGAGAATTTTTTATATGTGGAGTGCGGATGAATTAAGTGCCAGTCCAAATAAAGACGATCGGGCAAATCCGGATGAAATTTGGGGTCATTTTCAACAGCCGCAATACTGGGGATTAGCTGTACTGCATGCGGATAAAAGCCCAACAGATGAATCTGACGATCCCTCTCAGCCTTTCAAAGCAGGATGGAATTCACTGAAACAAGGTACTGCTGCAAACCGCCGAAATGATTCTCATGAAGATATCTATACGGATTTATCACAACCATGGGGATCTTATGCAGCCATCTCAAATTTATATACAGCTGATGATGCTAGATACAAACGGGTATTGCCTCCGGATTTTGATTTTGCCAATACCGATCCCGGAACCGAAGCGGGTAAAAGCGGTCTGATGAGCTTTGGACCTTATCAACTTGAACCTGGCCAGGATCTTCATTTTGTTTTTGCCTATGCGGCAGGTTCAATATCAAACCGATTAGCTATTGACGCCGGCCTGGCTTATGATCCGGGATACGATGGATTGAGAGAGCGAATTCCAATGCCCTATGATGTCAAGGATATTGCACAAGCGGGCGATTTGTTGACCAAAGAACAAAAAAATAAAATTCTTGATTTGGGCAAGGATTCATTATTTATCGCAGCATCGAAAGCTTTTAAAAACCTTAGAGGTGAATATGGCAGTGAACCACTGGATATTCCAATGGCACCAGCCACTCCTTCACTAGAAGTGACATCCATGCCGGGGCAAATTCATTTAAAGTGGGGAACTGAAGCCACACAGTATTCTGGATCCGGAGAATTGGCTGGTTATCGTATCTATAGAAGTTATTATAGATCAGAGTCAATCACATTCCCAACAGATACTTCATTTGTGTTATTAAAAGAGGTTGATACAAACACAAATGAGTATAATGATGAAAGTGCTGTACGAGGACGCCAATACTGGTATTATGTCACAGCTTATAATAACGAAGGCTTGGAAAGCAGTCCATTTTTAAACAGAACAGGAGGAGAGCGACAAGCAGCAGCCTCGGAACGCACGCCAGACGCCAATTGGCAAGATAATGTTGTTGTGGTTCCCAATCCCTGGCATAGCCGGGCCATGCGTAAATATGATGGAAAACGATTGACTTTTTTCAATTTGCCGCCTTATTGTGACATTCACATCTACACCATGACCGGTGACCTGGTTCAGACACTTAATCATACAAGTGGAACAGGAGATGAAGCCTGGCAACGGCAACTTACCTTTAGCAACCAACAAATTGTCAGTGGCGTTTACTTTTATGTTGTAGAAGAACTTGATTCTCCAAATGGCAGTCCGACGAACAAGATGGCAAAAGGAAAATTCATCATAGTCAATTGATTTATTAAAGAAAATTATTTCCCTTATATACAGGAGGTTACACAATGAAAAGGCAAATTATTGTTTTTATTATGGCTTTTTTGATGTTGCTTATGACGACTCAATCTTCATACGCCATAAAAAAGTTGGCACAAGCAGGAATGCCTTTTCTTACACTTGATGTAGGCGGTCGCTCAGCCGCTATGGGCAACGCCTATGTCGCTGTAGGAAACGATGCAACTGCCATGTTTTCAAATTTGGCTGGATTGGCAATGATCGATGATGGGGTTGAAATAATGATCAACCAGACAAATTGGATCGTCGATACAAAACATTATGCAACAGGTATCGCTTATGGAATGGGAAAATATGGCACTGTTGGTGCGAGCCTGGTGTATATGGACTATGGCACATTTACTGAAACGTGGCCCTATGAGGGCTCAAATCCTGAGCTCATAAATAAAGGTTATGAAATGGGCCGCGATTTTGAAATCGGTGAATATGCTATAGGTCTTTCATATGCCAGAAGAATCAGTGACAGATTCTCCATTGGTGGTCAGGTGAAATATGTAAAACAGGACTTGTTTGAAAGCCTGATTTTTCATGAGATTCAAGGACAACAAAAGACTGTACAAAATGAGGAAGGTATCATTGCTCTGGATTTTGGTACACTTTACTATACCGGATTCAAGGATTTACGTTTTGGTATGTCTGTTAGAAATTTTTCTCAGCAAGGACGCTATGTTGTTGAAAGATTTGAGTTGCCATTGAGTTTTAAAATTGGTATAGCCATGGATGTTATGACACTTTTTAATACTTCTGCTACAGACCAAAAACTCACAGTTGCCATCGATGCCTGGCATTCCAGAGATTACACTGAAAGAATTCATACAGGTGTAGAGTACGAGTTAATGGATATGATTGCTTTGCGAGGCGGGTATAAATTCAATTATGATGAAGAAGGCCTGGCGGCAGGCGTAGGACTAAAAAAGGCTTTTGGTGATTTCAGTCTTCGTTTTGATTATTCATATTCTGATTTTGGACAATTCTTTGATGCTGTGCATAGATTATCATGGTCCATTTCATACAAATGATGAGTATGATAAGAAATGAAGAGAGGTTTTAAATTATAGATTTTTCATATTAAAAGCACATTCTATACCTATCACTTGCTCTTCTTCTCTCTCCCTGCCCAGGTCTTTTGCTATAGATTTACAGGCAAGAGACCTGGGTTTTAAATAATTTGAAAATACTTGAAGGGACGAGTGAAAAGGAAATGATGAAATATGTTAAACATGGAGCAATTTTAACCACTTTTTCAGGTTATGCAAATCTTCGAGTGACTGAATTCCCAACATTGAATAGAAATACAAAATAAGTAACAAAATTGCACGGCAGTTCTGTGTCCAAGAACAGGAGAAGAAAAATGACTCCACGACAGAGAGTATTAAAAACACTAAATCATCAACAACCAGACAGACCTCCTGTATTTGTATCTGTGACTCCACAAATTGGGCATGCACTGAACAAAAAATTAGACCTTCATAATGAAGGATTAGTCAGTTCTTTTTTTGCAAATCGCATTTCGTTTACTGAAGCACTTCTTCAACTTGGTAATGACTGTATCTGCGTTGCTTCTACATGGCGGAAAGGATTTAAACCTCAGAAAAATGAGGATGGATCGGTAACTGATGAATGGAGAATTAAATGGAAGAGTACAGGAATGTATGATGAGATGGTCGGGCATCCATTGGCCGAAGTGGGATCTGTCAGTGATCTGGATAACTATCCTTTCCCGGACCCTGAAGCAAAAGGACGATTTGATTTCGCTGAAAAAGTGATCGGAAAATATGGAAATGACTACGCCATCATCGGCGAACAGGAATGTACGATTTTTGAATTATCCTGGTACTTGGTGGGTTTGGAAAAATTTATGATCGATTTAGCCATGAGAAAGAACTACATATTCGAACTCATGGACCGGGTTATGGAGATAAACTTGAAACAGGCATGCCGGCTGGTAGAGCTTGGCGTAGACATTATTTGGACCGGAGATGATGTTGGTAATCAGAATGGCATGATGATGTCTCCGGATTTATGGCGAGATGTGTTTAAACCTCGTATGGCGTATGTCTTTCAAATATTAAAAAAGGTTAATCCGGAATTAAAAATCGCCTATCACAGTTGCGGTTCTATTTTGCCGATAATACCCGATCTTATTGAAATTGGACTGGATATTTTAAATCCCATCCAACCCAACGCGGCAGGAATGGATGCAAAGTTTTTAAAAGATACTTATGGCGATCAGCTCTCGTTTTTTGGTGGGATTGATATACAAAACTTGCTGCCGAACGGCAGTCCCGAAGAAGTGAAAAGCGTAGTAAAAGAGAAAGCAACGCTTTTAGGAAAGAGAGGAGGCTATATTTTAGCTCCAGCTCATAATATTCAACCGGATACCCCGTTGAACAATATTTTTGCGTTATACGAAGCTGTGAAAGAGATTTCCAGTTAAGCATTGAAAAATGAGGTTTTGATGAATAAAAAAGTACAATCAAACATACGAGAACACGAAACTCACGAAGAAAATGATTTAATTAATTTATGATTAATGATTTATATTGCTTTTCGTATTCGTGTCTTAGGTGCAGTTTGATTAAAAAATGTTTTATTAAATTTTAACTTACATGAGGAATCGTGATGAAAAGTGTATGGATAGTTTCCATTGACAAGATATTACGATTTATGTCCTGTGCGTTTGTTTTATACTTTATTTCGTGTCAATCAGAGCAAAAACCGTGGACATTTGTCAGCATGCCGGATTTTTTGAATGTGGATACCGATTATCCCCAGTCCGGTTGGGAAGATGCATTGGATTTTATTCTGGAATCGGTGAAAAAAGAAAATCCCGATTTTTTGCTCGTGGCTGGTGATCTGTTGATGGGGCATTGGTATACACCGGAAGAGATTGATAAATACGCTGACCGGTATTATCCTGCCTGGATGAAACGTCTCAAGGAAAAAGATTTGGATTATTATGCAACCATAGGCGATCATGAGATTGGCGACAATCCCTGGCCGGACTGGAAGGCAAAGCTGGTTCCACTCTACAAGGAGAAATTTCGTGAATATCTGAAAATGCCATCAAATGGTCCAGAGTACATGAAAGGCACAGCATTTTGGTGGAAGCATAAAAACGTGCTTTTTATTGCGGTGGATGTTTTTGAAAAAGGCAAAAGCGATCAGGGGGAAATACGAGCTGGAGTAACGAGTCGTCAATTGGCTTGGTTTAAAAGGATGCTTGAAGAAAACAAAAAGGTCAATCACGTGGTGGTCATGGGCCACACACCAGTGCTTGGACCCGTGCGAAAGTGGAGCTCGAGTGGGCTAATGTTGACGGGGGGACGTCAATCATCTTTTTGGCAGACCATGAAAGAACACAATGTAGATCTCTATTTGTGCGGTGAGGTGCATGCTATCACCTGCACGGAGCGGGACGGTATCCAGCAGATTGCCCATGGGGGGCTGATTGGTTACAATCCGCGTACCAATTACCTTGTGGCCCGGGTTTTCCCGAAACGGATCGAATTGGAATTAAAAGAAATCGATATGGACCCAAGCGGTAAACATTTGTGGCAGCCGGGAAAAAATCGACCGTTGGAAAAAGTGACAATCCCGTCAGAAATCCGTGAACGAGGTTTCGTTACGGTCGGGCGCATGACCATCGACAAGTCAGAAAATGAAAAAGTTTTTCATGAACGGCAGGGCTATTTTTTGCTAAAGAATGAAACTTCGACCGAATTTGCTTGTCCGGTCTTTCGGGATCCGATACCGGGCGTACATACATGCAAAGCATTACCACGGATAACGATCAACGAATAGAATTCATGATAGGTTATATCAATTAAAAATAGTAGTATCAAAAGTTTTATGAAAAATTGAAGAGAAGAATGATATGATTCATTCGACACATAAAACGAAACCATTTATACTGATTTTTGTATTAGGTACTTTACTTTTTTCAGGAACGTCTTTTTCGAATACGACTGAGATCCTTTCCAACGGACTCCTGGAAATTCGCGTTAACGCAATAGATGGTACCTACGACCTTATTAATGTCGGACGAAACGAAATTATTTTTGAAAACGCCAAAGTCGGTTTTGTCACCGCTCCTTACCTGGAACTGGATGAAGTAAAGAAAGGCAGCAGTGAAACAGATGTGCCGGTTTATAAAATCAATAGTACAGATTGTAAAGTACGTGTGAAAAAAGGAACTAATGAGGGTATTTTACTTGGAAGCAGGACATTGTCGCTCATTATGACAGATGTCGGTAAAGGTGAAATGGAGATTAAATTCTCTCTTTATCCTGACCAAACCTTCATTGATATCGGCTTTTCTTTTAAAAATCTTGACAAAGAACCTATACGCTTGCGTCGTGTGGATGTGCTTCGTGCCGAACGAGTTTTTCCGGGAAACGATCTGAATAAATTGAAATTGCTCAATGGCGACAGCGGTGGTAAAACTAACCAGATCAATAGCGAAGGAAAATTAAGTGCCGAAAACAACATGCTCTATTTTTTTGCGGATGAAAATCAACCACGATCCCTTGTCCTGGGTGGTCTGAGCTACGCCGATTACCGCAAGTTTATCAAAAGCGATCATGGGGCTAATCAAGGCGCTGTGCTTTATGCTAAAGACCCGGTGGGACGACGTGTTGATCCCGGACAGACCTACAATTCTCCTGACCATTTTTATGCTAACGGTTTGACTGATAATCCATTTGATGCACTTGAGGAATATGCCAAATGGTTAAAGAAAGCCCAGGACATACACCTGAATTACTACACTTTCCCTTCAACCTGTATGTGGTTTCTTTCGGTACGACATTTTGGCGGTGATAAAGGATCGACTAATAATACTGTTGGCGCTGTCCGTGAAATGGAGAATATTGCCAACAGTGGTTTTTTGAAATACTCACCTGCTGCCGTCAGACTGGTACCTGACTGCTACGAGCAGAATAATCAACAGGGCTGGTGGGACGACAAGCATTGGCAGATGCATGGTCGCAAAGAACGATGTATTGTCGAAAGACATTATGAAAAACCATTTGAAACCACTGAAAAATGGGGTCAAGCAGTTCAGGAGCTGGGAGGTATTCCTTTTATATACTTTCAACCGGGTATCCGATCAGAGGATTATGCCGAAGCTTATCCGCATCATATGCTCTACAATGAGGCACACAAGTATATTTTAAAAGAAGGCAAGCGAGTTTCCGATCCACATCGACTCATGGGCATACCGGGAATCGATGATAAACCTGGTTATGGAAAGCTCTGGCAGGAAAGTTACGATTACACGGATCCGGATTTTATCGCCCATCTGCGGGATGGTTATGCAAACCTGAGAAACGGTAAAGTAAAAGGCGTGTTTTATGACTATCCGGATCGGGCTTTTTCGCCCCGTGGGGGAATGGAAGACCGCTATTCGACAGCCACAGCCGCTTATCGAAATGTCTTCAGCATTGCCCGCAAAGAACTCGGAATAGACGCATTTCTTCAAGAACGATTGGGGATCGGGTCTGATGCCATCCTGGGATTGGTCAGTTCGGTACGGACAGCAGGAGATAATAATATTATAAGGCCAAACGATGTCAAAAAAGTCGCCTTGCGATGGTACAAAAACCGCCGTCTGGTTAACTATGATATGGATGGTAAAGCAATACTGCATTATGGTCACAAGCGGGGATTCAAAATCAGTGAAAATCAACGTCGGACGATACTTACCATAAGCTATGCTATTACCGGCCGCCTGTTGCTAACGGAAAGCTTTCGGCTGTTTCCGGAAGAGGTCTTGTACGACCTGAGCCGGATTTTCCCGTTTCATGAAACCCCACTGTCTGCCCGTCCAATCGATGCATTTATCAGTGATCTTTCTTCTGTTTTTGATTTTCCCATTACTCCGGATTGGCATCAACTTGTGCTATTTAATCATGAAGAACAAGAACGACTATTCACAATTCCGGTTAGCGGAAATACCGCTTTTGGGGCATTAGGACTAGAATCCGACCGAGATTATTATCTCTATGATTTTTGGAACGACCGATTTGCCGGACGTGTGAATGGCAACAACTCAATAAAGCAAAACATCGAAGCGGATGAAACCCGTATGTTGTCTGTACATGCGATCAAAGAACGTCCTCAGTGGATCTCTACCAATCGCCATATAATGCAAGGTTATGTCGACCTTATTCATAAACCGGTTTGGAATGAATCCAAACGAGAGCTCATTGGCAAATCTTTTGTTATAAAAAATGAACCGTATAAAATTGTTATCGCATTAAATGATTTCTCGCCAAAGAGTATCGAATCAGATGCGACAAAGTGTTCCATCCGAGTTCGAGATGACAAGAGCGGATTGGCCGATCTTGTTTTGAATGATAATAATAACAGTGAAATCAATTGGACGGTAACTTTTAACAGAAAAAAGAAATAATTATGAAAAATTTAGAACAAAATAGGCGCGATTTTGCTAAAAATTTAACTATAGGTACATTGCTGTCTTGTTTTCCTTCAATATATTGTAAATCACAAAAGTCCTATAAAAAACCGAATATTCTGCTAATCGTGGCCGATGATATGGGATATTCCGATCTTGGCTGTTATGGCGGAGAAATTGTAACGCCGTATATTGATTCGCTGGCTGAGAATGGTATTCGGTTCACAAACTTTACAAACATGGCCAAGTGCGGACCGACGCGCGCCAGTTTATTGACGGGATTATATCCTCACAATGCTGGACTCGCCTGTTGGACATTTGACCAGGGATTTGACGGGTATCGCGGCACTATTTCAAATCAAACGGTTACCATTGCTGAATTATTAAAAATGGTTGGTTATCGTACTTATCATGTGGGTAAATGGCACGCTGGTAAACCTATGGAACACTGGCCACTCAAACGCGGATTTGATCGGGCTTATGCCACGATTGAAGGTGGTGGTAGTTACTTTTCTCCATCCGGTCCAGGCAAGTCATATCAGGTCGTGTTGGATGATAAAGTCGTCGGCACAAAGGGTACAAAACGAACTCCTTTTTATTTAACAACAAACTTTACTGATTATGCACTTGAATTTTTAAATGAATCGAAAAGCTATGCCCAGCCCTTTTTTATGTACCTCGCTCATTTTGCCCCACATTTACCACTGCATGCGTTACCAGGTGATATTGAAAGGTACCGGGGAAAGTATATGGATGGGTGGAATGTAATAAGATATAGACGGTTTAAACGCCAGAAAGATCTTGGTGTCATTCACAAGGACTGGCAATTATCCCCACCTTATTACGAACCAGGCAAATGGGAAAGCCTTTCTGATAAGCAAAAACGAAAAGAAGATGAAAAGATGGCTATTTATGCCGCTCAGATTTACCGGATGGATCAGGGTATTGGAAAGATATTAAAAAAGTTAAAAAATTCGGGCAGGCTTGATGATACGCTAATTATCTTTTTATCAGACAACGGTGCAACGCAAAATCAGCTTACGCGAGCATGGTCAAATGTCTCAAATACACCGTTCAGGGGTGTAAAAGCTGAGTTGTTACAGGGAGGAATCGCAACACCATTTATCGTGCAATGGCCACGTGTCATTAAGGATGGTGGAAAAATTCATCGTGCTTTTGGTAATGTGATTGATTTACTTCCGACTTTTATCGATATCACCGGTGTTAGCTATCCTGAGCAATTTTCCCGTGTGGGAACGGACTATCCAATAAAATCTCAAGACGGTATTAGCTTAATGCCTGCAATAACAGATAATGACCTGGGAAAAAGAAGCATTTGTTGGGAATTTCAGGGACAAAAAGCCGTACGACAGGATAACTGGAAGTTAGTAACAACCCGGGAAAATCCAGATACATGGAAATTGTACAACATGAAAATTGATGGTACTGAAACGGAAAACCTGGCTAATATTGAAGACTATAGGGAAAGATTGAACAAAATGAGCGCTATTTGGGAAAGGTGGGCTAATAAAGTAGGTGTTGTACCATGGACAAAAGTAAAAGCTATTAGCGAAAAACGACTTGATCAAATGAGAAGGTAAAATCATTTAGTAAATAGTTTGATTTAATGAAAAAAAACTGCACCATTATTCCTATAAACCAGGTTGGAGGACATATTGAAATTTCATAAACATAAGATGATTATTATCCTAACATTCGTGTTTTCGTGGAACGCAACGATATTTGCACAAGCGCCTCCAAATCAACCAACACACCTTGAAATAAATTCTGAAAAAGCGGAACTGTCACTTAAATATCATAATCGTGAAATATTTAGTGGTAAACTATTTATTAAAATGAATGAGGGTGAATTTTCCCCTATTCAGCTTGATATACCCATCCAGAAAGGTGCAGCCCGTAAACCAGGTGTTTGGATAACTACTGAAGAGGAAAACTGTGGAAAGGTTGAACAGCGTATACGGGTTGTACTCAATCAAGATGACACTAAAAATCAGTTAATACTCCGTGGTAAAACAACCGCCAGTGAACAGGCGTTCCCAGTGGAAACCAGAACGATGGCACAAACCCGATTTCCTCTTGTCCGCAATACTGTAGGATTGAGCCGTAATTTGAGGAACAATGCTGTTTATGATCGCAAATGGGACTGGGTGTTGATTGGGCCCGGTGCTGGAGCCACACACATATTTCCTTCTGAATCATCAGAAAATCAAAATATCTTTTCGATTGAGATTACTGACAATGATTTTGAATTGATATTTCGGCCCCGGTTCTATCAAAAATATAAAAATCTACACTATTTTGAACCATGGACTTATGATGTATGGAAGGAATCCGTTAGTGGTTGGTGTTCGTGGTGGCCGTATCGTGCTGGTTTTAACCAAAAGGAGCTGGAAGAAATATTAAAAGTGTTGGCGGAGAAAAATCTGGATGACTATGGATATCAATACATTCAAATTGATCACTCGCCTCATCGGGCACCGGGCGGTACCCCAGAAAGCTGGCTGGTATGGAATGACAAATGGCCCGCCGGGATGGAAGGAATTGCTGAACTGATACGGTCTTTTGGTTTTCATCCTGCTATTTGGGTGCATGCCCGATTCAGGGATGAAAAATTTGTTAAAAATCACCCGGAATTGTTTATTCCTGACAATGAAGGAAATCCCTTAAAAGCGAGATATCTCGGTTATGCAATGGATGTGACTAATCCAAAGACAGTAGAAGAATTAATACGCCCCACATATAAGGGATTCAGAAAAGCCGGATATGAATATGTCAAAGTAGATGGACTCCGGCACCTGATGTATGATAGTTATAACCATGCCATAGACTATTTGAGAAACAGGGGATATACGCCAAGTGAGGGGGTGCGCCGGTATGTTGAAATCGCCAGAGAAGAATTGGGTAAAGACATCTATATGTTGGCTTGTTGGGGAGTACTGCCAGAGGTTATTGGCTTAGCAAATGGTTGTCGGCTCGGTGGAGACGGATATGGATGGGCGACATTACATTATTTCAATTCCTGGAATGGAGTGGTATGGAGAAGTGATCCTGATCATTGTGATATTTTGCCAAACAAGCAGGGTGAATATATGGGCGTGGTAGGCGGAAAGCACCGAACACATTATTTACCTTTGGAAGGTGATATTCGGGATACGATTATTCGTCCTGCTTTTGCTTCTTTTGCAGGATCTGTTTTGATGCTCAGCGATAAAGCAGAGGTTTATGAAAATGATAAGTACCTGAAAGGTGTCAAACGTTCTGCTCCTGTCTTGTTTACGGTACCGGGCCAATTGTATGATTTTAGTCCGGAAAAATCGAATTTATTTATTACCCAGGAAAGAACGGTAGTCAAAACTGGTCAAGGGCCGCGTTTAACTGATGCTCCCAGATGGGACACCAACTGTCCTTTTTGGATGCTGGAAATTGACAAGTCATTTGAAAACTGGAATGTATTAGCCCGATTTAACTGGAATAAGTTTGAATTATCGGAGATGGAAGTAAAATTTAGTGATTTGGGCTTGCCTGGTGAAGAAGAGTATTTGGTGTACGAATTTTGGGATCAACGATTTGTCGGTCAATTCAAGGATGAATTTCCTGTTATTAAAACCGAACCCCGCTGTGTACAAATGTATGCCATTCGCAAAAAGCTGGACTGTCCGCAAATTGTGTCAACCAGCAGACATATCTCACAAGGCAGCGTGGATTTACTCGATGTCAAATGGAATGGAAACAATTATTCGCTTTCGGGAAAAAGTAAAGTTGTTCAACAGGATCCCTATACTCTAACATTACATGTCCCTGATGAATATAGCGTCAAATCGGCGACAATGAACAGACATGATACCGAGATGTCTCAAGATAAAAACATTCTAACAATAACTCACATTTCTGAACATACTAAAACAATAAAATGGACTATTGATTTTGAAAGAGAAAAATGATCCATTCAGAAATCACTGACGTTTGAGCAATAACTGAAACTAATAAAGGGCGGAGTAATTTCATGGAAATGAAGAGAAGAGGTTTTCTAAAAAGTCTGGGTATTTTAGGTTTGGGATGCATGTCATCATTATGCAACTGTAGCAAGGCTTCCCTGCCATCAAAACCAAACTTTGTCTTAATCATGGTGGATGACCTGGGATATGGGGGTGTTGGATGTTATGGCTCAAAACATGTTAAAACACCTAATATTGACGAAATGGCTTTGAAAGGTTTAAAATTCACCCAGGCATATTCCGGCTGTACGGTATGTGCACCGTCACGCAGTGTATTGATGACAGGTAAACACATGGGGCATACCTCCGTGCGGGCCAATTCGGGTGGTGTGCCCTTGCTGGATAAAGATGTAACACTTGCTGAAGTTTTGAAAAATGCCGGGTACGCCACAGGCGGGTTTGGCAAATGGGGACTCGGAGATATACGCACGACCGGAGCCGCGGAGAAACAGGGATTCGACACTTTTTACGGGTACTATGATCAGGTTCATGCGCACCATTATTTCCCGGATTATTTGATACATAATGGCGATAAAGATCCATTGCCTGAGAACGGAACTTTTTATAAAGGCGATACACCTTCCGGAGCTTATCCTGCAGTTGATCCTGAAACAGGCAAAGAAAGAACATACTCTCATTATTTGATAAAGGAAAAGACTTTTGAATTTATCCGAAAGCACAAGGATCAACCATTTTTCTGTTTTGCGCCCTGGACCCCTCCGCATGGGGATTACCGGATACTTGAAAACGAACCTGCCTGGCAAATGTATAGAGATAAGGATTGGCCAATAAGGGCCAAGCTGATTGCCTCCATGACGACTATGATAGACCAGGATGTAAAAGAGTTGTTGCAATTGCTCGAATCATTGGGCATTCACGATAATACCCTGGTCATTTTTTGTTCCGATAACGGCTTTCCTGAAATCGGTCCTTTGGATTTAAACGGACCATTTAGAGGAGGAAAAAGCACTTATTATGAAGGTGGTATCAGGGTGCCTATGATTGCTTATTGGCCAGGAAAGGTTCCGGCAGGACAAACAAGTGACTATGTCTGGTATTTCACAGACTTTATGCCAACACTTGCCGAACTCGCGGGAGCTGATCAATTTTTGCCTCCAGATATTGATGGCATCTCAATTGTACCAACATTGTTACCAGGAATAGTCAAAGATAAACAAAAGGAACATAATTTTCTTTATTGGGAATGGCAACGTTTTCGTAATGAGGGAGCAGCCGGTGGATTTATTCGGGCAGCACGGATGGGACAATGGAAAGCTGTTATGCCTGAAAAGGGAGCGCCCTATGAACTATATGATCTTGAACAAGATCCCGGAGAAACAACGGATATTGCCCATAACTACCCGGATGTTTTGAATAAAATGATTGACTATATGAATGAAGCGCACATAGATGCCAGACCACAGGAACCTGAACCATTAGGATGGGACTTTCGATAAAAGATATCATTTCAATTAGAGGTGAGAAGTGAATTTCTTGATTGATTATAAAAGATTAGTGAACAAAAAATACAGGATGGTTGTATTCTTGGGTCTTCTGCTTTTTGTGTCTCAGACTTTTGCAGCAGGTCATAATACGTTGCAGAATCTGGAAAAAAGCGAATTGACAATGACGACTTCTGATAAACAACTGTTAAAGGCTTTCAAGTGGGCAAAACAGCAGGCCTTGGCATATGTCAATCCAAATGATCCGGTCGGACCGTGGTACGAAGCCGCATTGCCGGGCAGGTCAGCGTTTTGTATGCGAGATGTTGCGCATCAGGCATTGGGTGCACATGTGTTGGGATTACAGCGATATAATATGAATATGCTGTTAAAGTTTGCAGAAGGTATTTCCGATTCAAGAGACTGGTGCAGTTACTGGGAAATTAACAAGGATGACAAACCTGCCCCAATTGACTATATAAACGACGAGGCATTTCACTACAATTTACCGGCAAATTTCGATGTGCTGGATTGTTGCTGGCGCATGTACAACTGGACAGGCGATGAGCGGTATATTAATGATCCAGTTTTACTAGAATTTTATGAGCGTACAACCACTGATTATGTTGAGAGATGGCAACTCGGTTCTGATGAAGCTATGATTCGAGAACGATACATTAATCTCAAAATCGATGATCCCTACAAAATGTTGTCTTTGGTTGTTGGTAATAAAATAAGTGAAAAAGAACGTCTCCAGGTTACACGAGGACCGCCATCATATGAGGAAGGAGTAAGAGGGCTTGTCCGATTAGGAGTTGATCTTTTGGCGTTGCAACAGGCAGCTTTTGATGATTACGCACGAATTTTACAGATTAAAGGCAAGCATCAAGCAGCTAAAAAATTTCAAAATAAAGGCGAGTCAATCCGAAAACTCATTGATCAATACTTTTGGAATGAGCGGGAACAGCAGTTCTATTCACTTTTGTTAATTAATGGTCAGTTTCTGTTTACCGGTGCAGCTCAACGATTTCTTCTTTACAGCAACGCATTAAGAGATGTGGATAAAATACATTCTCTTGTTCAACAAATGGAACATTTCCATGATATTGATTGTGATCCGTTAAACGTTGAAAGTTTGTCTTATTTTCCAGGGATCTATTATAGATATGGATATCCCCAAAAAGCATACCAACTCATTGAAAAATTAAGCTCACCGGAAACTCCCAGACGGGACTATCCCGAAGTATCCTATGCCGTATTGGGGAGCATGATATCCGGCATGATGGGCATCGAACCCAATGCCCAGCAACATAGAATTAAAACTCTCCCTCAATTAAAAGATGAAACAAAATGGATTGAATTCGAAAAGCTGCCAGTAATGGGCAATACATTGAATGTGAAACATAATGGCAATATAAAAACAACTTTGACCCATGAATCAGGAAAGGAGTTTGAATGGAGAGCAAAATTCTACGGGGAATTTAATAAAATCAAGGTCGATAACCAAACAGTTGATGCACATAAAGACGAGGATTTGATGGGACGGCCGTTTGTGTCAGCAGTCATAAAAGTAAAACCAGGTGAGACACATACAGCCTCTGTTGAATTCGAAAAACTGTAATTCAAATAAAAGGGAAACGCTATGGTACGTCGTGAATTTTTAAAAAATATGACACATGCTGGATTGGGTATTGCAGCAGGGACAAGTTTGTTTCACAGTTGTTCGCCAAACGCGCCAGCAGAAAAACCGAATATGATTTTCATTATGGTAGATGATATGGGCTATGCCAATTTGGGCTGTTACGGAAGTACCACAGTCCAAACGCCAAATATTGATCGGATGGCTGAAGGAGGTATAAAATTTACCAATGCATATACCGGGTGTACGGTTTGCGCCCCTTCGCGGAGTGTATTGATGACAGGATATCACATGGGGCATACCTCAATGCGTGCTAATACTGGTGGCGTGCCGCTATTGGATAAAGATATAACTTTGGCAGAAGTATTGAAAAAGGCTGGATACGTCACTGGCGGATTCGGGAAATGGGGACTCGGAGATATCCGAACGACCGGCGCGGCTGAAAAACAGGGATTTGACACCTTTTACGGGTATTATGACCAGGTGCATGCACATCATTACTATCCGAACTATTTGATTCATAACGGGGAAAAGGATTTCCTGCCTGGCAATGAAGGTTTTTATGCAAGTATAGACAAAGGTGCCGGAGCTTTTCGCAATGTTGATCCTGAAACGGGTAAGAAACGACAATTTTCACATTATCTTATATTTGATGAAATGAAAAAATTTATTCGCAAAAACAAGGATAACCCTTTTTTCTGTTACGCCCCCTGGACCCCCCCACATGGTGAATTTAAAATACCACAAGAAGAACCTGCCTGGGAGATCTACAAAAATAAACCCTGGCCGGAAAGGGCGAAAGTTATAGCCACAATGGACACCATGGTTGATCGTCAGGTAGGCGAAGTATTAGCCATGTTAAGAGAACTTGGTATAGATAAAAATACTATTGTGTTTTTCTGTTCAGATAATGGTGCTGCCTACCGCTTTGAAGATACATTAAACAGCAGCGGTCCGTTTCAGGGACAAAAGCGTTCAATGTACGAAGGCGGCATCCGGACACCAATGGTTATCTATTGGCCGGGACAAATCCAGCAAGGACAGGTCAGTGATTTGCCTTGGTACTTTCCAGATGTCATGCCTACCCTGGCTGAGCTTGCCGGGGCATCTGACAAAGTACCCGAAGATACAGACGGGATATCCATAGTCCCGACGCTGTTGGGTGAGGATAAAGTTGGACGACGTCAGGAGAACCATGAATTTCTTTACTGGGAATGGCAACGATTTAGCCGAGAAAATGTACCCGGAGGATTTATCCAGGCTGTTCGTATGGGAAAATGGAAAGCGGTTCGTCCTCATGGCGATGCGGATTTGGAATTGTATGATCTTGACAAAGATATGGATGAATCACATAATATGGCGGATCAGCATCCAGAAATTATGAAAAAAATAAAGGATTATATAAAAATTTGTCGAACTGAACCTCGCCCGCAAAACGAACCTGAAAGCCCTGAAGGAAAAAGGTTTAGATAAAAGGTAATGATTATGGAGGTTAAATATGTTTTCATCTGAAAGAATGTTTCATATATGGAAAACCACTTTATTGTTTTTGATTTTATTATATGTTCCTGCTTTAGCATCGAAAAAATTGCCAGATCTAGATGAAACCTTTGGCAGATCATTTGCCAGAACAGACGATAACATACTGATTGTTTCAACAGGAAAAATCGAACAACAATGGCGCTTAACAGACCGTGGATTATCCACCATACATTTGAAGGATTTGATAAACGGACAGGAGTGGATTCGATTCTATGATGAAAAGTTATGCGATTGGAACATCCCTCATTTGACTGATGGGCGTGTATTTGTAAAATCAATCGATGCTATGGAAAGCAATGATAATGGATTCACGTCTGACCATCTTCAAGTCATTGTATCCATGGAATATCCACAATGTCACACAGTCGCAGAATATGTGATCTGGCTTTACCCGGATTCCCCTGGAATTCGTACGTTTTTGCGTTTCAAGGGTCAGCAGAATTTCGAATCTCCTGATTCTGTCTCCAGCAATGCTGCACAGATCCAAATGTTCAATATGGACATGGCCAATATAAAAAGGCGGGCTGTATCGTTCAGTAAGCACAACGGCGCACGGGCAGGTAAGTATCAGCAACATCCTATGATAAAACAGGATATCCGTTCCGGGATACCATCCAAGACAGAGAACTATCCATTTGCAGCATTTATGGCGTTTGAGAATGATCATAGTGGATTATCCATCATCAAAGAAGCCCCGGTTATTGATACTCCTGTTCAGGGAAGCAAGTGGGATAGTGAACTTGCTTATTCTTATCGGACTGGAGAATATATTTGTGATAATGAAAATGTGGTTATAACCGGTGCGGGTATAGCAGCTACTGACGTATTGACCAGCCGTTTTCGCAGGGGATGGGCATTATGGACAGTTGTGAGTGATGCCGGAGAAATATCTTTTCAACAGGCAATAAAACGATATGATAGAATGCGATATCCTTTAACACCGGATGTGGATCTGTTTATCGGTGCGAATAACTGGGGCAGTACAGACAATTCACAAGATGGGTGGAAATCATCCATTCAAGCCAGTATTTTGCAAGAGCTTGATGCTGCGGATGAAATGGGCATAGAAGTGGTACAGATCGATGACGGATGGCAGGCGGGCAGATGGGAAAAAGAGAAAATGTCTCCGGCTAAAAAATGGTCACTCAGTAAAAAAGCCTATCCAAGCGGTTGGAAATCAGTTGTACAAAAAGCACAAGAAAATGACATCATTTTGGGTTTTTGGTGTGATGGAGACGATATTCCTACGTCTACACTTATCAGGCATATGAGAAAAGCTCAATTTCATTATGTGAAATTTGATTTTTATCATACCAGTACCTATGAACAAGTGGAACATTTACGACAAAAAGCAAGGACGCTATTAAATACCATTGAGCATCCGGTGCGTATCAACTGGGATGTGACCGGAGTTCGTTCCAAGGACCAGGGTATGTTTTACGGAAGAGAGTACGGAAATTTATGGTATCAGAACCAGAAACAGCATTTGCCGGATCATGTGCTTTACCGTCCATATCGGGTATTGCAGGATGTGTGGCACCTGTCTCATTATGTAAATCTCCATCAATTGCAAATCCCGATTCAGAATGTGGACGCGGCATATCCACCGGAAACCAATGCGGACCAGTATAATCACACGTATGCTGTGGCGATTGGTCTAATGGGATGCCCGAATTTCTTTCAGGAGTTAAAGTATCTTGATGATGATGCCCGTGAAGAGATCCGTGCCATTTTGGATATTTATAAAAAGGTCCGACCAGAGATAGTCAAAGGATATGTCTATCCCATTGGCGACAAACCAGATGATAAAAGTTGGACTGGATTTCAATGTCATATTGAGGATGAAAACAAGGGATATGTATTGATTTTCCGTGAAATCGGCAACAACCAGTCTAAAGCCATGATCCCCTTACATTTTATCCACGGGAAAACTTTAATCTTAACAGACCTAAGAACTAAACAGAAGAAAAGAACTTTGGAAGTGCAGGAAAATGGCTATGTAGAAGTTCACATTGAAAAGCCTGCAGACATTCTTTTCGCGCGCTATAAATTAAAATAAGGAGAACATGATGAAGCGTCGATCCTTTTTAAAGAGTTTAGCTGGTACGGTTATCAGTCTGCCAATGCTTACTCCATTAGCCTGTGACAATAAGAAAAAAACCAATATTGTCTTTATACTGATTGACGATATGGGTTGGAAAGATGTAGAATTTATGGGGGCGAAATTCTACGAAACGCCAAATATCGACCGTCTTGCAAAAGAGGGTATGATATTCACAAATGCCTATGCCGGTGCCCCCAATTGTGCGCCGACACGCGCTTGTTTGATGACCGGTATGTACACTCCCCGGCACAAAACTTACACTCCCGGCGGCGCTTCCAAAGGCAATCCGCGATATATGAAATTAAGAACCCCGGTTCGAGAACATTTTATAGAAGGAATTTCGAATCCGGAATATTTTCAGGATGTCTTTGAATCGCGGGATGAAATGCTAAAACAGGAATTTACATCCGTCGCAGAAGTCCTTGGCCAAGCCGGTTATAGAACAGCCAGATTCGGCAAATGGCATCTGGGCCCGGATGTACAAGGATTTGACATTAGCAGTAACAATGGTGCTGAGAACCTTACAAACAATTTTTATAATGATCCGACCGTAACGGAAAAATTGACGGACAGATCCATCGAATTCATAACAGAACATCAAAATCAGCCGTTCTTTTTATATTTGTCACATTGGGATGTACATACACCGCTAACGGCCAAGCAAAAACTCGTAGATAAATATAAAATGAAACAGCAAAAGGGTGGCAATGCTTATCAGCATTATAATCCAGTGTATGCAGCTATGGTTGAAGCTGTCGATATTAGTGTCGGTCGGATAATCAGGACCATCAAAGAATTAAAGTTAGAAGAAAATACCCTGGTTATTTTTTCATCGGACAACGGTGGGGTAGCCTACATATCCGATAACACTCCCCTTCGTGCTGGGAAGGGCTCTTTATATGAAGGGGGTATTCGTGTGCCTACGTGTATGAAATGGCCTCAAGTGATACAACCCGGAAGCACATGCAATACCCCCATTACCAGTGTGGATTTTTTACCAACCTTTGCCGAGCTCGGTCATGCTCCGTTGCCAACCGATCAACCAGTAGACGGAAAAAGTTTTGTTCCCTTGTTGAAAGGTGAGCCTGCGTTGGAAAACCGCTCCATCTTTTGGCATTTTCCATTGTATTTGCAGGGTAATGGAAAACAAAATTTTATTCCCTTACCTGGCGGAACTGTTGGTGAAGGTATGGGATGGCGCACAACTCCGGCGAGCGCCATTCGCAAAGGCGACTGGAAATTGATCGAATTTTTTGAGGATAGCCGGATCGAGTTGTATAATCTAAAAGAGGACGTGAGCGAAACAAAAAACCTTGCTTCAGAAAATAAAGAAAAAGCGAGTGAACTACGCAAAGAATTGAATATGTGGCAAAAGACTGCGAACGCACCGATACCACGTGAATCGAATCCATATTATGATTTGTAAGACAGGAGATGGTTTTGAGTTATCATTTAAACAGAAGACAATTTTTAAAGTGTGCTGTCTTTGGAGTATCAGGTGTTAGTTTAAATGGGTTGAATTATGCAAGAAAGAAAACCAAGCGACCAAATATTCTGTTGATTTTAATAGATGATTTAGGCTGGATGGACCTGGGCTGTCAGGGAAGCCGGTTTTACGAGACGCCAAATATTGACAAACTTGCACAACAGGGCATGCGATTTACCAATTTTTATTCTGCATGTACTGTATGTTCTCCCACACGAGCGTCTATTTTAACCGGGAAATATCCGGCGCGACTTAAAATTACCCAGCATATTCCGGTTTGGTCAGGGCAATTACGATTTCCAGAAAAAGCAAAATACAAACCCGCCTTTATGCATATGCATTTGCCACGTGAAGAAACAACTTTGGCAGAACGATTATCCGGAATTGGATACCATTCCTGCCACATCGGTAAATGGCATTTAGGTGATGAGCCTTATTATCCTGAAAAGCAAGGATTTGACAAAAATGTAGCCGGATGCCACTGGGGGCAGCCGCCGAGCTATTTTTATCCTTACAAACGGGAAGGAAAAGCGCCAACAGGCTACAAGCTGGAAATTCCCACTTTAACAGGTGGTGAGCCGGGTGAATATTTAACGGACCGGTTAACGAATGAAGCGATAACGTACCTTCAAGAAAGAGCTGCAAATGACCAGCCTTTTTATCTGAATCTTTGGTACTATACTGTTCACACACCCATTCAGGCAAAAGAGGAACTCCTTGCCAAATATCAAAAAAAAGCACAGCAATGGGGTGATAAAGCGCAAGGTAGACCTGCGTATGCGGCCATGATTGAAAATCTAGACAGCAATGTGGGAAAGGTACTGGATGCGCTCAAATCTTTGGATATGGATAAAGATACCCTGGTAATTTTTACCAGTGACAATGGCGGATTAGCCGCCGTGACCGATAATTCGCCTTTACGGAGCGGAAAAGGCAGTGAATTTGAAGGCGGCATTCGCGTACCGCTCATTGTCAGATACCCGGACAAGATACCAGCAGATAGCGTTACCGATATGATAGCCATTAGCTGTGATTTTTTACCAACACTCGCCGAAATGGTTGGGATGCCCTTTTCATCCTCGGAACATATCGACGGGGTTAGTCTATGGAATGTACTCAGACAAACCGGGGATGCGCCGAAGCGACCATTGTTTTTTCATTTTCCGCATTTCCGCGGCAATGTCAAAGTCTGGCCGCATGGAATTATGCGCGAGGGGGATTGGAAATTGATCGAGTATTATACATTGGATAAAAAGCTGCTATTTAATCTAAAAGACGATATAGGCGAAACAAAAGATCGTTCGACAGCCTTTCCGGATGTGGTGCAGCGAATGAGTCAAAAGTTGTATGAACACCTCAAAGCTGTGGATGCCGAAATGCCGAAAAAAATATAAAATATAAACATATATTGAAATATTTAATCGGGAGAGAATAATGGATAGAAGAACTTTTTTAAAAGCATCGTCCAAGAGTATAATTGGGGCAGTGGTGGGATCATCATGTGTAAATTACCTAAGCTGCGACATTTCCCGAAAGCCCAATATTATTTTATTTCTCGTTGACGATATGGGATGGAGCGATCTGGGTTGTTTTGGAAGTCAATATTACGAAACCCCCAATATTGACAAACTGGCAAAAGAGGGGATAAAATTCACGAATGCTTATGCCAATGCTCCGAATTGTGCCCCTACCCGTGCATGCCTGCTAAGCGGACAGTATACACCGAGGCATGGCGTATATACGGTCAACGATCCTGTACGAGGCAAATTGGAAGACAGAAAACTTGTCCCGCCTGAAAATCGCAGAATTTTATTATCCGAAAAAATCACCATTGCTGAAGCATTAAAAAAAGGCGGATATGTATCAGCCAGCATGGGCAAGTGGCACATGGGCGATCCGCCGGAATTGGGCCCGAAAGCGCAAGGTTTTGATGTCAATATCGCGGGCGATCATCATGGTCATCCGCCGGCTGGTTATTTTAGTCCTTACGAATTACCAAATCTCAAAAATGCTCCTAAAGGAGAATATCTAACGGACCGGCTGACTGAAGAAGCTATACAATTTATTGAAAACAATAAAGATGCTCCCTTTTTCCTCTATTTACCATTTTACACTGTCCATACACCCATTCAGGCAAAAAAGAATTTAATAGAAAAGTTTAAAGCAAAACCAGGAAGCTCTGGACAAAACAATCCTGAATATGCCGCTATGATCGCCAGTCTGGATGCGGGGGTAGGGCGAATCCTGCAAAAAGCAGATGAACTGGGTTTGACGGAGAATACTTTTGTTTTACTGTCATCCGATAATGGTGGTGTAGGCGGATATGAAGATCTGGATATCCCAATTAACGATATTACATCAAATGCACCTCTGCGTGGTGGTAAAGGTATGTTGTATGAAGGGGGTATTCGAGTACCGATGATTGTGCGCTGGCCAGGATTTGTCAAACCAGGACAAGTAACGGATGTCCCTGTAATTAGCACAGATTTTTATCCAACCCTTTTGGATGTAGCCGGAGTCGATGCGCCAGCCAATTATCCAATGGATGGAGAAAGCCTGTTACCTATAATTAAAAATGGCAGCACATTGAATAGGAATGCTATCTTTTGGCATTTCCCTGCCTATTTACAAGCTGGAGGCACGCGAGAGCTTCGTACAACACCCGCAGGTGCTATACGGCGAGGAAACTACAAGTTGATCGAGTTTTTTGAAGATGGACGATTAGAACTGTATGATCTGCAGAATGATATAGGAGAAACCAAAAACCTGGCTGAAGAATTGCCAGAAAAGACGAAAGAGCTACATAACGAGCTAAAAAACTGGCGACAATCGTTGAACGCAGACATGCCCAAACCCAATCCCGGATACAAAGGTTAGTAAACGAGTTATGCAAAATGAAATGAGAAAGCGAACAACGAAACAAAACAAAGAATGAAAAAATGTCTGATTTTAAAAAGATAGGAAGAAGAGAGCTGCTTGCCACTATTCCATCACTTGCTGCTGTAGGATACTTGTCTTCGACAGCAATAGGCAATGCTGCTAACAATCGCGAAAATCAATCAAAAATTCTGAATGAAAAAGTTAATTCTGTGGGTGTTGTCGTTTCCACACATCCAACGCGCGGCCTTTACCATACATCTGATTTTGAATCAGATGTTCAGGCCGTACAAACTGCCTATGATGACATGGTGACCAACCCCAATCTGCCCAAAACACTAATTCTGGATTCATCCGCACGTCCCTTTGAATTTGATGGATACCTGGATATTTGGCAATCCCAGTGCCGGATTACCGGTACTGGTGGTCCAACCATTATACCAGCACAAGGATATACAGGGCCGCTCATTCAATCGGAAATCAGGGAAGCAACAAAAGTGGGGGAGGATAATTTGATTACAGATGTGATTATGGATAACATCTGGATCGATGGTAAAAACCAATCCTTTGGAATCCGATTAAGGCATTTGCAATTGTCCACCATACATTCATTACACGTGCGATCTACGAATGGACCTGGCTTGTGGATTAGCGATTGCTGCATCGAAAATCTGTTTGCAAATCTGATTTTATCTGACAACTGCGGCAGTGAGGACTATCCGGCTTTATTAATCGAGCCGGAGTATGTTTCAAAAACCAAAGATATTCGCCCCCGCAATGAAACAATCAACAGCACCCAGTTTTCCGGCATTATGATCCATTTCCCGACCACTGATGCTCTGCGCATTAGTGCCGGTCCGGTGCCCATAGCCGAATCGCGTCGCCAGCGTAAAATGCAATTTGTGGGGTGCATGTTTCACGGACATTCCAGACAGAGAAAACCCTTGGTTACATTATCCGAAGCATTCGAAAATACATTCATAGGCACTCAAATGCTCATCTGGCGTGATGAAGGAACAATCGTTCAAATGGGAGAAAAAGAGGCACAATGGCCCGCTGGCATTACTATGTTCAGCCACTGTATCTTTCTCGGAAAACCGGAATCCAATACAACTGCTATAAAAATGGTGAATGTGGATACCGGCTCACCCTGCGCCGCAATTTTTGGTAATACCTTTGGAAGCTCGTATTCGGGTTACCGGCTTGCTCATGCCGTCGATTGGGGCGCGCAGAGAGGCAAACTGGTAAGTTGGGCCGGAAATACCGTTCGTACATCCAAAGAAGCGCATACGGGCGTTTTACCCAAGAATGCAGATCTCGCACCATTTTAATGTCATTTAAAAAGTAGAAAGGAATGAAATGCAGAAAAAAACAGTATTTTTATTGATCACTCTGATTCTTTTTTCACAATCTATTTATGCAGGAATCTTTAAGAGTCAAATATTAGGACAATTTGAACACGCCTTTGTGAAAACGGATGGAAATATCCTGCATGTTGAAACCGGCCAGGTGTCAAGAGAATGGAAATGGACAGGAAATGGTTTGGTTACTACAAGTTTTAAGAATATGATTACAGGAAAGGAATGGGTTCGAATTGATCCGGTATATACAAGCGACTTGAATTTTCCGGGTATGATTGATAATAACACTACATGTGAGTTGGTGTATATTTCCGCTGAACATGTACGATTTGATCCTTTTACCTCAGATCATATTAAGGTTATTGTAGAAATGAAATACCCAGCACCTAACCTTCAAATAAAATATGTAATTTGGGTATATCCGAATTCACCTGGCCTACGCACACAAATTTTTGTAAAAGGATTATCGAACTTTTCTTCGTCGGATTCGGATGAATCAAACCTTGCCCGTGTAGATTACATTCCAGTTAAAATGAATGATCTGAATCGACGGATTGTCGGATATTATAACCATACCCAGGGACGTAATAAAGAGGAAACCGAGATTTTGAAGGAGGATTTGATTACAACAGATTTAGAAGAGACTGAAAAATATGATTGGGCCAGTGTGATGTGGCTGGAAGATGACAATGAAGGTTTAGGAATGGTCAAAGAATCACACAAGTGTGTCAATCAGCAAGGTCTGAACACCGGCATTTTTACATGTGGTCAATCCGGTTTGGTTTCCACAGGGTGGGGATTGACAGAAAAAGATATTCTAACGGAGCGCTACAGGACTGCTTGGGCAAGTTGGAGCGTTGTATATCAAAAAGGTGATACAGGCAGAGAGCTCGCACTTAAAAGATTTGACCGGGACAGGTACCCCATTGATCCGGTTCGAGATATTTATATTTTGGCCAATACCTGGGGAAGCACTGCAGAAAAACGCGTAGCACAAAGCCGGGCGGCCGAGGAAAATGTGATCAAAGAAATTAAAAGCCAGGCGGATTTGGGAATTGATGTTCAACAAATTGATGATGGTTGGCAAGGCAACGATTATGATAGTTGGAAACCAATAGAAGAGCGCTATCCCAATGGCTGGAGTAAAGTGCGACAAATTGCCAGAAAATATGATATCACCCTTGGATTATGGGCTGCCGGAGAAAGAATCCCTTTGGATGTATTAAAATACAATTTTGACCAGGGCGGTTTCAATTATTATAAACTGGATTTTATCAATCTTAAATCCTATGATGAGATGGAAGATTTGATTACCAAAGTCCACAAATTTACCGAATACACCAATCACCTGGTGCGGATTAACTGGGATGTGACTGAGAATCCTCCGCGGATGGGTTATTATTTTGGACGGGAGTATGGAAATATTTACTTAGAAAACCGCAAGCCGGTAAAGCCCGAACACGTGGTCTATGTACCCCACCTAGTCCTCAGAGATGCCTGGCAGGTGTCAAAATATGTCAATTTGAACAAATTTCAAATTACCGTGCAGAATATTGACCGCGTCAATCCGGACGTTAGTGATGCGCATAAACACAACCATCCCTATTGCGTCGCAATTACACTCATGGGATCGCCTATATTTTTCCAGGAAACGCAATATTATGACCAGGAAGATAGGAAACAAATACGGCCTCTGCTTGCCTTGTACAAAGAACATCGAAAAGCGATGTATAAAGGCTATGTCTACCCAATTGGGGACAAGCCGGATAACGCATCCTGGGCTGGATTTCAAAATCATAACAACAAAACAGATACAGGCTATATCACACTCTTTCGCGAATTAAAAAATGGCGAATCCACTAAAAACATCCAATTGCATTATTTGGCAGGCAAAGCAATTGAAATAACCGATTTGATCAACGAATCTGTTCGAACTGTCAATGTGGATAACAATGGTTTTGTTGAATTTAAAATCTCAAAAACACCCCATTTCAAGTTTTTAAAATATTATGTATTGCAACAAGACTAATTGTAAATGATTTGAATTATGGAGTTCTTATGAAATCAAGAAAATGCTTTTTGATAATTTTAATTCTTTCACCTTTTTTACTAGTCGCCGCAGAATTCCAATCCGAATGGCCTAAGGAAGTGAATCGAATTTGGATTGGCCCGGAATATTGGGCCAATCGTTTACAGGACTGGCGTATTAAGGATGGGCGACTTGAATGTACAGAAGCGCGATTTAACAAACCCGTTCGAACCGTTCATCTGCTAAGCCATCGATTAAATGATCAATCCGGTTCGTTTGAGATTTCAGTTAAAACCGGAACGTTGGATAAATCCGATGCTTCAGGCACTTTAGGTTGGAGTGGATTTTTAATTGGCGCCGGCGAACCGGACATGGATTATCGTGGCGCCAGTTTGGTGCATCATGAACCTGGCAAAGGCGGTGGGATTCTGGCTGTTATGGAAGGATCGGGAAAAGCTGTTTTTCGTGATATGGAAGCAGAGAATTATCGCATATTAAATAGCGATACCAATTCTCCATCTTCCTCTCCGGAGCAAGTTTTGCTTGTTTTAAAAGGCAAATCGACAGGTGATACTTACACTCTTGAACTGCTCGTTAGTGATCTGTCAACCAATAATATATTGAGCACAGTTTCGCTCGATAATGTCGAAAAGAAACGATTGTTCGGGAATATAGCCTTGGTCAGTCATCCGGGATTTCCCAGCGAAGGGAATCAAGAGGAAAAAAATGGAAGCCGGTTTTGGTTCAAGGATTGGAACGTATCCGGTTCAAAGATCGACGAATATCCGAAGAGAGTTTTTGGCCCAGTGCTCGCGACTCAGTATACCGTTCATCAACAAAAATTAAAAATGACCGCGCAATTCCCGCCTTTGGGAGAAGCGGATTTACCAAAGGCCTCGCTGGAAATCAAAACAACACCGGATGAGCCCTGGCAAACGGTCGATGAGAAACGCATTGTTCATTTTGGTTATACGGCCGGTTTTGTGGTAAAAAACTGGGATGACAGTCGTGAGCATGATTTTCGAGTTGTATATCCACTCAAAACACCAACTGGCAAAATTGAAAATTGCTATTATTACGGTACCATTCGCAAAAATCCAATCGATAAAGCAGAATTCCGCGTGGCAGCGTTTACTGGCAATATGAATATGCATCACACTGCAGAGTCAAGTAAAGGTGAACGGTGGGCGGATACCAAAGTGATTTTGACACCGGATGCGGTGCAAGCCCGCTGGACTTATGATAATGTCTGGTTTCCTCATGCCGAACTGGTCCGTCATGTAAAGCAGCATTCACCCGATTTATTGTTTTTCTCAGGAGATCAAATTTACGAACATGTGCCAACACGCGGAGAGCAAACAGAATTGGATTACCTGTACAAATGGTATCTCTGGTGTTGGGCGTATAGAGACCTTACCCGTAATATTCCAACGGTAACCATTCCAGACGATCATGATGTCTATCAAGGCAATTTGTGGGGAGCCGGCGGCAAACATTGCGAGAATATTCATGAGGGCGGATATCAGATGTCTGCTGAATTGGTGAATGTTGTCCAACGTACTCATAATAGTCATTTGCCAGATCCCTTTGATCCAACACCGGTACAGCGTGGTATAGGTGTATATTATACCGAACTGAATTGGGGCGGTATCAGCTTTGCCATTATAGAAGATCGAAAATTCAAGACTGGTCCTGCCATTTTGCCAGAGGATATCCCTCGAAGCGGGCCGTGGATTTCTCAGGAATTTGTGGACATGAGCAGGCTGGATGTGCCGGGAGCGGTATTGTTGGGAGATCGCCAATTAAAGTTCTTAAAGTCATGGACAGAGAATTGGGATCAAGGCCTACAGGTGAAGGCTTTGTTATCGCAAACTAACTTTAATGGTGTGCATACACGGCCCGATCAAAAACTGGCGCGCGATTTGGATAAAAACAGTTGGCCTCAGTCCGGCAGGAACAGGGCTGTGGATATTATTCGTCGAGGTTTTGCTGTACACATATGCGGGGATCAACATTTAGGCACGACGATTCATTATGGCGTTGATGAGTGGGAAGATGGCAGTGTCGCGTTTTGCGTCCCATCTATTGCTGTGGGACATCAACGAGTATGGGAGCCGGTTCATCCGGGAGAGAATCATCTACCCGGAAATCCAGACTATACAGGCCGGTATTTTGATGCATTCAATAACCGAATGACAGTTTATGCTGCTGCTAATCCCATACGACCAGCGCAATTGAGCGAAGCACAAAGAAACAGAAAACGGGCTGAATTGTATCGGAAACGATCCGGATATGGAATTATCGATTTCAATAAAATGGAACGGACAATAACCATGAATTGCTGGCCGAGGGAGGTTGATCCGACCCAAAAAGAAGCTAAACAGTTTGACGGGTGGCCACTTATTGTCAATCAACTGGATAATTATGGCGGTGAGAACGCAGCTTATTTGCCGACTTTGGAATTGACCGGATATAGTTATCCCGTTGTACAGGTTTTAAATGAGAAAACTCGAGAAATAGAAAATACAATCCGCTTAAATAAATTAAAATACCAACCCAAAGTATTAAGACCTGGCCAGTACATGATCCGTATATCAGAAAACGGGCAGTATAATGAGATTTCTGACATTCAGGCTATTGAAGGCCATAATGGTAGCATATTAAAAATTCAAAAGAAGGGAAATTGAGATGGAACGAAGACGTTTTCTTTCGTTAATTGCATCCGGAGTTGTGGCAACAAGTTTATATAATTGTCAAGCCCCAAAATCTTCCAAACCTCCGAATCTGATTTTTATTCTTGCAGATGATCTGGGAATAGGTGATTTAGAGTGTTTTGGAGGGCGGCGTATAGAGACGCCAAATCTCAACAAAATGGCGGATGAGGGCATGCGCTTTACTCATTTTTACTCTGCAGCTGCAGTGTGTTCACCAACGCGGGTAAGTTGTTTAACCGGACGATATCCTCTGCGTTTTAATATTACCCGGCATTTTAATGACCGGGAAATGCATTTACCTGCCAATGTATCAACGTTGCCAAAGTTGTTGAAAGAATCAGATTATGTTTCCATGCACATCGGCAAATGGCACCTTGGCGGTTTGAATGTAAAGCATTGCGAAAACAGAGAATGCAGCATCCCTGGACCTTTGCAGCACGGATTCGATCATTATTTATGCATGTATGAAGATCCACAAATACGTGCAAAGCTCATACAGGAGAGGAGATTGTACCGCGAGGGTGCTAATTACCTTGTGCGAAATGACGAGCCCGTTGAAGAGGTGAATAAACATTGGACGGATTATAAGATTGAACAAGCACTTAAATTTATTGAACAAAAAAATCAGACCGATCAGCCGTTTTTTCTGAATTTATGGTTTGATGTTCCTCATACACCATATGAACCGGCTCCCAAACCACACATTTCACCGTATCAAAATAGAGCTCATGGCGACGATTTGCTTTATCGTTCTATGGTGGATCATCTGGACTATGGCGTTGGTGAAGTATTGGATAAACTGAAAGAGTTAGACATTCAGAACAATACCTTGGTGATTTTTACCAGCGATAATGGACCCAGCCACCAGGGAAGCCCCGGGCCATTAAAAGGAAGGAAATGTGACCTGCACGAGGGCGGCATACATATGCCAATGATTGCCTGGTGGCCAGGTAAGATAAAATCTGATACGGTGTGTGAAGAATTGACTGTTACCAATGATATTTTAGCCACTATGTGTGCTGCTGCAAACATTTCAATTCCCGCAGATGTGAGAACGGACGGGATAAATTTATTGCCTGCAATGATGAATGGTGAAACAATTCAAAATCGCACAGTTTTTTGGAAAATGGATATCTACAGGGGATTTTATGATGCCGTAACCGATGAGAAACCAGAACCCGTTGCTACCGAGGTTGTACGGCATGGCAAATGGAAAATGCTTGCGAAAGGGGGAGAAGCTTTAGAATTATTCAACTTGCAAGAAGATCCATATGAACGATGGAACCTGATCAAATGGGAGCCAGAGATGGTTGCCAAACTAACTCGTGAATTAAGAGCCTGGCTAGGCGAAATCTGATTTTAAGAACTTTCGCTTCGATTCTTAGGTAGACCATTTTGAAAAATGGAATGTATAGGAAAAATTAATAATACCTGTTTGAATTGTGAAAGGCGCCAGTACCCCTCGTCAGTGGCTGCCCCCCCTAGGCGGTCTGACAGCTGGCGCCTTTTTTTATGTGCCAAGATTGTCTAATAACCCGAAAACATAGAAGAGGCGCCTACGCCGATGATGAGGGCGAATAGCACATAAAATACGATGGCGATGGCAAACCAGATTAGACTTGCTTTGACCAAGTTTGCTTTGCTTTCCGGGGTATCACGGCCAAAGGCCCAGACGAATAACAGGATGATGTTGACGATTGGGATGGCCATGAGTAGAATGGTTACAAACCAGTTGCCGACTGAAACTGTACTTTGATTAGAGCTTTCCATGGGGAACTCCTTTCTACAATTTTAAGAAATGAATAATAAGGAACGAGAGCATTTATCCTAAATAGAAATAATGAATTTAAAAATCAAGAGATTTTAATGATTTGAAAAAGAATAAAGGTAAGAGATGAAATATGTTTTTAAGAAATTAAGACAAGGATTTGGTTTAAAGGTATTCAGGATAATTTATTGCAAGCCAGTTCTTAACA
>CAYQQR010000041.1:0-37505 GCA_964420035.1 uncultured Bacteroidaceae bacterium | reverse complement strand
CTGGCCGCGAGAGTAGCTTCCAGCCTTTCAATAGGATGAGCGGGGGAACAGGAATAAAATGTTTCCCTGCTCTATCAGGTAAAATTCTTTAGTGCAGATTTAGTTTTTCTTTGAATCAATTGAATATTTCATCACACCTGATGGCAGACAACCAAATTGTAGTTTAAAGCACCGGGTAAAATGAGATATATTTTTAAAACCAACCAGGTCACAGACCTCGCTCACATTATGATCACCGGAAGATAAATATTCGTATGCTTTTTTAAGTCGTATGCCCTTGATCATCTCCGAAACAGTTAAGCCTGTAATGTTTTTAATTTTAATGAAAAACTGGCTTCGCCCGACTCCAATTTCCTTTAAAAGTCGGGAGATATTCAATTCGGGGTCATCAAGGTTTTCTTCAATAAAGGCTATTGTTTTTTCCATAAGTGGATCCTCCTTTTTTACCTCCCCGGCATTGGGCCCAGCCATGAACGATCTTGTAAATTGAAGTCTCAGGTTACTTTTAAGGGTTAGGATATTTCTTACCTTCATCAGTAAAATGGATGTGTTGAATGGCTTGGCAATATAGTCATCGGCGCCTGCTTCAAAACCGGACATCTGGTTTTCTTCACTGGACAATACGGTCAGCATTATGATGGGGATGTGGCATGTGAGAAGTTCTTTTTTTAGTTTATGACACATGTCAATCCCATTCAAATCGGACATCATTACATCACTTATTATAAGATCGGGTATTAATTCCAGTGCTTTGCTGTAACCCTGGGCTCCTGAAAAGCATGAATAGACGTTATACCGGTCGCTTAAGACTGTAACCAGAAATTCATTAAGCTCCTCGTTGTCTTCTACCACCAGAATTCTTTCCCTGGATTTAATTGATTCCGGCCCTTTCTTTTCAGGTAACTGTTCTTCTTTAGTAACTGCAGCATGGTCGGGGGAAGCTGAAGATTCACTAATATGATCCAGTTGAGCAAGATGATTAGTGAAATACAATTTGAATATGGAACCATTACCCTTTTTACTTGAAACTTCAATATGTCCATCGAGCATTTCGGTAAGTTCTTTTACCAGGGCCAGACCCAACCCGGTGCCGGAAATAACTTGATTATCTGCAGAACCGGTCTGGTAAAAAGGTTTGAATATCTGATCCATTTCTTCACGGGCAATCCCTTTTCCGGTATCATTTACTTCAATTATTACCTGGTCGGGCTTGGTGCGGACTTCCTTTAACTTGCATAAAACTCTGACCGTACCTTTCGGTTCGGTAAATTTAATGGCATTGGAGAGCAGGTTGCTTACAATCCGGTCAATAACAGAAGAATCGAATTCCCAATAAATGGATTTGCAATTGCTTTCAAAATATAATGAGATATTCTTTGATTCAGCAAATGGCAAAAATCTTTCTTTAATGCCTTGCACTAAAGGAATCAGGTCATCAGTTGTTTTGTGAATAGAAAACCTTCCCTCGTCAATTTTTCTTAAATCGAGAATTTCATTAGTAAGCTGGTATAGTTTTTCAGAGTTCGATTTTAGTATCTGAAAATATTTCTGCTCTATCTTATCCTCCCTCTCCTTGTGCATCATCTTTTCGATGGGTCCCATTATCAAGGTTATTGGGGTACGGATTTCATGAGTGATTTTGGTAAAAAAATCAAGTTTGAATTTATCAAGTTCTCTCTCCTTTTGCTGTTTCAGACGCTCAATTCTATTTTTGGTTTTTATTCTTTCTTTCCTGATAATTAACGCTCTTGTCATTATAAAACCAACCACTAATATCATGGCATAAATAAGATAGGCCCACCATGTTATCCACCATGGAGGTTTAATTATAATTTGCAGGCTGATTCCGGTATCGTTCCAGATATTACGGCCATTTCCGGCTATAATATGTAATGAATATTTTCCGTGAGGAAGGTTTATATAGGATGTCGTGCGGTTTGAACCCATTGATACCCAGTTGTCATCGAAGCCTTCAAGCTTGACAAGGTATTGATTATCCGAGGGTTTAAAAAAGTCCAGGGCTGAATACTCAATACTTATCCTGTTCAGATTATGATTCAATGTTACAGACTCCAGAAATATCGGATTTCTCGTCTCTGGGAATACCTTTATTTTATCTGCATACTCTGAGATGGATTTGTTGTTGATTTCAATCCGGGTTATGACTATTTTGGGAGGGATATCGCTTTTTACCAAACTGTCAGGACAAAAGCAAACGATCCCATTCCTGGAAGGGAAATAAAACTTTCCTGTTGAAGATTTGAGGCTGGCCGCGAAATGGAAATCGGTGGTTGGCAGTCCGTCTTCAATACCAAAATTTCTTACTTGTGGTATGGACAACGAGGAATATTCATAATAATTCATACGGCTTATACCCCGGTTTGTCTGCAGCCATATATGGCCGTGCCTGTCTTCTAATATTGAGAATACCACATCATTTACCATTCCATCTTTTTCGGAAAGATGAATAAATTCTTCTTGATCAGAGATATAAAGATTTACTCCTCCTCCATTTGTTCCTATCCAGATGTTTCCCTTTGAATCTTCAAAAAAACTAATTATATCATTGTTGGATATCTGACTTCTGCCGGAGTAATCATTAATTATATTCCTGACGGTATTGGTGTTTTTATCCAAAATATCAATTCCGTTGCTCAGATGGCCTATCCAAAGATTTCCGGTTTTGTCCTGAAAAATCCTTCTGACGGACATACTGGATATTTTATTTATATTGTCACCCGGCGTATAATGAGCTAAAATGTTAAGCTTACGGTCAAGTTTAAGCAATCCTTCTTCATGCAGGCCCAACCAGACAACTTTGTCGCTATCAACCAGTATGTCGAATATCTGGGAATACTTTTCATGATCTTTAAATGCTTCTGGTTGCGTAAATACCTTACTGTCCGGATTAAACACCCAGAGGCCGTGATTCCATGTTCCTATTAACAGCAGATCCTTACTGTATGGCAAAATCCTGGTGACAATAAACTCTTTATCATTAAAATGCTCAGGAACAAAATTTCTGATAGTATTTTTATGTTCATCAAACAAAATCACCCCCCCTTCTGTTCCCAATAATAATTTATTATTGCTGATCTTGATTAAGGAGTGTATTATATTGCCGGGATGATCTTTTTGTTCCGGGAAAGGAATAATATGACCAAATAAATCATGATAAAGATAATACTTATAGACACCGAGAGTTTGGGTAGCAGCCCAGAGTACGTTCTGGTCATCCAGGTAAAGAGAGTTGAATCCCATGTTTTGCGGATAATGAGGGAAGTTAACCTGTGAACCTAATTCATGAAACTGCTCATTCTTGGCATCAAATATAAAAATACCGCCATAAGTGGCCAGATACAGATCTATACCATGTATCAATATTTTATTAATTAGATTGGGAAGAGACCCCTCGGGTAAATCTTTTACTCGAAATTGCTTGTAATCGTTGGTTTTCAGGCTGTATGCAAATAATCCGCCTCCAGCTGTAGCAATCCACAATTGATCATAATCGACAGCAATATCAGTTATATACGGATTAATAAGGCCATCAAGGATTTTTTCAGCTTTATTATTTTGAATAGAAAAGAGTCCCTGCCCCTTTGTGCCAACCCACATCCGGCCGGAAGATTCAAAACCAAGGGCTTCAATTTCTATTGATTCCGGTAGTCCATCTGCCTTATAATGTATAATCGTATCATTGTCGCGACAAAGCTGATACAGGCCGTTGGTAGTGGCAAACCAGATATTACCCTTATGATCTGACTTTATCCTGAAAGTATGATTAAGTGAAGAGGACTGAAATTGACCAGATGCAGGCAATTTGTATGCTGAGATTATTTCATTGTAGCTGTCGTAGCGAAAGACTTCACTTCCGCTGGCTCCAATCCAAAGGTATCCGTCACTATCTTCGTGTATGCTATGAATTATTATGTTTTGAAAAAGACCTTCCTCTCCCTTGTTATCAAGATACTTTTTACATTTATAGCCGTCATACCGGTTGAGCCCTGCATAAGTTCCAAACCATAGAAAACCCCTGGAATCCTTGAAGATAGTTTTTACCTGACTATGAGAAAGCCCGGTTTCACTGGAAATTCCTGACATATAAAAGTAATGACTACCCGGACTTTGAGTATAGCAAAGCATCACAGAGGACATTATACTGAAAAACAAAAAACAGGTAGTTTTTGTCAGAAAGATAATTCCGGGAATGCCGGTTAACACTTTTCTGATATCCATAAAACCGGTCAATTATTGATGAATCAGGCAGCCATTCACTAAGTTGTATAAAGTCAAGATTAAGTGGCAAAACGCGAAAACTACAATACTGCAAATCCTCTTTCACAACAAAGGTAAAAAACTCACATTACCTTACCACCATCATGGATTATACTATGGGAAAAAATTCGCTAAAATCAGACTAAGTACCACCGGGGGTGACTCTAACCCCGATTTTTGCTTCGCACCGCTTTTTTAAATCACACGTTCCTTCCGGGCAAAGCCCCGCCAGGACATTACCGTACCCAAAGGATACGGGTTTTAAAGATTAAACTAAAATAGGTCAACCGGATAACGGGAGTAATATTCCGGACTCAAAGAACAGTAAATAATTCCTGTAACAAATAGATTTGTTAAAAAATTTTTAATTACGAATTTATTTCAAAAGATCCAATGTTGAAAATGATGCATATGATTTTAACGGATAAGAGCTATATGAAATTATCTCAGAAAACTAAATAAGTGAACTGAACTGACCTTTTACATTGATGAACTTTCTAATAAAAGCACCAGGCACAATGGCCTATCAAATTATTTGCAAAAACAAAAGACAATCTCAGATTATCCTTACCCTGCCTCTGTTTTTATTTTGGGGCTGCAGTATCTCCACACATGGTGATGCCGGGGAAAAGAATCCTCCAAATATATTCTTTATCCTTACTGACGACCTTGGAATACATGATTTAGGTATTTATGGTAATGACTATCATGAGACACCTCACCTGGATTCACTGGCAAGGCACGGGGTTATGTTTTTCCAGGCCTATGCATCCAGTCCTGTTTGTTCTCCAACAAGGGCAAGCATACTGACGGGTAAAAATCCTGCAGAATTGCAGCTTACCGACTGGATACCAGGAAAACCGTCATGGCCGGTCGAGAAATTGCTTGCACCAGAGTTTTATCATCAACTTCCTCCGGAGGAAGTTACAATTGCCACTCTATTGAAAGATCTTGGTTATAAAACTGCAAGTTTTGGCAAGTGGCATCTTGGGGGCGAAGGTTCGCTTCCTACCGACCACGGATTCGACATTAATGTTGCCGGCAATCATGCCGGTTTGCCTCCCACTTATTTTTATCCTTACACAAAAGAAAATTTTGTTTTGCCTGATCTTAGTACCGGCGGGCAAGAAGGAGAGTTCCTTACCGACCGGCTTACCAGGGAGGCACTTGTTTGGATTAAAGAGCAAAAGGATGAGCCTTTTTTTATGTTTCTTTCCTATTTTACTCCCCATATATGGCTGGAAACCAAACCAGAACTTTTAGAAAAATATACCGGGAAAGCGGAATCAGGGAATTTCAATGCTTCAATCGAACCGGTATATGCAGGCATGATCGAAACCCTTGATCACAATATTGGAAAAATAATGGAATTTCTTAGTAGAGAGGGACTATTGGAAAATACACTTGTGATTTTTTATTCGGATAACGGTGGAGTAAACAGGGATTTCGCGCTTGATCCTATTACGGACAACGGCATTTTCAGAGAAGGGAAAGGCCATTTGTATGAAGGGGGCATCAGGGTCCCACTGATCATTTACTGGGAAGATGCCATTGCACCAAGGGTTTCAGATGTTCCGTTTACCAGCATGGATTTTATGGATACGTTTGGAGAAATGACCGGCCAGCAGTGGAATACCCGTGAAGGAACAAGTTTTCACCAATACCTTACTCAAAATATCAAACCAAACCGTGATGCACTGTTTTTTCATTATCCACATTACAGTTATCAGTTAAGTAAACCATCCGGAGCCATTCGATCCGGAGATTACAAGCTAATTGAATTCTTCGAAGATTCTTCCCTGGAGCTTTATAATATTAAAGCAGATCCATCAGAATGCAATAACCTGGTTGATGATCTGCCTCAACTTCGTGATAGTTTAAGCAGAAAATTACATCTGTGGAGAGCAGAAATAAATGCGTCGATGCCTTCTCCAAATCCCGATTTCGATCCGGATTATCAATCAAATTAGCTTACATGTTGTCAGGCCCGGGTGGAATGGGTGTAATTTCATGTATAGTAGTAAACCAATTATAAATGATGACTTCACGTGAACGGTTAACCAAGACCCTTAACCATGAAACGCCTGACCGGCTGGTGGTTGACCTTGGAGCCGGCGGACAAACAGGGATAGGTGCAGTTGCACTTCACAAACTTAATCAACGACTTCTCGGTGACCGGGCGCCGGTTGTAAAGATAGACGAGCCCTATCAGATGCTTGGGGAGGTGGATGAATTATTACGTGAGAAGCTTCATCTTGATATAGTGCCTGTAAACGGACCGGACACCCTTTTTGGATTTCGCAACGAGAACTGGAAGTCCTTAATCCTTCCGGATGGTACACCGGTAGAGGTTGCAGAGAAGTTTGTTTATTCTGAAGATCATGATGGGGCCTGGCTTATATATCCCGAAGGGGATACCTCGGTACCACCCTCGGCGAAAATGCCTTTAAAGAGTTATTTTTTTGATGCAATTGACAGGCAAAAGCCTTTTGACGAGGAAACTTTGAGGGTAGAGGATAATTGTGAAGAGTTCTCCGTATTATCACCGGAGGATATTGATCATTTCAGGGATAAGGCAAAATATTTTTATGAAAACAGCGAATATGGCATCTATATGACATTACCCGGTATGGGGTTTGGCGACATTGCCCAGGTACCTGCCACCTTTTTGAAAAACCCCGGGGGTATCAGAAATATTGAGGAGTGGTACATGTCAACGCTGATACGTCCTGATTTTGTGATGAAGATATTTGAAAAACAATGTGAAATTGCATTGAAAAACATTGAATTGCTCGCCGATGCAGTTGAAGATTACGTGCAGGTGGTGTACGTGAGCGGAACCGATTTTGGAATGCAAAATGGACTGTTATTTTCTGTTGAATCTTATCGCAACTTATTCAAGCCGTTCCATAAAATGGTAAATGAAAAAATTCATCAACTTACCAACTGGAAAACTTTCATACACACCTGCGGAGCGATATATGATCTTATCCCCGATATTATTGATGCCGGTTTTGATATTCTCAATCCTGTTCAGATTTCAGCCGCGGGCATGAACCCAAAAAGGTTAAAGGCAGAATACGGTCCGCATATTACATTCTGGGGAGGTGGTGTAGATACACAATCGATACTGCCTTTTGGAACACCCCGGGAGGTATATAATGAAGTAATTAAAAATGTTGATATTCTGGCAGAAAACGGGGGTTATGTGTTCAATACCGTCCATAACATCCAGAGTAATGTGCCCCTTGAAAATATACTTGCCATGTACAGGGCAGTCAATCATTTCCGTGGAATTGACAGTGACTTTTATGGCAGAAACTTACATCTGTGGAAAGCAGAAGCAAGTGCATCGATGAATTCTACCGGGTTTCATCTTCAACTAAAGAACCAATAATACGTTTTATGCGCGACAGAAACATTGCCGACAGCTATTTTGAATTTGATGATCACAATAAGGAGATAATCATAAAACGGTACGATACTCCTACACCATGGTTAAACTATCTTTCGAATGGGACCTTGCATACCATGATATCACAGGCCGGTGGTGCCGTGGCATTTTACAAGTCGCCCCAGATATGGCGCATTAACAGATACCGGTTTTATCATCTGCCACATGACCGATCGGGAATGTACCTTTATTTGCGGGATATGAAAACCGGTACATACTGGTGCCCCACTTCCGAGCCTGCCCCTGCCAAACCTGAAAAATGGACCTCGGCCCATGGGATGGGGTACACCCGGTTCATGGCCCAGCACGAAAACCTCGGAGCCGTACTGAATTACTTTGTTGCACCTGAAGATAACGTACTCATTTGGAGCCTGAAACTAACCAACCTTTCCAAAGAAGAAAAGAAACTGGATGTTTTCGCCTTTGTCGAATTTGGCATGATGGAGTTCTTGCGCGAAGTATCATGGGTTTGTTATATGAAACATCAGATGACAGTATACTATAAGAACGATTTTAAAAGCCTTATTTTTAATTACGGGGTAGAAAACCAGCCCAGGCCCGATGAAACACCCCTGGTATATCTGGCCTGCGATCAAACCCTGAAGGGTTATGATGGTGACAGGGACGAGTTTATCGGGACCTATCGTTCGGAATCCAACCCTCTGGCAGTGGAGCGATCCAATTGCACCAACTCAACATTGTATGGCGGGGATCCCTGTGGTGCCTTGCAAATAGGGGTGAATCTAAAACCTGGCGAAGAGAAGAATATTACAGTTTACCTGGGTTGTGAACTGACTGAAGAATTAGTTGGGAAAACTCTTCAAAAACTTCGTGAACCAGGATATGTTCAGGTTGCCTTCGATTTATTGAAGAAACGATGGGACGAACACCTTAAAGGATTTAACTGTCAATTACCCCATAATGATGCCCAGCGGATGATTAATATATGGAACCCGTATCAGGCTCAACGGAATCTGCTGTTTTCCAGAAATATCAGCTATTACGCAACCGGGACCTTCAGGGGCGTTGGTTTCAGGGATACATCGCAGGATACCCTGTCGCAAATACCCCTCGCGATTGAAAGTGCCAAAGATAAATTACGTTTGCTTTTAAAGGAGCAATATCAGGACGGACATGCCAACCATTACTTTTTTCCTTACGAAGGATGGGACCCTGTAACAACTATTCATTCTGATGATCACTTATGGCCGGCTCTGTCTGTATGGAGTGTTGTGATGGAGGAAGGGAATACCCGTTTTCTTAATGAAGAAATTGCGTTTTATGATGGTGGGGAGGCAACTGTTTATGAGCATTTGAGAAGAGCAGTGGAATTCACATTGAACAATCTTGGTGAACGTGGTTTGCCGCTTATGCTGCGTTCCGACTGGAATGACCAGATGTTCAAAGTATGCAGGGAAGGCAAGGGCGAGAGTTTCTGGACATCCATGCAGCTTGGGGTTGTTTTGTCTAAGATGGCAGAGCTTGCAAGGCTTTCAGGGCTTGAAAACGATGGCTCTTGGTACGAGGAAATCTATTATAAGCAAAAAGAACTTGTAAACAGTATTGGCTGGGATGGCAAATGGTATCGCAGGGCCATTATGGATAACGGCATGTATCTTGGGACAAAGGAAGATCCCGAGGCAAGAATCTGGCTCAACGCCCAGTCATGGGCAGTTTTATCAGGATTTGCAAGCTGGGAGAGGGCTGTTCAATGTATGGACACTGTAAAACAACACCTTGATTCCGACCTTGGGATTAAGCTGATTGATCCCCCGGTAACCTCTTTTCCCGACCCCAAAGACCCCCTTACCCATTACAACAAGGGAACAGGTGAAAATGCTGCAGTATTTTGCCATGCCAACACCTGGGCCATTATAGCGGAGTGTATGCTGGGCAGGGGCGATATCGCATGGAAATACTTTGAGCAGTTGATTCCCGGGGTCGCTATGCGGAAAGCCGGCCCATGGCGTTATAAAGCTGAGCCTTATGTATATGTTTCCAACCTTTTCGGGCCCGACTCAGACAAGTTCGGGTTGGCCAATGTTTCCTGGCTTACAGGTACTGCCAGCTGGATGTATATTGCGGCAACGCAATATATTCTGGGAATAAGGCCCGAGTGGGAAGGTTTACGCGTAGACCCTTGTCTGCCTTCAGATTGGGAAGAAGTTAGTATTGAAAGAAATTTCAGAGGATGCCGGGTTGTTATCAGCATAAAAAAAGAGAAGGGGATTTGCAGGGGAGGCATCAATATAAAGATAAATGGACTCAATCATGACTCAAATATCATCCCACGGGAAATGCTTGGTAGTGGTGAAGAATTGTTTGTGGATGTTGAAATAATTAAACATCTGACTGGAATAAGCGATGCGATTGATTAAAACCATCGGCAGGGAAACATCCCCCGTATTTGCCCTGGGAACTGTCACAGGGATAGGTGCTGCGGCACTTCATAAACTTAATCAGCTCCTTTAAGGGGCCAATGCATCGGCGGGGATAGTAGTATAAAGAAAAAACACTGCAAAAAAAGTTTGTAACAGTCAATAAAACAGCACTATGTAGCCACCCGGATTCTGAGAACAATGTTTCGGACGGATAGAAAAGCATTCTGTGTATTGAACATTACTTTTGATAATGACTAAATAAATGTAAAACATTCCTGGTAATGAGATTGAAATCAATAAGATATTCAAGGGTTATGGGTGTTTTCATTTTATTATTACTTACACCCTTATTAAGCGTAAAAGGATCTGACCTTTCCGTATTTCAGGAAGAGAGAATAACAGGGGTTGTATTTGATGCTTTCACAAATGAGCCCCTTGTTGGTGTTAATATAATAATAAAAGGGACAACAACCGGCGTGGTAAGCGACATTGATGGAAAATTCAGTTTGCCTGTATCAGAAAAGGAGGTGACTCTAAGGTTTAGTTTTATTGGATACGTTTCTGAGGAGATTACGATAGAATCAGGGAGCAATGTAGATATATACCTGGAGCCGGCCGTCGAACAGCTTGAAGGTATAGTGGTGATCGGGTATGGTACTCAGAAGGGACGGAACGTAACCGGGTCGGTAGGTCATATGCGGTCAGAGGATATAACAGACATGGCGGTCACCAGTCTTGACCAGACCATGCAGGGAAGGATGGCTGGAGTTGTTATTACACAAAATTCTGCTGCACCCGGTGGATCGGTGACGGTAAGGGTAAGAGGTGCCACAAGTGGTACAAGCAATGAGCCCCTTTATGTAATCGACGGAGTCCCTGTTTATAACGATAACAGCCTTAGTGCCGTGATTAGCCCAAGCGGGGGAGGGCAGCCGCAAAATGTGCTGGCATCTCTTAACCCTTCAGACATTGAGAGTATTACTGTCTTAAAAGATGCCGCCGCTACTTCAATTTATGGTTCCCGGGGGGCTAACGGTGTAGTGCTTATACAAACCCGGAGAGGAAAATCAGGTGAAACCCGGGTGGCTTTAGAAACTTATTTTGGGATTCAAACTATAGCAAAAAGATATGATTTGCTTAACGCTTCACAATTCGCGGAACTTTCAAACGAAGCAGCAAGAGCTGTAAATGCACCTATATATATGGGGGGAGACCCTTATTTCAGTGAGGTTCCTGCATTTTCTGATCTTGAATACATAGAAAGACGGATTGGAGATGGCACTGATTGGCAAAATGAAATCTTGCAAACAGCTCCCTTACAAAACCATCAGTTATCGATAACCAGCGGTAGTGAGAGAGGAAACTATGCCCTGATGGCAGGAGTTTATGACCAATTGGGTATTATTAAATCTTCCGATTTCAGAAGGTATTCCCTCAGGGTGAATAACAATTTTAGTATAAGCTCTCGTATCGACTTTGGATCTTCGATATCAGTAACCCGAAGTAATAGTAACCTGATTCCGTCGGATGGAATGGAGGGAACAGGGGCAATGATAACGCCGGCACTTAGCTATTTGCCATTAATTAACCCTTACAGGGAGGACGGCTCGATTACAGCGGGAGCACCTGCATATTTTGCAAATATGAGAAATCCAATTGCTCCCATTGATATTAATGAAATGAATACCCGGAATAACCGGGTAATCGGGAATATGTTTACTGATGTGGAATTGCCTTTTAATATTACTTACCGTCTGAATTTGGGATTTGATTATAATGAAAATAGTGGAAATTTATTTGCTCCGGCTTTGATCAGAAATGGATTTGATAATGAAAATACCGGGAGAAGCCGTTTAACCATTGCTGAAAACATGTGGTTGCTGGAGAATACCCTGAGGTTTCAACCCAATATTTCAGAATTGCACAGTCTTGAAGTATTGGCCGGGTATAGCGCTCAGGAATTCCACAGAGAATGGGTTTATATGTCGAGGAAGAATTTTCCCTTTTTATCCCTTAATACATTTGCCGGGTCCCTTGAGATTGACAATGCTTCATCAGGTTCTTACAGTGAGTATGCTTTACAATCAATGTTTAGCCGGGTGAACTATGATTACATGGGTAAATATCTTATTGCAATGACTGTTCGAAGGGATGGTTCTTCCAGGTTTGGAAGAAATAACCGGTATGGAGTTTTTCCTGCCTTCTCAGTCGGGTGGAGGTTGTCTGATGAGTCTTTTATGGATAACTACTCAAATTTTTTTAACAACATTATGGTGAGGTATTCCTATGGGATATCAGGGAACCAGGAAATTGGCAATTATAATGCTTCAGCTCAGCTATATTCAGAAGTAGGTTATTCATTTTCAGGTCACGCACCGGAAATGGGCGTCTGGCCCATGACTGCAGCAAACCCTGATTTGGGTTGGGAAGAAACGGCACAAAGCAATTTGGGTGCAGATATAGGAATTCTTAATGATCGCTTTGAGTTTTCAATTGATTTGTACCGCAAAGTCACATCTGATGTATTGGTTTTAATGAGGCCAAAACTATTAATGGGTTTTGCTGAACCGTACTGGGATAATACCGGAATTATTGAAAATAAAGGTATGGAAATGTTGCTAAGTGGACGCATTATTTCCACAAAAGATTTCAGATGGCTGAGCGACCTGAATTTTTCAGCAAACAGAAACAGAGTTCTATCCTTTCCGCAGGGAGAAGATGGCTTCGAAATGCTTAGTCCGTTTAATGGCAGGGCAGGATTGACATTTCTGGAAAATGGTCAGCCATTGGGCAATTTCTATGGCTACAAGACCGACGGTATTTTCATGAATCAAGATGAAGTGGATGAGTATGTTAATGAAAACGATGTCTCTATTCAACCATTTGCACGACCCGGTGATATTCGATATGTGGATGTAAACGCGGATGGAAAAATATCTTCCGAAGATCACACGGTGATTGGGAATGCCATGCCCGATCTTATTTTAGGCTTTACAAACCGCGTAACATGGAAACGGTTTGAGGCAAGCGCCTTTATTTATGCGCAGACAGGAAACGAAATATTTAATATGACCCGCTATTACCTTGAAGGTATGCTTGGCGATAGAAATCAAACGGCCAATACCCTTAACAGATGGCGGTCTGAAGAAGATCCCGGCGATGGTGTCACCCCAAGGGCTACGAGAGTTGATAACAATAATAACTGGCAGTTATATTCTGATCGCTGGATTGAGGACGGCTCATTTATAAGACTAAGAAATGTTACATTTTCATACAATTTGCCTGCTGCAATTCTTGAAAGGATGAATGTAAGTAATTGTAAATTAAGTTTAACAGGTCAAAATATCATCACGTTAACAAGGTATTCCGGGTTTGACCCGGAGGTTAGCTCAAATGCACAATCAGCATATTTTCCCGGCTATGACCAGGGTGCATATCCTATGGCTAAATCTGTTGTTTTTTCGATTGGTATAAATTTTTGAAAACCTTGGGTTATGAAAAAGAGGATAATTATTGTCATTTATATAGTTCTTAACCTTCTCTGGAGTTCCTGCAGTAAAGATTTCCTTGAAAGAGAAAATCCGGAAACTCTTGAAATCGACAATTTTTTTAAAACAGAAGAAGATTTTCGTATAGCTATGGCAGGTGTTTATAACGTGCTTGTAAGATCAGATTACTATAATATTGTTATGGTACGTTACCTTGAGTTAGCCTCTGATGATGCACAGCCTGGGGATGATCCTCAGTTTAATTCACTTATGGGTGATGCGATTGACAACTTTTACCTTACCCCTGAAAGTTTTACCAGCATAAACATTTTTTTAGCAAGTTATGTTGGGATTGCAAGAGCAAATGTTGTTTTTTCAAACATCAGGAAGGCACAATTAAGTGAGGAATTTAAAAACAATATTGAGGCAGAGACCCGATTTTTAAGGGCATTGTTTTATTTTAATCTGGTAAGGTTGTTTGGTGATGTTCCTCTGTTTCTCGAAGAGGTTACGGACGAACAGGATATTATGATACCGCGCACTCCAGTTGCCCGGGTATATGAAGAAGGAATCATCCCCGACTTGCTCTTTGCATCAGAAAACCTTCCCCTGTCCTGGCAAGGTCAGGATATTGCAAGAGCTAACCGGTGGGCGGCAAAAGCTTTACTGGCCAAGGTTTATATTACAATTGCAGGTAATAATGGTGATATGGTTTATTTCCAAAAATCCCGGGAGGTGCTTTGGGAAGTTATTCAGAACGGTCCTTTCTCCCTTGAAGAAGAATATGAGAAATTATTTGATGTTGACAATTCTCATGGCAAAGAATCTATTTTTGAGATCAGTTATCTCTCCGGACAATATTTTTATCGCTTTGAAGGTATAGGTACCGGGGTTTATATTCCACAACGCAATGGTATTGGCAGTTATTACAACCTATCGTATTCGCCTCGTTTTCAGGGGGGAGTTGATGGAGCATGGTCCTTTAATGGCTGGGGTATATGTGTACCTACCACATCAAACGATAACAGGGGAAATGGTAATTATGCAGTTCCGGATGGAACAGGTATTATAGAGGCATTTCAGGAGGGTGACAGAAGGAGAAGTGTCACGATCCTGGATTATTACCATGAGGCTGATTCTCTGTACAGTGATACGACTAATAATTTTAATAAACCTCCTGACTATAACCTTTCACCATACAATGTAAATAAATATTCGGCATGGGAAAACTCTGACAATGGGGAGGCTGATGATAATTTTTATATCCTCAGGTTAGCTGATGTTTACCTTATGTTCGCTGAGGCGGAGAATGAAGTGAATAACGGGCCCACGGAATTGGCATATGAGTATCTGAACAGGGTCAGAAGAAGAGCTTATGGCCTCTCTCTCGAACAACCATCGGAGATAGATTATTCAGGTCTAAGTTATGCTGATTTCCTGGAATATGTTTATGTCGAGAGGAGGCTTGAGCTTGCCTTTGAAGGCCATCGATGGTTTGACCTTATCCGAAGGCCTGAGAAGGCACTGGAAGTATTACACAGGCAAGGGAAAACAAATGCTACAAAGGAAAGATTGCTTCTTCCCATCCCGCAATATGTAATCAATGAAATGAATAAAGACGAAGGACTAATAACTCAAAACCCCGGATATTAGCACCACAATTATTTTATTAACTAAAAATTCATGATTATGAAAACAAAAATGATTAATTTCTTTATGCTGGTTTTTATTACAGCATCATTATTTAGTTGCAAGGATGACGAACCAATGGCACCTGCACTTGATATTGAAGTTTCTCCATTGGCAATTTCTTTAGAGCCTGGTGACACTGTAACGTTTACCATAGAGGTTCAGGGAGATTTGCAATCGGTAACTCTTAACAATGAAACCATTAAAACATATCAAAAAGGTACGTTTGAAGATGTATTTACTCATCTTTACACATTTTCGGAAGATGCATCAGGGGATATAGATTTAAGATTTGAGGTAATTGATCAGAAGGGGGAGAAAATAGGGGTAACTGCTCTGGTTGCGTATATTATGCCTGACTATTTACTTGCAGATTTTAGTCAAAAGGTTTCTGATGAAGCAAAATGGAGTGACTGGTGGGAAGGCGAAGGTTTGAATCCTGCGCCAGGCGCAACTTATGCCGGTGTGGAAGGTTCTTCAACCATGTATCTTACATGCAGGGGGGGATATGCCGATGATAACTGGGATTTTGAAGCTGATCTTCCCGGAGGGGGGAGTGGAGTCATGATGACCAGACTTTCTATTTTGGAAGATGGTGGAGGTACTGCCTGGGGTGGATATATGATCCCTGTGTTTGGGTGGTACGCTGATGATATGGTCAAGCCTTCCTCTGAACAGTTAGACTTAGCCAATGCAGGCATCAGGGTTATCGCGATAGATGTTTATTATCAAACCGACCCGGATAGTCCAAAATCCTTTTCAGATTTAAGCGTCCCCGGCAAAGGGGTTAAATTCCAGTTCCGGCTGGGTAATCTCGAAAAATATAAAGCATCTTCAGATAAGGCAGGCTGGTTCATAGTCAAAGAGGCATTTGTTGAAAACCCCGACGAGTGGGTTACATTGTTTTTTAATTTGGATGATGAAGGTGAAGTAGATCTAACCATGGACGGGACCTCCGATGAAGTTGACTTTGCTTGGTTTATCCCGGCTTTTGGCCAGGATCACTGGGATTCGCATAAGATATTCCTGAAGAATTTCCGTATTACAAATATGCCTGAATAACCATTTAGTAAATTCATTAGTAGCTGGCCTGTTTAAGCTTGTTTATACTGTTTTTGTTCTAATCCAATGGTTAGATATGCAGGGGGGGAGGGATAATCTTCATTTTATTGATTATCCTTTCCCTATATGTATAATTTGAAAGATTTTAGGATTTAATAATTACAGAAGCAGGGATATACAGAAGCAGGGATACCAAACCATTTTTAAGATAAATCATCACAGGTTTATTTAATAGCCTGAGTGGAAAACGTATGCTCAAATACTATGTGAAATGATATTTTTTATAATTCGAAGACTGGTTTTTACATCCATTTTAGCTTTTCTATGCTTTAAGGTGTTTGCCTTTGCCGAGATAGATTGCAGTTCAGTGGAATTAACAATCTATGTAAATAATAATCATCCCGAAGCAAGTGACTTAAATTCAGGGTTGACGCCGGAGAAGCCTTTATTATCGATTCAGAAAGCTTTATTAATAAGCAAAAATATACCGGCAAGGATAATCATTTATCCGGGGCACTATAGATCATATCTGGATATATACTCCAATAAACTTCTTATAATTGAGGCAGAAACAAGAGGGGAGGTATTTATATCGGGAAGTGACATATTTGAAGACTGGACCATGGAAGGGGATATTTACTATCATGACTGGTTTTTTAATTGGGGGTTCTTTGATGATGACAATTTCTGTTTTGGACCATGTTACATGTCAGATTATCAGAAGCGCAGAGAGTTGATGTTTGTTGATTCGCATCCGGTGCTGCAGGTTTTGAGTAAAGAGGATTTGGTTGAAAATAGTTTTTTTGTTGATGAAGATAATAACAGGATTTACTTAAAGCCTTCAGACGATTTTGATCCGGGAAATTCAATAATAGAGGTTGCAACCAGAGGATATGATATATACAAACAGGGGAGGAATGGCAGTTTGGTCATGGCAACTGTGTATGATGGACAGGGTCTGGTACTGAAAGGATTAGTGTTTCAGCACACGGCAAATACAATACACCAGGATGCACTCACCGTTTTTGAAACTGAAAATCTTTTGGTTGAAGATTGTATATTTCAATGGAACAATGGTGTGGGCTTTGAAATGGAAAAGTGCAGCAATGTAACCGTCAAAAAAATTTTGGTACGCCATAACGGTGAAAGGGGCATGGGCTCATGGATGGGAAAAAACATTCATATAAAGAATGTACAGATTTACGGAAATAACTGGCGTACAAACGCTCCCAAAATGATTGCCCATGACGCTGCGGGAATAAAAATATTTGGAGGAAACAGTAATGTTATTCTCGAAGATATGAAAGTATTTAACAATTACTGCCTCGCGATTTGGTTTGACTGGGACAATGAAAACTATATTATCAAAAACTCATTGATTGAGAATAACCAGGAAGCAGGGATTATGCTCGAAGGAAGCCGTAAGCCTGCCATCGTTGAGAATTGTACTATCAAAAACAATGATATTGGTATCAAAGGCTATGGTCATGCCAATGTTAGTGTGAAAAACTCTGTTATATGCTCCAACAACCATCAGTTTAGCATTGGGCAGGACGGACGAATTGTTAAGGAAGATAATAACTGGGAAATTAACAGCGAAAACTGGAAGATATTCAACAACCATATCATTGCCACAGAAAAGGATCAGGTATTATTCTCCTTTTTCGAATACAACAATCCCAACCCACCTTCAACCTGGGCATCCAACGAGTTCTTTAAGACCATTCAGTCGGATAACAATCACTACTTTCATCCTACCTGCAAAAAGCAATTTCCGGATGGAGAGCACCTTACCGGAGGTCAGCTCACATTTTCAAAATGGAAACGAAGAACAGGACAGGATAAAAATTCACTTTGGAAATACACCAATCCCATAACCTGCAACTAACTAAAGAATGTTGGCTGCATAAGCATCATTAATTATAAAAGATAAAAAAACGATATTAATACATGGCTGCTTCGGAACTAAGAATTAGGCCACAATACCACACTCCAGGCATTAAATTCAGACATACCTGGAGGGGATTGGGAAATATTGACCAGATGAGATGGATAGGTCGAAAAGATTGTTTGAAACAACTGGAATATGCGCACAAAGAATTGGGCATAAATCACATAAGAGCAGTTGGGCTGTATGACGACAATCTGTTCGTACTTGGCCGGGATCCTAAAAACTTTAAAAACCACAAGGAGGGTGATTACCGGATGAACTGGCAATATATTGACTATATTTTTGATGAATTGCTTGATATTGGGATATCACCCGTATTTACAACTGCATTTATGCCTTCGGCACTAGCCTCAGGAACGCAAACGGTTTTTGATACCCGCAACAATGTCTCTCTACCCCGATCCTATGCGAAATGGGCTGAACTTGTTTCAGCTACTTTAAAACATAATATTTACCGCTATGGAAAAACCCGGATGAAGCAGTGGTACTATGAAGTGTGGAACGAACCTAATCTTGGCGCCTTTTTCAGTGGCAATAAGGAAGACTTCTTTAAACTCTGGCAAACTACATGGAATGCAATCAAAAAGGTGGACCCTGATTTTAGAGTCGGCGGACCATCCACTGCCAGAGCCGAATGGATTCCTGAATTCATCTGTTTTGCCAAGAAAAACAATTGCATGCCTGATTATCTTATTGGCCATATCTACAATAATGACAGTGAATTTGCTGCATTATCTCCTTTCTCGGGGCCACAGGAAGATAAGATGAATAAATCGCCAAATTTTATCGGTGGGGTAATAAAGGGAGTCAGAGAAATTGCAGAAGAACATAACTTCAAAGGTGAAATACATTGGAATGAATGGGGGCGGTCATGGCTTCCATGTGATCCCTCGCGTGAAACTGCCAATGAAGCAGCCTTTATTGTAAAAACTATTGGAGAAACTTCCCAAAATGCTGATTATTTCGCCTATTGGTGCCTTTCGGACATCTACAATCAATTGGGATATGGGGCGGAAACTTTTCACGGTAATTATGGCATGATGAATTTGCAGGGATTGAAAAAGCCTTCATATTTTGCCCACCAGCTTCTCGGTTATTTGGATAATAAAAGGCTTCAGATAATAAGCAACCCGGAAGATCAACAGCTAAATGCTATTGCAACATGTGAAGACAAAGGTTTTTCAGTCATGGTATACAGCTATGATCACAGTTTTGAACCGCACCATCCATCGGAAACAGTACGCGTCCAAATAGAATTACCCACTGGTTTTGACCTGTCAACCAGTGAAATAAATCTTTACAGAATAAGTCAGGAGCAAAATAATATTGTGAAAAAATGGGAAAAGTCTGATTCGCCGGCTTACATCAGATATGAAGAACGAGAGCTATGGAAAGAGAATAACCGTTTAAAAGCGGACGGTTCAAAATTTACCATTACAGCAAATAGTGGAATATCTCAATTGGAGTTTGACATGATAACCCCGGGAATTACCCTGGTAAAAATTAAACTATGATGTGCATCAACTGAACCGAATGCTGCAAACCATAGGATCCGGAATACATCATCACAAAGAAATTTGAATGAATAACCTGTTAGAGTCCTTCATCGTTCTTGGCTATTTTATCATTGTTTTCATTATAGGGTTTTTGATCAGCAGAAGAAACGCCCGCAACAGTTCTCATGAATTTCTCACGGGTGGTCGCCATATGAAGTGGTGGCAAACCGGTCTTACACTGATTGCCATGTTTGTTGATCCGGGTATCATGGGCACAGCAGCTTTGAGTTTTATCCACGGGTTTTATGTAATCCAGTGGAATGGGGTGAACTTCTGGATCTCAGGATGGTTTGCTTCGATGTTTTTTGTAGCCATTTACTGGCGCTCAAAGATCATTACCACCCCGGAATACCTTGAAAAAAGGTTTAATGTAATGACCCGCTCCTTTTTTTCGGTGGTAATGATATCCACCATTATCGCTTTCCTGGCATATGCGGTTTATCTGGGTGGACTTTTGCTGGAAGAGCTGCTGGGTTGGCCTTTCTGGGCAAATGTTGCCCTGATAGCCTGCATAGCCGGATTTTATGTGATGTACGGGGGATTGAAAACTATGCTTAAGATGGATGTAATTCAAGCCATATTCCTGCTGATAACCATTTTTGTAATGGGAATCACAGGGTTTATACTTTTGGGTGGATTTGAAGGAATTCGTGCACTCAACATCACCGGTCTGACCGGAAACAGGTTTAATACTCTTATACCCCCAACTGAAGTTGATGTGAGAACAAAAGCATTTTTCCCTATGCCGGCTGTGCTCACCTATGCCATCATTGCTTCTCTCTCGTGGATTGTTTGCAATTTCAGTATGGCTCAGCGAATATTGGCTTCCAAAGACGAATCGCATGCACAAAAAGCTTTGATAATGGCCGGTATCTTCAATGCTGTGCTGATGTTTTTGGCATATCTTGCCGGGGCAGCCATGCGCGTAAAAATGCACGATATGCTTCCTGATAAAGCCTTTATCATCATGATGTTTGAGTATTTTCCTGTGGGAATAAGAGGGTTGCTTATAGCCGGGATCATGGCAGCACTGCTCTCAACAGTAGATGGGTTGATCTCTTCGTCCAGCTCACTCTTCGCCCAGGATATTTATTTCAGGTTTTTCAAAAAGAACATTACAGAAAAACAAACCAAAACATACATCCGAATCATAGAACTGGGTGTTGTGATCCTGATTTTTCTCTTTGTACCGCTGTTTATCGGCGCACAATCGGCCATGGAACTGGTGCAGGGGTTTCTTGGAAATGTTATGGGAGTTATTATTGCCCTGTTTGTGTTGGGCATATTCTTCAAGCGGACTACTTCATGGGCCGCTTTTAGCAGTATGATTACAGGACTTGTTTTATCTTTTACCCTTGATTTAACAACAGATTTCAATTTTGGATTTATCGGTACACTTTCCTTTACAATAACCGTGGTATTGGGATACGGGCTCAGCTTCCTGGAGAAAGCAACAGATAGTACAAAGCTGAAAAACCTAACCATCTGGACACTTGAAGATGTCAAAGGTCCTTTTGTAGGACTGAAGTCATGGCCAAAGCTCTGGGTATGGGCTATCGCCCTGCCTCTAATATGGATTTCCATTACACTCCTCTGGGATTGGTATATGCTTAAGTAATTCTAAAAAGGAAAATTCATGACCAAATATTATTTCGCCAATAAAGGAAACGACAATAATAGCGGTAATTCACCCGAACAAGCATGGAGAAGCCTCGAAAGGATTCAGGATATCAAACTGGAGCCAGGTGATGAAATATATTTCAAGTGCGGAGATGTATTTGAAGGCTCCCTCACTTTAAATACAGCAGGTACGGGAGAAAGCCCCGTAATAATAAGCTCTTATGGAGAAGGGGGGAAACCCGTGCTGAGCGGAAGTATGGTTTTTAAGGTGGAAGAAAGCAAAAATAATAGTTTTATCTGCTCTACGGATAAAGAGGTAAAGGGTGTTTTTATTGATGACCAATGGCTTCAACTGGCGAGATATCCCTCCGGGGGCTTTTTCACTATTGATGATGGTGATAAAACCAAACTAATTGACCGCGAACTAGGTATCGATAATATTAATTGCAAGGGTGCCGATGTAAGGATAAGAGCAGTAAACTGGCAATATGAAATAGCCCGGGTTGCTGAACATTCCGGTAACACCTTGTATTTTGAGAATACAATGATCTACCAGTGTGACAAGGATTATGGATATTTCCTTGACAATAAACTGGAGTTCATGACTGAACCGGGTGAATGGTATTATGATCCTGATCATAAAAAATTGTATTTCAATGATTTTGATGAGAACCCTGTGGAGAAAAAAAAGCTGGAAATGCTGGTCTTTGACTGGGGAATAAAACTGGATGGTGCTACCCATGTAAAAATTTCAGGTATTCATTTTGAAAAATTTTATAAAGGAGGAATAATTGCCGAAGAAGGCACGAAAAATTGTTCAATAGAGAATTGCTCCTTTCATCACATTCACCGGGATGGAATTTATCTTCACAGTGGCTGTCATCACATTAGGATCAATAATAATGCATTTACAGATATTAAGGGTCGTGGTGTTGCTACACTTGATGCCGAACATACATCCATTACGAATAATTCCCTGAACCGGATCGGAATGTACCCCGGATACGGCTTTGATGGAGTAAATAATGGTACAGGTATAGCCGTGCTAAAAACAGAAGTTCTTTACTCCATTAATGAAAATACCCTTCAGGCCTTAAGCAAAAAAATACCCGAAGGCCTTACACAGAAGTTGCATGCACTACTCAACCTTCCCTTTGCAGATGAGAAATTCCTGATAACCGCACTGGAAGAAATACTCGAAAGCGAAGAACAATCGCATATAGAGGATATAATAAGACAGGTAAAAGAAGAATTAAATGCTTTTGATTATGATTCTGCACATAACCATATAGCTCATAATCAAATTCAGAATACCGGTCTGCATGGTATAAGGCTGGACGGTAAAAACTGTCTGTGTGAATATAATGTGGTGAAAAATTCTCTTTTATTCATGAATGATGGAGGAGCCATTTACAGCTGGGCACAGGATTATAATTATTCTCTTAACAGCATTATTCGTAAGAACATAGTGATTGATGTTCCGGGAAATGTAATTGCCACCCCCGATTTTCACAGGTTTGCTCATGGGATATATCTGGATAACAAATGCGTCGGATTTACCATAGAAGATAATATCATCACCGGTGCCACCTGGGGAATTTTGGCTAACGATGAATCCAGAGAACATATAATAAGCGGTAATATTGCTTTCGATAATGATATTGGCCTGGCGTTTTCTGAATACTTTATGCCAGATACCCTCCATGGTTGTAAAGCTTTTGATAATATTTTATTTGCCAGGCGACGTCACCAGCGTGCATTTTTCATAGAAAGCCGCATTTCTCCGGAATTTATGCCGGTTGAAACTAATAATAATTTTTACGGTAGCTCATATTATACCTTTCCCATCGTTCGGATGACATTCAAAAACGGTCACCGGTTCTGGGAAGAACATACGCTGGATTCATGGAAAGAAGCTACAGGACATGATGATGAATCATCCTGTTTTGCACCTGCTGATCCGGAAGATCGCCCCCGGATGTCCACCATATTGATAAATGAATCAAAAGAGAAAAAGGAATTTTCAATCGATAATTCCATAAGGGAGCACTATACAATTTATGGAGAAAAACTTTCTGACAGTGTTATTCTGGAGCCTTTCACGTCAATGATTATACTTGAGGATTAGATGACTAATAAAAAAATAAAATGCTAAAAATATCCAATACACGCTTTTTAACCTTTCCTGCTCTGGAAAAGTATGATCTTATGCGAAATTTTTATTTTTTTATTCATGTTAGTTTCGCACTCATCATTACCTATTTACCTGCATACATGAGTGCAAGCGGGTATTCCGGCAAACAAATTGCAGGATTAACTTCTATAGGGTATGTGCTGGCTTTTTTCGTGCCTTTGCTTTTTGGAATGCTTGCAGACCGGACGCAACGACCGGCACTGATAATGCGCTTGCTTTTACTTGCTGTAGTTATGTCACTTATCCCGTTTTTAAAACCCGGCATCGGTTATACATTTTTGTTGGTTAGCTATTTTTTCTATTCATTTTTTAATGTGCCCATCATGGGAATCGCTGATTCTTTGGCAACTGCCAGAGCAAAGGAACGCGGGAGTGATTATGGAAAAATAAGAATGTGGGCTGCGCTGGGGTGGTTTGTCGCTTCTGCAAGCTTTGGAATTGTAATGGATTACCTGGGATTTGATAGTGATTCACCATGGTTATTTACCATACTCATTATTTCATTTGTGGCTGTTTTTATCGTATCACTCACATTAAAAGAAAGAAATACCGGAGGTCCTGATAAGCTTAAACTGTCACAGGTTAAACAGCTCTTTCGTAACCGGACATTCACCATATTTCTGATTGCTGTGGTATTTCATTATATCAGCATGGCTCCTTTTGGTGTTTATATTGGTCCGCTTGTTCAGGAATTAGACCTTAGTCAGTCCGTATTAGGAATGACCGCGGGTATGGCAACAGCCACCGAGGTTCTGGTATTACTCGCATTTGGATGGCTAACAAGCAAACTACGACTTGAAACAATTCTTTTACTGGCAGTTTTCATTACCGGATTCAGGTGGTTTATTATTTCCATATTAACTACGGCTGTACCCTTAATCATGGTCCAGGCATTGCATGGAGCCACTGCCGGATTATTTATCGCCGGTGCAGTAACCTTGGTTGGCAACCTTGCACCTAAAGGCCTGAAAGCATCTTCACAAATGTTGTACGGCTTGGCAGGCGCAGGTTTGGGAAGCCTAATCGGCACTAATATCGCTGGTTTTCTCTCGGATTATTTTAGCTCGGTGCAGCGTACATTTCTCTTTGCAGCCGGAATCGAAATTATTCCCCTGGTCTTATTTACTTATCTGGTAATTGTAAATCCTAAAAAAAATGGCAAAAAACAATAAATTCATGACAGAAACATTAGCAAAATATGCCGGACACTTAAAAGAACCCACATCAGTTTATATCAACTGGGCTTCCTATGATGAACTTTCGGATAACATCAGGCTAAATGATGAAATTGCTGTTCGTCAGTTTGAGGAAATGGTTCGGCTTACAAAGCAAGGCGTACGTTTTGATTATTATTTAATGGATGCATTCTGGTTCTCAAAAAACGGAGGCTACCGGGAATGGCGAAAAGAGTCATGGCCAGATGGTCCGGATAAATGGTTTGCCTTGTGCAAAGAGCATGGAATTAAACCCGGTTTATGGATTTCCACCAATCTGCGTGTGGCTGGTTATGAATACTGGTTTCTTGATCCGATTCCTGAATGGGAAGATTCCCTCTCTGCGGATAAACGCTCCTTTTGTTTGTTTGAAGGCGGTTACCTTTCTCATTTAATGGAGACGTTAAGGATGCATGCTGATAATGGCATAAAAATGTTTAAGTTTGATTTTGCTGATTTTACCGCTGTTACGCCTGAAGGAGCAAAAAAATATGCACCATACGAGGCTTTCCTGCTGAATAAAAAGGCCTTTTTGAATGCAATCAGTAAATTCCGGCAAGAGTTTCCCGATGTCTTGTTTCTGGCCTATAACGGGTATGGTGGATATTATCTCGATACATCCGCACCGTTTACTGAAAGTGTTGATCCGGAATGGTTAATGGCCTTTGACTCCTTATACTGTGGAGATCCACGCCTGGCTGATATTCCTTGCATGAACTTTTGGCGATCGAAAGATATCTATTCAGACCATATGGTTAAGGATTACCATGCCTCAAACATACCACTAAAAAGGATAGACAACTGTGCCTTTATGGTTGGAAATACCGGCACCTGTTATAACCGGAGAAATGAAGCGTGGAAAGGAATGTTACTGCTCTCACTTGCCCGCGGCGGATGGATGAATACCTATTACGGCAACCTCGATCTGCTTACCGACGATGACGCTGAATGGTTTGCAAAGGTTCAAAAACTGTACTCCCCTTTTCAAAAAAACAATGCTATAGAACTGGCTGGCGGTATACCCGGAAAGGGAGATATTTACGGGTATAAAGCAGAAGATGAAGAGGGTGTGTTATTGCTGTTGGTAAATCCTTCCCAGGAACATAGAAAAACAGACCTGGATGATTATCAGCCTAATACAGAAGGACTAAATGCGAGTATTATATTTAACGATTCAGGTTTTAAGCCTTCCATGGCTGACAAAAAGATATATCTTGGCCCGGAGCAATTGGTTTTGGTTGGCTTTGGTAAATACAGCTCCGAAGACTATCAATTAGGTGAAGAAAAGGATGTACGGATTCCGGTAAAAATGGAGGAAGTGGATATCCATTTTAAAAACCATACAAAAAATGAATTGCACGGTCAGTTTGAAGTGACGAAATCCGGAATATACCGGGTTATTTTTCAGCAATTCTTTTCAAATGGAATGCCTTGCCGTGTAAGTGATGGAGGATATCCGGATGGCACATCAATTGATAAAATTGGAATCCTAAAGGTTCAAATTGAAAACACAAGCATCCCTGTTACCATTGAATACGATAAACCCTTGTGGAGCGGCCTGAGTTGGGCAGTTGCAGAATTTGAACTCAATAAAAATCATGAAGGGGTAAGCTGCACTGTTGAATATAGTGTAAAAAATCAGGCTGATGCGTTGAATATTGTTGGAAAACTATATTCAGTAAAGTATTGATTTGCAAATGGAGGATAAAAGGTTATGAGGCTTGAAGTGATTAATGCACTAAGACGAAAAAAAGTAAACCGCGTTCCTGTTGATATATATTTTTGTGAATCACAGGTGCAGGCATTTAAAAGCAGATTTGGACATACTGATTATCTTGCTTATTTTGATATGCTGCATCGTCCGGTATATGTTGATTTGAAAAAGAATTTCGACAATGGATTTAAGCTTTATCCCAGAGAAGAGCTTCCAAAAAAAATTGAATTTGATGACTATGGGGTTGGACACTCAAAGGGATCACAAGCTGCTTTTCACATGACCAAGATGCATCATCCTTTAAAAGGAGCAAATCTTGAAGAAATCATCAATTACCCTTATCCTGGTGTAAATAAAAGAGCGCAAGAGAAACTAAACCTGGAAGTAAAAGCCTTTCACGATAATAATAAAGCAACAATGGGCTTAATGACCATGACAATTTGGGAGGCTTCATGGTACCTTCGGTCGATGGAAGAACTAATGATCGACATGCTTATGGCTGATGAAAAGGCCACTGTATTATTCGACAAAATTTGTGATTTTTCATGCAGTTTGGCTGCACATTATGCGAAAGCAGATACTGATATTTTGGCGTTGGGAGATGATATAGGGACACAATCTTCTACGATAATGGATGTTCCAACCTGGCAGGCATATTTAAAACCCAGATTAAAAAAAGTTATTGATACAGCAAAGGCAATTAAGCCTGATATATTGATTTGATTTCATTCCTGCGGTTTTGTAACACCATTTATTGAAGACTTTATTGAGATTGGTGTGGACGTACTCAATCCCATACAACCTGAAAGTATGGACTTTGATGAGATCCATGATGAATATGGTGACAGGTTATCATTTTGGGGAACATTGGGCACCCAAAAGCTACTCCCGTTTGGCACACCAGAGAAAGTATATGAGGTTACTTATAACAGGCTAAAGAAATGTAATGGAACAGGCATCGTAATCGGCCCCACACACGTTGTTGAGCCTGAAGTTCCGTGGGAAAATCTATTGGCGCTTAAAAAAGCTGTTGAAGATTTTCAAACCAATAACCTTTAAATAATTTTAAGTAAAATATACACTCGCTTGTAAATCGCTAAATATTTTCTACAATAAAAAGACTAAAGTTTTAAATCATGAAAAGACTATTATTTCAATTTGTATCAATTTCAGTATTTATTCTGGCAACATCCTGTAAGCCCATGCATTCCTCTAATATGACTAGAAGACTATTCCTTTCAGTTGCAATAATGTGCATAGCTGGTTTATCCCAGGCACAATGGACAGGCCTTCACATTGGTAATCAATCAATGGTGACGGGGAATTTCTCCGAGTCTCAAAACCAGATTAACATCAACTCATCGGGTATGGATATCTGGAATACTGCCGATGACTTTTACTTTGTTTACCAGGTAGTATGTGATGATTTCCAGGTTACCACCAGGATGGAAAGCATGGAGAACTCCGGCACATGGGCAAAAGCCGGACTAATGGTGCGCGAAAGCCTTACGCCAGGCTCTTCATATGGAATGATTTCCACGTTTCAGCCAGAGAACAATACCGGCACTTGTTTCCAGGCAAGAACAGCAACGGGAACAAATAGCCAGAGTTTTTCCTGTGCAGGTGTAAATACAAATATCTGGTATCGTCTTACAAGAGTGGGGAAGGTAATTACTTCAGAATATTCATCCAATGGTTCTGACTGGACTCAGATCACCAGTATGGAGATGGATTTCTCCAATATGATTTTCCTTGGACTGGCGGCAACCAGTTTTGATGCATCCCAAACGGGTAATGTAATTTTTTCTGAAACCTCTGTTACCTCAAGTCCTACGGAAAGCATGGTCTTTTGGGAAGCCGAATCGGTTTTTGATGAATGTTGCTATAGCATTCATGACGATAATTTTACTTCAAATGGAAACTACCTGAAAGTAAAGAGTGGTGTAAACCAGGCGGATCCTCCCCAGAACGGAATACTCTCCTATCCTTTTATTTCTTGTGTTACATCAGACCAGAAACTTTGGGCCAGAGTAAAAGGAAAGGCGGAGGAAGAAAATAAATTCTGGTACAAGGTAAACGATGGAGTATGGCAATTATATACATTGCCAGCAGCTACTGATAATTGGACATGGGTAACGTTATCCGCTGAGACATTCCTTATCATATCTGGCGAAAACATTCTTGAGATAGCATACAATACACCAGATTTTTCCATCGACCGTATTTTAATAACAGATGATCCGGATTTTATTCCGGTAGGATTTGGATTGAGTGAAGTGTATGGACCGGAAATTTACTTGTCCAATAACGGAAACGACTCCAATAGCGGAACCACTTCCGGTCAACCATGGAAAACCCTTGAAAAACTAAACAGTGTTATGGCAGGTTTAATACCCGGTACTGCCGTTCTTTTTAAAGCAGGTGATACCTTTGAAGGTGAGATCAAGGTGGTTGCCTCAGGTACACGGGATGACCCTGTTACTTTTACTTCTTACGGAGAAGGAGAGAAACCTTTGATAACCGGTGCAAAAATCGTTACGGGCTGGCAACAGCATGACGGGCATATCTATTCCGCTGACTGGACACACGGATCTCCTGCTCAGTTGTATGTGGATACCATAATGGTTCACATAGCAAGGTATCCCAATTTTGATGAAGGCTTTTTGTTCAATACCAGTAAACAGTCTGATTCAAATACAGGCTTCGCAACTGGTCCGCTCGACCATCCAAAAGAAGTTGTCGAGGGATCAACTGTACGCTTCCGCAGCAATGCCTGGACATGGGAACACAGAACTGTTGCGGGATATACAAATGAAGCGATCGTTTTCAGCAATCCGTCTCAGTATGAGGTAAAGGCCAATTTTGGTTTTTATCTGGATGGCAAACTACCCTATCTGGATGTATCCAACGAATGGGTATATGATGCTGCTACCGGCAAGATATATCTTTGGTTTCCTGAAGGCAAAAACCCGGACAACGCAACAGTTTATGCTTCTGCGTACAATACAGGAATTGATTTACCCGGAAACCAAAGCAATGTGGTAATAGAAAACCTCCATATTGATAAGTATGCCGTGCATGCAATAAACATTGGTGGAACATCATCTCAAAACATCACCATCCGCGACAACACCATTACACACATTTACAAAACAGCCGTTAACCTAAGGGGGAACAACCATAACATCTTGTCAAACAACATGCATGACCTGGTTAACAATGCAATTTACGGACATAACCTGGATGATGTTAACATAAGCTTCAATGATATAAGAAGAGTGGGTTTAAACTTTGCATATGGTGAAACCGGTCAGCATAACACCTGTGGCATATACCTTCTGGATAGCCGAAATGCTCTTATATCGCAAAACCGGCTCGATAGCATAGGGTATGGCGGTATCCTGGCATATTGCGATAACAGTATAATTGAAGAGAATATAGTAACCTATGCAGGCTTAACCCTTAATGATGTTGGAGCTTTATACTGCTGGGGGCATAATTGTAAAAACTCCACCTGGAGAGACAACATAGGGATGTACACCTATGGCAACAGAAACGGCACCGCGGGTATTAATGAAAACACCCCTTCATCTATGGGATTTGGTCTCTATTTCGACAACAACTCATCCTGGCTGATAGCCGAGAACAATACAATTGCCTTTAATGGATCAGGTATGCATGCCAATGCCGGAAGTAACAACATTTGGTTCATAGGCAACACTTCATACAAGAATAACGCGAATCAATTGTTATATTCAAATTTTGCCTGGCTGGGCGATGGCCCGATTCACGGAATGAAGGCCAACGAGAATGTTCTTTTTGCATCCAATATATACAACAGGGTTTTCTCAATGAAAGGCACTGATACCTATGATATGGGAACCGTTGAATCAAACTGCTATATGAATCCATGGGATCACGAGGGGCTTATGACCAGCAACATTCCCTGGACAACATGGGTCGAGAACATGAATGACTACAACAGTAAACTCAGTTTTTATACCCTTGAACGACATGATGAAGATCCTGCTGAGCTTCTTGTCAATAAAACAGCTAAAACCGTTACTATAGAACTTGTTGGCAGCTATGTAGATATTGAAAATATCCCTGTTTCATCGGTTGAACTTGTCCCGTTCTCTTCAAAAGTGGTGATAAAGGATATTGGGTTTAACCAGAGAACAACGAATGTATCGGTTGTTGAAAGCCCTGGCGTTTATTTGTACCCTAATCCTGCCAGGGACTATACATATATAAAGGGTTTGCAAGGCAAAATTCTGTCAATTGAAATTTTTGATAGTCAGGGCAAAACGATGCAATTGGTTGATGGCCATAATTTTAAAGGCAGAATTGATACAGGTGGTTTAATGAATGGGGTATTTATCATAAAAATCAATACCTGTTCTGGAGTTGTGTTATTAAAATTCATAAAAGCTTAATCTGTTTTAAAAAGTTAGAATGAAGTTTTTGTATTTAATCAAAACATTCAAGAGGGATAAGGGGGCTCATGGCGGACCAACAAGAGAACCACCAATATGAATTTGGACAGGCGACTATTGAAATTAATTTGAAAATGTGGAGACCAGCGCCCACTTGAAAAAACGGGACGGGACTAAAAGCCAAACAAGTAAAAGCAGAAAAATGAAAATTAAATTTACACTTCATAATGAAATCTGCATTTTCCTATTCTAATTTCGTCATCTTTAACTTGACAGATAAGACGATGCTCATGGTCTAGTCTTCTCGACCAGAATCCTCTGCATTTATGCTTTAGAGCTTCTGGTTTACCTTTTCCTGAAAAAGGAGTTCTTTAAAGTCCTTCAGGAGTTCATTTATTTTATTCAGGATCTTCTTATACGTTTTTTGCCAGTATAGGTAATCCTCCCAGGATTCATCGACAAATATATATTTCATTTGTCGAGGAGATTTTTTTCAAATGAATCTCCGGACTTCAATTTCTCAATTGCTGAGTCGAGTCTTTTTTCATTGGAAAGTGAAGACAACTCATGCCGTGTTGCAGCTAACGAATTATACTCTTTAAGGGACATGATCACAACACCATTGTCTTTTCCTCTGTTAATAATCAGTGTTTCAAAGTTTTTTATAACACTGTCAAGGTATCTTTTGATGTCTTTTCTGAAATCAGAAATTGTTGTAGTTATCATAGTTCAATATGTTTTGTACAGTTATTTGTACAAATAATAAGTAAAAAAAAATGAACTAAACAAATTTAGAGCAAACTTTACCAATACTTATCTATGTTCGTTAAGGGAGATGGTTTATATGTGCTGACGGCTACGTGTATGAGGCGTTGCCACATTGCAAATACTTCTGTATGCCAATTCACTAAATTCTCTTTTAATTGGTGGATTGGAATATCTGTTTGTGGTGGCAATGCATTATACACGATGTGCACAGGGCTTTTTATTCTTTTGTTATTTCGTATTCTTCAAGATCCAGAACCATCGAACATATCTCTACTTCAAACCACTCTGAAAACATTTTAAATGTTCTATTTGCAGGCCATTTATCTTCTTTGGTATACCAATCATTGAGCTCATTAACGAAAATCATTTCATAATTAGATTTGATCCATTCACGAATTTCTTCATTACTATCCATTTCATGAACGAGATAAATATTGTCTTCAGGTTTTTCGTTTACATTTTCATCTTCCGGGTAGACGGAGTTAACCCAATTAAAAAATGGTTCTTTGGGTCGGATAATGATTGCGTTACGGTCAATCGAATCGTAAAAAAATGGGATGGGTTCCATTCGTTGTTATGAATTATTTTATAAACGCGACAATTTTTAAAAGAACTATACGCGACTAAATCAATTAATCTCTGTCATAAAGTTATTATACAAATCCTTTTTTTCTTCTTCGGTCACACCATGATAATGAAACCTTTTAAAAGTTTCTGATGTGTAATTTTTCTTATAATCACCATCAAAAGACATAAATTCAAGATAATACCTCATTGCCCGGTAAGCATCATCGCGCCAAACAAACTGCCCCTCTGCACCACTGTATGGGTACTCCAAAATTTTCACTATAATTTTGGGTAAGTTTTCTAAGCTATTTTCTATTATGTGCAATACTCTATCATTATCGTTGGTTTTATCTTTGTAATATACCCTGTATGCAAAGTAAACTGATGCAACCTCTTTATATAGTCTGGCTGTTAAATACGTCCGTTCAAATATGTGCAACGTATTTTCGTACAGTTGCCTGTTATTAACAAGCCCCGGTGCTTCCTTTACAAGATACAGTGCTTCACGAGCCTTATCCACACTATATTCTTTTTCGCGCACAATCATGTCCAAATATGTTTCATTCATCAAATCATCACTGCACAACCAATTGCTGTCTAAAACCCAAGCACTCTCTACCGACAACTGATTGCTATTTCCCCCCTTATACCACGGGGGAGCTAAATGGTTAACAATGTCTTTCCAATAATGCAAAACCGTATCGTTTCCCCTATCTATATCAATATACATATCGGTCAGCCATTTACCCGACACATGACGTTGGTACGCGCCATCATTCTCAATATCGAGCCTTGAATGCGTATTAAGAGGTAATCCTAAGGTATACAAACTGGACAAAATCACATCTGAAGCTATTTTGAAGGCAGGTTTTAGATATTCCACACTCTCACTACCAAAATTTTGTGATATGTACTCGTTGTAAACCTCCTCAACATCAATCTCGTTTTTATTTTTTGATGCTTTGTACAGGGCATAAAGGTTTATTTCAGCAGGGTTATCAATAATTGTAGTATTTCCCATTCTATCTGTACGTGCCACATAACCTATTACGTTAGGAAGGCTTAAATAATATTTTAACCTGTTTAAGTGAATTTGCGGAAATATGCTTGTTATAATACTCTGTCCGTTGTATTCGTGAGCACAATCAAATTCGATTAACACTGGTGCATCAATATCTTTTACAAAAGAAGAAGGTGGGTGAGTAAGAAAAAAATCATGAGGTACTTCTTTTGTCATAACCTTTACTTTAGGGTTTTCAACCAATTTAATTGCCTTTAACATTGACCCCAGTTCCGAACGTGTATATATAAATGTTCTTATATACAAACTTTTATCAAACTCATCAATAATAACAGAGGCCAATGTGTCTACCATCGCTGCCAGTTTTTCTTCTTCTGTTTTCAATATATCAGAATATTGATCCTCAACATGAGCCCCAGTTTCTATAAAAGTCAAGATAATTCCATCAACTTTTGGAACCAGTTTCAACATGGTTCGGTAATCTTCTTTAATCCATCTCCAAAAATCCTGACTGTCAAGATTTAAGGTTCCATTTGGTTTCATTTTAAATTCATCGGGATAATATTTAAGACCATATAGTGCATGATCCCAAATTGTAACTTCTTCAATATTATTTTCATGTGCCAATTGGGCCAACATATTTACTTTATCCGCGACAGCCCCTTCTTTAACATCTTTCAAATTCATTACTATAGAATGCGATAGCTGCAAATGATTAATGTTATACTCTTTGGCTTTTTCAATAACATTTACGGCAATACTATCATTATTGGTTAAAATATTCCACCCTTGAATGGCCGGTGTTGTCTTTCTTGATTGATTGCACGCGGTTATGCAAATAAGTGCAAACATTCCTATTAAAATACTTCTCATAGTTGTCTTTATTTGTTATTATTCAATTGCTTGGGACGGGTCATCATGACACACAACGGTTCTGTATAAAAAACGCGGGGCTTTAGGAGCACTTTCTTGTCAGCCGAGCAGAAAGTTTATTGAGAGCAATAAACTCTCCGAAACCCTTGTCTGCTCTATGTTTTTTATTTAAACATAGAAACCCATCGTCCTGGACGACGGTCATGTAAATTGGTCTCTGGCGTTGATTTGCTACCTTTGTTTAAAATGTGCAAATACCGCAAATTTACGCGTATTGTCTATAAGTGTGATTACCACATAGTGTTTACACCAAAATATCGATTTCGCATATTGACAGGACAAGTCGCAACGATGCTGGAGCAAGACCGCCAGGATTTCACCCTCTTTTAGAGGGTTCTGGCATTAAAGCCGTTTCCTTTGGGGGCGGTGGTTTACTCTTTGGATTAATTTTTCAGCTATTTCAATAATTCTCCAACGATCATCACGTTGGCAGGATACCAATCAATTCCGGCATATTTGACCGGATCTTCAATTTTTATGTTCTTTTTTAGCATGATCGGCACCTTGTCGATCTTTTTGTCCAGTACGCGGATTTCAACAGCATGTACTTTGTCTTCGAGCTCTTTTATAAAGAAGCTGTTTTTCCGGTAATTATTGCACCACTGGTCGAACCGGGCAATTTCTTCCGTTTTCCCGTCAACAGTAATTTCAATTGTACCGGTACCAGGGCCTATGCAATCGTATATTCCCAAAATTCTGCCTTTAAATTTAAAGTGCATGGCAGCACCTGGTTTAGCCTGGTAAATTGACGGCATAAATGAGCTAAACTGCTGTACAAGCGTATGATTATCGGTTAGTTTTGTCCAGTCTCCCGTGCGTTCAGTATGCTCAATATCGATCATGTGTGCAGCCTGCCAGTTGTCGGTAGCATAAGGAGCCGGAAGCAGGTGTTTTTTCTCCGCGGCTTTTTTGCTCATTTTCTCCAGGTATCGGGCTATCAGGCTGCCATAAAGCGGATGACCTGATTCAGGTAACGGATGGGTACGGTCTTTGGTAAAAACAATGGTATGCTCGTTTTCTGACGGGTCGGCTGTCAGAAGTAACTTGCCCTGAGAATACATACGGGCAATTTGCAGTCCTGCGTTAATGGAAGGAATACCATAATGGGCAGCCACTTTTTCGTGTTCTTCAACGGCATAAACGGGTTTGCCTTCATCAACCATTGCTTTTACATACACTTCGGCAGTGGTATATACAAAGCAAATGTCGGTGTTGGGATAAGTTTCCCATGTTTTTCGTACAATCCCTTCCATCGAGCGGAGCGAGGTAGGGGCAACACCATCATTTACGGCAAATTCAACAAAAAGAAGATCGGGTTTATACATAAAAACATCGTGTTCCATGCGAAAGACCCCAAGGTTTGAGCCGGTTCCGCCAATGGTTGCATTTACCTGGTAAAAAGCTGTTTTCGGAAAATTCAGGCGGAACCAGCTGAAGGTCAGGTCGCGCCATCCATCTCTGGCCGCGGTTATACTGCCACCAATGTATCCAACGCGTACCTGGCGTTGGGTGGCAATCTTGTGAAATACATTGGGTAATCCATCGCGTTGATGAAATTCCTGCATTTTGAAAACATCAATTTTCTTATTGGCGCTTTCCTGTGCCGTAAGTGAAAAATAAAAGAATACCCCTGACAGGCCAATCAGGAGATGATAGAATTTTTTATACTTCATTTTTCTGTTTATTTTGAATTTTTACACTTTTTACAGCTTCTCCAATTATACCTAGTTGTCTTTCCACGGCACTTTGGGCCTTTAGATCTGAAGCATATTCAGAGTATTCGAAAATATCAGCAGTAAATTCCTCGATTAACTCTTTCGCTTTCAGGATATCAGATAATTGCTTTTTCTCCTGATCCATCATAGATCAATACTTTGGAGGCATTAACGTTTCTTCTCAAGTATGGATTCTTAAGCGAATAATTCGTTAGCAGGTCAATTTTCCTGTTAAAAAAACACTCGAAATTATCCCATAATGATAGAAGTTTTTCTCCACGCTCGACAGGATCGGGTTCATCTGCTTCAACAAGTAAATCGATATCACTTCGAGACTGATCAAAACTATCTGAAGTCGATGACCCGAACGCATACAAGAATTTCACGCTGTGTGATTTACACAGTCGTTCAAATTCCTTCTGCCGGCGATTTATCTGATCCTGAATAAACATCGTATAAAGATACTGCTTTTCCGAAAATGCTATGAATACAAAAGTAAATGAAGACTTGTGGCCAACGGTCAGCTATATGCGCCGTGCGGGATTTACAGCGACGCGTTCTCATCCACCGTTACAAGCTTTTGCTGAAACCAACCACCTTAGACACTGGAATTCCGCCCGCATGGCGTATTACAGCATGTTGTAGCCAGTACGGTTGTTTCTATGTTTCTGATAATAAATTATATAAGTCTATATTTAAAAAAACAATTTCTTTTCCAATTTTTTCCGGAACTAAAATTTCCAATTTCTCCATCTGTCCTAAATATTTTTTAGCTGTATTTAAACTTTTTAAGTTTTTATCTAATAATCTTTTAGGACTCGTGTAAGGCTGTTCAAATAATTTCTCTACAACTTCTTTTCTAATATGTGGTAACTTGTCTTCGACCAATTTTAAGGTTCTGTCAAATAATCTATCAATTTCCTCTATCTTATTTATCGTGTAAATTGATGTCTCTTCTACGGCATTTAGCATATAAATTATCCAATTCTTCCATTGCCTGCGACTTGTTACTTCATTTAGAAGTCTGTAATAATCATCTTTTCTCTTTATGATATAAGCACTTAGGTATAAGATTGGAGTATCCAGTAATTTTTTTTGAACCATAAGTAAAATACTTAAAATTCGTCCTATCCTGCCGTTGCCATCACGAAACGGATGGATTGCCTCAAATTGATAATGGGAAATTGCTAATTTAATTAGCGGGTCGTAATCGTATTTGTTATCATCATTGATATATTCTATCAGATTATTTAGTTTTTCATTTATTATCTTTTTCCCTCTCGGCGGGGTATAAATCACTTCACCGCTGAGTAATCCGCTTCCTCTTTTCTTTATGACTGTCTCTGTTTGCGGAGGGCGTATTCCATCCTTTACATTTTGAATTTCCCGGTAAATTTTTATCAAAGAATCAATAGTAAAATTACCATTATTTATTATTTCGGTATATCCCCTCCATAAGGCTTC
>CAYQQR010000040.1:0-39229 GCA_964420035.1 uncultured Bacteroidaceae bacterium | reverse complement strand
GAGACATCGAGACCTTGAGACATCGAGACGATGAGACATCGAGACGATGAGACATAGAGACGATGAGACATCGAGACGATGAGACATCGAGACGATGAGACATCGAGACGATGGGACATCGAGACCTTGAGACAGGTAGCTTAAAAGCAGAAGAGCAGAAGAGCAACATAGTTACAGCGCAGCCGGGCAAAAGCCCTCTATACAACGGAATTTTTGAGTACATCGAGGGTCTCCGGCCCCATATTGAACAGCAGGTCGATGATACTGAGATTCGGGATGAAAGGGTGTTTCTCCGAGAAGGTCTGGTAATAGGGGACAGGGTTGAATTCCTTGTCCTCATCCGGGGCTACCTTGGGATGGATCTTATCCCTGTAATCGGCTATAGCACCGGGATCATCCATAAAGCTCTCCGTTAACTTCCAGGGACACTCCAGGGGTATAGAGGCCATGATCCACTTATGCAGCTTCAGGTTCAGGTCGAGCAAATATTTTTCTTTCCTGAAGTAAAAGGGAGCCAGATCCTCTTTAAAGTATTCGAAGAAGGAAGATTTATTGTAGGAAGAAGTGATGGTCCGCCAGTGAACTTTTTGCCATTTCCTTCCGTAATCGATTAATACATCTTTTAAAACCGGCTTTTCCCCGTGTATATTCTGAACAGGGATACTCAGATCTACCGGTCCGTTGACCCCCAGCAACCGGCACCGGTTCCTGTAGGACTGTTTGTTGTAATGATCGTATTGTTCGATCAGGACGGGGGAATAACGGGCAAACTTGCTGTAGTATTGAACGGGTCCAAGATAAGCGGCCGGTAGCAGCACAACATCCCGCGACATAAGCTTCCTCAGAGTTTATTGATCATGGAGGCCATATAGCCGGCGCCGAAACCGTTGTCAATGTTCACAACGCTTACGCCGCTGGCACAACTGGTGAGCATGCCCAACAGGGCTGCCAGTCCGTGAAAACTGGCCCCGTAACCCACGCTGGTGGGAACGGCGATGACGGGCTTATCCACCAGTCCGCCCACGATACTGGGCAGGGCTCCTTCCATGCCGGCAGCGACCACCACCACGCGGGCCTTCCTGATGACGTCCAGTTTGCTGTAGAGCCGGTGAATGCCGGCCACGCCCACATCGAATATTCTTTCCACCCTGTTGTTGAATATTTCCGCGGTTACCGCGGCTTCTTCCGCAACCGGTATGTCGGAGGTACCGGCGGTAACCACGCTGATGTAGGTTTTGGAAAGCGGAACCTCTTTCTTGCGAATGGTGATGGTCCGGGCCGGCTTGTTGTATTCTGCAGCCGGAACGGCCAATTTTACGGCATCATAGGTGTCCATCGAGGCACGGGTGGCCAGGATGTTGGCTTCCTTGCCATCCATGATGCGGATGATCTCTGCCACCTGCTCCGGTGTTTTTCCCTCACAAAACACCACTTCGGGATAGCCGGTCCGGATCTCCCGGTGGTTATCCAGCTTGGTATGACCCAGGTCGGTGAAAGGCAGTTCCCTTAGCTTCACCAGGGCATCCCCGGGGGTGGTCTTCCCCTCGTGGACCGATTTCAGGATCTTTATGATCTCTTCACTGGTCATTTTCAGTTTCCTCTATCTTGATCCGAATTAATATATCGTTCTATTTCTTTATATACGGCACTGATATTCATTTTTTTGTCCCTCGCGATCCGGATGCAATCCTCATATTCCGGTTTTTGCTTCAGGAGCTTGCCATCCAGGTAAGCGGTCTTGACCCGCACTTCTCCCAGGGGCGTTTCTATTTTTCTGTAGGCCCGTTTCATCATGATCTTATCGACCGTGTAGGTTCTTAAACCCAGGGTGGTGGTCTGGGTGAGCAGTACCTGCTGAACCTTGTTAAGGTCCTTCTGCCGGACCAGTGCACTGAGCTTGATGGCCGGCCTTGCTTTTTTCATGATGATGGAAGTGAAGTAGACATCATCCGCCCCGGCATCGAAGAGTTCGTCCATGACGAAACCATAAACTTCCGGGTTCATGTCGTCGATATTGCATTCCACCACGAAAGCTTTCTCCGTTGTCAAATCAGTGGTATCCGCCAGTAGCAGCCGCAATACATTGGGCACTTCGGTGTCGTAATGGCCCAGGCCGTACGCGGTTTTGGATATTGTAAAATCCTGTTTATCAGAGAATTCATCTGCATTTGCTTTAAGGATGGCCGCCCCGGTGGGGGTGGTGGCTTCGTATTTGACCCCGCCTGTTTTGACAGGAACCCCTTTCAGGATCTCGGCGGTTGCCGGGGCAGGAACCGGGAAGGTGCCATGGGCACATTTCACCATACCGCTTCCCAGCTCAACCGGGGAAGCGATGATCCGGTCCGGTTTAAAATGCTCAATGCAGATGGCTGCCCCTACGATGTCCACGATGGAATCGATAGCGCCTACTTCATGGAAGTGCACTTCTTCAACGGACATTCCGTGGATCCTGGCTTCCGCCTCAGCGATCAGGCGGAACATCTTCATGCTTCTGTCAACCAACCCCTGGCTCAGCCCGCTGTCCTTAATGATCTTCTCAATGTCGGAAAGATGCCTGTGTGGCTGATGTCCGGAGCCTTTTTTTTGATCTTCAAGATGAACCCGGACCCGGGTCCCTTCGATACCCCTGCGCTGATCCTTTTTTATTTCCAGGCTGTACCCCTCCAGGTTCAAACGTTTCAGCCCGGAACGAAGGAGTCCGGGGTCCATCCCCAGGCCGATCATGGCTCCCAGGTGCATATCCCCCGATATCCCTGCAAAACAATCGTAATATAAAATACGCACTGTCTGATGATTTTATAGGAGGGTAAAGATAATTTATTTCCCGTCATTTCGCTAAATCCGGGTTGGATGTACGGGAGGAAGCAGGCTCATTATTTAGACAAATTATATTTAAGTATATCCCGACGAAAAAGCCTCTTTCTTGCATACTTTTTGTACTAATTTCGTTTCATATATAGATATAAACATATTTCAACACGGATTATGAAAAGAAGGGATTTTCTTAATAAATCAGTTTCTGCCGGATTGGCTGCCGGGGCGGCATTCACTCTGCTGCCTTACCGGAAATTGATGGCAGGGGAAAAGACTTCCTCGGCCGCTTATGATATGGTGGCCATCAGGGGAGGTGAAGCGGATGCCATGTTCGACAGGGCCATTCAATCGTTGGGAGGCATAAGAAACTTTGTCAAAACCAACCAAACCGTGGTGGTCAAGCCCAATATCGGATGGGATTCCACGCCTGAGCGCGCCGCCGATACCAATCCCAGGCTCGTGGGCAGAATTGCAGCGCATTGTATATCTGCAGGAGCAAAGGAGGTTTATGTATTCGACCATACCTGTAATACCTGGACCCGTTGCTATAAAAATTCAGGAATAGAAAAGGCTGCAAAGGATGCCGGTGCCACCGTGGTAACCGGTAACAGTGAAAAATATTACCATGAGGTGGATATTCCCGGGGGCGTCAAGCTTAAAAAAGCCAAAGTCCATGAACTGGTCCTGGAATCGGATGTATTCATCAATGTACCCGTACTCAAAAATCATGGTGGTGCAAGCATGACCGTGGCCATGAAGAACCTGATGGGCATCGTGTGGGACCGGCGCTACTGGCATGCCAACGACTTGCACCAGTGCATCGCCGATTTCACCACTTTCAGGCAACCCGATCTGAACGTGGTGGATGCCTATCGTGTGATGAAAAGGAACGGTCCGCGCGGGGTGAGCGTTAACGACGTGGTAACCATGAAATCCCAGATCCTGTCCACCGATATACTGGCTGCAGACGTGGCGGCGATCAAGTTGTTCGGCAAGGAACCCGGCCAGGTGGGCTATATCAACAAGGCCAAGGCCCTCAACGCCGGGGTTAGCGATCTTTCCAAGCTGAATATTGACAGAATTAAGATCTAATCCATGTTCCAGTATCAGCTGAAGTGGATCAGGGTGGTCCTATCCCTGGTGGTGTTGTTATTTCTGGCATTCCTGTTTATCGATTTCCGGGATACCATTCCGGGTCGCATCAGCGGGGATACTTTGTTCGTACAGTTCGTACCCTCCCTCTTAAAATTCATTGCCACCCTCAGTCTGGCAGGCATAGGCTTTTTCCTGGTCATTCTTCTCACAGCGCTGTTCGGCCGGGTGTATTGTTCCACCCTTTGTCCCCTGGGTATTTTCCAGGATATCATTTCCAGGACGGGCATGTGGTTCAGGAAAAGAAAAAGGTATCGCTTTAAGCAGGCACTGAATGTTTGGCGTTACGGTTTTCTGGGGATCGCGGTACTTTCGATGTTCCTGGGCACCGGTTTGGTGATCGGTTTACTCGATCCCTACAGCAATTTCGGCAGGATCTTTTCCGACCTGTTCAGGCCCCTGGCCATTCATACCAACAACCTTCTTACAGGATTTCTTGAAAAGTGGGACATGTATTTTCTTTACAGGGTCGATCCCAAACCCGTAAAATGGGCCACATTGATCTTCCCGGTCTTCTTGCTGGGCTTGCTCGGCTGGATGGCCGGCAAGCGGGGAAGGCTATTCTGCAATACCATTTGCCCGGTGGGAACCCTGCTGGGTTTGATCTCCAGGAGATCCCTGTTCCGGATCAGGATCGATAAGGATGAGTGCACCCTTTGCGGTAATTGTTCGGCTGTCTGCAAGTCGGAATGCATCAGTCTTAAAGAAAGAACCATCGATTTTTCCAGGTGTGTGGCCTGCTACAATTGCATCAGGAGCTGTGAAAGTTTCAGCATCAAATATATTCCTGCATGGAAGGTACATAAGGATCCCGTTCAAAATGACCGGGAAAGACGCTCCTTTTTTTCAAAGAGCTTCCTGCTTCTGGCGGCTTTTTTCACAGGTTCCAAGAAGCTGATGGCTGAAAATGACATCCGCAATGAAAAGCCCACCACCATTCCTGAAGATAAAAACTTCCCGGTCTCTCCACCCGGATCCCTGAGTATCAAACATTTCAACGAAAGTTGTACCGCCTGCCACCTTTGCGTCAGTGTTTGTCCCACCCAGGTATTACAACCTTCCATGCTGGAATACGGCCTGAAGGGCTTTATGCAGCCGCACATGGATTACCATACGAATTATTGCAATTTCGAATGCATTAAATGCAGCGAAGTCTGTCCCACCGGGGCTATCCTTGAGATCAGCAAGGAAGCCAAGAAAACCGTTCAGATCGGGAGGGTACAGTTTGTGCAGGAGAACTGCATCGTTTATACGGAGAACACGGCCTGCGGATCCTGTTCGGAGCATTGTCCCACCCAGGCCGTTAAAATGGTGCCTTATATCAAGGGTTTGACCATTCCCGAAGTGGATGAAGATATCTGCGTTGGTTGCGGTGCCTGTGAATATGCCTGTCCCACCATACCCTATAAAGCCATTTACGTGGACGGAAATGAGATTCATCAGACAGCCAGGGAACCGGATGAGGAGAAGTTGGAACAACCCGATATGGAGGAGGACTTTCCTTTTTAGTTTAGCGGTCGGCCGACATAAAAAATCTTTTAAACCGGATCTTGCCCAGGAAGTTTTTTTCCTTGTCAATGGACAGCCAGATGAATTTTGGTTTTCCCAGAATATGATCTTCCGGTACAAAACCCCAGTATCTCGAATCGGCTGAACGGTGCCGGTTGTCTCCCATCATGAAGTAGTAGTCCATTTCAATAATATAGTAATCCCGGGGCTCATCATCAATGAAGATATGACCCCCCCTGATCTCAAGGTCATGTTTTTCGTAGGCATCAATAATACGCTTGTAGAAGGAAATATTACTGCTGTCGATTCTTATGGAATCACCTTTTGCCGGTATGTAGAGGGGACCAAAATGGTCCAGGGTCCAAGGGTACCCGCGATCATGCGGAAAAATCTGGAAATTATATTGCCCGGCAGGGGATTCATATTTCTGTACGGAACCCACGTTGTTGAATTTTGAGATCTTCTCTGCATTATCTTCAGAAAGGGGCAGGGAATAGGTATAATTCTGACCAATGGAAATATCGGCCCCCGCGATACCCATTCTTTCAAAAGCTTTGGGATTGATAGGGGTTCCGTTGGTGAGGATGGTATACTCATGCTGAATGGTGGGCGGGAATTCCTGCCGAATGCCGTTCACGAAGATCTCGGATTTCACGATATGCAGGGTATCTCCCGGTATGGCCACGCAGCGTTTGATATAATTATCCCTGCGGTCGACAGGGCGGACCTCGATATCATAATTATTGATCACCATCTGCCGGGAAGCGGCCAGGTAGTCTTCCCAGCTTTTATTATCCGGGTTGTTATCCCGAAGCATCAAACTGTAGGCATTATCCCTAATGATATGATTGAAACTCTGTGCCGGGTTTTGGAGTACTACCGTATCCCCGGCCGGAAAGTTGAAAACAACGATGTCGTTTCTCTGTACCGCTCCGAAACCGGCCAACCTTTTGTAGGGCAATTGGATCCATTCCAGGTAGGACTTCCCGCCGATGAGGGGCATCCTGTTCTGGGTGAAAGGGAAGGTGAGGGGAGTATTCGGTATCTTCGGTCCGTAGGCGACCTTGCTGACATAGAGGTGATCTCCTACCAATAAGGTCTTTTCCATTGAGGGGGTTGGTATCTTATAGTTCTGCAACAGAAAAATATTGATCAGGGTCACGGCAACCACGGCGAAGATTAGGGCATCCAGCCATTCGATCCAGGCAGGGTTCTTCCGGTCCCTTTTTTTCCAGAAGGTCCAGTTGACCTTTTTACTGATGTATACATCATAGATAATGGGAATTCCGAGAAAGAACCAATAGTTCCCGAGCCAGATCACAAAGAGTATATAAATGGCTGTAGCCAGGCCGAATCTGAAATACTTGTCGCGCAAAAAGGCAATGATCTTCTTCATGTTATAGGTTTAAACATTCGTTCCCAGCGTAAGCGCCGGAAAAAAGAGTCGTTATTTTGTTCCAGGGATAACCACAGGAAAACAGCTTTTCCAACTATATGATCTTCCGGTACGAATCCCCAGTGGCGCGAATCCGAGGAATTATGGCGATTGTCACCCAGCACGAAATAGTAATCCATCTTGAATTCATAGGTTTCTGCCGGTTCCCCGTTTATAAGGATCGTACTGTCCCTGAGCTGTAAACGGTCCCCTTCATAGCAATCAATAATACGCCTGTATAAAGGTAGATTATTTTTATTTATGGCCACCTTTGCACCTTTAGCGGGTAGGACCAGCGGCCCGTAATGATCCTCGGTCCACTGAAAATGCCGGTCGTACGGGAAAACGTTCTTGTAGGAGATCCTGGTATTGGTATTTTCCAGTTTCTGAATCGATTCAACGCGTTCATTGCCTGAAAGTTTATCTGCCATGGCCCGCGTGAGAGGCAGAATATAGCTGGATGTCCGGACATCGAATTTTCTTTCGGGAATAGCAATACCGAGGCTGTCGAACAGGGCCCGGTCGTTTTCTCCATTGACCCGGACGTAATAGTGATGCTGTACACCCGGTGAATCACTGAGCATATTCCCGTTTACATAGACCGAACCTTTGCGAATCATGACCGTGTCTCCCGGGAGACCCACACAGCGCTTTATATAGTTATCCTTCTTATCGACAGGCCGGACGGTATAGTCATACTGGCTCAGGATGGTATTGCGGCCGTAGTTTCTGATAAGGTTGTAATAGCTTTGATCCGGGAACTGATGAACCACTGTATCTCCTTCAGGGAAATTGAAGACCATGACCTGGTTCCGCTTGATCCTTCCCAATCCTTTCAGACGGTTATAGGGCCACTGGACCGAAGCAACGTAAGATTTCGTCCATTCCGTGAAGGGCAGGGTATTGTGGGTAAAGGGAAAAGCAACGGGGGTATTCGGAAGTTTAGGTCCGTAGCTGATCTTGCTTACAAAAAGATAATCACCTGTCAACAGGGTTCTTTCCATGGACGGGGAGGGGATGGTGAAAGCCTCGATGAACAGGTGCCGAATGCCGATGACCACTACCAGGGCGATCAGGATCGCGTTGAGCCATTCAAAGAAATTGGTGATCTTTTGATTTTTACGGGTCCACCTTCTCCAGAGAGTCCAGGGCACTTTTTTTGTTACCGTCAGGTCGAACAGGACCAGGTTTCCCAGCAGGAGCCATTCCAACTTGAGCCATAGGACAAAAAGGGAGTAGACGAGTGCAACCATGAAAAACCGTATGTATCGGGCTCTTTTTTCTTTCATGTTCCTGTATCATCTAGCCTAATCCGAGAAAATCTTCCATACCGTAAACCCCTTTTTTGTCCTTCAGGAACTCGGCAGCCGCTACGGACCCCCGAGCAAAAGCCAACCTGCTTTTAGCCCTGTGGGTGATCATGAGTTCATCCAGGTCCGATTCATATTTTATTTCATGGGTGCCCGGTACTTCATTTTCCCTTACAGCGGTAATGTACAAGGTTTCTTTCTCCTTTCCCCGGCCCAGCTTCCAGTTGTTTTTCCTGTTGTAGTTTTCAAGAAGGTCCTGTGCAATACGTGCAGCGGTTCCGCTGGGGGCATCTTTTTTATGGATATGATGAATTTCATTGACTGAAGGGTCGTATTCTTCCTGTTTGTCCATCAGCCGTGCGAGTTCCCGGTTCAGGAAGAACATGATATTGACCCCTATGCTGAAATTGGAGGCATAGAATAAACTGCCTGAGCTCTTGAGGCAGAGACCGCGGATTTCCTCAAAACGATCGTGCCACCCGGTGGTTCCCGAAACAATGGGTATGTTCATTTCCAGGCAGGCACGGATGTTGTTGAACGCGGCATCGGGCTGGGTAAATTCCAGGGCCACATCGGTTCCTTTCATAGACTCTGGCGTAAGCCGGTCCTGGCTGTCGACATCAATTCGCAGGTGAATCCGGTGTCCCCTGGAAAGGGCAACTTCTTCAATGGCCCTGCCCATTTTTCCATATCCGATCAGGGTCAGTTTCATAGTATTAAAGATCTATTATAGCACTGTCAAAGGTAAAAATAAAAAAACCTCCTGCTAAGCTTAGAAGGAGGTTACAGGAGGGTTGGTATCCTGTTTCCCGTTGGGGTTATCTATTGTACCTTTTTAACAATCGCTTCGAAAGCCCTGGGATGGTTCATGGCCAGATCCGCCAGCACCTTTCGGTTCAGCTCGATATTGGATTTTTTGAGTTTGCCCATGAATTCTGAATAGGACATATCATGAGGGCGTACCCCTGCATTAATTCTCTGGATCCATAAGGAGCGGAATTCACCTTTCTTTTTCCTTCTGTCGCGGTAGGCGTATTCCAAACCTTTCTCGTAGGCATTTTTCGCAACCGACCAGACATTTTTCCTCCTGCCGAATTGTCCTTTGGTCTCCTTGAGGATCTTCTTTCTTCTTTTTTTGGAAGCTACTATGTTGCTCGACTTAGGCATTGCTTATTTGGTATTGAGTAAAAGCTTAATATTCTTCTTGTCCGCTTTATCTACATCGGTCATATAGGTCAAATTCCTTTTTCTTTTCTTTGACTTTTTTGTAAGAATATGACTTTTGTAAGCGTGTCTCCTTCTTATTTTCCCCGTACCGGAAATTTTGAAACGCTTCTTGGCACCAGGGTTTGTTTTCATCTTCGGCATAACATTTTTTTTTTCGTGGCGCAAAAATAGTAAAAATCTTTACTTTTTCTTCGTTATTTTGGGACTCATGATCATCGTCATGCGTTTTCCTTCCAATTTCGGCATCTGTTCCACTTTTCCGTAATCTTCGAGATCCTGTGCCAGGCGCAGGAGCAGGATCTCTCCTTTTTCGGAATAAATAATGGATCTGCCTTTAAAAAATACATAGGCCTTTAGTTTTGCACCATCTTCCAAAAACCTCTGTGCATGGTTTTTCTTGAAATTGTAGTCATGTTCATCGGTATTCGGACCGAAGCGGATCTCCTTGACCACAATTTTCTGGGATTTCTGTTTGATTTCTTTTTGTTTCTTTTTTTGTTGGTATAGAAACTTTTGATAATCAATGACCTTACAAACCGGGGGATCCGCTTTGGGAGAGATCTCGACCAGGTCAAGCTCCTGATCGTCGGCTATCTTTATGGCTTCCCTGAGGGGGTAGATCCCCTGTTCTACATTATCACCAACAACGCGAACTTGCGGAGCCCTGATCCTGTCGTTGATTCTGTGTTGCGGCTCTTTTGACCTGCGAGCCGGCCCTCTTCTGGGTCCTCGTTTAAAATTCGGTCCTGCTATGGTTAAATCCTCCTTTTAATTATTGGTTTTGTTCGACTTCAATTTGTAATTCTTTTTCCAGTTCCTTTTTCAGGAAAATAACAAAGGATTCCAGTTTCATGGAGCCCTGGTCACCTTTACCCTGACGGCGGACTGAAACGGTCCGGTTACCGGCTTCTTTTTCACCCACGATCAGCAGGTAGGGTATCTTCCTTAACTCATTGTCCCTGATCTTCTTACCCACCTTTTCGTTCCTCCCGTCAACCAGTGTGCGAATATCGGAATTATTTAAGAAAATTGAAACTTTTTCCGCGTAATCATTGAATTTCTCACTGATAGGGAGCACCACCACCTGGTCGGGGGTCAACCAAAGCGGAAATTTACCGCCGCTGTGTTCGATCAGCACGGCAATAAAACGTTCCATCGATCCGAATGGAGCCCGGTGGATCATCACCGGCCTGTGCGGTTTATTATCCGCACCGATATACTCCAGGTCGAAACGTTCCGGCAGGTTATAATCCACCTGAATGGTTCCCAGCTGCCACTTGCGGCCAATGGCATCCTTGACCATGAAATCGAGCTTGGGTCCGTAAAAGGCTGCTTCGCCTATAACGGTTATGGTGTCCAAACCTTTTTCTGCAACAGCTTCCTTGATGGCCTGTTCGGCCCGGTCCCAGTTCTCGTCGCTGCCCATGTAGGTCTCCTTATCTTTGGGATCCCTCAGGCTCACCTGTGCTTCATAGTCTTTAAATCCCAAAGCATTAAAGATATAAAGGATGATGTCGATTACCTTGTTGAATTCATCTTTGAGCTGGTCGGGCCTGCAGAAGATATGCGCATCATCTTGGGTGAACCCGCGCACCCGGATGAGTCCGTGCAACTCCCCGCTTTGCTCATAGCGGTAGACCGTTCCGAATTCGGCAAAACGCTCGGGCAGGTCGCGATAAGAATACTGCCGGGCCTTGTACATCTCACAATGGTGCGGGCAGTTCATGGGTTTGAGCATAAACTCTTCCCCCTCCCTGGGGGTCTGTATGGGCCGGAAGGATTCCTGGCCGTATTTTTCGTAGTGGCCCGAGGTCACATAGAGTTCCTTATTTCCTATATGGGGTGAGATAACGGGCTTGTAACCGTGTTCCGCCTGCACCTTTTTAAGGAAGTTTTCCAGTCTTTCCCTCAGCTGTGCTCCTTTGGGCAGCCACAGGGGCAGGCCCTGACCGACTTTTTCCGAAAAGGTGAACAGCTCCAGCTCTTTGCCCAGTTTCCTGTGATCCCGTTGCCTGGCCAGCTCGAGCATCTCCAGGTGCTCGTCCAGCATGGATTGCTTGGGGAAGGTGATCCCGTAAATGCGCGTCAGCTGTTTGCGGGACTCGTCCCCCCGCCAGTAGGCACCGGCAACGTTCAATAGTTTGATGGCCCTGATATAGCCGGTATCGGGCAGGTGGGGTCCCTTGCAAAGGTCTACAAAATGCCCGTGCTTGTAGAGGGATATCTGGCCGTCTTCCAGTTCGTCGATCAGTTCCAGCTTATATTCGTCACCCTTGTTACCGAAATATTCCAGGGCTTCCTTTTTGCTGACGTTTTCCCGTGTATAGGGATTTTTTTGGGCGGCCAGCTCTTTCATCTTCTTTTCCACCCCGGGCAGGTCGGCATCGGTGATCACCCGGTCGCCCAGGTCCACGTCATAGTAGAAGCCGTTCTCAATGGCCGGACCGATACCGAATTTCACACCGGGGTAGAGTTCCTCCAGGGCTTCTGCCATCAGGTGGGCGGAAGAGTGCCAGTAGGCGTGCCGGGCTTCCGGGTCATCCCATTTATGCAGCTTTATTTCCGCATCCTGCTCTATAGGACGGGTAAGGTCCCGGATATCGCCGTTGACACTGATGGCAAAGACCTCCCTGGCGAGCCTGGGACTGATGTCCCTGGCAATTTCTATACCAGTCACCCCTTCAGGGTATTCCTTCTTTGCTCCGTCCGGATATGTTATCTTGATCATGGTTCCGTTTTGCAATTCAAATTGAGTCTGCAAAGTTAACAATTTCCGGGCGGGAATGGTTTATTCGGCGTGGGGTAAATGTAGGATTTGAGGATTCAGGGATTCAGCCTGCCTGACAGCAGTCAGGGATTGCGAATAGGTGATTCCTGACAACCGCATGACAAACCTTATGCACTTCAACTCTTCTGCGTCCACCGAAGCCTTGGCGCAGGAGGATAGCTCTTAATACTTAGATCCTTAAAATAAATTCTTTCTATCCTCCGATCCGGGGACTTGCCAGGTCAGCCCCAGCTCCTGACCGTACATGGCTTCGAAGAATTCGAGGCGGAAAGGATGTTTCCCTGACTTCAGACCCGCCTGGGCATTCTTTTCCGTAGCCCCGTGTACCCCGTCGTGGTCGATCAACAGATCCTCATGGAGGTATAAGCGTGAACCGTCATCCGATCGCAGGTAAAAGGTGTAAATTCCGTCCTCCGGGGTTTGAAGGTAGCCCTCCCATACCAGGGCATAATGGTCCTCGGGAACCTTGTCCGGGATACTTATGTCATCCGCGGTCCATACGGTATCCGCTTCCAATACGGCCAGTTCGTCCAGACCGATGATAGCCTTGTCATAATATGAAGTATGAAGTATGCAGTAAGCAGGATGTTCCGGATTTCGAATTTAGCCTGCCTGCCTGCCGGTAGGCAAGGAATTTCGTCTCGGGTTTTGAATTTAGAATTTCGAATTTAACAAAACGATATCCTGAAAATTCCCGAACTCCCCGGCTTCCCATCCCGGCCACCGGCCTTTTTCTATCCTTTCGATCATTAATCCCGCGTCCCGGGTCATTTCATTCAGGTAATCCAGCTCGTAGGCGATATTGGCATCCCTTACTTTTTTATGGTGGAGCCAGTATCCTTCCTGTTTGTATTTGAAAAAAGGGTCATTTTTTCTATTCATTAATTGCAGGTTTTCCTCATCGATCAGGAAAAAGGTGGCGAAACAGGTACCCCCGGGTTTCATGACGCGCCGGATCTCGTTCAGGTAGTTCCTGACGGCAGGGGGTTGCATGTGGGTGAACACGGATGTCAGAACCACTTTGTCATACATGTTGTCATCATAGGGAAAATTGAAATTTTCCGCTGCATCGCCGGCGTTCAGATTATACAGGTCGTTGCGAAGGGGAATATATTCAAAGACAAAGTTGGGATAACGCGGTGTAATGTTTTTCCGGCACCAGCGGATCCCGTCTTCCACGATATCAAAACCGGTATAGCTTCCTTCTTTCAGGTAGGCAGTAAGTGGAATCGACAGCCGGCCGATGCCGCAACCGACATCAAGGATATTTTCGTCTGGTTTCAGATCCGTGAGCCGGATCAGCTGATCCATCAGTTCCCGGCCCTGCTTGACAAAATCTCCGGGTCCGGTAAAGATCTTTCCCCTGGGCGGTATCCTTTCCTGCCGTTTGCCGGTCAGGGAATCAAAAATATCCCTGGGCAGATAATACCATCTTCTTACCGCCAGGCGCAGTCTGGGAGACAGGGCATAATATACTTTTCTCAGGTCCATAGGGAAGGAAATTACGCCTGGAATTTAATCTTCGTGAAATCCAAAATACTCCTTGCCATTGTAATAGCAGATCCCCTGGATCAGTGACTTAAGCATGTCTTTATCGTTGGGGATTTCGCCGTTTTCAACATCTTCACCGACCAGGTTGCACAATACTCGCCTGAAATATTCATGTCTCGGGAAGGATAAGAAACTCCGCGAGTCGGTGAGCATCCCGACAAAACGGCTGAGAAGTCCCATGTTAGACAGTGCATTGAGCTGTTTTTCAATCCCGTCTTTTTGATCCAGGAACCACCAGCCCGATCCAAGTTGCATCTTGCCGGGGACCGACCCGTCGTTGAAATTGTAGAGCATGGTTACAAAGACCTCGTTATCTGTAGGATTCAGATTGTATACAATGGTCCTGGTCAGTTTATTCTCCATTTCCAGGCGGTTGAAGAATTTCGACATGTTCCGGACCAGGTTAAAATCACCTATGCTGTCAAAGCCGGTATCCGGACCGAGTCTCCTGAACATTTTGGTATTGTTGTTGCGGAGCGCACCGATATGGAACTGTTGGGTCCAACCTTTATCATGATCCATGACTGCCAGGTGATAGAGCACAGAAGATTTTAAAAGCCTGATCTGGTGATCTTCAATTCTCTTACCCTGCCTTACCCTGGCGAAGATCTGATTGATCTGGTGGTCGCTGTAGTCCTCGGCATAAAATTCTTCCAGACCGTGGTCCGATAGCCGGCATCCCTGTTCGGCAAAATAATCGTGACGTTTCTGCAGAGCTTCGAGTAGATCGTAATAATTGCGGATCTCTTTACCGGCAGATCCTTCGAGTTTATCCAGGTATTGGTTGTAGCCGCGTGGATCCTCTGCTGCCATGGCTTTATCCGCTCTCCAGGCGGGGAATACCTTGATCTTATATTTTTCTTTTCTTAATTGTTTGTGATGTTCCAGATCGTTGGCAGGATCATCGGTGGTACAGATCACCTCCACGTTCATTTTCTCGAGCAGCGCTTTCACACTGTAGTCTTTACCTGAAATTAAGTTTGAGCTTTTGTCATAAATATTCTTCGCGGTACCGGGGTTAAGAAGTTCATGGATGTCGAAATACCTCTTCAGTTCGAGATGGGTCCAATGGTACAGGGGATTTCGCAAGGTATAGGGAACGGTTTCAGCCCATTTCAGGAATTTTTCCCTGTCGCCTGCATCCCCGGTGATGTATTTTTCATCGACACCATTAGCCCGCATGGCGCGCCATTTATAATGATCGCCGTAAAGCCAGGCCCGGGTAATGTTTTCAAATTGGTGATCTTCCGCTATCTGCTCAGGTGGCAGGTGGCAGTGATAGTCGATGATGGGAAGGTCTTCAGCATAATCATGGTATAGCTTTCTGGCGCTATCAGAATGCAATAAGAAATCTTCATCCAGAAATGTCTTCATTGTAATTATAGATAAAAAAAGCAAATGCCTGGGGGAATGCATGCTCACCCCTAACCCCCTCTCTGCAAGCAAAGAGGGGGAATTACTTATTGGTTTTGAAAAATTATTTGATAGATTAAAAACATGTAATATCGACAAAAATAAACACACCCTTGCCCGATGCCCAAATCCTAATTTTGAATTCTGAGTCTCTTTAATCCCTGATATCAAATAACCGGCATAAATGTCTGCCGAAAAGATTTTCCGTCACCTGTTCACCGATTATCTCACTGTGTTTTCTGAGCATATCCGTGAATTCTGAGCCCATTTCAGCAGCTACCTTATAGCCCACATGCAGCAATTGCCTGAAGTTCGGATTATAATCGGGATGCCCGGGATCATGCCGCAGGGTGCTGGCAAATTGTTCCCCGGTCCAGGATTCAATTTCCTTCACCGTCGGCAGCATTTCAACATCAATGCCGATCACGTTGCTATAAGGAGCGCAAAGTTCTTTCCTTCTTTCCAGGGCCAGCAGGTAAATTTTCTTTGCCGTTTCAAGTGCTTGTCCTCCGGCCAGGGCCAGGCCGGTAAGCTCTTCCAGCCAGGTGGTCCCCGCGGTCTTGACATGTATCCCTTTGTCATGTTTCCTTATTTTTTCCTTCATAACGGGATAGATGCTGAATTTATCGCTGCCTGAGTGAACACTCAATTTCAGGTTTTCGGGTAAATTGAATTCTTTTACGGCATAATCAATCACCAGCAGGTCCTCTTCAAATTCACGGGAAAACAATTCAATATCCCCTTCATAATCCACACCTTTGTTAAATCTTCCCGAAAATTTCAGTGCAATGGTCTGAATGGGCACCCGGTTTTGGGCAATGGCACTTAAAATGAAAAATAGTTCCACGGGAGTTTGGGGTTCTTCAACTTCGTCCATGGAGATCTCGGTAATGAATTGATCCGGGCCTTTCTTGCTGCTGATCTGCCGGTAGATGATTCCTGCTTCCCTGATGGCTGAAAGGAACTGGCCTGCGATATGTTCCAGCAGGTTGACATCTACCTGGAACGGGGCTTCAATCCCGGGGATCCTGAAATCAGACAGGTATTTTTTGTTGTTTTCTATAAATCCCCGGATGTTTTTTTCTGCAGCGCCTTCGCCGATATATTCCGCAACATCGATGGTAAAAAAATCGGAGTGATCAATGTAGGGGTCTACCGTGGTAAGCATAATATGATCCGCATCCACGTAGTAGGATCCTTCATATTTTAACTTCCGGACGGCGTCATCGGCTTCCTCTCGGGTGCCTTCAGGGGAGGACCCGATGATGTTATGCTCCCGGTTCGATTTGTTCCATACCGGTACTACGGGTATACCTTTCTCCCGTGCTTTCATTATGGCACGAAGTTGAGCTTTTCCCTGCAGGCCGAATCGGTCGCCGATACCCATTGAATATTTTTCCAGTTTCATAGAAAGAAAAAATTCCGTGTGCGCACACGAAGATACGTCAATTTTTATTACCTTGCAAGCCGAAACAGATGAAACCCAGAATAAAAGATATAGCGTCCATAGCTGACGTATCCGTGGGAACGGTTGACCGGGTGATCCATAACCGGGGAGAAGTTTCTGCAGCTACCAGGGAAAAAGTCATCCGGATCATTGAGGAATTGCATTATGAACCGGATATCCTTGCCAGTGCTTTAGCATCCAGAAAAACCGTTGAGGTGGCTATGATACTTCCAAGAGTCGATCAAACCGGGTCTTTTTGGGATGCTCCCCGTGCCGGTGCCCGTAAGGCACTCAGCGAGATCAACCCTTTTGGCTGGTCGTTGCGGGAATACCCCTTCGTTTTTTTCAGCAGGAGATCTTTCCGTTCCGCGCTGGCTCAGGTTGAACGGAATTTCCCCGATGCAGTAGTACTGGCACCTATGTATCCCGGGGAAGCTGGAAAGTTCCTGAACCTTTGCCTGGAAAAACAGATACCTGTCATCACCATCAACAGCCGGATGGATCATCCTGCTGTACGATCCTTCATTGGTCAGGATTCTTATCAGAGTGGATGTTTAGCGGGGCGTTTGATGCAGATACTGGTAAAACCGGGCAGCTCAATCCTGGTGGTCAATGTTGTCCGGGACAATGAAGTAACCCCGCATTTCAGAAAACGTCAGCAGGGATTTACCGATTTTTTTATTGGGATGGATGGATACCGGATAGACCGGGTCAGCACATCCGGAATTGAAGAAGCACAGGTACGGGATTCTCTTATCAAGATACAGAAGAAATCAGCCCCCTATCAGGGAATTTTTGTCACCAATTCCCGCGTTCACCGGGTCGCGAAAAATCTGGATGTTTGTTCAAATGATAAAGTCAGCTTGATAGGCTACGACCTTATTAAAGAAAACAAGGCATATCTTGAACAGGGAACTATCGACTTCCTGATAAGTCAAAAACCCGTAATTCAGGGTTACAAAGCACTCCAGGTATTGTTTTCACATCTGGTACTCAAGCAGGAAATTGATTTGGTGTATTCCCTCCCCATCGATATCATCACACGTGAAAACATCATGTACTATAAAGAATAATGATCATGGCTGCTAAATCAGGAATAACCGAAGATCTAAAAGACAAGAAATGTATTCTGACCGGAGGTGCCGGGGTGATTGGAACAATCTTTGCCAGAACCCTGGTTGGTGCCGGGGTTCATACGGCCATCCTGGATATTGACGGCGATGCAGCCCGTGCACAGGCCAAAAGCATCTCCGGTATTGGAGAAGCACGGGTGATGGGCGTTGAGGCCAATGTACTGGACAGGGATTCTCTGGAAAAAGCTCTTGAACAGGTGCATAAAGAGATTGGACCAATAGATTTCCTGATCAATGCCGCCGGGGGAAACTCACCGAAAGCGACTTCGGATAAGGAGTTTATGGATCAAGATGAACAGGACCTTGCTAGGACGTTCTTTGGTTTGGATATGGAAGGTTTTGACTTTGTATTTGACCTGAATTTCAAGGGGACCATTCTGCCTACCATGGTACTGGCCAAGGACCTGGCCGAGAAGAAATCAGGGGTGATTATAAACATTTCATCCATGAATGCTTTTCGTCCGCTTACCAGGATACCGGCTTATTCAGCAGCCAAGGCAGCGGTCAACAATTTCACGGAATGGCTTTCTGTACATCTGGCACCCCGCGGCATAAGGGTCAACGGGATCGCACCCGGCTTTTTTCTCACCCGGCAGAACAGGTTTTTGCTGATGGATGAAGAAAGCAACGAATTGACCCCGCGGGGTAATAAGATCATCATGAATACCCCCATGGGCCGATTTGGTGCGGTGGAAGAGCTGGGTGGAACCCTGCTGTACCTGTTATCGGATATGTCGGTCTTTGTCACGGGTGTGGTCATTCCGGTGGATGGGGGGTTTAACGCGTACTCGGGGGTGTAGTATTAGTAAGTAGTAAGAAGTAAAAATAAATGAAATGGTTAAGAATGTTATTGTGGCACAATCGGGGGGACCTTCCCCGGTAATTAACAACAGCCTTAGAGGTATCATAGAGGCCTGCGGATCACATCCCGGTAAGTTCGACAAGATCTACGGGGGATGGCACGGGATTGAGGGGGTCTTGAAGGAAGAACTGCTGGACCTCTCGGTGCAGGCCGATGATGAAGTGGCCCTGCTGCGCACCACTCCAGCCGCAGGCAGTGTCGGTACCTGTCGCTATAAACTCAAGGATCACCAGGAAAAGGATTTTGAGCGGGTTATCGAGGTATTCAGGGCTCATAATGTCGGCTATTTTTTCTACATCGGGGGAAATGATTCCCAGCATACGGCTTTTAAGGTGAGTGAGCTGGCTCAGGAGCACGGACTGGAGCTCGTTGCTACCGGGGTTCCTAAAACCATCGATAACGATGTGGGGGATTCGGAATTTAAATTGATCGATCATACCCCGGGCTATGGAAGCGTTGCCCGCTACTGGTCGCACATCGTTCAGAACGCAAACCAGGAAAATATGGGTTCCTCGCCGGCTGATCCGGTTCTTGTGTTGCAGGCCATGGGAAGAAAAATCGGATTTATTCCTGCAGCCGCCAGATTAGCTGATCCCCGAAGGGAAATGCCCCTTCAGATCTATATGACGGAATCGGGAGTAAGCCTGGAAGAACTGGCCGACCGCGTGAATGATCAGCTGGCCAGGGACAAACGCTGCCTTGTTGTGGTAAGCGAGGGTTTCGATGTCGGAAAAATTGGCGAGGTCAAAGATGCTTTCGGACATACCTCTTTCGGCTCCAGCCAGATGAGCGTGCAGCAGATTGTAGTGAACTATCTCAACCAGGTTGGTTTGAAAGTTAAGGGTGCGGCCCGGGGTCAGATCCCGGGGACCGACCAGCGTGATACCATGATCTATGCTTCGCATGTCGACCTGGATGAAGCCTACCGCGTTGGGGAGAAAGCTGTTGATATTGCCATGAACGAAGGAAATGGCTGGATGTCGACCATCTTACGGGATCCCGGGGAGATCTATTCGGTACGTTATGATAAGGTGCCTCTCGAAAAAGTGGCCCTGTCGGAACGTCAATTCCCCGGGGAATGGATCAGTGAGAACCACATGGATGTGACGGACGAATTCCTTCGCTATGCCCGGCCCCTGATCGGCGAAGACTGGGTTTCGGTACCTCTGATCGACGGCATTCAGCGATTTACCCGGTTCAAACCCGTGTTCGCTGAGAAAAAATTGAAGACCTATGTGCCGGAGGCATATGAGTAAGTAGTAAATAGTAAGTAGTGCTAATCCGTAATTCGTAATCCGCAATTCATATGAACCCACAAGAAAAACTTAAATCATTAAAGCCTGAAAAAGAATTCTTCATAGGCATCGATTCCGACGGTTGTGTTTTCGATACCATGGAGATCAAGCAGAAGGAATGTTTTTGTCCGAACTTTATCAAGTTTTTTGAACTGCAAACAATATCCAAATATGCCAGGGAAACCTGGGAATTTGTCAACCTCTACTCCAAGACCCGCGGGGTCAACCGTTTTCTGGCCCTGTTGGAAGCCGTTGAGCAGCTTGAGCGCAGACCGGAGGTTCATGCCCGGAACGCTGAGTTGCCGGACCTGTCTCCGCTTAAAGAATGGACAGAAAAGGAGAGCAAATTGGGCAACCCGGCCCTGGAAAAATATGCATCAGAAGTGAATGATCCCATGATCGACAAATGCCTGGCCTGGTCTAAAAAGGTCAATGCAGACATTGCAGAACTGGTGTACGGCATCGGTCCCTTTCCCAGGGTAGGGGAATCTCTTGACAAGATGAGGGAATTTGCAGATAGCATCGTGGTAAGCCAGACACCGGTTGAAGCCCTGGTACGGGAATGGGAGGAGAATGAGATTGATACCATGGTGCATATCATCGCCGGTCAGGAATTTGGAACCAAAACCGAACACCTGGAACTGGCTGCTGTGGGGAAATATCCTTCCAAAAAGATACTTATGATCGGGGATGCCCCGGGAGATCTGAAAGCTGCAAAATCAAACGATGTATTGTTCTTTCCCGTGAATCCGGGTCACGAAGAAGATTCCTGGGAACTTTTGTTTAATGAGGCGCTGGATCGCTTCCGGGAAGGGTCCTACGCGGGTGCGTATGAAGAAAAACTCATCCATGAATTTCAGGAACATTTGCCGGAGAAACCACCATGGAAAACGGAATAATGGAGAAGATGGAGTACATCACCCTTGAAAATGAACAGAATGGCTTAAGTAAAAATGAGGTCCGGGATGCCATCCATACCATGCTGGAACAAATAGATCCTTCCGGCAAGGTTTTGGTCATACCGCCCGACATTACCCGTTTCCATTCATATTCCGGTCCGGTTACAGCAATGTTGAACGACTACCTGGGGGATCAATTAACGGATGTTTTACCCGCTGTGGGAACTCATCACCCCATGAGCGATAAGGAGATCATAAGGATGTACCCGGAGCTGGATCCGGGAAAATTCAGGAAGCACGATTGGAGAAAGGATGTGGTTACCCTTGGAGAAGTACCGGGTGATTTTGTTAAGGAAGTTTCGGAAGGCAGGGTGGATTACCCATGGCCCGCCCAGGTCAATAAACTTTTACTGGGCGACTACGAACTGATCATATCGGTTGGCCAGGTGGTGCCGCATGAAGTAGCCGGGATGGCCAATCACAATAAAAATATTTTTGTCGGAACCGGGGGAGTGGAAGGGATCAACAAGAGTCATTTTCTGGGTGCTGCTTATGGAATGGAAAGAATGATGGGAAGAGCGGAAACGCCGGTCCGTAAAGTCCTGGATTATGCCTCCGGACATTTTGCTGCCGACCTTCGTATCTTATATATACTTACCGTGGTTGGAGCCGGTAAGGAGGGGAAGCTCAAACTCAGGGGCCTCTATGCAGGAACAGGGGGAACGTGCTTCCGCAAGGCCAGCCGGTTGTCCCTGAAGGTCAATTTAACCTTCATGGATGAAGCTTTGAACAAGATCGTCGTATACCTGGATCCATCCGAGTTCAGGTCAACCTGGCTTGGAAATAAGAGCATATACAGGACCCGTATGGCTATTGCCGACGAAGGTTCTCTGATCATAATTGCACCCGGTGTGGAATCTTTCGGCGAGGACCGGGAGATTGACCGACTGATCCGTAAATACGGATACAGGACCACGGAAGAGATTCTTGATGCAACCAACAAGAACGAAGATTTGCAGAATAACCTGAGTGCTGCAGCTCATTTGATACACGGATCGACGGAAAAGCGTTTTAAGGTGGTTTATGCCACAGAAAGACTAAGCCGGGATGAAATCCATTCCGTGGGCTATGATCATGCCACACCCGATCAAGCAAGAGCCGTGTATGATCCACAAAAGCTAAAGGATGGATGGAACACAACAGATTCGGGTGAAGAATTTTATTATATATCCAATCCGGCCCTGGGTCTTTGGTCGACCCGTGACAGATTTAAATAAGAGGAATGCTCAAGATCCTTGCAGATAAGAATATACCGTTTTTGAAGGGCGTACTGGATCCCTATGCAGAGGTTGAATACCTTTCCCCAAAAGATATTACTTCCGAAAAAGTCAGGGATGCAGATGCTTTGCTTATACGTACCCGGACCCGGTGTGACCGTGAATTGTTGCAGGGAAGCAGGATAAAATTCATAGCCACTGCCACCATCGGTCATGAACATATAGACAAGGAATACTGTAAAAGCCGGGATATCAATTGGGCCAATGCACCCGGGTGCAATGCCGGATCGGTGGCACAATATGTTTTGTCTGCTTTGCTGCATCTGAATCATTATGAACAAGTTGATTTGGATCGAATAACCCTGGGCATAGTAGGAGTAGGTAATGTGGGGACCCGGGTTGCCAATATAGCCGAAAAACTTGGGATCAATATTTTGCTGAATGATCCACCCAGGCAGGAAAAGGAGGAGTTGCCCCATTTTGTCAGCCTGGACCGAATAGCCAGGGAAGCGGATGTCATTTCTTTTCATGTACCCCTTGAAAAATCAGGTCTATATCCTACCTGGCACATGGTCGGTACTGAATTCCTGGAGAAAATCAGGGAAGCTTGTGTGCTTATCAATACCTCCCGCGGGGCGGTATTCAATAACCGGGACCTTTTAGAACATATACGCTATGGGAACACAAAATCTTGTGTACTGGACGTATGGGAGCACGAGCCGGGTATCCTGCAGGAATTATTGGAAAAAATCAACATCGGAACTGCACATATAGCGGGTTATTCAACCGATGGAAAAGCAAACGGGACCAGCATGAGCGTGCGGGCCTTATCGGAATTTTTCGAACTGCCGTTAAATGACTGGTACCCGGAAAAGATCCCTGCACCGGACGATCACCTGATCACCCTGGAGGGAACTGAAGGAGATCGCTGGGATATGCTCTATGAGATTGTGCGTCATAGTTATGATGTTTTAGAGGATCACAAGCGATTGGTAAGGGATCCTGCAAGGTTTGAATACTTCAGGGAGAACTATCCTCTCAGAAGGGAGTTTCACGCTTATGCCCTGAGGATCCTGCAGGATGTTTCCGGTATCTCCCAAATCGCTTCTGCGCTGGGATTCGAATTAATGCATGATCAATGTTTTTAGGACAAAACTCTAATCAAAAAATGAATAAAATGGAAAAGAAAGCAGACATCGGTTTAATAGGACTGGCGGTTATGGGTGAAAACCTTGTGCTCAATATGGAGCGCAACGGATTCACGGTTGCGGTTTATAACAGGACCCTGGAAAAAGTGGATAATTTCATTTCCGGAAGGGCCAAAGGTAAGAAGATCATCGGAACCCATTCCCTTGAAGAATTTGTTGCGAGTCTGCAACCTCCAAGGAAAGTCATGATGCTGGTCAAGGCAGGTCAACCCGTTGATGATTTTATTGAGAAGATCATTCCTCATCTGGAAAAAGGAGATATCATAATCGACGGGGGGAATTCTCATTTTCCGGATACCAACCGGAGAACCCGTTATGTGGAAAGCAAAGGACTTCTGTACATCGGAACAGGGGTTTCCGGCGGGGAAGAAGGTGCCCTGAAAGGCCCCTCCATCATGCCCGGCGGGTCACCTGCAGCATGGGAACACGTGAAACCGGTATTTCAGGCCATCGCAGCCAAAGTAGAAGATGGAACACCCTGTTGCGATTGGGTAGGTGAGGAAGGTGCGGGCCACTATGTCAAGATGGTCCATAATGGCATCGAATACGGGGACATGCAACTGATATCGGAAATATATTTCCTGATGAAAAATTTACTGGGGTTATCCCATGAAGAGATGCATGAGATCTTTGATGACTGGAACCGATCGGAACTTGACAGTTACCTTATTGAGATCACAAGGGATATCATGGCTTTCAGGGATGATGACGGGGAACCCTTGTTGGAAAAAATACTGGATGCCGCCGGTCAGAAGGGCACAGGAAAATGGACTGCCATATCATCCCTGGAACAGGGTATTCCGCTCACCCTTATTACCGAGTCGGTATATGCCCGAGCCCTTTCAGCTCTGAAGGAAGAAAGGGAAAAAGCTTCAACGATATTGAACGGTCCGGCGATACGGTTTGATGAAGACAGGGAATCGTTTACGGAAGACCTCAGGTTGGCCCTTTATGCCTCAAAAATCGTTTCCTATGCGCAAGGTTATGCCTTAATGCGGGAAGCGGCAAAGTCTTTCGGATGGAATCTCAACTATGGCGGCATTGCTTTGATCTGGAGAGGGGGATGCATCATCCGCTCGGTATTCCTGGGAAACATTAAAGAAGCATTTGATAAGGCTCCCGACCTGGAAAATCTCCTTCTGGACCCATTCTTCAAGGAGCAGATTGAAAAGGCACAGCATTCCTGGAGGAAAGTGATAGTGAAAGCCACTGAGAATGGTATACCGGTTCCTGCAATGGCTGCAGCTCTCAACTACTATGACGGATACAGATCGGAGCGTCTTCCTGCAAATTTAATCCAGGCTCAAAGAGATTATTTTGGCGCCCATACATACGAAAGGGTGGATAAAGAAAGGGGCGAATATTTCCATACCAACTGGACCGGAAGGGGAGGCAAAACCGCCTCATCCAGCTATAATGCCTGATTAAACAGATCGGGGCTTCATGGACCGAACAGGCATGATTTTTCTTGAAATATTATTGTTTAACAGAATTTTACCTGGACCTATGTTATAAAATAAGTTTTTGTATTTATTTTTGCACATATTTGGATTGATAAATTGGATAACCATGAGACATTTAAGATTATCCCTGACGGGATTATTATTACTGTGTTTTTTTGGCGCGGTTAACGCGCAGCAGGAAAAGAAGTTTGTTTTCAGAAACAATTTGAGCGACACCCTTGGTGAAAAAATTAACCCGGGAGAGATTTCCAGTCATTATTTGGGTCAGGCGATGGCCATTAAATACCATAGGTTCACGAGCATATATACCTATTTGAGTTCGGCTTCTGCTACTTCACGGACCGAAACAACCAAGATTAATAAACCCACCATATATTATGCTGTCAAGAAGCTGAACCGTTATTACAGAAAGCAACTGCGTAAAGACAAAATCGAAGAACCGGAAGCATTTGATCAATTGGCCCATATCCTCGATGTAGCCTATGTTATTTACAACCAGGATACCGAGGAACTTGAAGAAGCCTTGCGGCAAGCTCGCAAACCCGAAAAAATTTCAGATGTGTTTGATAATACAGTGCTTAAGTAAAGCCTTGAAGTTCAGCAATTAACCATTAAAGCCACCCACACGGGTATATTTTTCCTGGGCGTTGATGTAATAGGCTTTGTATTTGATGTAGTGGTTGCCTTTAACATATTCCCAGTGGGTATTCTTTGCTTTGAATATCTTGCCGATGCAGGCTTCAAAGATCAGGGTATAATTGATACCTGTCACCGCTTCTGCCTCAAGAATACTGTTGAAGATAATGCTCCTGTCGGCGAAATGACCGATAACCGGTAAGTTGTATTTCTTCTGTGAGCGTTTCAGCCTTAAACGTTCTTCAGCGGATAACTTCTGGATTTCTTTTCTGTCCATGACAATGGATTTTCTACCTCAAATTTAATTTATTTCATTTTAAATACGGTTTTTCTGCAAAAAAGTTTTACGCATTTTTCAGAAATTATACTATTCATGGTAAGAACGCGAAACATAAAGATAAATTGGCTGTTTAGTGATGGTTGAAAGTAAATATTGAGTTAACTTTGATTTTATTCATATTTTAGTTTAAAAATTACTGAATTGTTTCAACTAAGCTCTAAAATTGCGGTCCATTCGGAGGATTTTATCAACAACAAAAAGCTCTACCTTGAAAAAATCCAGTTCTTTCAGAAAAACATTCAAAGAATACAACAAGGCGGTTCTGCCAATGCGGTAAAAAAGCATAAATCCCGGGGTAAGCTGATGCCCAGGGAGCGTATTGACCTGCTTATCGATAAGAATACTCCTTTCCTTGAACTATCGCCTCTTGCAGCTTACGGGCAATATGACGACCAGTTTCCGGCAGCCGGAATCCTCGCCGGTATTGGACGTATACAGGGTAAAGAGGCGGTTATTATTGCCAATGACGCTACGGTTAAAGGCGGTACCTACATTCATGAAACCATCAAAAAACATCTGCGGGCCCAGGAGATTGCATTGCAAAATAACCTGCCCTGTGTATACCTGGTCGACTCAGGAGGTGTTTTTTTACCGGAACAGGATCGTGTTTTTCCGGATAAAACAGACTTTGGCAGAATATTCTACAATCAGGCCCGGCTCTCTGCATCTTCCATATCTCAAATATCTATTGTAATGGGCAGTTGCACGGCCGGAGGAGCCTATGTGCCGGCCATGAGCGATGAAACCATTATTGTGAAAAAGCAGGGTACCATATTTATTGGGGGCCCCCCGCTGGTCAAAGCCGCCACCGGCGAAGATGTAACCGCGGAAGAACTCGGCGGAGCCGATGTGCACACCAGGATATCCGGAGTTGCCGATCATCTGGCGGAAAATGATATGCATGCATTACAGATATGCCGGAATATATTTGAAAGTATGCAGCGACCGGAACAACAAAAACTGGACACCCGGACCCCAACGGATCCGCTTTATGATCCCCGGGAGCTCTATGGTATCATACCCTCCGATCCCAGGAAATTAGTGGACCCCAGGGAGATCATTATGAGAATGGTGGACGGGAGCGAATTCCATGAGTTTAAGTCCAATTATGCCCCCACCATAGTAACCGGTTTTGCCTACATTATGGGCTATCCCGTAGCCATCCTCGCCAATTTCGGACCATTCTATTCCGAATCTTCACTTAAAGCGGCTCATTTTATTGAACTGGCCAATTATCGCAGGATCCCCCTGGTCTTTTTGCAAAATATAACCGGCTTCATTGTCGGAAAGGAATATGAGCATAAAGGAATTGCCCGGGACGGTGCCAAATTGGTACATGCCGTTTCAACCGCTACGGTTCCCAAGTTTACCATGATTACTGGTGGATCCTATGGTGCAGGTAATTATGCCATGGCCGGAAGGGCTTTCGAACCCTGTTTACTTTTTATGTGGCCCAATTCCCGTATTGCCGTCATGGGTGGTGAGCAGGCAGCAAATGTACTGACCATGATCAAGGTGGAACAGCTGAAGAATAAAAATAAAGAATTGCCTGAGGAGGAAATCGAGAAGATACGTTCCGAAATCCTGAACAAATACGATCACGAAAGCAGTGCCTATTACAGTACCTCCAGGCTTTGGGATGATGGTATCATCGACCCGGTAAATACCCGCGGTGTGCTCGGTCTTGGCATAGCCATGTCGTTGAACCGTAAATTCGAACCGCCCCGCAACGGCGTATACAGAATGTAAAGCTTAGCCGCGTATTCAATGTCTGATTATTCAAACATAGAGATTCAGGATCATAAAGGATTCAGGGAAATAAAACTGAACCGGCCGGAAAAGAAAAATGCGCTTAATACTCTTATGATCCGGGAATTAACCGAGGCTTTTAGAGAAAGTTGTGAAAGCCGGGGCATCGTGGTCATTGTATTATCAGGAAAAGGAGACCTTTTTTGCAGTGGTGCCGACCTGGAATGGATGAAGGGGTCCATGGATCAGCCTTATGAAGAATATTTTAAGGAAAGCCAAAAGCTGGGGGAACTGTTCCAGGCAGTCTATCAATGTTCAAAAATAGTGATCAGCAAGGTCCGGAAAGGTTGTTACGGAGGGGCCAACGGACTGGTTGCGGCCTCAGACCTTGCTTTAGCGACAATAGATACTCAGTTTGCTTTTTCTGAAGTTAAGTTGGGCCTGGTACCGGCTACCATTGCACCCTATGTTATGTTGAAACTCGGACCCATGCACAGCAGGAAGCTGATGCTCACCGCAAGGGTCTTTAATGCCCTGGAAGCAAAGGAAGCAAATCTTATCAACTATGCCGGATCAGAAGGGGAGCTTGAGGAATATACGGATTCACTGCTCAGGGATATCCTGAAAAACGGTCCCGAAGCATTGAGCAATACCAAGAAACTGATCCGGGAGATCGAAGGTGTTTTTTTGGACCGGGAACTGATGAACCGGTGTGCAAAAAGCATTGCTGAGGCACGTTCCGGCAGTGAAGGCCAGGAGGGCATTCGTGCCTTTTTCGAAAAAAGAAATCCATACTGGATCCAATAAACATGATCGGTCCATGATACACAGGGTATTCATAGCCAACCGTGGAGAAATAGCTGCCAGGATCATACGCACGGCAAGGGAGATGGGTATTTATTCAGTGGTATCCTATTCCCCTGAAGACGGGGAGAATGCTCTTTATGCACGAACAGCAGATTTGGCTGTTCCGATTGAAGGAAAGGGACTCAGTGAGACTTATCTGAATATCAACAAGATGATCCGGCTGGCCCGGGACCATCATTGTGATGCCATACATCCGGGGTACGGATTTTTATCTGAAAATCCTGATTTTGCAAAGGCCGTAGAAGAGGCAGGACTCACATTTGTCGGACCGGCAGCCGAAGTGGTCGCCTGGATGGGCAACAAGGTGGAAGCCAGAAAAGCTGCCAAGGAGGCTGGATTACCCGTGGTTGAAGGGATGACCGGAGATGTAAAAACCCTGGAAAAAGCTGCACCGTCCCTGGAATTTCCGGTTTTGGTGAAAGCTGCTGCCGGGGGCGGGGGCAAGGGAATGAAAATTGCCCACTCGAAAATAGATTTCGTTGAGATGATCCGATCGACCAGCCGCGAGGCAAAAGCATATTTTGGTGATGACCAGTTATACCTGGAAAAATATGTGCCCAAAGCCAGGCATATTGAAGTACAGGTAATGGCAGACCATCATGGTAATGCCATTCATCTTTTTGAAAGGGAGTGTTCGGTTCAGAGAAGATACCAGAAGATCATCGAAGAATCTCCTTCCGTGTTCATAAGTGCCGATACCTGGAAGAGTATGACGGAGGATGCTGTCCGGCTGGTGAAAGAGATAAACTATAGAAATGCCGGGACCATTGAATTTCTGGTCGATGCCGGTCAGAATTACTATTTCCTTGAGATGAACACCCGGATCCAGGTAGAACATCCCGTGACAGAAATGGTTACCGGTCTCGACCTGGTAAAAATGCAATTTCAGGTGGCCATGGGCGAAGTACTGCCGGTCCGGCAAGAAGACCTTCACATCAACGGCCATGCCATAGAAGCCCGGCTGTATGCTGAGGATCCCGAGAATAATTTCCGGCCCTCACCCGGTCATGTAACACTTTATCAGGAACCATATAACAGAGGCCCCCGGGTACGCGTTGATTCCAGCCTTGACGGACCGGTCATGATCCATCCTGATTATGATCCCATGATCAGCAAGCTTATCGTACATGCAGAGGATCGTCACAGGGCAATAGAAAAAATGAAAGAAGCCCTTCGGGATTATGTAATACAGGGGCTGAAAACGAACAGGGAGTTCTTATTCAGACTGATGCATCATAAGCAATATGTTGAAAACAAGATAGATACTAGTTATTGCGATAAGAATGCAGCCAAAATAATCGCTGAAGTGATCCATGGTCATGGCGAAATCCCCAGGGCAGCGCAGGTGGCCGGTTTATTGCTGTTGAGTTATCTGAACAAACCTGAAAAACAGGAGCCTGTTCCTGATCCCTGGAAGGATCTGGGTTATTGGAGAAATTGTATGTGCCTGAAGTTTTTCGACCAGTACAACACCCTCCTGGAAGTATTGATCCTGAGGATTGCCCCAGGAGCGCTGGAATTCTACTTTGCCAGGCAGCGTTGCCTCGTTCATATTCACGATTTGGGAGAACATACAGCGCACTATACCCTGGACGGAACGGTGTATGAATGTATCGGATCATGGGATGATGCCGGGGATTATTATCTGAATATCGATGGCATCCCTTTTTGGTTCAAGCGTAGTGATATTCTTCCGGAAAAAGAAGTTATGACCGAGGGCAACATGCCGGGGTTCGATAATGACATGCTCATTCGTTCTCCCATACACGGCCAGGTGGTAAAGGTCAATGTAAAAGAAGGTAAACCGGTGAATAAAGGGGATGTATTGATCATTATTGATTCTATGAAAATGGAAAATAATATCTTAGCACCCAGAAACGCGAAGATTAAAAAGGTGCATGTTCGTTCCGGGGAGCAGGTGGAACTCAATAAAGCATTGCTGGATCTTAATTAAAATCAATTCATAATGAACCATCCTTTATTAGACTCTGAGCATCTTGAATTAAGGGAAAGAATCAGGGCCTTCGCTGAAAGGGAAATTCAACCTGGCGCGGAAGAGCTGGATATCAAAGAGGAATTCAGTCCGGAACTCTGCTATAAAATGGGTAAAGAGGGATTATTCGGTATAAATCTCTCTGAAGAATACGGAGGTGGCGGACTGGATACGCTTTCGTATATCATAGCCATCGAGGAACTGGCGCGGGTCGACAGTTCACAAGCTGCCATTGTTGCGTCCCATAATTCCCTGGGAATCTCGCCCATATACAATTATGGCACCGAAGAGCAAAGAAAAAAGTATCTTCCGGAGCTTACCACAGGGAAAGCCCTGTGGGCCTTCGGCCTTACAGAACCCAATGCCGGCTCCGATGCAAGGGGCACGGAAACGACTGCCCGTGCAGAGGATGATTCCTGGGTGATCAACGGTAAAAAAACTTTCATTTCCAACGGCTCTACAAGCATTACCAGGGGTGTTACCATACAGGCGATAACCGCTCAGGATGGAAAACATAAAGAGCTGTCCACGATCATTGTCGAAAGGGACAGAGCTGGTTTTAGCGCTGAAAAGATGGATGATAAAATGATGTGGCGGGCAATAGAAACATCAAAACTGACTTTTAAGAATGTCCGGGTTCCCAAAGATAACCTGCTGGGAGAGCAGGGGGCAGGGGCAAGGATCATGCTGAAAACCCTTGATTCGGGCCGTTTATCCATTGCTGCCATGGGATTGGGCCTGGCCCAGGGTGCTTTTGAGGCTTCGGTAAACTATGCCAAAAAACGGGAGCAATTCGGGCGACCCATCGGTCGTTTCCAGGTGAATGCCTTTAAACTGGCAGATATGGACCTCAAGATAGAGCTGGCGAGAAATACCCTGTACAAAGCATGCTGGCTCAAGGATCAGGGTCTTGAATTCGCTAAGGAAGCTGCCATGTCTAAACTATACTGCTCCGAGATCGCCAAGGAGATAGCCGATGAAGCGGTACAGATCCACGGGGGATATGGACTATGGAAAGGTCCCGTGGAAAGATACTACAGGGATCAACGCATACTGCAGATCGGAGAAGGTACATCTGAAATACTTAGACTGGTGATTTCCAGGAAACTAGGAATATAATTTTATGGAGGACAGAAAAAAGGATCATATTGATCTTGCTTTTGAATCCCAAACCCTCAGAGACCAAATTGACAGAAGGTTCGAATACGAACCCATGCTCAGTGCACACCCGGAAGAACAACTCAAGCCTTTTACTTTTCTGGGAAAAGAGCACCGGGTACCCATGTGGGTTTCTTCCATGACCGGAGGAACCAAAATGGCCGGCACCATCAACAAGAACCTGGCTCGCGCATGCAATGAATTTGGTATGGGGATGGGACTGGGTTCCTGCAGGATCCTTCTTGAAGATGATCGTTACCTTGCTGATTTTGATGTAAGGGATGTTATTGGCGATGAACTGCCCCTTTATGCCAACCTGGGCATAAACCAGGTGGAAAAAATGCTCGAGGAAAAACAGCTGGACCGGATCGAAAAGCTTCTGGATCAGCTCAGAAGCGACGGACTGATCATCCATGTTAATCCTTTGCAGGAATGGTTCCAACCGGAAGGCGACCGCCTCTTTTCGCCCGCTATAGAAGTGATAGAAAGCCTGCTTGATAAGGTTTCCTGCAAAATTATAGTCAAAGAGGTGGGCCAGGGCTTTGGCAGGGATAGCATGAAAGAGTTGCTGCAGCTTCCGCTTGAAGCCATTGAATTTGCTGCTTTCGGAGGAACGAATTTTGCAAAGGTGGAACTGCTCAGGAACCCACAGGCGGACCCTGAATTATATGAACCCCTGACCCGTGTTGGTAAGGATGCCTGCAGTATGCTGGATACCCTCAATGAACTGCTCGATTCAGGCCTTTATGCCCGCTGTAAACAGGTGATCATCTCAGGCGGAGTTAAAACATATCTTGATGGCTATTATTTGGTGAAGCGTTCACGATTACCGGCGGTTTACGGTCAGGCTTCCACCTTTCTGAAACATGCCCGGGAAGACTATGAATCGCTGAAAAAGTTTATACAAAACCAGGTCAAAGGTTTGCAAATGGCCTATGCTTTTCTTCGTATTAAAGACTGAATAAATATGGATCATCCGTTGATTACCGGATTTTCCAGGCTGGAAAAGTCAAAAAAACTTCAGCTGGCTTCCGAATGGGTAAAGAATCCAGATGATTTCATTCAATCCCTAAAGTCCTTCTGGCACCGGGATGATTCGATTCAAGCCGTGCTGGATGAATTAAGCGAAAACACGCTCAGTACCTTCCCCATGCCCTTCGGGGTGGCCCCGAATTTCGTGGTCAACGACAAACTGTACCTGGTTCCCATGGTTATCGAAGAGAGCTCCGTGGTCGCCGCTGCATCGAAAAGTGCAAAATTCTTTGCCACCCGGGGCGGTTTTCATGCCCGGGTTGTTTCCGACCTGAAGAACGGGAGCGTCTATTTTGAATGGAAGGGCTCTGAAAATGAACTTTTGTCGCACCAGGTTAATCTTGAAAAATTCCTGAAAAAGAATTCTGAACTCCTTACCCGCAAAATGGAAGAGCGGGGCGGAGGCATCCGAAAGATCCGGATCGAAAGTCTGAACGCCGGGGACCGGAAAGTCTACCATCTGAAGGCTGCATTTGGAACGGATCAATCCATGGGGGCCAATTTTATCAATACCTGCCTGGAGCATTTTGCAGTTTTATTACCGGAATACTTTAAGGGGAGCGGACTTGCTGAGACCGGTGGTGAACCCCATGTTGTCATGGCGATCTTATCCAATTATACCCCGGAGTGCCGGGTGCTGTGTTATGTTGAATGTCCGTTTAAAGATCTCGATGATGCGGATGAAGAGCTATCAGGAAAAGAATTTGCCCGGAAATTCAAAACGGCTGTGGATATTGCCAGGCATGATGTGTACCGGGCCACCACGCATAACAAGGGCATATTCAACGGGATAGATGCCGTAGTGATGGCCACCGGTAATGATTTCCGTGCTGTGGAGGCCGCTGGACATGCTTGGGCCGCCCGTATGGGATCTTATGCATCACTTTCCAGTGTTACCACGGAACAGGGGACATTCCGTTTTGAACTGGACCTTCCCATGGCCCTGGGAACAGTGGGTGGCTTAACCCGTTTGCATCCCCTCGCGAAATGGTCGCTTGGCCTGCTGGGAGAACCGTGTGCCCAAGATCTGATGAAGATTGCTGTTGCCGTTGGTTTGGCCAATAATTTCGGTGCAGTACGTTCGCTTGTCACTTCAGGTATTCAAAAGGGGCACATGAAAATGCATCTTTCCAATATTCTTGCATCCCTGGATGCCAAACCCCGGGAAAAAGAGAAAGCACAGGAATACTTCAAGGATAAAACCGTTTCCTACCGGGAAGTGGAACAGTACCTGGATAAACTAAGAAAGTCTTGACGGAAGAAAAAACAGTAAACCGATACTACAGCCGGGGTAAATTATTGCTTTCAGGAGAGTATATGGTGCTTTCAGGTGCCAAAGCCCTTGGCGTACCCTTAAGGTCGGGCCAGGATCTGCAGGTCCGTGCTGCCGTGTACGGTAAGGAATTGAAATGGGACAGCAGGGAGCAAGGGAAAAGCTGGTTCAAGGCTAAATTCACCTTGGATGGAGCCCGGGTTTTGGAGTCCACGGATGACCGGGTTGCAGAGCACCTTTCTGAAATTATGATTGCTGCCGGTGACTTAAGTAAGAGGAAGATACCCGAACGGGCCCGTGATGTTGTCACCAACCTGGAATTTCCAAGAAGCTATGGTTGGGGTTCCAGCTCCACCCTGCTTGCCAATATTGCCCAGTGGTTCGGCATCGATCCGCTGGCACTTCATTTTAAAGTCTCAGCAGGTTCAGGCTATGATGTTGCTCTGGCGATGGCCGAAGGACCTTTGATTTATCAACAACAAGATGGCAAAGCCGTATTTCATTCTGCTTCAATATCAGAAAGGATTACTTCAAAGCTTTATTTTGTGTACCTGGGGAAAAAACAAGATACACAAAAGAGTATCCTGGAATACAATAAGACTCAGACCACCAAAGAAGATGTTGAACGTATCTCAAGGATTACAGAACGCATGTCCGAAACTTCCGATTTAAGGGAATTTCAAGAGCTAATTTTTGAGCATGAAGCCGTTCTGTCTGAAATTCTGGGCAAACCCGGAATACAAAAAGTGGTTTTTGGCGATTTTGAGGGAGCTGTAAAAAGCATGGGTGCATGGGGCGGAGACTTTGTTATGGCTTGTTCCGCCGACGGGGAAGAACAGATAATGAAGTATTTTAGTTCCCGGGGTTATCCCGTGGTTTATCCTTACAGAAAAATTGTCTGTCATGACTGATTCCTTGCACCTGAAATACAAGCATGAGGCTGTCCGCCTTCCTGAAAATTTCACTGAAGGAATGATCCGGTGGACCAGTCCTTCGAACATTGCCCTGGTTAAGTACTGGGGCAAGAAAGAGGGGCAAATACCCGCGAACCCCTCCCTGAGCATGACCCTGAAGCACGCGGTATCTGATTTTACAGTTCGCTACCGGCACAAAAATTCAAAGGACAGGAAAGGGCTGGATTATTATTTTCATAATCAAGCAAAACCGGAATTTACGGTGAGAATTGAACGGTTCCTGAGATCCCTGCACCCGTATTTCCCTTTTCTCGAAAAACTTCATCTAATCATCCATTCGGATAATACCTTTCCCCATTCGTCGGGTATCGCTTCTTCTGCCGCCAGCATGAGCAGTCTTGCTTTATGTTCGTGCAGCATCGAGGAACAAATCAGGAAAGAAAGCGCCAAAAAGAAGGATTTTTTAAGGAAGGCTTCCTATATGTCCAGACTGGGCTCGGGGAGCGCTTGCAGATCGGTGTACCCGGGTTATACGGTATGGGGGAAGCACGACCGGGTACCCGGTTCTGCCGATGAATATGCCATCCCTGTAAATACCGGGATCCATGAGGAAATGCTGGAAATGAGAGATGCCATACTCATCATCAGCAGCGGGAAAAAAGCTGTATCCAGTTCTGCCGGGCATGAGCTGATGAAACGGCATCCCATGGCAACAACACGTTTTAATGTTGCCCGGAACCATATACCCCCTCTGCTTGAGTCCCTGCGATCCGGTGATTTTGAACGTTACAGCAGGATTGTGGAAACCGAGGCCCTGATGCTTCACGGATTGATGATGAGTTCTTCACCCTGGTTTATCTTGATGAAGCCCAACACGCTGAAGGCTATCGAAAAGATCAGGCAGTTCCGCCAACATTCAAAACTACCTCTATGTTTTACTTTGGATGCCGGTCCGAACATCCATCTGCTGTATCCCCAGCATAATGCTGAAGAAGTGGAACATTTCATTGAGGATGAGTTACAGTACCTATGTGAAAACCGACAGTGGATCGCGGATGAAATGGGCCGGGGGCCGGTTAAGTTATCATAATAATGACGGTAGTGAACCCATATTTCTACGGAAAAGTATTGTTGTTCGGAGAATACCTGGTCATAAGCGGAAGCAAAGCTCTTACCGTTCCCTACAGAAATGTAAGGGCCCGTTTGCTTTTTCCCGTTGACCAGGAGCATAGGGGGACAATGGACCCCGGACAATCAAACAGGGAACTTTTTAAATATTTGGATTATCTGGTACAAGTGGATAAACAATTGCGCTTTGATACCGGTATGGACCTGGACCGTTTTTCTATGGACCTTGAAAAAGGATTGTACATGGAATCCGATATACCCCTGGGCTATGGAGTGGGAAGCTCGGGCGCCCTCGTTGCTGCAGTATATGACCGTTATATGATAAAGGCCGGAGACAGAATGAATACAGAAGAAGGAACCATACCGGGTTTAAAAAAGAAATTTTCAAAATTTGAATCCTACTTTCATGGAAGCAGTTCCGGTCTGGATCCTTTGGCTATTTTTCTGGATACACCCTTACTGATAAGGGGTTCCGGTAGAATTACGCGGGAAGGCTTTAAAAGCGTACCTGGAGATATCCATACTTTTCTTTTGGATGCAGGTCAGACCGGCAATACCGGTCCCCTGGTCCTGAAGTACAAAGAATGGTGCAAGGAATCGTCTTATGAGTCAAGGATCAGGAATGAAATGATACCCCTGAATGAGAAAATGATTTCAGATTTTTTGAAGGGGCGTTCCGCCGGGCTCTATGAAAAACTTGGCCCGTATTCCGGTCTGCAGTTAAGTCTTTTCAGTGACATGATTCCGGGTAAGCTCATTCCCCTGTGGCAGTCGGGACTCGATTCAGGGGAATACTATATGAAACTATGCGGTTCTGGCGGGGGAGGGTATTTCATTCTTTTCTCACGGGATATCGAAGCACCGAACCGTATAGCTAAACAGTATCAACTCGAAAAGATTACAATTGAAGATTAGCGGATCCTTTCTTCATGTATCTAACCGAGAACCAATTAACTATTACTTTGTTTACACTAATATTACTTTTTTACTAACTTGGCCTTGCAAGGATAATGGAACAAAACAGATTCAAGATATGGATGGCCCAGATCAGGGCTAATTTTCTGGTCCTGGCCGCCTTCCTGGTTGCCATTGGTTTGGCTTATTCAGTAAAATATCCGCTCGAAGAAGGGGCCAGTTTCAATGCTTTTCATGCTATACTGCTGCTTGTTGGCGTGGTAGCCTCACATATTGCCGTCAATCTTTTCAATGAGCTGTCTGATTTCACAACGAAAATTGATTTCAATACCAGGCGCACGCCTTTTAGTGGCGGCAGTGGAATGCTGACCTCGGGTCGGACCACCTACAAATCCGTTCGGCGCTTAGCCATAATTACCTTGTTGTTTGCATTGGCCATTGGTATTTACTTTTCATTTGTCTCTCACTGGATTGTTATTGTGTTTAGTTTCGCGGGGGCCTTTTCAATATTGTTTTACACGAATTTTCTGGCAAGGATTTTACTGGGAGAGTTATTCGCCGGAATGGCTCTGGGAACCTTTGTCGTTTTGGGAACCTATGTATCCATGACAGCAACACCGGGTATGTCGCCTGTCATACTATTTCCCAAAGAAGTGATTTGGGTTTCCATACCTCCGGGATTATTAACCGCCCTCTTGCTTTACCTGAACCAGTTTCCCGATTCAGAAGCGGATAAAAAGGGTGGCCGCAGGCACCTGGTCATTGCACTGGGAAAAAAAACGGCTTCCTTTGTTTATGCATTCGGTATGCTTGCCACCTTCGGGATCATTGTGGCACTGCCCATCATGGGTATTTCTTCTTCCTGGCTTTACCTGGCATTGCTGCCCCTGCCTTTTGCCGTAAAAGCCACCATAACCACCCTGCGTTTCGGGGAAGACGATATATCCAAGCTGATCCCAGCCCTGGGAAGTAATGTACTTACGGTACTATTAACCGATCTGATGCTGGCCGTGGCTATCTTTATTGATATGATCCGATTGTGATTTCGGCAGAGGAAGGATAAAAAATATGAATTCACTTACTCACTCCCTGGAAAGAGACCACGAATTCAGAGCCTTTGCCCGGCTCACTCCGGAACCAGACGCGTCCACTCATGGCTTCAACATATTTCTTGACGATAGAGAGTCCAAGCCCTGTGGAATGCTCGCCCCCGGTGGGTTTCGCGCTTAATTGCCGATGCTTTAATCTCGGCGATCTCATCCCTTTGCTGAACCACTTCTCGTGTTTTTTCGTTCACCACTCGCTGAAGCTCTTCCTTTTTGTTCTTGATCCGGTCCAGACGGATCCTGATAAACAGGTAGATCAAAGTTATGATGACCAAACCGATGATGAGGAAGAACCACCAGGCCATATACCACGGGTGCCTTACCTCGAAACTGAACCGAACCGGCTCTTCGATCCAAACACCTGAATTATTCATGGCACTTACCATGAAGGTGTATCTGCCGGGAGGCAGGCTTAATTCTGAATCCTCTATCCAAATACCCCCCGGTTCACTCCGCCGTCGACCGAGATGGTTTGCCCGGTGATGTATCCCGAATGGGGTGACAACAACCATAATGCCAAACTTGCAAATGCATCCGGATCTCCCATTTTGCCGGCAGGAATATTCTGAATGATCTGCTCTTGTGCTTCCTCACGGGAGATCCCTCTTACCTCACTCACTTTTTGCAATACTCTTTTAACGGCGGGGGTGTCATGATATCCCGGGGCCATAATGTTGAATGTGATATCTCCTTCGGTGATTTCCTGACTCACCGTTTTGATCATTCCCACGACCGCCATTCTGAGGGAAGTGCTCAGAATAAGGTTTTCAACGGGTTGCTTTACACTGATGCTCTCTATAACGAGTACCCGGCCGTATTTCCGGGATCGGAAAAACGGGAGTATACGCTTCAGGATGTCTACTTTCCAGCGCAGGAGGGAACGATACGCTTCGTCCCAATCTTCCATGCCGGTCTCCAGGAACGATTTGGCCGGGGGTCCTGCCGCATTGATCAGTATTCCATCAACGCTTCTGCCTTCAATGGACTGAAATAGCTTATTCCTTGTATGATCGTTGGTTATATCGCCCTGCAGAATTCCGGCGGCATGGCCCATTTGTCTTTGCATTTCCAGCAGGCCTTTTTTCTCCCTGGCTATGATCAGTACCCGTGCCCCTTCACGTACCAGTCCGCGGGCGACTGATTTACCAAAGCCGCTGGTGGCTCCGCAAACAATAAAAAACCCGTTTTTTATACCCAGATCCATTTCAATTGGTACTGTTTGGCCGATAAAGGTAAGAATCTTTTTGCAATCGGCAGAGGATCAGTATGGTATAGATGTTAAAGGCTATAGTTTAAAATAGCGTTTTATTTTGTATCTTTATAAGAAAAACCAGA
>CAYQQR010000039.1:0-40459 GCA_964420035.1 uncultured Bacteroidaceae bacterium | reverse complement strand
TCGATTTCATCAACTCATAGGAGTCCTCGATAAGATCATCCCAGAGACTGAAATCCCCGTTGTCCCCAGGCCAGTGCTTAATTCTGCTGAATCCGATTTGATCCTCACTTGAGGTCTGTGGAGGGAAGCGGAGATTGTATTCACCGGAAAGCACAATCTGGATCCTGGGAGCGTGCTCTTTCATCCTGATGATGCTTCCCAGTCCCGTGTTATTGCCCCAAGGACTGTAGCGGGCTCTGAAGAGCTGTGTTTTAAGAGGAAGCAGGAGACTGTCGTGGGGTTCATCGTAAGAAAGCGACCACAGGAATCCACTTGCCCGGTAGGTTGCAGGTCCGGTAATTGTCCCCAGGTCGATGATTGCTCCTGCTGTTGTATCGATAAAAATTCCGTTATCCGTACTGTCATTATCCGGATCGTCTGGAACCCATTCCGGAGTTTCCGAGCAGCCAGTAAACAAATATGCCTGGAATAGGTATAAGAAGGATAGGAATATTCCAAGAATAAATCTAAGTCTAAGCACCGTAAATATTCTACCTTTCCCAATACTATTTTTCATGCCATTTGATTCTGAAAATATCCTCATGCTAAAAGAATTAATTTCCGGGAGCCGTCAATACAACTTCCAGGGCTTCATTATGGCCGAATTCCGGGAAGTTAAGCCGAACCTCATTCTGTTGGACTTCTACATTACTATTCATGATAAGAATGGGAGCGGGGAGGGGATCCCATTCACTGTTTGGTATTCGCTTGGCAACAACATGAACACTGTCGAGCCCCGCAAGCCAGGAAACCTTATCCAGGTTTTTAATTTTTATCACATCATCTTCTGAGCCATAAGCACTGCGTCCTAGCAGGATCCTGATGGTTTCCGTATCCTCATCAATTCCGGCAATGGCTTCCATCGTACTGTCGGGCTTGACCTCCACGAGGCTACCCACAATATCCGCATAAGCTTTCATGACCCACCAGGTCGACCGGGGCTTTAGATCGGGATAGGTCAACAGTCCTCCCAGGGTAGGTAAAACTGCATTGCGCAGATCTCTTTCTTCCGATGCGTACCATCCATCCTTACAGGCACCATAGATACCTGCTTCTTCAAGGTTTGCCATGTACCATACGATCTCACCCGGGATGATAAAACGGTTCGGTGATACCGCTTCATTGATGTCAATCTTTGGAATGTCAATTCCGTTTTTATCCATGAAATTATTCATGATTTCTACGTGTTCTGGAATTTCTGTCGGACTGTGCAAATTGTGGATCTCGTGCCAGCAGAGAATATCGGGTAGAACTTTGTTGTCTCGTGCAAAGATCAGGAAATCCTCCAGCCAGTCCTGAAGGAACTGATTCAGGCTCGGACCCACGATTACAGCTTCCGGATCAAGCTCCTTTAGTTTGTTCCAGGCATAGGCCCAGGTCTGAAAGAACTGATCCCTATCGGGTCTCCACCAGCCATACCAGTTGGGTTCTTCCCATATATCCCACTCCACATCGATCCCTTTTAACTCCATCAATTCATAGGAGTCTTCAATCAGATCGTCCCAGAGGCTGAAATCACCGTCGTCCCCCGGCCAGTGCGTTATTCTGTGGAATCCGATTTGATCTTCACTGGAGGTCGATGGAGGGAAACGAAGATTGTATTCACCGGAAAGCACAACCTGGATCCTAGGAACATGGTCTTTCATTCTCATGATGCTTCCCAGGCCCGTGTTTTCAGCCCATGGACTGTAGCGTGTTCGAAAAAGTTGTGTTTTAAGGGGAAGCAGTAGACTGTCATGCGGTTCATCATAAGAGATCGACCAGAGAAATCCACTTGCCCGGTAAGTTGCAGGACCAGTAATATTTCCCAGTTTAATGATGGCCCCGGCAGTTGTATCCGGTAGAATTCCATTATCAATAGTATCATCATCAGGAATCCATTCCGGAGATTCTGAGCAGCCGGTCAACAAAACTGTCTGGGCTAGGTACAGGAAGGACAGGAATAGTGTTAGAATAAATCCAAATCTTAGTCCCTTAAATATTCCAAACTTCCACAAATAATTATTCATACTCTTTGATTCTGAAAATATCCTCATGCTAAAAGACTTAATTTCCGGGAGCCGTCAATACAACTTCCAGAGCTTCATTATGGCCGAATTCCGGGAAGTTCAGCCGCAAAACACTCTGTTGAACTTTTGCATTACTATTCATGATGAGGATGGGAGCGGGGAGGGGATCCCATTCGCTGTTGGGTATGCGATTGGCCACAACATGCACGCTGTCAAGTCCCGAGAGCCAGGAAACCTTGTCCAGGTTCCTGATCTTAACCACATCTTCTTCTGAACCATAGCTGCTTCGGCCGAGCAGGATCCGGACTTGTTCGTTTTCATAGTCCAGTCCTGCCACCGCTTCCATGGTGCTGTCTGGTTTTACTTCCACCAAATCCCCGCTGATATCTGCATAAGCTTTCATGACCCACCAGGTAGACCTGGGCTGCAGCTCGGGATAGGTCAGGAATCCTCCGAGGGTAGGGACACTGGCATTGTATATTTTTTCATTCTCATCTCTCCAGGTAGCCTTGCAGGCACCATAGATACCCGCTTCCTCCATATTGGCAAGGTACCATACATGTAAACCGGGGTTGGTCTGACGGTTAGGCGATACTACCTCATTGATATCAAATTTTTGTATATCAATTCCGTTTTCATCCATGAATTCCCTCATAATCTCAGCATGTTCGGGAATTTCGGTGGGGTTGTCCTTGTCGTGGATTTCATGCCATGAGAGCACATCCGGAAGAACATCATGTTCCTTTGCATATAACAGAAAAGCCTTTAAATAGTCCGGGTCAAATCCGGTAATACTGGGTCCGACAAATACTGCCTGTGAATCAAGCTCTCTTAATTTCTTAACACCGAATGCCCAGGTTTCAAAAAACTGTTCTTTGGATGGTTTCCACCATCCACTCCAGTTGGGTTCTTCCCAGAGATCCCATTCAACATCGATGTCTTTTGATTTTACAGCTTCATAGGTATCCTCCAGCACATCCTCCCAGAGGCTGAAGTCATTGTCACCGGGCCATGAAGTAATCCGGCTGTAGCCAAATTGCGTTTTACCATATGTTTTTGGCTGTGGCCGGTACGGAAAACGCAGGTTGTATTCATCGGAGAGTACAACCTGAATTCTGGGAACAAAATCTGACACACGCATAATACTGGCCATTCCTGTGTTATCTTTCCATGGCGTGATGCGCGACCTGAATAATTGTATTTTTAGTGGCAATACCAGACTGTCATGGGGTTCGTCGTACGAGATAGACCAGAGAAACCCACTTCCTCGATAGGTTGCAGGACCAGTTATAACTCCTAGGTCTATTGCGGCACCTGCTGTAGTATCTGCGATCGATCCTTCCGATATGTTGTTTTGTTCAGAATCAGCTGAATTCATACAGGCAGTCGTACACACCAATAATGACAGGGCAAGAATTTGTATTCCTGTTTTGCATTTCCGACTGTTCCATAACCTGGGTATTACCCGATTGAAAAAAATGCCAAAATTTGTTTGGAGGCTTTTGAATTTATTCATGATGTTTATATTTGATTTCATGATGCGCGGAAGGAAGAAATAATTCGAGATTAAATAACACGTGTAATCCAAAACAAAATAAAAAAAGTTTTTCCAAGAATAAAAATATTTAGATATAAATGTATACCAGGAATCCTCAAACCTTGTACTTTGCTGTTGATATTTATAGTGTAGGACCATTTATGCTAAACCGAAAGATCATTGATTCAGTCAAAAAATGATTAAATTTTTTTCATTGAACTTTTTTGTATATTTTACACGGGTAAAATTTTGAGTTAAAAAGCAATATTTCTTATGAGATTTATCCTTACCTTCTTTTTTCTGGGATTATTCAGTTTGGGCCTGAAGTCTCAGTGGGATTTACCCGTGACTTTTGAAGATGCAAATGAGGTCATAAACTGGACCACTTTTGCCAATAATGATATTCCGGACGATCTGAATCAAATCGAAAATCCAAGCAAGGGAGGCATCAATACTTCTGATTATTGCTGCGAGTTCATAATCGATTCGGCTGCCACAAAGTGGGTGGGTGCATGGGCCAATATGTATGGCTATACTGCATTTACGGAATCCAGACATATCATGGAAGTTATGGTTTATTCCAGTTCGATCCATACCATTGGTGTCAGAGGCCAGAATCCTCTCGAGCCGGATAAAGGAACCTATGGCGTTGTAGCGGAAGCCCAAATGACCAAGACGAACGAATGGGAATTATTGACACTTGATCTATCTGCATCAATTGGCATTACATACTCTACACTTGTATTCTTTGCTGATCTCAACGAGAACAGGACCCAGGGATCAACCTTGTACTGGGATAACCTGGGATGGGTGGAAGGCACCATGGTTGAAGGAATAATCCGGGAGCAATTGAAGGTTTACCCCAATCCTGTCGTAGATCGCGTTACTATTGAGTATCCGCGTATGTGCAAGATCACCCTTACCAATATCCAGGGCCGGCAGGTGTTCTTACGGGAATTTATACCTGTAGAAACCAAGATTGTCGACCTGTCTGCTCTAAAGCCAGGGGTATACATTCTCCGCATCGATTCAGATGCAGGTGTTGCAAACTCGAGGATCATCAAACAATAGAAAACCGGATGACAGACAACTTGGCATATTTAAGCGCCAGTATTTATTTACGGACGGCGAGGTGTTTGTTCAGTAACACAGAAAGACTGTCGGTAGTCGCCTGATATTCAGAATCACCTGCAAGATTAGTACTCTCCGCTGGATCTTTAATATGGTCAAAAAGCATCCGTCCATATACCTGGCCGTCGCTGTCCTGCCATTCTGTATAAGCATAGCGCGATGTCAGTATGATCTCAGCATTTCCAACCCTTGCATATACCGCATCTTTTTTTACTGCATTCTCCTTATCGTGGCCCAACTGATGTGAAAAACTTCTTCCATCCAGATGTTCCGGTTGTTCCAAACCACATAAATCTACCAGGGTGGGGTATAGGTCAACAAATTCGACGAGACTGCCGGAATAGCCTCTTTTTTGGAGCCAGGGTACTGAGATGATCAGGGGAGCCCTCAGGGATAATCGAAGGGGATTGTTCTTGCCCCAGACCCCAAACTCAGCCAGATGATAACCATGATCTCCTATGAGAACCACAATCGTATTTTTGGTCAGCTCCAAGCGGTCCAATTCATCGATCAACCTTCCAATCTGAGCATCAGTATAGGATACGCATGCGTAGTATCCATGGATAAGTGTTAGCCAATCCTTTTCGGGAATATTGGCACTTTCAGGAATGTTACCATAATGTCTCAGCTCTCCGTTATTAATATGAAGTGGATCGGCAAGAATCCTTTCCGAATCGAAATTATCAGGTATAGATATGTCTGTTGAATCATAAAGATCCCAGTATTTCTTCGGTGCATTCAATGGTAGATGAGGCTTACGGTATCCCACGGCCAGGAAAAAAGGCTGATCCCTTTCAGCCAGGCGCTGCAAATCCTGGATGCTTTTGTTCGTAACGACCCCGGTAGGATATGCATCATCAGGTACATCCAGGGCTTCCCATGCCGGTCCCAAACGACTTGTGGTTTCCTGCCGGTATTTATAACCCCGGTGACTGTATTTCCGGTTGGCGGAATCAAGCCAGACCCAGAAACCCGGATGGGGTTCCCAAGGGATCTCACTCCAACCATCCATACCATCTATTACGTTTCCGTGATCATGGTATATCTTTCCGTTGGAAAGGGTATAATAGCCCTGTTCCTTGAACCATTGTGGAAGAGGAAGGATACCCGGGACTTCAATATCCACCTGGGAAGAATTATTTACAAAACGTTCACGCGTGGGTCTTAAACCGGTAAGGAGACTACATCGGGATGGACCACATACAGGATACTGGCAGTAGGCATTTTCAAAGACCATCCCGTTATCGGCCAGGCAGTCGATGGATGGGGCATGCACAAGCGATTTTCCATAACAGGGCAATTCTGGCCTTAAGTCATCTACGATTAATAGAAGCACATTCGGTTTATCTTCTGGAACACTGTTTCTGTTTGAACATCCTGAGGTAAGTCCCAATGCCACAAAAAAAAAGAATCTGGTGTCGGTTAGGGATTTTATAATAAGATCACTGATTGAAGCTATCATTTTTGGTTATACTTGATTTAATAATCGTATGCACCATATTGAACATGCATAATCTGTTAATATATTATGGTTTCATTTTGTTATTCATATTTTTTCTTTAATTTCACACGGGTAAACTTAATATAAAAAACATCCTCAAGCAATTTTATTGTTACTTAAAACTTGAAAACAATGAAAACAGCCTCAAATTCCAGGACGAGAAGCCTGGTAAGAGCAATGAACATTCCTTTCTGGATCATTCTGACCATTATCCTTACCGTGTGTCCATTCCAAACCCTTCTGCCTGCACCCACTCAGAACTTTAATATCTACCAGGATGGGGACCAAGTGAAAGTGGAAGGCCGGTTTGACCGTATAGAATATTTCAAATCGAATGATGCTTCTGAAGCCATCCAGTATGCCCTGGACCAGATTTCTGCGGAGGGTGGGGATATCTACTTGAGCAGCGGACGGTTTTACCTGAACAGGCCACTGAAAGTGTCAGCCAACTGCCGATTGCGGGGCAGTGGTCGTTCAACAAAACTCACGGTATCCGAAAAAAATAAAGAAGGGATTGGTATAATTTGCAGTGAGGCCGATGGGGCTGAAATCTCGGATCTCTGCCTTTCTGCCGGTGACAATAAAAATGCACGTACGGGTCTTATTATCGAGCGATCGGGGGATGTAAAGGTTATTAATATTTTCTCGGTCGGATTTGCTGATTACGGACTGTGGATGCGCAATCACTCCTTCCTTTGCGAAGTAAGCAGTTGCACCTTTGCCGGGAACATGAAAGCCAATGTTTACCTGGACAGCTTGAACTGGGGGCACTATGGTAATTTCATTCCGAACCTGCTCGCCGATTGCACTATTTACGGCGGTGGTAAAGGGATCGAATGCAATTATGTAATCGTTTTGAATATTGTTGCCTGCAATATATACCAGACAAACGATTACGGTATCCATCTCTATAATGCAAGTAACAGTGTTTTGGTTAATGGATGCAGGACATTTCAGATAAGCTCTCATGCAATGGTGGTTGAAGATACCCATGAACTGAACGTTACCGGAAATATTTTTTGCTGGGCGACCGGGGATGGTATCGTGGTTCGTAATTCGGCCTGGGGAACTATTTGTGGTAATAATGTTATTGATAATGGCAGCTATAATCCCGGAGGGCTGAATTTTAAGTCACATTTTGAGGACGTCAAGGAAGAGATACCCCTTCAGAATGGAATCACTTTGGAATCTGTACGGGGATACAATGTATCCAATAATACCATATTTAACTGGAATCTTGCTCCGAAAATGCGTTATGGAATACATGAAGATGAGAAAAGCTTTAAAAACGTAATTGAAGGAAACAACATCAATTATGTTATGGATGAATCGGTTCTGTCTGAAGGTAAAGAGACCGTAGTAAGCAATAATGTTGAACTGAATGATGTAACCCATGCTGAAGTGAGAGATTTTGATAAGAGACGTTCACACCCCGGTCATTTCAGACCCGGAAGGATACAGAGTTTTCAGCCTGAACTAACCGAAGAATTTATTGAAAGCCTGAAATAATAAAAAAAATGGATAGAATAATTTTTTTAATCACTTCTGGAATTCTTTTACTTCAGACTGCTTGTCAAAGGGCAAGCAGTCCACCGAATATTATTTTCATCCTGGTCGACGACATGGGGTGGGCTCATCTTTCGCGTAATGGGAATCCTGCATTCGAAACTCCCAATATTGATAAACTGGCAGAACGGGGTACAGTTTTTTCCCAGGCCTATTCTTCTCCACTGTGCACACCCACAAGAGCTGCTTTGATGACAGGCAAATACCCCGGGCGGCTGCACATGACAAGGGTCGGGGCAGATTTTGACAGGGGTGAATTGGATGAACCCGAATGGTTCCACCCCGCATCCCGGCAGAAACCGGGAGACCCCTGGGATGAGTTGAGTGTAGATGTGCGTGTAGATCTTCCCTTTGATGAGATCACCATGGCGGAATTGGCAAAAGATGCCGGGTATCGAACCGGATTTATCGGTAAGTGGCACTGTGGAATTGATGAATATTACCCGGAACATCACGGATTCGACTGGGTATTTGGCGGGGATCACTGGAGCGATTATTTTGCCCCCTGGGAGGGCCACCGGACTGCTTCATACGAGGCCGCTCCAGGAGAATACATTACAAACAGGTTGTCCAGGGAAGCTGTCCGGTTCATCGAAGAGAACAAGGATGAGCGGTTTTTCCTCTGTCTGTGGAACTATGGAATACATAAACCCATCGAAGGTTTGCCGGAACTTGTAGATTATTATGACGAAAAGATAGAAAACCAGGATGTTTATAATCCTGTCTATGGGGCCATGGGACACAGCGTGGATGAGTGTGTCGGATCCGTGATTCAATGTCTTGAGGATAATCAGCTAATGGAAAACACCTTGGTTGTTTTTATGTCGGATAATGGTCCGGCCACGCACTCGGCCACAGCCGATATGTATGATCCCAGGTATATTTTAAATCGAAACACATCAAATGCAGTGGTTCATATGGATCATGCCAAAACTGTTGTTGAACAGGAGTTTTCCAATGAGGACAGTGATTTCCGGGTCGGTTTTTGTCTGGCAGGATCCGGGATTAATCTGTCCGGGGCAGGTGAAAAGGAATTAGTACTCAAAGCGGAGGTCTATGCAACCGGTTCAAAATTACGGCTTATCAACCAGAAGAAGTTGACTGCAGAGCAATTGAAACCAAATCACTGGCATTACATACAGGTAAATGAACCGGATTCCAAAGGGAACTATAAACTTAAACTAATTCTTGTATCCCAAAGAGAAGAGATATCCATTCCCATCCAGTCTACAGGAGATAATTCCATCCCTGGTTTAAATCTTCAGGTAAACGGGCAAATTACAAGTGGAGATCTATACCTTAAGCGCATTCCCAGGGGAGAGAAACTTCCTCCTCATGTACAACTTTGTACAAGCGGTCCCTTCCGTGGTAGAAAGATACAATTGTACGAGGGAGGAATCCGGGTACCCCTGTTCTTTGTCTGGCAGGGCGTTATTCAACCGGGAAAAGAGATCGGCACACCTGTGGCTCATGTTGATATGCTGCCCACCCTGTCAGATTTCATGGGACTTGATAAAATACATCCCATTGACGGGCTAAGTCTTCACAGTCTAATTCTTGAGGATAAACAACTGGATGACAGGGAATTGCACTGGCATTATCCTCACTACATGTTCTCCCATGGCGGTGAAGCAATCCGGGATGAGCGGTATAAGTACATTGAATTTTACGTGGACGGAAGAACGGAACTTTACGATCTTGACCATGATCCTGGTGAACAGAATAACCTTATAAACAAGGAACCGAATATTGCCGAACGGCTCAGAAATAAAATGTACCGATGGCTGGATTCGATTAATGCTTCCATGCCTTCGCCTGCGAATACTGAATAAATAATGCATTATATTCTTGATATGAAGTTCAATCTTATCTTTCTGTGGATATCCTTGATTTTTTCCATTGATCTTAAAGCGAGGGGGGATAATTTGCCTAATTTCATCATCATTCTCGTCGATGACTTGGGTTATGGAGATCTTGGCTGTTATGGAAATACAACCAACCTAACACCCAATATTGACCGGCTTGCCGAAGAAGGGGTAAGGTTCACGGATTTTTATTCGGTTGCACCACTCTGCACCCCCGCAAGAGCTGCCTTGCTGACGGGAACTTATCCCATTCGCAATGGAATGGCCAGGACTTATAAGGGTGAATGTGTTTGTTTCCCGGTCGATGAGACCGGTCTCAATCCGGATGAAATTACAATAGCCGAACTTTTAAAAGAGAAAAACTATGCCACTGCCCTAATCGGTAAATGGCACCTGGGCGATCAGCAGGAATTTCTTCCGTTGAAACAGGGATTCGATTATTATTTTGGGGTTCCTTACAGCAATGATACCGGTGAAGGATGGTTTAAGCACAGGGGTGAAAGACAATTGTATAAACAACCCCCCATACCCCTGATGAGAAATGACAGTATTATTGAAGCACCTGTGATCCAGGAAGTGCTTACAAAAAACTATACATCTGAAGCCATCGACTTTATCAACGACCACGCCCGAGAACCCTTTTTTTTGTATCTATCTCATACCATGCCACATTGGCCCTTATCGGTCAGTGAAAATTTTCAAAACCATACCGGAAAGGGTCTTTTTTCGAATGTCATTTCGGAACTTGACTGGTCGGTCGGGGAGTTACTCAAAGCACTGGAAGCTAAGGGAATAAGGGATGAAACCCTAGTGATTTTTACTTCAGATAACGGGGCTCCGGGTGGATATGGACACAATACTACAAATGCCCCACTTTCCGGATTTAAAGGTACGGTGATGGAAGGGGGTAACCGGGTACCCATGATCGCTAGCTGGCCGGGAGTCCTCCCATCGGGTGAAGTTACCCATGCTCTGGCATCCTTCATGGATTTCTTACCCACACTGGCTGATTTTTCGGGTATAAAAGTAATGGACGACCGCATTATCGACGGGAAATCCCTTCACCATCTTCTGCTTCACCCCGGAGAATCGGAATCTCCGCACGCCTGGTATGCTTATTACGTAACGGACCAGCTTAAAGCCATACGGAACAGTGAATGGAAGCTCCACCTTCCCCTCGAAAATAATTATACCATGTGGGGAAAGAATTTAGGGCCTACAGAGGCAAAGCTTTATAATCTGGTGGAAGATATCGGTGAACAGCATAATCTTGCAAAGGAATACCCTGAAGTGGTTGCAGACTTGATGGTGCAGGCTGAGATTGCAAGGAAATGGATCGGGGACCGGGGCAAGTTAACCCCGAATTCGAGGCCGGCGGGTTTTGTTGAGAAGCCGCGGCCTCTTGTAAAAACTAGCAACCGGTAACTTTATTTAACCAGATCTGAACAATCGAAATAATTGAGCCGATAAAAATCAATGGCCTTAAGATTCTTTAAATATCAATTATTTATACTTTTTTTATTCTTAACGGTTCAGAACTTGTACGCCCAATTGCCGACAGATTATTATGGAAAACCTTTCAAGCCCCATCCATGTTATGAAAGGACCCAAATAATCCCCGGCAGAATTGAACTTGCATGGTTTGACCTTGGCGGTGAAGGCATAGCTTATCATGATAAAGATTCGATCAATAATGGTGCACAATTAAGCTACAAATCAGGATATGTTACAATGGGAATTCCCAAATCCGTTGCTTTTTTCCGCGAAGCAGAGGGTGTGGATATCAGCTACGCAAAGCATTGGGTCGATTTTAAAGATGCTAACATCATTGATCCGAAGGTAAACCAGCATTATATCGGATGGCAAGAAGATGGAGAATGGACAAACTATACCGTTGATGTTAAAGTGCCAGGCCGCTACAGGATTATCGCTTTCTATGCAAACCGGGATAACGGGTCAAGTCTCTGGCTTAATAATGAATTTGCCGCCTTGTTGACCCTGCCGGAGAATACCGGATACTGGCATCATTGGAACAGAGCCACTGTGGGAGAAATTAGTTTTCCTGTAAAAGGATTGAACCTTCTTACTTTAAAATATAATGAAGGTGCTAACCTGGCCTGCCTGGATTTTGTGCTGATCGAAGCTTTTTAATATTGCTCTTGCGTCCATGACACTTCAATCGATATGTTTAATAAAACTTCCGGAAAACACAGCTCCTTAGCACCCTTAATGGCTTTGGTTTTAATCATCATCCTGGCCTGGGCTTGCAGGTTACAGACTGAAAGCCTTGTGAAAGACCCTGAACCCGTAAAGCTGATTGGGGGATTTGGATTTACTGAAGGACCTGCTATAGATTCTGAGGGGCGTTTTTATTTTACCGATATACCCAATAACAAGCTTTACAGGTGGACCCCTGAAAATGGACTTGAATTGATAAGAGACCATACCGGATGGGGTAATGGTTTAAGTATTAACGACAACGGGGATCTTATACTTTGTGAAATGGCCAACCGACGTTTAACCAAAACAAAAAAAGGTGGAGAGGTTGTGGTATTTACCGATGCATACAAGGGTAAAAAATACAACGGTCCCAACGATATATGGCTGCATCCTGGAGGCAGTATATATTTTACGGACCCCAATTACTTTCTAGATGAATCCGAAACGGAACTGGAAGTAGAAGCAGTTTACCGCATCGAACCGGAGAGCGGGATAGTCTCGCGTGTAACCGATCACCTTGTCAGACCCAACGGAATAATCGGAACCAAAGATGGCAATAAGCTTTATGTGGTTTCGGATACCATTCACAAGACCTGGAAATTTAAAATCGAAAAGGATGGGTCCCTTGGAGAGAAAGAGTTATTCGTCAACAATGGCCACGACGGACTGACCCTCGATGCGTTCGGCAACCTTTATATCGCAAATCGGGACAACCTTTCCGTGGATATTTATGATCCGCAGGGGAGGTACTTTCAAAGTATACAATTTCCGGAGCAGCCTTCCAATGTTTGCTTTGGAGGGGAAGAAAATGGAAAAACACTTTTTGTTACAGCCCAGACTTCCGTATACACGGTTGCAATGAAAGTAAAGGGCCAGTTTTAATCTGTTCCCCTGTCATCAGCGAGCGTCTGATTTTTTATTTATGTTAATACCGGCTCCACGGATCCGGGGTTTCTCTTTCAGACCGATGGCTTCCATATTGATTTCACCATCTTGCCAGACCATGATCCCATATTTCAGTTCGGGCATCTCCAGGCTGAAGGAGGGAGTCTCCAGACTGAACGACGATGGGCCTGGGCCATGGTAGGCGGCAGCAATTTTATCTCCTGCGGGTGATTGATACAGCCAAGCTGTTCCATTACCGTCCCAGTTGATTTCTGTATTGCCAATTCTAATATGCCCGGAGGTATCCTGCCGGGCGAACCGACTTTCCAGCATAGGTGCTTCCAGGGGACCTTTCTCTGTCCATCTCTTCGCTTGTTTGAACCAGTCAAAAAGATCGATCTCCATTCCAAGTGTCCGGCCCTGACGGCTGTATTCCACCTTCCATTTTCTGCTCTCCGTACCAGAATAAGTGGATTCCGGATCCGAGATATCGGTGAAACTTCCGGATTCTATTGCCTCCGTAAAGGCAATTCCATCAGTGTATTCCTTACGGTCCGCAACTTCGGCATAAAAACCGCATTTTGGATAGCCTTGAAAGAAAGTTCCCGGCCATGCAAGTTCCCAGAAGGTCTTTTCAGGCCCCTTGTAATTATACAGTTCTATCATCAAGTTTCCTTCGTATTCCTTTATCCTTATTGGATGGTTAATTGAATTGCTTCCAAGATTGGTCAGGGAGAAGGGCCTGACGGCTATCATGATCGTTTCACTTTCGATGACAATCACAGATTCAGGATCGGCATGCTGCGGAAGAGATCCTGTCATTTTACCGTTGATCCATAGCTTGTCCCGGCTGGAATCCCAATACGGTAGTGCGATTACTGCCTTTGCACTGTTATGCCTTTCCATCCCCCCAAGGTAGCGTGGTATGTAAAGCCCGATGGCGCGATTTCTGTCCTGCACGCCCTGGAAATGGCCCACATCCGGTATCAATCCCCTGTTTCCCCTGCCGGGACCGGGAGAGAAATCACCCAGCCAGTGATCATCCAGCACATACCGGGTGTAGACAATTCCAGGCTGAGGATTGCCGGGCCGCTCGTAATGGATGGTGAACACGTTGGATTGCCATGCGATGTAAATGATGTCCTGGTTGAACAAATTGCGGGATGCGACACCGAAAGAATAGTCTTCTGCTTTATAGGTAGAAATAAATATGTCATCCTCACTACTGGTGGTCTCGATTACCTGGTCCGGCCAGGTGGGATATTCAAGCAGATCACCGAGCCATGAGGGAACCATCCCGCTTTCAAGCCAGCGCCTCATCCATTCGGTTTCCTTTCCGCTGCTTGTTACTTGTCCATGATATGCTCTACCGTGCGGTCCGGCTAATCGACCCGTAGGGGTATGGGCATGCAAAAAAGCTCCGAGTCCCATGCGGGCAAGAACGATGCCTGAGCGTACCCGGGTTTTCTCATCTTTAACGTAACGGTTCAATGTAGAAATGACCCGGATGGCGACGTAGGTATAGTAAGGACTGTTGTATTCGTAATTCCCGCCCGACCGGTCAGTGAAATGCATCCAGTCCTTGAGCTTATCATACCCTCTTTCGGCCAGGAGTGTATCATTCAGTAATTCACCTCCAAGACAGGTATTCGTGATGTCTTTGATCACAATGTTTGTGTACTTGTAGTGGACATCGATATTACGGATGTTCTCAAGACCCATTCGAATACTGTTGCGAAGCTTTTCCGATATATTCTTATCAAGAAGCTCTTCATGCTTGATCATCATCGGGATCAGTGCAAACAATACAAATTCAACCGCATTCAAATCCTCTACCGGTGTTTCAAGCTCCCATCTGAAGGCACCATAGTAAGGTGAAGCAGGATTGGTTACCTGGCAGGAAAGTAAACCGGGAACAATCTTTTCGGCATTTTTAATGTCTTCTTCAGTTCCGTTTTCCAACAGCCTGGCGCACCATTCTGCTGCATCTTTGGCAGCGTGGAATTTTTTACCATCTACGGCATGGGAAGGCATATACAGCTCATAGTCAAAATCCTCGGGCAGTTCAAGCGGTTCTTCCTGAGCGTTTATCTCTGCCCAAAATGATCCGGTTATCCATAACAGGATCAATAGAAAACAACTCAGGAACTTTTTACGGGTACTTCTATCAAGCAATTTCATAATTAAAGTGGACATTTTGAAGAATTGGGTTCATCCCGATCCTATTTCAGAGGACATAACTGGGAGGACTAAAAGCTTCGTATCGGTAATGTTCCAATTTACCATCGTACCCTTCAAGCCTGGACCTGAATTCCGCAAGTTCATCATTGGACATCGGACTAAAATTCAAGGTTGTGCCAACATTTTCTTCCATGATAGAGATAGAAGTCATACCCGATGCAACCGTGGCAATATTCTGGCTCATTGCATAGCGTAATCCTTCTGCAGGCGTTGCGAATTCTTTGTACCAATCCCTTCCATAGCCGTTCGATTTCATCGCAATTACACCGATATTTTTTTTATTGCACAGTGGCAGGACATCCCTTTCAAAGCTTTTACCCGGATGGTTATAATCTGCCAGATTGATGGGTAACTGACAGGTATCCCATTCAAAACCACGGTTGATCATCTCCAGATGGGCCTCCGGGCTGGCATGTCCGGTAAAACCAATGTAACGTATCAATCCTTCTTCTCTCTTCTTCTCTGCCCATTCCAACAATCCTTTTCCGTAAACGGCATCGACATCTCCTTTCCATGATCCGATCGCGTGGAATTGCATTAAATCAATATAATCTACCTGATAACGCTTCAGGCTGGTTTCCAGCTGTTCCTGGAGTCTATGTACCCTGCGTCCGGTGAGTTTTGTCATGATCATAACCCGGTCACGATATCCATCCTTGAGCGCTTTTCCCATCAATTCCTCGCTCCGGCCATCATTGTATGAAAAGGCGTTGTCACAGAAATTGACTCCTGCATCTATTGCCCCCCGCACAATACCGATGGCTTCCTGTTCCTTCACATCAATGTGTCCGTCGGGCGTTTCTATCCAGGACATATGCAGTCCACCTATTGTAAGAATGGTAACTTTTTCCCTTGTTCGGCCAAGCACCCGCCTGGCCATTCCATGTTTGCTGCAGGATGTCATGGCAAACGGAGTCACAGCCGTTGCCAATGCGGCCCCTGAAGTAAGCCTAATGAAATCTCTTCGGCCCATCAGTATTGAAGTTGTCTTTTTTCTTGTCATGATTTCTTAGTTTTATTGTAGAGGATCGTTAGCTTACTTGATATCTTCAATATATTTCTCTATCAAACGGGTATCAAAACTATGTATCTCATCTGTATTACCGCGATGTGCTTCACGGCTCGCTAGGTTATTCGCGGTAATTGTTCCACGCCCTGAAGCAAGGATTCCCGCTTCTGTAAAATAGTTAATGTTATTCCCAATGATGACATTGTCCTGACAGTCTTCTGTTTCGTGAATCCCATATAACAGGGGTGGATTGGATGCCCAGTTGAATATTGCATTTCCGCTGATTGTCAATCCTTTACAGGAGGACTGAATCACCAATCCGGTATGTTTATATGCTTCCATGCTCTCTGGTCTTTCCTGCCAGTATTCCCAGGACTCTCCATTTTCGAATTCAAAGGGAATGTTGCCCGAATCAATGATATTGTTACCGGTGACCGTTCCCCAGTCTACACTTCTCAGCACAATACCATTCTTATTCTGCCAGCAAAATATATTCCCCGTAATATTGATTTCATGAGAATTATCCACCACTACTGCATCATCCTGTATCTGAAATGTCCTGCAGCCAGATATCAGGATACTGTTGCTCTCATTGTTAATATGGAAAGCAGGGCCACGGGATTGAAACACCATGCAAGCGACTATATTTGCCACAATTGCTTCACTACATTCAATACCTGTACCCCCCCGGTAAAAAATGCAGTTTGAAACCAGGTTGGGGATATAGGGCCCAGCTCTGCCAATTCCATTCAATTGATCCAGGAAGACGCCACTACCCCTGATGTCTGCAAAATTACAGCCACGAATTTCACTTAGAAAACAGTCGTCTGTAAGCCAGATGCCATAGCCGCTGAAATCAATAATGGTTAGGTCCTTAAATAAGCAGGACCCGCATTCGCTCATTTTAATGGCCGAGATCAGTGAATCATGATCATGTTCTGACTTCAGAGTCAATTCTGCCATAGAAACTTGGTTCAATGCTTTTCCAAATAACAGGTTTGATCCTTCAAATTCTTTTGAAGGAACGATTACCGTACTGACCCCTTCACCTGTAATATGAAGTTTGTGATCCAGCTTTACAGGATTGCTGAAGCGAAATGTGCCTTTTCCCATATGTATCCTTCCTCCTCCTTTATCCAATAAAACGATAGCTCTATCAATGGCTTCGTTTGCAAAATCATGTCTGGATAATATCCTTCTGGAAGATTCCGTCTTTAAAAAGTATTTCCCTTTATGCTCATTAATTTCATATGATTGTACGGAGGGATCAATTTGAAAATACTGGCAAGCTGGAACCACTAATAAAAAAATACAAACCCAGCTGAATTGATAAAATTTCTTTGTGCTGTACATATTAAAAAAATAACACGTGTTTATATTGAAAACAAATAAAGGAATTATTACCCAAAGATGTTTAAAAGTTTTTGTTTTTAAAGATTTTATTTTTAGATTTAACACGTGTAAAGTCAAGTCATGCTCTTGGAATATTATAGATGAACTATTTTAAAAGATAAAATGACATGTTTCTCTACTGATTATTAATTAAAATCAATTACTATGAAACGAATCTTTACTTTTTGTTTACTTGTGTTGTTCTCCGCTGGAATTAATGCTCAGTGGAGTCTACCCGCAACTTTTGAGGTTACGGGGGAAGATACGCTTTGGAGTGTATTTGCGAATAACAATCTACCTGATCCACTGGAAGTTGTTGAAAACCCTGATGTTGGTGGTGTAAATACTTCAGAATGGTGTTGTCAGGTAACCATTGATGCAGGAGCGACTAAATGGGTAGGCGCATGGACGAATGATTACGGTCCTTTTGTTTTAAGTGCCGACTCACATCATGTTGAGATTATGGTTTATTCGGATGAGCCTCATATTGTAGGTGTAAGGGGGCAAAATCCAGTTGATCCAGGTGAAACCGGACAATATGGTTTTATCGGTCTAGATACGATGACCAAAACCAACGAGTGGGAATTACTTACTTTTGAATATCCTGATACCATGTGGTATGCCTATAATACCTTAACGGTATTCTTTGATCTCGACGAAAACAGAACTGAAGGTTCAACCTTGCTCTGGGATAATTTGAATTTGATAGAGTCTCCGAAATTCGAATATACCATGCCTGTAGATTTTGAACAGTCGCCCATGGAGGACACCTGCTGGGGTACTTTTGACAATAATCCTGATTCTCCAGAGGATTTTGCTTTGGTTGATAATCCGGACAAAACAGGTATTAATACCTCGGATCATTGCGGTATATTCTCGATCAATGCAACCGCTGAGCAATGGGTTGGAATGTGGTCAGGTGCATATGGATACCTGAGCTTTACAGAAACTTTTCACACACTGGAAATGATGGTCTACAAAGACGTTATCGGACCTGTAGGGATAAGAGTCCAGGGAGGACTGGAGGGAGCAGCTGATGTATTGGTTAAGGTGTCGAATACAAAGACTAATGAATGGGAACGCTTGGTATTCGACTTTTCAGAAGGTATCGGAAATACCTATACAAATTTTGTTGTCTTCCCCGATTGGATAGATGAGGCTAGAACCGAAGCATCAATATTCTATTTTGATAATATTAGCTTAATAGATGTTTCCTCTGTTTCAACAATAGAAAATAGACCGATTAGTATTTATCCGAATCCTGCGGGAGATCAGATCACAGTTCAGTATCAAGGGATGCAGCAACTCACAATCACAAACATTGTTGGACAGCAGTTAAGAACTATAAAATTCCAGCCTGTTGACCAAAGAGTGGTTGATATCTCCAAATTAAAGTCAGGTATATATTTTGTAACACTTGAATCTGATACAGGCATAGTAAGCACCAAGTTCATTAAAAAATAGATCCTTGATGGGAGAAACCCGGTCGCTAATTACCGGGTTCTCTCTTCTTTTGTAGTAACTTTCATTTTACAGGATTACTGCAAAGCTTTAGTAATTCTTTTCAATAGAAGACTATTCTCCTTGTCATGAATTTAAGTCATAGGAACAACTGAGACTTGCATCTATTTGCTTGAAAAATTGATGATAGATTTGGACTTAAATCATATATTCAATTGTGTTTATGAAATCTAAATTCCTGGACAAATGATCAGAAGATTGTTATTTGCCTTTACAATATTTATATTGAATTGGACAGGCTTATTCGCTCAACCCCTGACAATTACCGGAAAAGTTACCGATCCGGATAATGAACTCCTTATCGGCGTAACAGTGGTTATTGTTGGAACAACAAGGGGAGTAGTCACCGGTATGAATGGTGAATATACCATCAATGCCAATGTGGGCGATCAATTGAGTTTCTCATACGTAGGTATGGAGGCCCAGACGGTTACACTTACCGGTGAAACTGAAGTTATCGATGTCATCCTCAGTTATGAAACAACAGCCATGGAGGAGGTTGTTGTAGTAGGTTATGGAACCCAGAATAAAGAAAGCAAAGTTGCTGCAATCTCTCAGGCTTCAGGTGATGATATCAGACGGACTGTTAGCGGCAGCAACCTGGTCAACAGTCTTAACGGAAATATATCAGGGCTCGTAACTATACGCTATAATGCCAGACCTGGCGGAGGCACGCTTACAGGTGGAGAGGTGGGAAGTATGTGGACTGATGATCGGCCATCTGAAGTTTACATTCGTGGACAAACAACATGGAATGGTGGCCAGCCACTGATTCTGGTGGATGGAGTGGAACGCAATATGAGTGATGTTGATCCAAATGAGGTTAAAAGTATTTCAGTGCTTAAAGATGCCTCGGCTACCGCTGTATTTGGTGTGAAAGGGGCAGATGGTGTAATACTTATAACAACCAAACGAGGTGCCATTCAAAAACCAACTCTTTCATTTGAGAGTTTGGTAACGGCAAAAGCATTGTCAGAAATCCCGAATACACTGAATTCCTATGATGTTAATTATCTGAAAGATATGGCTATTGCCCATGGGGTTGTCACCGATGAAACCATTTGGGACGATTACACGCCCTGGGAAGTTCTTCAGTATTACAGGACCCAGGAATACCCTGAATTATATCCCGATGTTGACTGGGCCGACGAAACAACCCGGGATTTTGGTTTATCTCACCGTCATAACCTTAATGTAACCGGTGGTACTGATTTTGTAAAGTATTTTCTGTCCCTTGGTTATCTCAATGAAGGTGACATATTCAAAGGACAGGATATGGGACAAGGATACAAACCCGAATACAAATATCAGCGCTATAACTTCCGTAGTAATCTGGATTTCAATTTAACAAAAACTACGGAGTTTGCATTGAATTTGAGTGCGCTATACGGGATTACGCAAAGACCTGGAACCAATAATATACTTCGCATATACAGAGCCATTTATGGCAATGCACCGGACCTTTTCCCGGTTACATATTCCGATGGTATGATTGGGTTTGCCGACATACAAACGCAACAGAAGAATCCTGTGCATGAACTTAATTATTTTGGAATTGAAAGGGGAAGCCGCTCTGAACTAAACGCAGATTTTATAGTCACTCAGAGTCTGGATTTTATCACTAAGGGACTATCCGCAAAAGGAAGACTGTCGGCCGACAATCGATATAATACCTATGGACCCAATTATGCCGCTGACAAGGAGGGTACGGTTACAAAATATATAGACCCTGCCATTCTGGATGCAAAAAATGCAGAAGATTCAGCAAAATATATTATTTATACCAATCCTGAGTCTTACGAGGGATCCAGTCATGGATTTAATTATGTTGATTTACCGAACCAATACACCACAGAATCGGTTACCGGAGGCTCTCTATACAGATCACTGTATTATGAATTATCTATGAATTATGCTCGCCGGTTTGCAAAACATGACGTTAGCGGCCTATTCCTTTTTAATAGACGGGAACACACTACGGGTTCTAACTTTACAAATTACCGTGAGGATTGGGTTGGAAGAGTGACATATAATTTCGACAGAAGGTATTTTCTAGAATTCAATGGTGCCTATAACGGTTCAGAGAAATTTGGCAAGCAATATCGCTTTGGGTTCTTCCCCTCCCTGGCTGGAGGATGGATGCTATCAAATGAACGATTCTTCAGCAAAGCGCTACCATCTATCAATACTTTGAAACTAAGGTATTCATGGGGTAGGGTTGGGAACGATGCCGGCATTCCCAGATGGCAGTATGTAGGTTCCTGGTACAAAACTAACTACGGCCTTCCATTTGGAACTCCATATACCCAGCCAAGGTATGACCTTTATTTTGAAGAGGTAATCGCCAATCCGGATATACACTGGGAGGTTGCGACTAAGAATAATATAGCGATTGAACTAGGAGTCTTTAAGAATCTGTTCACATTGAATTTTGATTACTTCTGGGAACATCGCACAGATATGTTCATCCAGGGTGCTCAACGTACGAGCTCTGTTATATTTGGCGGACCACTTCCCTCAGCTAACCTGGGTGAGACAAAGTCCAGGGGATGGGAACTGGAATTTGGCTTTTCAAAAGCATTCTCCAATTCACGTTTCTGGTCGAGGCTCACATGGGCAAGGGTCAGGGATGAAGTGATATTCAGAGATGACCCGCCCCTGCAACCCGATTACCAAAAAACAAAAGGTTTCCCAATTGACCAGGTTCGCAGTTATGTCCACACCGGTGTTATCCAGTCCTGGAACGATATGTATACCGGGGTTGTTGGTGAAAATAACCAGTTCTATTTACCTGGCGATTATCGGATTATGGATTACAATGCCGATGGCGTAATCAATGCGGATGATGTTGTACCTTACGGTTACCCCAGGCGTCCGGAATACCAATATGGATTGGTACTTGGTTTTAATTATATGGGTTGGAGTATCTTGGCCCAAATCTTCGGGGTTTATAATGTTACCGGTGTACCTCAGCAAATAGCATACACCGAGTTCAATCATAATGTTCATGTTGCTTTCGATTATCATAGAGATGAATCATGGTCTCCAGAAGCTGGAAGAACCTCAGGAGATCTCTATCCGCATGTTCGTTATAATCATCAATCACCCAAAGGACATTATTTTGCGTGGGATATGTCTTATCTGAGACTTCAAACTGCTGAGTTGTCCTATACACTGGATGGACCAGGTGTTGCCAGGATGGCAATTCAAAATCTGAGATTATTCACCCGTGCTAATGATATCCTGTTATGGAATAAGATAGTCCAAGATGTAGATCAACCCAAATATCCACCTGATTATCCTCTTACTTATTCAGTGAGTGTAGGTTTAAACCTGAATTTTTAATATCGATCATTAAAAGGAAGAATACTCATGAAAAAAGCGATAAAGTTAACTGGTGTTCTGATTCTTGCACTTGCATGGTTCTCATCTTGTGAGAAATACCTGGACCGAACTCCAGATGCAGAAATAACCGAAGATGACGTATTCAGTACCTATGAGAGTTTTCAGGGATATGCTGATGTTCTTTATGGCTGCATTATCGATATGAATCGGCATGCCTGGTACTCGGCATCCGAAAATGGGGACCATACCATTGCCTCCGCGAATTTCAATACTGCTAGGAAATATGCCGATGGTAATTATTGGTCGTTTTTAAATACATGGCAAACCAATTATTTATGCAACAATACGGGCAGCATAGGCATGTTCGGTAATCCTTCCGGAGTTTATCCTGACTCCTTTAAAGGCCTTAGAATAGCCAATATGTGCATTGAGAAAGCCCTTCAGATGAACGGTACCCAGGAGGAAAAGGACCTGATAGCTGGGCAGGGCTACTTCTTTAGGGCCTTGCTTCACTGGGAGATCATATTAAGATGGGGAGGTATACCATACATTGATAAGGTTTATACAGCTACTGATGACATATTGCTTCCACGGTTAACCTTCCAGGAATGTGTCGAAAGGATAGTTCAGGACTTAGATAAGGCAGCTGAATTATTGCCTTTGGATTGGGATCTTACTGAGACAGGGAAGCAGAGGGAAGGATTGAATACAGGGAGTGCTACTAAGGGCGCTGCCCAAGCCTATAAAGCCAGAGCTTTGCTTTATGCAGGGAGTCCCTTGATGGTTCATGATGCAGGTGGCAATTACGAATTCGATACGGAATACATGCTTCGAGCCGCAAGTGCTGCCTTTGAAGTGATCAAACTAGCCAACCAGGGCATATACAGTTTGACCCCTTTTGAAGATTATCGGCTAATGTTTGCTACAAAAGATTGTTCTGTACCCTGGACAGAAGAAACGATTTTTGCAAGATTGCCATTCAATTGGTGGCAAAGATCGATAACCGCATGCGGACCCGCTGAATTTAAGTGGAGGTTAGGAAGGACTTACTGTCCTGGTAAATACGGTGGAGGAACTAATTGGATCGAAACACCTACACAGAATCTTGTGGATGAATTCGAAACCATCGATGGTTTGCCGATTGATGATCCCGAGTCTATATATGATCCCATGGATCCATGGAGCAACCGTGATCCAAGATTTAGAGCAAATATATATGTGGATGGCGATCAGGTAGCAAGCGTACCGGAATCAACGGTTGAATTCTTCCAGGGGGGAAGCGACTGGAAGGAAACTATTGTCACTTGTTATTATGCCAGAAAATACTGGCCAGACGACGTCAATAAATGGGACCTTGAAACTTCCGGATATACCAATATGACCCCATTGATGCGGTTAGCCGATATCTATCTCATCTATGCAGAAGCCATGAATGAAGTGGTTGGTCCCAACGGCATTGCAGAAGGTGCAACGCTCACTGCTCTTGATGCTGTTAATATTGTGCGGAGCAGGGCAGGTATGCCTGATATACCAGCCAAATTTCATAACCAGACAGATCTACGTGAACGAATACGTGCTGAGCGATCGGCAGAGTTCTGTTTTGAAGGACACAGATGGAATGATATGAGAAGGTGGTACATTGCACACCTGCCGGAATATAAGCCTGTTTATTCTCTTGAGTTTGACAAAGAATACACATATTTTAATAAGGTGGAAGTCCTAACCAGAGTATTTGAACAAAAGCACTACTGGCTGCCTTTTCCACGAGAACAAACTCAAATATATCCAACCTGGCCCCAAAATCCGGGATGGTAGTTGAAAGGTAAAATCTTAAAATCATGTATCATAAAGCAATCTTATTTATAATCATTTTGTATCTGAACCTGATGAATCCGGGTATAATTTTAGCTCAGGAAAATCAACCGCAGGACACAAAAATAAGACTGACTTCTCAGATTGTTGACGCCAACGGAAATCCTGTTTCTGATGCCTGGATCTATGGAGACGGCGGTTCGGTCTGGATTAAATCGGGTAAGGATGGATCTTTTGAAGTCTCCGTATCCACGAATAGTTTTCTCTTAGTTGAGAAAGATGGGTATAATACCGTTCGGATTAAACCGGAACAAGGCACTATTCCCAAAGAGATATCATTGGAAAGTCCTGCTTACCAGCTTACTGAATCGGATAGGGTAAATCTTCCGTTTACTAATATGAAGAAACGTGACATCACTGGTTCTGTAACCGTACTCGACCCAGAGGAAATTTTAAAGTATGATGGCAAGCAGGACCTTTATAGCGGTTTAAATGGCAGAATACCCGGCTTATTTGGTAATGCCGATATATATGGACTTGGAGAGGCTTTGTTTATCGTGGATGGCATTCCCAGACCCAGCCGGATCAATATAAATCAGCAAAGCTTACCTGAACAGATCATTAATCTTCAGGAAATTAGTAAGATAACAGTGTTAAAGGATATATCGTCCAGATTGCTCTACGGACCACAGGCTGATGTGCCTGTAGTCCTCATAACCACAAAGCAGGGTCATCCTTATAAGAGGCAAATGAATGTTCGATTGGAGACCGGTACCATGAATCCGATCAGCTATCCGAAATATCTGGATGCCGCTAGCTACATGACTTTATACAACGAGGCTCTGGTGAACGATGGAAAATTGACCAAATATGATTCAGAGAGCATAGAAAAAACAAGAAACGGAACGAATCCGATACTATACCCGGACGAGGACTATTTTAATTCTACTTATCTGAGAAACAACAGACCATTTTATAATTTCTCTGCCCAAGCTTCCGGGGGTAACGATAGAGCCAATTACTTTACTTTTATACACTGGAATCGTCAGGAAAGTCTGATCTCTTTAGGCAGAAAAGAGTTGGATGATCTTTTCAACATCAGAGGTAATGTGAACTATGATATTACCCAAAGGATCAAAATGAAATTCATGGGACTTGCCATGTTTGACATACACAAGGGTCCAAATGGAGATTTCTGGGAAAATGCCTCGAGTTTTCTTCCAAACCGCAGCCCTGTGTTGGTACCGATTACAGATTTCGATCAAGTCCCCTCTACCTCTATCATTGATGGTCAATATGTTTTGGGAGGAACCAGCGAGTATCAGACCAATATATACGGAGACTTGGTTAGAACCGGTTATAGAAATTCATTAAGTAGGTATCTCCAGGTAAATACAGGTCTTGATTTTGATCTTAATAGTCTTACAAAAGGGCTTAGAGCAAGTGCCAACCTCGCTTTCGATCTTTACAATTATTATGAGACGCAATTGCTGAATCAATATGCCATCTACGAACCTGCTTTAGTCAACGAAATGAACGAAGACAGTTTGATTTTAATAAAACATGGAGTTGATGTTAAGGAAGGCAGTGAATCCATAATAAGACCGAATTTCTATAGGAAGATTGGTTTTTACAGTACTATTAATTACGATAAGATCTTTAATGAGAACCATGAGATCAATGCAGTAGGAGTTACATATTTAGACCATTTTGTCCGCAATGATAGTTATGCACATTCCAGAAATCTTCATTTTGGAATTCAGGCTAATTATAACTACAAGCATAAGTATGCAGTTCAATTGGGTGGGGTTCTAGCGGGATCTCCGGCCTTTGCGAAGGAAAATCGGTATTCTTTTTCACCAGCAGCCGGGTTGGCCTGGGTGATAAGCGAGGAAAATTTCTTTCCCTCTCCCATGTATCTAAAATTGAAAGCAAACTGGGGCCAGGTAAATACTGATAGAGATTTTCAAAGTGAATACTATTTCCGGACTAATTTCACCAGAGGTCCCATCTACTATTACCGTGACCAAGTTTCTGCTAACCGGACAGCAATCATTGAATCCGTTAGTAATCCTGGAATTGATTGGGCTAAAAGAAGCCAATTAACCCTTGGTTTTAATGCTGCTTTGTTTGATTATACACTTAAGCTTGAAGGCGCCTATTTTAGCAGCCGATTTTCTGGTGTTGTTACACAGCGAACAGGTCTTTACCCTCATTATGTAGGGGTTTTGCCTTACATTAATTATAATAGCTTTAATGACCAGGGAATTGAGATTGGATTGAATTATAACAAATCTTTTAGTGCATTAGAGTTTTCCTTTGGAGCCAATCTTACCTATACTGTACCTAAAGTAATAAAGCTTGATGAACCCAATTATGAGTATGATTATTTGAAACGCACTGGAAAACCCACAGATGCCATTTTCGGACTTGTTGCACAAGGATTTTATACTGAAGTTGATTTTACGAACGGTGAACTCAACGGTGATCTTCCAGTCCCCAGTTTTGGAGAAGTACAGCCCGGGGATATTCGATATGAGGATTTAAATGATGATGGCAGAATAGATATAAATGACGAAAAAGTCATAGGTAACGGGCATGCAAGGATGCAGTATGGTTTACATTTAAGGTTAGAATACAAGATGCTTGAACTATTTGTTCTTGGGACCGGCCAAACGGGCCAGAGCTCAATATACAATGGACCGTATTACTGGGTGTATGGGGATAGGAAGTATCCAGAATATATAACCGGAAGGTGGACTCCGGAAACATCATCCTTGGCAACCTACCCCAGGCTCTCTTCCACCGACAATGCCAATAACTTCAGGAATTCGACTTACTGGCTTTACGAAGAGGATTGGTTTACGCTGCATACGGTTCAATTGACATTCAATTTACCCTATAGGTTGGCGCAAAGAACTTTCTTAAGGAATTTCCAGGTCTATTTCAGAGCCAGTAATCTTTTTACAATCTCAGAAAACCAAGAAAAACGAGAATTGAATATAGGAACAGAACCCCAATTTCGCCTAGCCACAATAGGTATTAATACGTCATTCTAATATATATGTTTTATGAAAGGCCTTAATAAGATATTATTATATTCAATATTACTGACAGGTTTCTTTTCCTGTGAGAAATTCCTGGATCCCAGGGAGGATGATCGTCTCACAGATGAGCAGATGCTGAGTAATCCTATTCTTTTTGAAGGGATACTTTTGAATGCCTACGCTAGATTGCCCATTGAATACAATTTCAACGAAGATATTATATCTGATGATGCGGTAACCAATGATAAAAGTTCACAATTCCGACGGATGGCAACGGGTGAATGGACTTCCATTTTTTACCCAAATTCACAATGGGAGAATGCCTATGAAGCAATTTATTATATAAACTATTTCCTTTCCAAGTATCAGGAAGTGGAATGGGCATGGAGGGATGAAGTAGAAAATCTCTGGCATATGGAAAGACTAAAGGGCGAGGCCCATGGGCTGCGCGCATACTTTGAATTTGAATTGCTCCAGCATCATGCCGGCAGATCTTTACTAGGAGACCTGCTTGGCTTCCCGATAGTTACTAAAGTCATCGATACTGATGAAGAATTCCAATTAGCCAGAAATACTTATGCCGAATGCATGGATCAGATCCTCGCCGACATTGATACAGCCATTAAATATCTGCCATGGGAGTATAAAAACATTGGTGTAAAAGAGCCCAACAGTGCTGCCCATAATGCAGCTAGAGGTAGCCGGTTGGATAACCGGATGGATGGAAGGTCAGCCAGAGCAATTAAAACTCGCTTTATGCTACATGCGGCCAGTCCGGCATTTGATTATATCCCGTGGGAAGAAGTGGCCATTACGACTGGCACATTCCTGGATTCTTGCGGGGGTATATCGGCTCTATCCTCTTCCGGTCATTTGTTTTACACGGATCAAAGGTCTAAAGAAATGATTTGGAGAACTTCCATTAACACCAGTAACTCCATGGAATTACAAAACTTTCCTCCCTCGGAATATGGGAATGGCAGGACCAATCCAACACAGGACCTTGTGGAAGTTTTTCCAATGAAAAATGGTTATCCAATCAGTCATAGTTCGAGTAATTATATTCCCGACGATCCATATTCGGATAGGGATCCCAGACTTGCCCATTATATTATTTTTAACGGAAATGTGCTAAAGGACACCGTATTTACGCATGTTGGTGTAGATGATGGAATTAACCAGCTTGAGACATCCACCCGCTCCGGATACTATCTGAAGAAATTTATGTTGAATGCAGTTAACCTGGAGCCTGGGAACATAACAGTTGCCGAACATTTTTATACCTATGTCAGGTTTACAGAAGTCTTCCTGAACTTTGCTGAAGCCGCCAATGAAGCTTGGGGACCGGATGGTGATCCGCAAGGATATGGTTTTACTTCCAGGTCTGTTCTGGCTGCGATTCGCGAAAGAGCCGGGATAGAACAACCGGATGTTTACTTGCAGTCTATTACAGGAAAGGATCAGATGCGCGAACTGATCCGTCAGGAAAGGAGGATAGAACTATCTTTCGAAGGACACAGGTTTTGGGATATTCGCCGCTGGAACCTGGTGGATCAAATGATGGAGGATGTACATGCCATGCGTATTGATTTCAATCAAATCCCAAGCCATGTACCTGAGTTCCTGGAACAAAGGGGCTACCAGGATTTTATGATCTATGGCCCGGTTCCATATGAAGAAACATTGAAATATGATATTGTCCAAAATGTCGGTTGGTAAAAGTAAATGAACCATATACTAATTTTTAACACATGAGAAGAATTCAGTTTTTATTAATAATTGCTACAATTCTTGGTGCTTGTGAAAACCAGGAAAAGAAATTCCCTGACTTTGAATACAAAGCTGTATATTTTCCTGTTCAATATCCGATTAGAACCTTGATATTAGGTGAGGATCGGTTTGACAATTCGATGGATCAAGAGCTGATGTTCGACATTGGGGTATCCATAGGTGGAATGTATGTTAACGAAGAAAACTGGACTGTAGGATTTACTGTTGATGAAACACTTTGCGACAGCCTGGGTAATAATGTACAGGCACTACCCGACTCATATTACAACCTAGATCCTACCAATATGGTAACTATACCGGCTGGTTCTTTCAGTGGTTTAATTCGTGTGCAATTGACCGAAGATTTCCTTTTTGATTCTCTGGCTGTCGGAAACCATTATGTAGTCCCCCTGCAGATAACCAGCACTGACGCTGATTCCATTCTTAAAGGAGTTCCGCTTGTTGACAGTGCTGACAAACGAATTTCGGCGCATTGGGACCCGAATGCCCCACCCAAGGATTTTACACTATTTATGGTGAAATACATTAATGAATACCACGGTAACTACCTGAGGCGGGGAGTGGATTTCACTCTCGATGGTTCAGGTAACCGAGTTGATACATTCATATACCATGAGCAATACGTAGAGGACGACCAGGTTGTTAAGTTGACCACTACCGGAAGATATGAACTACATTCAAATTTTGCCGGCGTAAAAGTTGGTAGTGGAAATGGTGTTAAGCTTGAGTTTGATCTTGCTTCAGGTCAAATCATTGTTGAGAAAATCCCAGAATCTTCCCTGGACGTACCTGAAGCCGGAAGTGGTCAGTTTGTCGAAGGGGGTGATTCCTGGGGCGGCAAGGATCGAAATGTGATTTACATGAATTACAAATACAGCGTTGGTACAACCGATCACCTTGTATTTGACACCCTAGTTTACAGAGATAATACAGTTAAATATGAGGTGTTTGATCCTATAATAAACTTAAATTAATTTTTGCCAGTATCGCAAAACTACTAGAAATGCTATATTTGCCCGTGTAAAATTTTGTATGACAAAGATTACCCAATCGGATATTGCCCAGGCGTTGAATATTTCCAGGGTTACTGTGACCAAGGCATTGAACGATGATTCCACAATCGCTCTTCATACCCGAAACCAGGTTAAGCAAAAGGCGGATGAACTGGGATATATTCCCAATTTGATTGGAAGGAGCTTGTCTTCCCGGAAAACCTGGACCATAGGGCTCGTTTTACCGAAGATCGCTCATTCCTTCTTTGCACATTCAGTTGAATTTTTCTATGAGGCTTCCAGTAAATTTGGGTATAATATTGTACCCACGATAAGTTTTGAGAAAGGAGAAAACGAGGAAAGGAACATCCGTACCCTGCTGTCCATGGGTGTGGATGGTATCATTATCGGAACCTCCGGAAAAGTGGCAAATATTCAGATCTATGATAAGATCATTGCATCAGGGGTTAAATTGATCTTTTACGATCGTTTCCCCATAGGCATGAAACATCCGGGGGTTTTTTCAAATGATCTGGAAGCTGCCAGAGAGGCTGTCAATTTCATCATCTCGAAAGGACATAAAAAAATCGTGCATTTTACCGGACCAAAGAATATTAATATTTGTAAAAACAGGCATGAAGGATACAGATCTGCTCTGAAGGAAGCAGGTATAGAATACAGGAAAGATCGGGTTATTGTGGGTGAACTAACCGAGGAAAGCGGTTACAGGAATTTTATTGATTATTTCATCGCAAATGGGAGCCCGGGCGCTGTTTTTACCGTTAATGATTCGGTTGCGATTGGAATCTACCGTGCTGCGGCTAAATTGAAGCTACAAATCCCGGAGGATTTTGCTATTGTTGGATTTGGAGACCTGGAAAGATCCAAACTGCTTATACCGCAGTTGACCACGGTGCACATTCCATTAAAAAATATGTGCTATGATGCGATCAAAATGCTGGTATCCAGTATTAATGACGGAGAAGACCTGCCTATGGAAAAAGTCTTCAAAACTAGGCTGATGATAAGGGATTCCATATAATTTTTTTGATTTTAATTACACGTGTAAATGCTGTTCCAATGAAGAATACAAACATATCCGAAGCAATTTCAGCAATCAAGGACAATGCTACGGTTGTGGTTGGCGGTGCCGGTGCCGGTCATGCCGTTCCGGATAAAATATTGGAAGCGTTGGGATTGCATTATAATAAGACAGGCAGACCCAGAAACCTGACCTTCGTCAATCCATGCGGTGTTGGAGACAATGATTCCCGGGGTTTGAACCATGTAGCCCTTCCCGGTCTGGTAAAAAGAGATATTGGAGGGTTCTGGGGCAATGCACCCAGGTTATGCACCATGGTACTCGAAGAGCAAATCGAAGGATATAATTTCCCGCAAGGCGTTCTGACTCACCTGATGCGTGCGATAGCCGGTGGGGAAAAGGGTTTGTTGACCAAGGTAGGATTAAACACATTTGTGGACCCCACTATTGAAGGCGGCAAGATCAATTCCAGAACCAAAGAGGATTTGGTAGAACGTGTAAAAATAGACGGTGAAGATCAATTATTTTTCAAGTCTTATCCTATCGATGTTGCCATCATAAGGGGTTCCTATGCTGATGTGGAGGGTAATATTACCATGGAAGAGGAGGTAGGGACCTTTTCCATGCTGACCCTTGTCCAGGCGGCAAAGGTCAACAGAGGGATCGTTATAGCCCAGGTCAAGAAAATCCGTCCGGAAACCCGGGCAAAGCCCGAGAGGGTAAAGATTCCTGCTGTACTGGTTGATTATATCATAGAGGACCCGGAGCAATCTATGACCTTTATTACTCATTACAGCGAAGCGCTCATTGACAGGAGTGCAGATTTTGAACGTCAGGAACTTGAATTGACGGGCATAAAGAAAGTCATTGCCCGCCGGGCTGCCATGGAAGTAAAACCCAATGTATTCATTAACCTGGGATATGGAATGCCAGACGGAGTGCCCATAGTTATCAATGAGGAAGGCATGAAAGATCAGGTTACCTTCATGATAGAGCAGGGGCAGATCGATGGGATCCTGACAACCGGTCTAAATTTCGGGGCCATGTACAACCCTGCTGCTATTATTGATGATGGATACCAGTTCGACTTTTTTCATGGGGGTGGCCTCGATTTGTGTTACCTGGGTTTTGCCCAGGTTGATCGAAAGGGGAATGTGAATTCCAGCCGTTTTGGAAAAGTATTGACCGGGTGCGGGGGCTTCATTGATATTTCCCAGAATGCCAAAAAGGTAGTTTTCTGTGGTGCTTTTGCAGCCAAAGGCGAAGTTGAACTAAGCGAAAAAGGTTTGACAGTCCGTAATCCCGGCAAATACAAAAAGTTTGTCGAAACTGTACAACAGGTAACTTTCAATGGACCCTATGCCGCTGAATTGGGTAAGGAAGTCTATTATGTTACCGAAAGGGCCGTTTTTCAGTTAACTAAGGACGGGATTCAACTGCTCGAAATAGTTCCGGGTGCAGACCTTCAGAGGGATATCCTCGACATGATGGAGTTTAAACCTATTATAAAGGAACCTATACCGCTAATGGATAAGACTATCTTTCAGGATGGGACCTTCAACCTGGTGGATAAAATCAAAACCTGACCTCAAATGAAAATCCAGTGTAAACTTTCAGATGGAAATTATATCCTGACATTAAATAATCCTGATAAGCTGAACTGCATCGGAATGGAAATGTTGAAAATGCTGGACCAATATGCTGAGGAAGCCAGGATGAATAAAGAGATCAAAGTGGTGAGTATAACAGGAGCCGGAGAAAAATCATTCAGTTCCGGTGCGGACCTCAAAGAGTTTGAAGAACTGACAGATAGTGGCATGATGGAATGGATAGAATATGGGAATTATGTTTTCAACAAGATAGAAAATTTGCCCAAACCTACAGTGGCACTGATTAATGGTTATGCCATCGGGGGAGGATTGGAGCTGGCCTTATGCTGCGATTTTCGTCTCGGTACCGATAATGCTCTGTTGTTTAGCCCGGAACTGAAAAACGGCTGGCTTCCCGGATGGGGTGGAATGACCAGGTTGAGGAACCTGTTTGGAGAGGTGATCGCCAAGGAAATTGTTCTGCTTGGGAAAAAGTACGATGCTGAAGAGGCCCTCAGTGCTAAATTGCTGAATAAAATTTTCCCAAAGGAAGTCAAGGAGTCAGAATTGCAGGAATTTGTAAAAGAACTGCTTGATCTCGACTCAGAGACCTATGTCTTGGCCAAACAGGCGATACACGATAAGAACAGGACCACCGAAGGGATCGATGTCTTATTTGATATTCTGGCCCTGAAAGAATCGGCCAAAAAAAGCTGATTGCGGGAATGAAAGTAAACTATCATATCAATATTGCGGAACTGAAAGGAAATCTGAAACATTTCTGGGATATTGCCGAAGCGAAGACTTTAAAACTTCAGGAAGATTACGATACTTCTAAAGGGTCCCCTGTTTTTACGGTAAAAGGGCAGTATACCAGTCGTGGCTGGACCGAATGGACGCAGGGCTTCTTTTACGGAATTCCCCTTTTTGTTTTTAATATTTCTGATAACAAAACAGCGTTAAGAAACACCCGGCGAAACATTACCGCTCAAATGTTATCTCATGTCACCCATTCCGGAGTACACGATCACGGCTTCAACAACATAAGCACCTATGGGAATTTGCTACGCATGCTTAATGAGGGTACATTCGAACAGGATGATTGGGAGCGGAATTATTATGAGTCTGTTCTAAAAATTTCCGGTAGTGTACAGGCCATGCGCTGGACCCATTTACCCGATGGAGGATATATTTATTCCTTTAACGGACCGCATTCCCTTTTTGTGGATACCATCCGCACCTGCAGAATACTGATTCTTGCGCACATATTGGGTCATCAAATGTATTCTGAAAATGACCGCCTGGTGGACCTTCATGAAAGGGCCATAAAACATGCCCTTTGCACTGCAGCGTATTCCATATACTATGGGAAGGGTAGGGATCAATACGATGTGCCGGGAAGGGTGGCTCATGAATCCATATTCAATGTAAACGATGGAAGCTACCGTTGTCCGAATTCCCAACAAGGGTACTCCCCGTTTTCAACCTGGACCCGGGGATTGGCCTGGGCCATCCTGGGTTTTTCAGAATTTCTGGAGTTTGAGCAGGATAAGATAGAGTCGGATAAAAAGGTCCAATCTTTATTTCTCAAGGCAGCAAAAGTTTGTGCTGATTTCTATCTGGAACATACATCTTCGGACGGAATCCCCTTCTGGGATTCCGGGGCTCCTTTACTTTATAAGCTTGGTACTTATCAGGATAACATTGCAGATCCCTTTAATGATTATGAGCCGGTCGATAGTTCAGCTGCAGTCATCGCGGCTCAGGGTTTGTTAAGACTGGCGCATTGCCTGGAGCACGAAGGGGCTGATGATGCCGGGAAATACTTTCAGGCGGGTTTGACGGTTACGGAAAGCCTTCTTAAGGAGCCTTACTTATCCGAACATAGAGAACATCAGGGTTTATTGCTCCATTCGGTATATCACCGGCCGAACGGATGGGATCATATTCCTAGTGGAGCCAGCATACCTTATGGGGAGTCCAGTATGTGGGGGGATTATCATTTAGCGGAATTAGCCTATTACCTATGGCGAATGCTCAACAAGGGTGATTATTATACCTTTTATAGGGGCATACTGAATACAGAAAAAGATAATAATAAATCCTAAAATCTATCATTATGGAAGGAATCATTTTTGCTATCATCACTGTACTGGCCTGGGGAAGCTGGATCGCCCCATCCCAGAATGTACCCTTAAAAGGGCAGCAAACACGGACTTTTTATGTTACTCTGGCCGTATTTATCATGGCGGTTATAGTGAGTCTCTTCGTGGGATATGAAGGTTTGAACATGGTTACTTTTTGGTTTCCCTTTCTGGGTGGTGTGATTTGGTCCCTCAGTGGATGGTCAGCATTCATCGGTACCAGCCGGATCGGTATGGCCAAGGCCTTTGGCATATGGGCTCCCATGAATATATTGGTTTCCATTGTTTGGGGGATCATCCTGTTTGGAGAATTCATTAATACCGTACCAAGGAATATACTTTACGCGGTCATAACCGTTATTATCATCATATCCGGTATTCTGATCATCATATTCTCTGGAGGGGGCGGTGAAAAAACGCCCGAAACACGCAAAGCCTGGCTGCTGGGATTAATTGGCGCCATGGGTGCAGGAATTGGATTTGCCACTTATTTTATTCCCATCCAGATTGGCACAGCAGGTTATCCCGAATTTAATATGTGGATAGGAACCCTGCCCTTGTCTATTGGAATGGTTGTAGGTTCATCGATCCTGGTCATTGCAACCCGGTCGCCCATCAAACTTGAAAAAACAGGGCACTATTTTAGATTGCTGAGTACCGGAGCACTGTGGGGTATAGGAAACTACGGTGCCCTGGCTATGATGCAACCTGAGAACCTGGGTACAGGCCAGGGATTCACCATCGCCCAATTATGCGTTGTGGTCAATGCCCTGATCGGGATATACTGGCTGAAGAATCCGGATCCAAAGTCAAGAGCAGCAAAACTCACCCTGCTTGGTGTGATTGTTGCAGCAGCAGGTGGCATGCTCTTTGGAATATTTGTTCAACACTAAAATCTTATCGGTCTTATGAAAAAAGTACCTAAAAACCCTTTTCAATATAAATTGTTTATCGATGGTAATTATGTGGAAGCTGCAAGTGGTAAAAGATTCCAGCGGAAAAGCCCGGCACATGATAAAATCATAGGGGAATACGCCCTGGCAGAGGAACAGGATGCCATAAAGGCCATTGCTGCTGCAAGAAAAGCCTTTGATACGGGTCTTTGGCCCAACATGCCTGGGGCAGCTCGAGCAGAAGTTATTTTGAAGGCAGCAGCCCTGATCCGCGAAAATGCAGAAGAGCTGGGCTATATTGAAACCCTGGAAAGCGGAAAGCCTATCACCCAGGCCATAGATGAAATGGAATGGGCTGCAGGCAACTGGGATTATGCTGCGACGCTGGCACGGCATACCAAGGGGGAATCCTACAATTCCCTGGGAGAGGATATGCTGGCCCTGACCATCCGGGAACCCATCGGTGTGGTCAGCATGATCACCCCCTGGAATTTTCCCTTATTGATCATCAGTCAAAAGTTACCTTTGGCACTAGCTGTCGGATGTACTGCGGTGGTAAAACCAAGCGAATTTACACCGGGAACAACACTACGTCTTGGACAGATTCTGAAGGATGCCGGACTGCCTGACGGGGTTGTTAATATTATTTCGGGATATGGAGACCCGGTTGGGACTACCATGACCCGGCACCCAGATGTGAATATGATCTCCTTTACCGGTTCTACCCGGGTGGGCAAGATGATTGCATCAGCTGCCGGTGAAAAATTGAAGAAAGTTGAATTGGAAATGGGCGGTAAAAATCCGCAGATCATATTCCCGGATGCAGCCATTGACGAGGCCGTGGATGCCGTTGTGTTTGGTGTATACTTTAATATGGGTGAATGCTGTAACAGCGGCAGCCGTATCATTGTCCATAATGATATTGCCGATCAATTTGTCGAGAAAGTACATGCATTGTCACAAAAAGTCAAAGTTGGAGATCCCCTTGATCCGGAAGTAAAGGTAGGTGCCATAATCAATGAAGGACAAATGGGCAAGATTTGCGATTATTTTGAAAGGGCTAAGACAGAAGGAGCGGAATTGAAACTCGGCGGAAAAGTAACCGGTCCGCATGGCGCCTATATTGAGCCCACCATATATGATCATGTCACAAAGGATATGTCCATTGCCCGGGAAGAAATATTCGGACCAGTCTTATCCGTCCTGAGATTTGATAACCTGGAAGAAGCGGTTCAGATAGCCAATGATACGATGTACGGACTGTCTGCAAGTGTCTGGACCAGCGATATCGATAAAGCATTCACCATTTCGAGGAAGGTCAAAGCAGGTACCATCTGGATCAACTCCTTTATGGATGGCTATGCTGAAGTTCCTTTCGGCGGATATAAGGAAAGCGGGATCGGCAGAGAAATGGGAACTGCGGCAATCGATGAATTCACAGAAATCAAGACCATCCAGGTACATATGGGACCCAGGACCGGTTGGTGGATGAAAGATGGTTAATAATGACATAATTAGACTTACTCAAGACAGACTTCATCATAATTGAGTCTGATATCTAATTATTTTACCGCAATTATCAGTCATGTATTCATGAAGAAAGTAGTTACATTCGGTGAAATTATGCTCAGACTGAAAACACCGGGCTATGAACGTTTCAGCCAGGTGAGTTCATTCGAAGCCAGTTATGGAGGCGGAGAGGCCAATGTAGCTGTATCTCTCGCCAATTATGGAATCCATGCTTCTTTTGTGAGCCGGGTACCTGATAATGATATTGCAAGAGCCTGCCTGAAAGAATTGAATAAACATGGAGTCGATACACATCACATAGGAATTGGTGGAAAGCGCCTGGGCATATATTTCCTCGAAGCCGGTGCAGTCGCCCGTCCGAGTAAGGTGGTTTACGACCGTGCCGGCTCTTCCTTTTCCCAGGTAGAAACCGGGATGTTTGATTGGCAAAAAATATTAAAGGATGCAGATTTCTTCCACTGGACCGGCATTACCCCGGCAGTATCTCAGGGAGCGGCCGATGCTTGTAAGGAAGCCATCCAAATGGCTCGACAGATGGGTGTTACCGTAAGTTGTGATCTGAACTACAGGAAAAAACTGTGGAAATATGGTAAGCAAGCCAAAGAGGTCATGCCAGGGCTGGTCAAGGACTGCGATGTGGTCCTGGGTAATGAGGAAGATGCCGAAATGACCCTGGGCATCAAGCCCGAAGGAGTTGATGTGACCAAAGGAGAAATTACAGCAGATGCCTACAGGAGTGTTTCAGAACAGATCATGCAGGCCTATCCGCAGGTAAGCATGGTCATTACTACCCTCAGGTCATCCATTAGCGCCAGCCATAATCAATGGTCCGGGGTTTTGTATGATGGCAGGGAACTCTATACAGCACCCACCTATGATATTAGCCATATTGTAGACCGGGTGGGCGGAGGAGATGCCTTTATGGGTGGATTGCTTTACGGACTGCTGACCTATGGTAATAAGAATCTCCAGAAGGTGATTAATTTCGCAACCGCAGCTTCCTGCCTCAAGCATACCATACATGGAGACTTCAATATGGTTACGGTTCCGGAAGTCGAGAAACTTATGGGAGGTGATACCTCGGGCAGGGTATCCAGATGATTGTACATTTCTTAACTGTGTAATTTGCATACGCAGTAATCTAACGTTTTCTGATTATCTATTATACATGATTAAGCCATCTTCAGGAATATACCTAATTGCTCTTATTGTTCTTCGGTCATGCAGTAATCACGAAACCCCAAAACCCCATACCAAGAGGTGCCAATGTGGAAGGATACAGCATCCGGAACAGGGAATACCGATATACCGAATGGAGGGAAAAAGACGGTGTTTTGGTGGGGAAACTACTGGCTGCCGAATTATATGATGAAGCTGCAGATCCACATGAAATGGTAAATCTGGCACAGTCGGAAAAGTACCAGGATGTCCGTAAGAAACTAGCTGTGTCCTTATGGGAGGGGTGGGAAATGGCACTTCCTGAAGGAATAGCGAACCATTCAGACAACCCCATTGCACCGGTTGCAAAAGCATGGTCGGGTGGAGCGGATTGAAAGTTTTTTTTGAATAAAGTGAAATACCGAAATAAAGGAAGTTAGTGAATGCCTTGGTTATCAATGATGCAGTCCGATGAACAGATAATGAATCTTTGTGCAGGCAATAATGATCTGTTTAAACGAATTAAAAACCGCATAGATATTAATGACCATGAAAATACGACGAATCAAAATGATGTGGCTCTACCCTATAATGCAAACACTTTCCTTCACTGTTCTGAGTTCATGTTCAGAATTGGGGAAAGAACCTGAAAAGTTTAATGTACTTTTCATTGCATCTGACGATCTCAGGCCCATGCTGGGTAGCTACGGAAGCGATCACATCAAAACCCCGAATCTTGACAGGCTCGCAGACCAGGGTACTGTACTTCTCAGTAATTATTGTCAATTACCGCTCTGTGGACCCTCACGGGCCAGCCTTCTGACCGGAATGAGACCAGATGAGCTCAAGATATGGGGAAATTATACCCATATCCGGGAGACCACTCCGGATGTGATCACCTTACCCCAACATTTCAAACAGCATGGATATCATTCGGTAGCCTATGGTAAATTATTTCATAACAAGGATATGGACGATTCGCTTTCGTGGTCCGAGCCGGGACTACCGGTAGAGGGTCATCATTTCAGCGATTATAACAATCCTGCTACTCTGGAATGGATAGAAAACGTCAGGGAGGATGATCCAGCCGGAGGGCAAATGCCACCGCCTACAGACAGCGCGGAGGTACCTGATAATGCATATTCGGATGGTCGGTTTGCCGATATGGCAATCCGGGCCATGCAAACCCTCGGCAAGAAAGATCAACCCTTTTTCCTGGCCGTGGGATTTGTTCGTCCGCACCTGCCTTTTAACTGTCCTTCTATGTATTGGGACATGTATGATCCCATGCAAATTCCATTGGCCGAATATCGAGAACTCCCTGAGTACTTCCCGGATGTACCGGTGTATGATTCCTGGTGGATGCGTCAATTTAAAGGAATGCTCGCACAGGGTCCCTTTACCGATTCCATCTCCAGGCATCTCAACCATGCTTATGCAGCCTGTGTAAGTTTTGTAGACGCACAGGTGGGCCGACTTATGAATGCCCTCAAACAAAATGGCCTGGATAAAAATACAATAGTTGTATTCTGGGGCGACCACGGCTATCAGTTGGGTGAACATGGGATCTATGGCAAACACACGAATTTTGAAATGGCTGTTCGATCCCCGCTGATCATATATATACCGGGTGTACCCGGCGGAAAACGAATAACTAAATTGACGGAATTCGTGGATATCTATCCCACTCTCTGCGATCTGGCAGGTTTGCCGCAGCCGGACCACCTCCAGGGTATAAGTTTTAAACCCCTGATTGAAGACCCTGACCTTAAGTGGAAGTCAGCCGCATTCAGCCAGTATTTACACGATCAGCACATGGGACATTCCATACGGACAGAACAGTATAGATTTACCCACTGGGTGGATCAAACCACCGGGGAGCTGAAAGGGGTTGAGCTCTATGATTATCAATCGGATCTCAACGAAGAAATAAACCTGGCTGGATGCACATCTTATGATTCAATTGCACGGGAACTCGAGCAGATCTTAAACAAAGGATGGAACGGGGCAATTCCTTCCTGTATCCCTCCAAAACAGTAATTTAACGTGAGTTCAATATAAATTATATTTATAAATTACCAGTTATCATATTTTATGTCAATAAATATCCATAACTATTTGATAAACAATGGTATATATAAAAGGATGGCTATAGTTTAATTTTGCGTTGTTAATTGCATTAATTCTTCATACCATTGGT
>CAYQQR010000038.1:0-43567 GCA_964420035.1 uncultured Bacteroidaceae bacterium | reverse complement strand
AAATTGATTATCAATTAATAACGAATTGCGCCTGCCTGCCAGCAAGGCAGGGATTCCGGATTATATATTATCACACCCATGCTCCATACCCATGCTCAATCAGCAATCAGTAATCCGTAATTATCATTCTGAATCCTGAATCAATTTTTACTACTTTTATTCCCTTTAGCGATGATCCATGAAATTCAAAGAGTTATTCAAACCCGGATTTAACACCGTCTTCATCCCCCTCTTTGCTGCTTTGGGGATATTTGTGCTGGGCTGGTACGAAAATTATAACCCTGAGCTCTTTCATTTTGAGGACCGGGCCATAGGCATTGCAACCCTCAAAAAAGTAGATGTCACCCAGAGGATTGGCAATTTTTACCGTTCTGTTTTCCTGTTGCTCTTATGCTTCACCCTGCTGCTTGGTTTCAGCAGATGGCTGTGGGAAAAGTTCAAAAACATCCGCCCGGAGATCCGCTTGATCAATATACTCTCCGTGACGGGTGTTTTTCTCCTGGTCCATTACCTCCTCAACCAGGATGTGCTGCCTTCGGTTTTCCTGGTGATCAGTCTTATTATCTACCTGCTGGTTATGGCAGTTCTGAAAAGACTTCTGTCCGGGAATGAATACCCGCCCCTTCCTGAATTTTACCTGTGGCCGATGCTTTTGAGCGTCAGTATCCTGAGTTCGGTCAATCTTTTACTGGAGCTGCGAGGCTGGTTCTATCCCGCACTGATCCTGTTCAATCTGGCTTTTTCCATCCCTTTTTTCTCCGGGGAGTTCAGTCAGGAAAACCGGCTCAGCCGATGTGCAGGCGGACTGCAGTACCTATTGCTGCTTCCACTGACTTTTGTCCTGGCCCAGGAGATTACTTTGATACTGAACCAGAGAGGTCATTCCGGTGTCAGTCCCTATGTCATAATATTCCTGTTTGGCATAATTATCATACTGCTTGTATTATGGTCCTTGTTTATAAGGAAAAAGCAGGTCCATATGGCTTTCCATGATATCCTGAAAAGGAATTATTTACCCCTGTTCCTTATAAGCTACACAAGTTTAGTCTTTTATACCCCGGTTGGAATAAGAACCACTGAGCTCTTCGAGATCGCCAACGAGGCCAACCCGATCTCTGACTTTTTCCTTTTCGGTCAGGTGCCCGTGGTGGATTTTCTGAACACCCACCTGCTCTCGGACCTCGCACCGGGCTTTTTATACACCCTCCTGAACGGCTACGAGAATTCCCTGTCTTTCAGGTCCTATGATTTCATCCTCCTGGTTATATCCGTAATAATTTATTTTTATTTTATCCGCATGCTGCTGGGGGATGCATACCTGGCCCTGGTCCTGACATTGTTTTTTCCCTTTCTTTTTGTGGCCCTCTATGACATTACCGGTGCCATGCTCCTGCTCGTCCCCCTGGTCCTGGTCCGCCTTTACAACAATCCCAAACCCTTTCTCAACTATTTCCTTTTCGGCCTGGTGCTGGTCCTGGAAGCCGCCTGGCGGCCCGACTCCGGTTTTCCCGCCCTGGTGGCCCTGGTATTGGGTCTTATCGGTATCGCCATTGTAAAGGGGAAGGAATTCATCTACAAATACCTGCTCGTTGCCTTAAGCATTTGCCTGCTGCCGGTTGTGCTGTTCATCGGACTCTACGACTGGTTCGTAAATCCGGATGCCTGGGAAAATGTAAAGCAGGCCCTGGAGTTCTATTCCAGCAGTCCGCAGGCCCGCGGTTACGCGTTTATTGCTTATAACCACGACCGGTATTTCAGATTGCAGCACCTGGTTATGCCGGTATTTTCGGTCCTCTTTTTGCTTCTGCTCATGCTAAACAACAAATCTTTCAGGATACGGCAAACCCGGCTGTGGATCGGGACCATACTGCTTATTTTTTTCTACCTGTTGAATTTCCAGAGAGGCATCATCCGGCATGGTTTCGTGGAACAGAACGATGTAGCGCTCAATTCCTTTCTGTTCTTCATTATTGGTCTGCCTGTATATTTCATCGCCTTCAAAAACAGGATCCTCCGGCACATTGCTTTTGCAAGCATTTTGAGCATCGCCATTATTTTCTTCAAGATGAAGGAACCGGTACAGCTATCGAACCTGATAACAGAATACCGGCATTCTTCTTTATACCAAAAGGGCATTCTTTTCCCCTCTGAAAAAATCAGCCGGCATACGGAAAAAATTCCGGAGCCGGTTAATCATTTCCATGAGCTTGAACAGTTCATGAATGCAAACCTTTCAGAAGGAGAAACTTTCTTCGACTTCTCCAACAGTCCGGCCCTGTATTTTCACCTTGAACGCGAACAACCGGTCTATTTCGTCCACCTGGTGGCTATAACCACGGAAAATTTACAGGGAAAGGCAGTTGAACAATTGAGACAGAAACAGGTACCCTACGTGGTTTTCAGGCGGGACCCCCTTAGCTGGTACGATAACACCGACGACATCCTGAATACCCTGAGATTCTATAAGATCTCTGAATATTTATACAGGAATTACGAACCTTACATCAAGGCAGATCAATTTTTTGTCTGGAAAAGAAAAAGACTGGAACCAAAAAAAGATAATAAGCAATTCAGTCGCATCGGTCCCTCCAGTGAAGAAGTGGCTATGATGAACCTGCCCTATATCTGGGCGAATTACGACCGGCAAGCTTCCGGTACTGCAAAAACCCATCCCCTCTTGCCGGACCGGGAAGAAAACACGTACAAGATCCCTGTTCCCAAGGACCTGAATAAAGAACGGGGCAATTATCTGGACCTGGAGATAGCGAACCGTTCCTCCGATATGGGAAGCTGTATTTTAACCATGGGGCGGGACAGTCTTCAAAGCAGCATACATTTCAATGTCCTGGCCCGGGACCGTATAGAAAATTACCGTGTCAGGATAAGTGTATTGCACCGGTGGTATGATCCGGGCCCGGACAGCCTTGAGATCCATCTTGATAAAGATAAATACAAGCTTATTTCTGCACGTTTGCTTGAAGCAGAATAGTTCCCGGTTTAATACCGTTTGGCAGCGTTATGCATCGTTATGCACCGTCAATTCATGGTTTCGATGATGTTCAGCATGCGGATGGTACACTGGATGGCCGCGACGGTCTGGTCGGAATCCAGTCCCCGGGTCCTGAAGACCTTGCCCTCATAATCCCAGGTAATGGTACATTCCACCAGGGCATCGGTCTTGCCGCCCGGCGGGATGGTGACCACATAATCCTTCAGTACCGGCCTTTTTTTCTTCAGTCTTTCATAAATGCACCATAAAGCTTTCATGAAAGCATCATACTGACCGTCACCCGAGGCGGTTTCTTCATGAATCTTTCCCCCGATATCAATGCTGAGGGTAGCCACCGAACGCAGCCCCGCCGCTACAGAAAGGGCAAAATTCCTTACCTTTATCTTTTCTTCTATTCGTCCTCCCCTGAGCACGTCAGAAATGATGTAGGGAAGATCTTCCTTGGTAACGGTCTCTTTCTTATCCCCCAGTTCGATCACCCGCTTCATGACCCGCTGCATTTCCTCTTTGCTAAGCTCAATACCCAATTCTTCCAGGTTCTTGATGATACTGGCCTTCCCAGACATTTTACCCAGGGCATACTGCCGCTTCCTGCCAAAACGCTCGGGCAGCAGATCGTTGAAATATAAATTGTCTTTATAATCCCCGTCTGCATGGATCCCGCTGGTTTGGGTAAAAACATTATCCCCGATCAGGGGTTTGTTGGCAGGTATGCGGATGCCTGAAAAGGATTCGACCAGCTTACTGACCTGGTAGAGATTGTCTTCACGCACCGACATATCGTAGCGAAAGTGATCCTTTACGACACCAATGACGCTGGATAAAGGAACGTTCCCCGCCCGCTCGCCCAATCCGTTCAAAGTGGTATGAATACAACCGATCCCCGCCTGGATGGCTGCATAAACGTTGGCTGCCGCCAGGTCGTAATCGTTGTGGGCGTGAAAATCAAAATTCAGCTCGGGGTAATGCTGTTTCATCCCTGAGCAAAACTCATATACTTCCTGGTGATTCAATATACCCAGGGTGTCGGGGAGCATGAAATGATCTATCTTTTCTTCCTTTAGCTGATCGATCATATGATAAACATAATCCGGGGAATGACGCATGCCATTGGACCAGTCCTCAAAATAGATGTTCACTCCTATCCCCATGACATCTGCAGCCTGAATAACTTTCTTAATATCCCGGATATGTTGCTCCGGGGTTTTCCTTAACTGTTGTTCGCAATGCTTTTTCGATCCCTTGGTAAGCAGATTCACCACCTTCCCGCCGGCTTTTTGTATCCATTCCAGGGAAGCGGTTCCGTCAACAAATCCCAATACTTCAACTTGTTCCAGAAAACCATTCTCCCGTGCCCAATCGAAGATCACGCGGGCCCCCTCAAACTCGCCCTCCGAAACCCGCGCGGATGCCACCTCGATGCGGTCCACCCCAAGGTCCTCCAATAATAACTTGGCAATATTCAGTTTTTCCCTCGCTGTAAACGATACGCCCGATGTCTGCTCTCCATCCCGCAGAGTCGTATCCATGACGGTTACTTTCATGATTTCTGTTCTTTAGTAATTAACAAGCATATTCCATCGCCAGGCTGCTAAAGTAGGAAAGAAGAATGATATATTCATATCTAAATACGAAAAATAATGATGAATTAATGGTATTGAGGGGTTATTTATGTCAAATGATAAAATTAAGGGATTAAGGGATTAAGAGATTAAGAGATTAAGAGATTAAGAGATTAAGCGTAAATGAGACAATGAGACATTGAGACGATTATGTACCGTTAGTACCGTTGTAACCGTTGGTACCGTTGGTACCGCAATCCGTAATTAATCACCCATTGAATTAAATCACTTCTTTTCTTATTTTGCAGGTTCCGGAAATCATTTAATAACCTTTTAAAACCAAACCTCATGAAACTCCTGAAATGGTTGTTTTATATCATCCTGGCCATAGTGGTCGCGGGATTGATCCTTGCCCTGTTCCTCCCTTCAAAGGCTAAAGTGAGCACCGGGAAAATGGTGGCCGCCTCCCCCGCGCAGGTATTTGTCCATACAGCGTCCTATACCGACCGGGGAGCATGGGATCCCTGGCTCTCAACCGAACCAGAGGCCGAATGGGAAGTAATCCCGGAAGAAGGATACGTGGGCTCCACCTATACCTGGAGCGGCGAAAAGATCGGTTCCGGGAAAATGGAGGTTGATTCGGTTGTGTTCGGGCAGTATATTGCTTCCAGGATCTGGTTCGGGGATCAGCCCGATCCGGCACTGGTGGAATGGACCCTGGAACCGGTGGGTGACAGTACCCGGGTCACATGGACCTTTACGGCGGATGCACCCTATCCTTTCGGCAGACTGTTTTTGAACCTTATGAAAGGGAGCCTGAGAAAGGATTTTGAAAAGGGAATGGACAATCTGGCCCGGTACCTGGCAGAAAATCCCCCGTCACTGGCGAAAACATCCGGGGTAAAGACAAGTACCATAGGTCCCATGACTGCCCTTGTTGCCAGGGAGGGTGGAACCATGGAAACCATCGGGGAAAAACTTTCAGAATTATATACGGCAATCGAGCAGGAAGTCAAAAAGCATGAACTGGGAATGGCCGGTGCTCCGTTTGTCCATTACCTCACGTGGGATGAAGAGACCGGTCAGAGCGATTACCTGGCCGGGGTACCGGTAACTGCCGAAGCGGAACCCACCGAACCGGTCATGCTGAAACTCTATCCCGAGATGGAGGTCATATCGGTAACGCATTTCGGACCCTATGAAGAATTCAAAAAATCCTACAACAAGATCATTCAATATATTGAGGAGAACCAGGTTGAGACGACCGGAGAAGCATTCGAATTCTACCATACCGACCCGATGGCGGAGCCGGATGTAACCCGGTGGAAGACGGTTATCGCGTTTCCGCTCAAGTAACGCGTAACCCATCCTCTTGTTAGTAATTTCCAACCCAACATTTCCCTCTAATCCTGAAGAAGTTATAACTTCCCGGAAAATTCAGGATCATGGCAAAATTCATCGGATTACTCACTTCAGGCGGGGATTGTCCCGGACTGAACCCTGCTATACGGGCAATAGGCAAAACCGCCGTTTCGGAATACGATATGCAGGTCATCGGTTTCCGGGACGGATTTCGCGGACTGATCGAGAACCGCTTTATCCGTCTGGAAGGCAGTATCCTTTCGGGCATCCTGACCATCGGGGGAACCATTCTGGGAACCAGCCGGGATAAGCCCCACAAGATGCCCATGGGAGGTAAAAACGCGGACATGACCGACGTGATCGTGGAGAACTACAGCAAGCATCACCTGGACGCCCTGGTATGCCTTGGAGGGGGAGGTACCCAGAAGAATGCTTTCCGGCTGCACAAAAAGGGTCTGAATATTATAACCTTACCCAAGACCATCGACAACGATGTGGTGGGCACCGATATTACCTTTGGTTTTGATACGGCCCTGCAGATTGCCGTGGAGGCCATAGACCGGTTGCACAGCACCGCACACAGTCACCACAGGATCATCGTCGTGGAGATCATGGGACATCGTGCCGGATGGCTGGCGTTGGGTTCGGGTATTGCAGGAGGTGCAGACGTGATCCTGATACCGGAGATCCCCTACGACATCAACAAAGTGGCCGAATCCATCCTGGAAAGAAGTCAGAAAGGCAAACGCTTCAGTATCGTAGCCATTGCCGAGGGAGCCATGTCAAAGGAGTATGCCGAAGCCCTGCACGCCATTGAACAACAACTGGATGAAGAGGAGGATAAGGAAAAACGGCAGCCGCTCAAAGAACGGATCAAAGAACTTGAAGCACAGCATGCAGGGAACACCATGCTGGTGGCCGAAAAATTGCAGGACCTTACCGGCCTGGAGGCCAGGATGACCATCCTGGGGCATCTGCAAAGAGGCGGTACTCCTTCGGCTTCCGACCGCCTGCTGTCCACCCGCCTGGGCACGGCGGCAGTGGAGTATATCAACCGGGGTAAATTCGGCATCCTGGTTGCTGCCAGGGGGGACGGTACCGGGCCGGTTCCACTTGAAGAAGTGGTATACAAGACAAAACTGGTCCCACCCGACCATCCCTGGGTCCTGAGTGCCCGTAATGTCGGCACCAGCTTTGGCGATTAGGCAGCATGCTATTGCTTAATGAACCGGATGGTCCTTTGCTGATCATATCCCTGCAGCTTCATCAGGTAGAAGCCTGCAGGCAGTGAGGCGATATCCAGTTGTATTCTATGTTCCCGTCCATAAACAGACTCTTCCAGGCTTAAGACCTCACTCCCCTGGAGATTATAGACTGCAACGCGCAATTGGTCTTCAGGCATTCCTTCCGGAATTTGCATTTCTACAACCAGGAAGGACTGAGCCGGGTTGGGATAGATACGAACCCCAAGTTCAAGGCCGGGCAACTCGATATTGGTTACGGCTATATTTGACGCGAGGGGCGTATATTGCTCCATGAAATACCAGTTATCGGAGCCGTCGGGATAACGGCCGTAGGAAACATCGGATATCTGGGGGCCGAAAGTTATCGTATCCACCCAATAGAAAGTATTGTTCATGATGGTTGACAAACCGATCTCCTCTCCGTCTTTGCTCAACTTGAAGTCAAGGTGATTCGGTCCCTCAAGGGTATCCCTATCCGGTATCAACATATAGTATCCTTTTGCAGGGATCATGGTCGCGGCAGGCTGATCGTCCGGGATCCTCCACTTAAACGGATCTCCCAGATTGTCGGTAACATAATAGCCACCGATATTGACTTCCTGAACCCCCGCATTATACAATTCAATCCAGTCGGGGTAGGTCCCATGATCCATCCAGGCCTGCCGGTTGCTGGCCATAAATTCATTGATGTAAAGCTCGGGAAGGCTTTCCGATACTTTGAACACCGGCTGTAAAACTAAATCTTCACGGGTATCCAGAAATAACTCCTGCTCCCGGTAGTACTGGGTGTCCGGGGTACTGTATCGTGCAGCTTCTATTTCCAGGTCAAATTTCAAATCCGAACTGGTGGGGGATGACTGGTGAACCTCGACGGCTATGAGGTTCACACCGGAATGCAAAGGGACTTCACTGAGCGCATATTCAAAATAACGGGTCTCGTCGGCTCCCCCGACAAAATTTGAGGCAGTGGTCCAATGGTCGATTGTACCGCCGGGCATGTTTACCCTGAGGACCTCCTCGCCATTCACGTAAACTACAACACCGTCATCCCGCATTAACCTGAAAATCAGGTCATGAAGCTTTTCCGTTTCAATGATGTCAATTTCTTTCCTGAAGTAATAACTTATGTATTTGTTACCGGGGTCGGGACCATAATCCAGCACCGTTGTTTCATTGCCATCTCCGTAGCCAAAAAAACCATGCCCGAAATCCCATGATCCATCATTGAAGGATGTGGTATGCCAACCGGAACCCGGATAGATGCCTGAATCATTAAATTTCCATGCTCCGCCCCGGTGGAGAATGGTTGTATAAGCCTTTTCGATACCCATGACCTGCCACCGGTCAAAATTAAAACCCGGGGGCGGATAGGCCGTCAGTTTGTGGGTCATGCCCGAAGGAAGGATCATTGTCATTCCGTCAGGTTGTACAATAAAGTCATTGATCCCGACCCGTGCGGCTGAATCAAAAGCTTGTACCTCCAAACGAAGGGGTTGACCCAGATCGAAAAAAGAACACATATTTTCCCGGACATATCCTGGCCGGGTATTGGCAAAATACCGCATGTCACCAATTTCATTCATCCAGAAATCCCACCCCCAGGGGGTTTCCCAGCGATCGATATGCCTTGCCATCTCGGGAACGATAAGGTTATAAACCGAATCGATCACCCGGTTGACCCGTTCCGGCCTGAAAGTCGTATTCAAATGCCGGTTATAGGTATGGATGAAATCATTCTGGAAGAGTTCACTTTCCAATAGCTTTCGAAACAAAAAGGTGGACCATTCCGGGTTGGGCCATTGATAAATCCCGGTGGCAGAGGTGAAACTGAACATGTCGGTGGCCGTATTGTCTGCCCATATATTCATCCCGAAATCCAGGTCGAAAAGGATCCACCTGAACTTACCTCCCGGGCCGCGGGGCTGCCAGTATTTCTGATTGTTCCCCGGCCAGTCGGTATTGGTGAAATACATTTCCGAAACCAAATAATTGATCAGTTCCGGCATATCCACCTGCTTACAAACCTCTTGGTAATGAGCAGGATCACTTAGAGCATGGTTCTTTAAATATTGAATAAGCTGGTTATAGCCATCCCGGTCACCGGTGAATATTTCATGCCGGTCTTCAAGAAGATCAATTTCCTCAGGTTCGATACCGTAATTCGACTTTATATAATGCTCATTCAGTTTTTCCCGCAGATTATGGATCCCCCAGTATACCCCGTTTATAAAAACAATTACGGGTTGGTAGGCCTGGGCATCGATATCCATGGCTCCTTTGACAACCGCCTGCATGGTCGCATCCCGCATCATGCTTTGGGTATTGTCGTTTCCTGAATTTCTGAGAACAATATCCTTGAAATAGTCCAGGTCATTTTTCTCCTTGAAAAAGGGATAATTAAAATCGTTGCCCCCGTATTTGTTTCGACGGTAGATCGCCAGTGATTTCATGGGCCTTCCCCTGCTGCAGCCTCCGAATATTTTAATGCCGGCATCCGCATGGAGAATACGTTTTTGCCCCGACAAAAAATATTCAAAACTGACGGGCCTCTCCCAATCCTGGTTATAATTCTTTGGCTCATCGCTGCAATAGCCGGTAATACCGTTGGTACCTGTAACATAGATCCCGGTCTCATCATCCCAGAGGTTCTTTGGAGCGGTTGCTAAGGCCACCACCGGCAGGGTAATATCTTCATTTAACAGGTAGGTGCCCGTTTGTGCCCAGCCCGGCCTATAACCTTCGGCCCAGACCTTTGCCCGTATGGTGGTCGTGGTGTCCACACTGATCGGCTGGGTGTAAAGAACAGAGGTGCTATCCGGTTCATCGCCATTAAGAGTATATCGTATTACAGCATTTTGTATAGACGAGGACAAACCAAGAATGACAGAACCTTCATAAAAGCCCGGCACAGGATCCCAGGTCAGATCAATGGCATATTTGTACCCCGACAGGGTATCATTTGCAGCCATTGGGCTGGGTTGATCAAAATAAATGAAGTTACCCGCGGTATCCCTGCCACAGGAAACATTTTCAAATTGCCTTGGATACTTGAAAGAATCGACAACTGTATGATCATCCGTACTCAAAATGATATATTCTCCCCCTGCATCCAGTTTAAAACCCGTACACAATGCATCATATGTATCGCCTTCCTCTTCAGCGACCAGGAGAATATATGCATGGGGATCGATCTGGATACCGGGAGGGAAAATATATTTCGACAGCTTTTCAGGATTATCGCTCAAGGCATACCCATCCAAAGAAACAATCTGACTTCCTGCATTGTATATTTCAATCCAATCGGAAGGTGAGTCCAGGAGGCCCCCGTAAGTCTCCCCCGTGTTCCATGCCATAAACTCACTGATACACAAATTGCTTTGTGCCAATAGAAAAGTCGGACAAACAACCAGTAAGAAAAATCCCTTTTTAAATTTCGATCCCATATCAATAATGATAAACCCAATTTCCCATTTTCAATCTTCAATCTTACATCTTCAATCTTCCACCATTTAACAATTTCTTAATTTAATTAATATTAATTTAACGGCCCTGAAATTTCACTCCATGAGGGGATTTATTCCCATTTTATTGTTGACTTTTATCATTCCGGCATCGGTTTTAAGTCAGGACAGGGACACGGAACTATGGACGGGTCCGACTTTCCGCTACAATATTTTCAATAAATTCAGACTCGAACTGGAACAGCAGGTCCGTTTCTTCGAAAAAGTCGGTAAACTGGAAATGACCTACACCGAACTGGCTGTCCGCTATAAAATATTCAAATTTCTTGATGCCAAGCTAAAATACAGATATTCATTCTTTGTGGATTATGACCCGGCTATACAAGACGATGATCTGGACCGGCAGCGGATCAGCCTGGACCTGAGTGCAGAACCGGATATTGATTTTCTGCCGGTCGATCTTGAATATCGCTTTCGTTTTCAGGACTCCAGGGAAAATATCACCGGGGACAAATTCACCTACATCCGCAACAGACTGGAAGTATCCTATAATCTTAGTAAACTGGTGGATCCCTTTACTTCAGCGGAGATATTCTACAGGTTCAATGATGATAATGAATTCAGGAAAGTCAGGTATAATTTCGGACTGGAATGGAGGATAAGCAAAAAGATTGACCTGGACAGCTATTACCGCTTTCAAAAAGAGATACAGGTCAAGTATCCCGACAGCAAGCATGTCATCGGCCTTATGCTGACTTATGACATCAATTAATCAACCAATCCATAAATCCCTAAAACATTAAAACATTAAAACATTTAATCACTTATCAAATATTTTATTTTCTTTGAAAACGTATACTAAACCCTTAAATACTAAAAACACCTGACATGGAAGGTTTTCATACGCTGGACTGGATCGTTCTTGCAGCTTTTGGCCTGGGCCTGATAGCCATCGTTGTTTGGGTAAGCTGGCTGAAAGAGGAGGATTCCGCGGATTATTTTCTCGCCGGCCGCAATGTGGGATGGTTTGCTGTAGGAGCTTCAATTTTTGCCTCGAACATTGGTTCCGAACATCTTGTGGGTCTTGCCGGAGCCGGTGCTGAAAGCGGCATGGCCATGGCCCACTGGGAAATGCATGCCTGGCTTATCCTGATCCTGGGCTGGGTATTCGTACCCTTTTATTCAAGAAGCAAGGTATTCACCATGCCCGAATTCCTGGAAAGGAGATACAACAGTGCATCCCGGTCCTTTCTTTCCATCATTTCCCTCGTGAGTTATGTACTTACCAAGGTAGCCGTAACTGTATATGCCGGGGGAATTGTGTTCAAGGAGGTTTTCGGCATAGAAACCATGTTCGGCATTGACTTCTTCTGGGTAGGGGCCATCGGACTGGTCATCCTGACCGGCATCTATACCGTTATTGGCGGAATGAAGAGTGTTATTTACACATCGGTATTGCAAACGCCTATTCTTTTGTTCGGTTCGATCGTGATACTGATCGTCGGCCTGGTAAAGCTTGGCGGCTGGAATGAACTGATGGAAATTACCCGGGCTACAACGACGGCTCATGGAGATAGTATGCCCAGCCTGATCCGTTCCCGCTTTGATCCGGATTTTCCCTGGACCGGCGTGCTGTTGGGATCGGCAATCATTGGCTTCTGGTATTGGTGCACCGACCAGTATATTGTACAGCGGGTCCTGTCAGCACGGAACCAGACCATGGCCCGGCGGGGATCCATCTTCGGGGCCTACCTGAAGCTGCTGCCCGTGTTCATATTCCTTATCCCCGGAATGATAGCCTTTGCCATGAATGAAAAGGGATTGATCGACCTGAGTACCTCCGATGCGGCCTTCCCGACCCTGGTATCCACCCTCCTTCCTGTCGGACTGAAGGGGGTGGTGGTAGGCGGATTGATCGCCGCGCTGATGAGCTCCCTGGCTTCCCTGTTCAACTCATCGGCCATATTATTCACCGTGGATTTCTATAAGAAATTTAAACCGGATTCCACGGAAAAACATTTGGTATACGTGGGAAGAATGGCCACAGCGGTTATTGTTATACTTGGTGTTCTCTGGATCCCGGTCATGAAAAACATAGGAAAGGTCTTATACGAATACCTGCAGGATGTCCAGTCCCTGCTCGCCCCGGGCATTGCCTCCGTCTTCCTGCTGGGGGTCTTCTGGAAAAGAGCCACCCCTGCCGCGGGATTCACAGGACTGGCCACCGGCTTTATACTGGGCATGACCCGGCTGGTACTGAATATTTTTGAATCCAGCCTGAACCCGGATACCTGGATCTACAGGGTGTTCGTGGAACCGAACTGGCTCCATTACGAGATATACCTTTTTATCCTCTGTCTCGCGATCATCGTGGTGGTGAGCTATTTTACCAGGCCCGCACCCGCTAAAAAGCTGGATGGACTGACCTATTCCACCACGGCACTGGAACACAAAGCAGAGACCAGGGCCAGCTGGAACCATTGGGATGTCATCAATACCGTCATTATTATTGCGGTTATTATTGGGTTCTATATTTATTTCTGGAATTAAGGGGCCAGGACTTTAAAGGCATAAGAGCGGAAGAGCGAAAAAGGATTCAGAATTCAGAATTAAAATTACGGATTACTGATTGAGCATGGGTATGGAGCATGGGTGTGATAATATATAATCCGCAATCCCTGCCTTGCTGGCAGGCAGGCGCAATTCGTAATTAATTGATAATCAATTTATCTCCCCCTCTCCACACGGTGGAGAGGGGGCCGGGGGGAGAGGAAAAAGAACAATAAAATGCTGGATAATACAAAGGACCGAAGGGGGAGGTGGTATTTTGTGGACGCGAGAAGCAGTAACCTGTGCATAAGAGCATAAGAGCAGCAGCGACCCCGAGTACTCGGGGGAGCGAGCAACAGTGAGCGAAGCGAATGAGCAACGGCGAAGCCGAGTAGCAGCGAAGCTGCTAAGATTTTCGGGACGAGAGACAGCGAAGCGGAAAAGCTAAAGAGCGGGAGAGCCTAAATCCTTAAAACCCTAATGCCTTAAATCCTTCAAGCCTTGTAATACTCCGGCTTTTTAGGGGTGCCTTCGCAAAGCAGGATGGCCGTATCTATAAGTCCCAGGTGCGAATATCCCTGGGGAAAGTTACCCAGCAGTCTTTTGGTATTAAAGTCCAGATCTTCCGACAACAATCCGACATGATTGGTGCAGGAGAGTAAATTCTCGAACATTTCCCTGGCTTGTTCTTTTTCGCCGATCTTGGCCAGGCTTTGAATCATCCAAAAGGTGCAAATGGTAAATGAAGATGAGGGTTTGCCGAAATCGTCATGATTCCGGTAGCGGTACATGAGGCCATCCACACACAGCTCATCCCTGATCTTATGCACCGTTGCGATATACTTGGGATCCTGAGCATTAATAAATCCGAACCTTTCCATCAGTAGATTGGCTGCATCCATGTCGCCGTTCTCATAAGATTGGGTGAAGGCCCCTGCCTCCTCGTTCCAGCCCTTATCAATGATCTCCTTCCTGATCATACCGGCAAGGTTGGCCCAATAGGCAGACATGTCTTCCTGTTCCAATATACCGGCAATCCTGCGCGCCCGGTCCATGGCCACCCAACAAAGCACTTTTGAAAAAACGAAATGCTTTTGATCCGACCGTATCTCCCATATCCCTTTATCAGGATTCTGCCAGTTGTCTTCGACGATCCGGGCGATACTCCTTACAAAGGTCCAGAGATCCTCCTGCTTGTCCAGGGTATCCTTATAAAGCATAAATTTCTGATAGATCACATCCATCAGGACCCCGTAAATATCGTTCTGCTTCTGCTTGTAGGCATCATTGCCAATCCGTACCGGTTTGGAACCTTCGTAACCCGAAAGATGTTCCAGCAGGTGCTCATCCAGTTCCTTTTCCCCGCTGATCCCGTACATGATCTGCATCTTGTCATTTTTCTTGGGTACGGAATCAAGAATAAAATCCAGGAAATTCTCCGCTGAATTAACATGCCCCATCTGTATCAGGGTATTGATGATCATGGAAGAATCCCTGACCCAGCAGAAACGATAGTCCCAGTTCCTTTCTTCTCCAATGGTTTCGGGTAAGGAGGTGGTTACAGCAGCCAGGATGGCTCCGGATTTTTGATAAGTCAGCAGTTTCAATACCAGTGCACTGCGCTTGATATGTTTGTAATAATCGGAAAACCTCACCGTACGGTCGATCCAATTCAACCAGTATACCCTGGTTCTTTGCAGTTCGAGGTATATCCTGTCTGTATCCAGGCGTATCAGTTTTTGGTTGTAACTCAGAAGAAAAAAAGCCTCCTTTTCCAGGGTGATGAGATCGGAGGTCAAAACCTTTTGCTTATCGAGATCGGTATAGAGGTATACCGATTCATAATATCCGGTAACCGTAAAAGCTTTGATGTAATCCCTCCTATTTTCAACACGGGTTTCTCCCCGGGCATAGCATAATTGGGGATCGAACCTGAACCTGACCGAAGGCTTGCCTTTTCGCACATGCAGATAACGGATCACTTCGGAAGGATAATAATACCCTCCTTTTTCGGTCCGGTAAATGGGCATAAAGTCTATGACCTCGAATTCCCCGTCGTCACAATAAAACCTTGTCAACAAGATGTTGGTGTCGTGGATATATCTTTGGTCAACTTCATTCAGACACACCGGTTCAATGGAAAAATGCCCCCCTTTAACGGGATCCAGTATACCCGCGAAAACAGATGATGAATCAAAAACGGGCAGGCAACACCAGCTGATGCTTCCCTCCCTGGAAACGAGAGCCGCACTTCTGCAGTTTCCAATAATACCATAGTAGAGATTGTCCATGCATTGCAATTTATGAAATTCTGAACGGACTTATACAGTCGATTGCAGGATGTTTGTAAACAGATTTTTTCCCGGGTGCTTGGGACAGAGCAGCATAAAATGTAATTTTAGCTTCGCCAATACCAAAAACCAATACAGAATGAAAACAAAGGCCCTTCCTTCAGGTATACTGATCCTGGCGATGGTTCTGATTCTTATCCATGCCTGTAAACGTCCGGCAGAATATGAAAACATCGATATCCTGCCCGGAAGCACGGAAGCCGGAAAGCCACAAGTAATCCATGCAGGCATGGCAGCACCCGGATTTCTGGGTATTACTTTCCAGGAAAAGTACCCGACGCGTGCAGACTTTCTACCCTATGAAGAGCAAGAAGGGGATTCGGTAGTCTATAATAAAGACGGTCGTGGACTGATCCATGGCAGGATATTATACCGGGAAGGAAAAGCAACCGGATTTCTGGCCGGGGAGGACGAGTCCATGCTCAGCATCTTCGAATCCATTGAAGGGGATTCCATCCATGAAAAAGCGCTTGCCCTTCCTGAGAGTTACACCTTATATAGTGAAAAAGATGAAAATTACCGGGAAGGGAAGCACCCGGCAAAAGTCTTCCGTAAGTCCAGGGTCCTCACCTGGGCGGAACCCGGTAAAGACGTATCCATGATGCATACGGTATATCTTGACCTTCCTCAAACACTCAAGGAAGGTATTGAATACCATCTGCGATTCAAGGGGCTGAACACCGGGAAAGAGGAGATAACCTACATCCATTATCCCAAAAATACCCGTTCGGAAGCCATACATGTCAGCCAGGTCGGTTTCCGGCCCGACGATCCCCTGAAGATCGCCTTTCTATCACTCTGGAAGGGAACCGGAGGAGCCCACCGCTATGACTCAACCGTAATTTTTCACCTGGTTGACCGGGAAAACGATTCCCTGGTTTATTCAGGAACAGGCGTCATGGCGCTGGCGGCCGACAGTACCGAACACATCAAGGAAACCAAAAATTACAGCAAAACCGGGGTCTGGCACCTTGAATTCAGTGATTTTAATGAACCGGGAACCTACCGGGTTTATGTTGCAAACCTGGGATGCAGCTATCCCTTTCCCATCCTTGCCGAAGCCTGGGAGGATGCTCTGAAGCTTACTATGCAGGGTTTTCTGACACATCGCAGCGGTATTGCCCTGGGACCGCCCCTGATTGACTATGACCGTCCCCGTCCCTTCCATCCTGATGAGGGATTGCAGGTTTACCAATCGGAATACAGCATCCTGGACAACTGGATGGAAAATGGGGGACAGAACGGTGTTTTTGAAGGACTCCTGGATAATAGGACCGGAAAGACGCTGGATGATGCCTGGGGAAGCTACATGGACGCGGGAGATTGGGACAGAAGGATCATGCATTTATGGGCCACCCGCCAATTGCTGGAGGTTTTTGAATTATTCCCGGAATATTCTGACTCATTGAAACTTATCCTTCCGGAATCAGAAAACCATTTACCCGACCTGATGGATGAGATCCTTTTCAATATCGACGGATACAGGAGAATGCAAACCGCGGAAGGAGGCATACGTTATGGAATTGAATCAGCCGCTCACCCGGTCAATGGAGAACCAAGCTGGATGGAATCACTTCCCGTAATGGCCTTTGAACCGGATCCCTGGTCCTCTTACATCTACGCGGGGGTCACGGCCCAGGCAGCACGTTTGCTCCGTCCTTATGATCCCGGATTAAGTGATGTGTATAAAGAAAGTGCACTGAAGGCCATTAAATATGCCGAGACAGAAACCCCGCGCCTTCTGATGCATCCTGAATCAAGGGCCCTGTCGGCATGGCAGACCGGCAGGATACTGAATGAGCGCTGTTTTGCCGCTATACAGATCTTTGCCCTGACCGGTATCCCCATCTGGCATGATATCGCTGTGGAAAGACTCAAGTCGGTTCTCCTGGAAACCGGCACGGACAATATCCGGGATTTGCCCGAAACCTTTCTGGATGCAGCATTTGCATACACGCTACTGGCGAAAGACACCAATCCTGCTGTCCAGGAAGCAACCCGTGAAACCATTAAGGTCCGGGGACAATTAAACCTGGATCATCTGAGCGGGAATGCCTATTTTCTGACCAGCAGGAATATTGAGCGGCCCATGCTGAATGGCTATTATACTGCCGTCTCGAACCAGGAACTCTGCAGAACGCATTTTCTGACCGGAGATCAGAAATATCTCTCCGGAGCCATTAAAGCGGCCCAGTATACCGCCGGGGCCAATCCCATGAACCTGGTCATGACTACCGGATTGGGTATACATCACGTGCAGCGTCCCCTGCATATCGACAGCCGGGTGACCGGACAAAAAGCACCTCCCGGAATTACGGTCTACGGGCAATCGGACTATGAATACTATATCAAGGATCTCAACCTAAAAGATACAGCCACTATTGGTAGTCATTACAACCTCTGGGGCCTGTTCTGGATCATGAGCCGGCATAATGTACCGTCGGTATGGACCTGGCCCCCGCATGAGGGCTATTATGATATCCCCGGCTTTCCAAACTACAGTGAATATACCATCATGCAAACATTCGGTCCCGTTAATTATGCTTTTGGATACCTGGCAGCCAGGGGAAAGAAATGAAAAGAGCCTTATTCGGAAATACGCTGACCGACCTGGCGGCTGTTGCAAATGGCTTTTCGCTGCCGGGGTTTACCGCTTCCCAGCTAGCCGACTGGCTTTATAAGAAAGACATCCGTGATATTGACGGCATGACCAACCTGTCGAAAAAGACCCGGAGCCTCCTTAAGGAGCATTTCACCCTGGGACTGCGCCCCCATCTGAAGGTTCAGGAATCGGTTGACGGTACCAGGAAATATCTCTTTCCCGCAAGGGATGGCATGTTTGTCGAAGCAGCCTTTATTCCCGAACCCAAGCGGAAAACCCTGTGTATTTCCACCCAGGTGGGATGCAAGATGGGTTGCTTATTCTGTATGACGGGCAGACAGGGATTCCAGGACAACCTGAGTGCCGGGGATATCCTGAACCAGGCAAAAAGTTTACCCGAATCGGATCATCTCAGCAATATCGTGTACATGGGCATGGGAGAACCCCTGGACAACCTGGAAGCAGTCCTGAAGAGTCTTGAAATCCTTACCGCCGGGTGGGGAATGGGGATGAGCCCCAGGCGGATCACCCTGTCCACCATAGGGATGATCCCGGCCCTGAAAACATTTCTCGACAACACGGAAGTCCACCTGGCCCTGAGTCTGCACAGCCCCTTTGATGAAGAGCGTAAAAAATTGATGCCCATCCAGAGGCTTCACCCCCTTCATGAAGTTCTTGATTTAATAAAGCAATATGATTGGAAGGGACAGCGAAGGTTTTCCATTGAATACATCATGTTCAGGGGATTGAACGATACACTCCGGCACGTAAAAGAACTGGTCCGCATACTGGAGGGCCTGCGGTGCCGCATCAACCTGATCCGCTATCATCAGATTCCGGATACACCCCTTGAACCAATACCTTGGGCCGACATGGAAAAGTTCAGGGATGCACTCAATGACAAAGGGATCACTGCAACCATCCGCCGTTCCCGGGGGGAAGACATCGCCGCTGCATGCGGTATGCTTTCCACTAAGGAATTGCTTGCAGGTAAGGAAAAGGATGTATAATTTAGGAACAGCCAGATATCTGAATCTTATGCCAGAAGAACGACCAACCGCTATTTTACTGCTATCCTGTCCCGACCGTGAGGGATTGGTTTCCAGTATCTCCGGTTTTCTTGCTGATCATGGTGGCAATATCCTCGACCTGGATGAACATGTCGATCCCCAGGAAAAGATCTTTTTTATCCGTGTAGTATGGGATATGACTCGCTTTGACCTATCGGCTGAAGATCTTCCCGGTGCTTTTGAACCCTTGGGAAGAGAATTCGGGGCACACTGGAAAATCCAGTTTGCAAATAGAAGCATGCGGGTTGCCATATTTGTTTCCAGGTACGACCACTGCCTCCAGGAAATCTTATGGCGTCAAAATTTGGGAGAATATGCCATAGAAATTCCCTTGATCATCTCCAATCATCCCGATCTTGAATCCATTGCTGTACAATATAATATCCCCTTTTATCATTTCCCGATCAGCAAGGAAAACAAACAGGAGCAGGAAAAAGAAGAATTGAAACTGCTGAAAGAACAACAGGTTGAATGCATTGTCCTGGCCCGTTACATGCAGATCCTAACATCCGTATTACCTGAGGCATATCCCAACCGGATCATTAACATCCATCATTCTTTCCTGCCTGCATTCAAAGGGGGTAATCCTTACCGCCAGGCTTACGATCGGGGTGTTAAGATCATCGGTGCAACCAGCCATTATGTCACGGAAATACTCGATGAAGGCCCCATCATCGAACAGGAAATCATACATATTTCACATAAGGATTCAATAAAAGACCTGTCACGCAAAGGACGTGACCTGGAAAGACTGGTTCTGGCCCGTGCATTAAAATATCATGCTGAACACCGGATCCTGGTCCATGGAAAGAAAACCATTGTATTTGATTAGTTTATGTAGATTCCTAATTATTTGTTAAACTTTTGCTGCATTGACTGCTATTTAATCATATTTACTATATTCTGGACATGAAAAGAAGATCTTTCATACGCCACATGGCTGTCGGATTTGGCGCTGCTTCCCTTGTAAACGTACCCGTCAAATTAAAAGCCGATATTCAAAGGAAATACCCGCATGACAGGGTGATGCTGGGCGACACCGGCATAGAAACCTCCCGGTTGGCCATTGGTACCGGGTCCCGCGGTGGCGGGCACAGTTCAAACCAGACCCGGCAACTGGGTATAAAAGGATTGTCAGAACTTTTTATCACCGCGTACAATGATGGGATCAATTTCTGGGATTCTGCAGACAGCTACGGCTCACATCCCCACATGCGGGAAGCCCTGAAAACGGTTCCCAGGGACAAGGTGGTGATCCTTACCAAGAGCACTTCCAGGTCGGCGGACGGAATGCACGAAGATCTGAACCGTTTTCTGAAGGAAATTGGCACAGGATATCTGGATATTGTCCTGCTGCATGCTGTGACGGATCCGGGATGGAGGACCAGTTACCGCGGAGCCCTGGAGGCACTCGCTGAAGCCAGGGAAAAAGGCTTCATACGGGCCATAGGCATATCCTGCCACTCTTTTGGTGCCCTGAAGGAAGTCGCCGACGAACCTCTGATCGACGTGGACCTGGTTCGATGGAATCCCGGGGAAGTGATGATGGATTCTTCCATCCCTGCAGTGCAACATGAACTGGAGCGCATGAACCGGAATGGGAAAGGTATCGTGGGGATGAAAGTGTACGGGGAAGGACGTCTGACCCATATGAAAGACCAATGCCTGCAGTTCCAGCTACAGCATCATTTCATACACGCCTTTACCCTCGGACTAGAAAGCATGGAACAACTCCGGGATATCCGGAAAAGGCTTCCGGAAGCGAGCATATCGGTATGACCATTTTGTAATATCCCGTAATAGATCCTTTGAAAATATATTTTGAATAAACGCGTTTTTAGTTCTGAACCGCTTGTTTTTTATTAATTTAACCGGGATGTATACACTCATCTTAAGTGCCCTGTTCACTGTAATGCCCATTCTCAAAATGACAGTAACCGCACAAATTCCCGGAATATTACCCGGGGCCCCTCCCGGATGGAAGATCAGCGAAAAGGATATGGTTCACACACCGGAAAACCTTTTTGAATATATCGACGGGGGTGCCGAACTTTACCTTAGCTACGGATTCCAAAAAGGATATTCACGCGTATATTCCTCCGGGGAACAACCGGAAATCGTCGTGGATGTATTCGATATGGGACACCCCTGGAACGCTTTCGGTGTGTTTTCTTACTCCATGGACCATCCCGGGAAGAAATACGGACAGGGTTCCGAGGTGAACGAAGGTTCCATCATTTTCCGGGACGGCCGCTATTTTATTTCCATGCTTTGCTACCCTGAGACCGATGAGAGCAGGAAAACCATGGAATACATCGCCAATTATATCGATCAAGGCATTTCCTCCGGGAACATAACCCTTCCTGAGGTAGTCACTCTTCTTCCCGATGAAGGTTTGATAAAAAACAGCATTCGTTATTTTCATCATCATGCATGGCAGAACAGCCATTATTTTATTTCAACCGAGAACATATTGCATATTGATCACCGGGTTCATGCCGTCAGCGCGCTTTATCGGACAGGCCAGGAAGATCTGGTCCTGACCGTTATCGATTATCCCGATCTTAAGTCTGCCAAATCAGCAGTAAAAGATCTCAGGGACCATATCTTTTCAGGAGCAGAACCCGGTATACCCGTTCAGTTGGCCGATGAAAAATGGTCGGAATACCAACTGAAAGATCAAACCCTGTATATCGTATTTAACGGTAAGACGGCCATGATGACCCGAAGATTCATGGAATCCTTATTGAATTAAACCATACCCCATGAAAAAGAAATCCATCTCCAGACGAAGATTCCTGAAAAACTCTTCTGCCGCTGCCACAACCGCGGCACTCTATTTCGGAACCCCCTGGCAAGCGCTCGCCAATAAGGCTAAGAAGACCCGCGTTGTGCTGGTCCGCGACGAATCGGTATTGGATGATCTGAACAAGCCCAAACCCGAGGTCCTGGAAAACATGCTGCACAGGGCCCTTACGACTCTTTTGGATGTGGAGGAGCCCTCAGCAGCATGGAAGCAACTTATCCGTCCTGAAGATACAGTCGGAATCAAATCAAATGTATGGCGCTACCTGCGTACCCCCGAAAGCCTGGAACAAAACATAAAAGACGGGCTCCTGCAGGCCGGTGTTCCGGAGGAAAGGATAAGTATCTCGGACAGGGGTGTAAGAAGAGATCCCGTATTTCAGAATTCCACGGCCCTGATCAATGTCCGGCCCATTCGCACCCACTACTGGTCGGGTGTAGGCAGCCTTATCAAGAACTATATCATGTTCGTCGACAGGCCCCCGTCCTGGCACGGGGATACCTGCGCCGACCTGGCAGGAATCTGGGATATGCCGGAGATCAAGGGAAAGACCCGCCTCAACATCCTGGTTATGCTCACCCCCCTGTTCCATGGTCAGGGACCCCATCATTTTCAGCCCAAGTACACCTGGCCCTACAAGGGCCTAATCCTGGGTACCGATCCCGTGGCCGCGGATGCAACCGGTGTACGGATCCTTCTTGCTAAAAGAAAAGAATACTTCGGCAAGGACAGTCCGCTGAACCCTCCCCCCAAACATGTATTCCTTGCCGATACACGGCACCATCTCGGTACCGCCGACCCGGAGAAGATCGAGCTTATAAAGCTCGGATCCAGGGAAGGGGTTTTGATATAGTGGCAGCGGCAGGAATTGGATTCAGAATTCAGAATGATAATTACTGATTGCTTATTGCTGATTACGGATTGCTGATTGAGCACGGGTACGGGGCATGGGTGTGATAATCTATAATCCCTGCATTGCCGGCAGGCTTGATTCCTTGGTTCCCTGCCTGTCCGGCAGGCAGGCTTGGTTCCTCGGTTCCTCGGTTCAGCACCTTTTACCCTCCGTAGCCTTGGCGAAAGAGGGGTTTGGCACCGTTAGCGCCGTTGAAACAGAACCTCCGGCTTGAATCCCATATCCATGGCATACCGGATGAAGGTCTGGCGTGCCGTATCCGAACTGATAAGCTCATGTTTTTCCACATACCGGTAAGAAGAATTATCGCCGGAATAATGAACTTTTTTAACCAGGGAGCGGATCCCGGCCTGCCTCGCGATTTCCTTGATCCGCTGATTGAAACGAACCAGGCTTTCCAGCCGGCCCTCCTGAAGATACCTGTTGATATCCCGGACCAGGAAGGATGCTTTTTCGCCGAGCGGTATACTGTGCCACCGGCCCGCTTTATCCATCCACAAAACCGGCTCATTCAATTCCGGTTGAATGAATAATTGACCTGTTTGTTTGTATTTCAAACCTGTATAACACATAAAAAGAAATATTTCCCGGGTTTGCTCCCACCGGCCCTCTAAGCTTTTGCACTTTTCCAGGGCTGCAAGCTCGGACTTTGTCAACACAGCTTCGCGCTTTGACAGTTGCCCCTCCTTTGAATAGGGAAATTTGATGGCCTTAGGTTCCATATTCCTGTGATATCCCTTCCTGTAGGCCCAATTCATGAACCACTTCAACATATTAAAATATACCAGCATGGTGGTATTGGAATATCCTCTTTTTCTGAACCGGCTCAGAAAGTCATGGACAAAACCAGTCTGAATCCTTTCAAAACTGATCGGGTAATGCTCCTGTTCAAATTCCCTGAGATGATTGTATAAGGCTTTGACTTTCTTGAAGGTGCTCAGGGACCATTGTCCCGTATGGAGCCGGATAAATTCCAGAAAAACATCAAAGAACTGTACCCTTTTATTCGCGTGCCTAATTTTTAACCTTTCCCTGAACCAGCGCGGACTCATAGGAATGCCCATAGCCATTGCCTGATCGTAAAGGCGCAACACCTCCTGCTCCAGTGAATCCAGGTAAGCATTGAGCCGCTCACTTCCAGGCACGGCTCTTTCCATTCGACAGTTGTCTCCGTCCCATGAATCCATCTCAACCTTTTCCCCGGTATAAACCTGTAGTCGCTTCCCCTGAAAACTGAAATATAACATCACCGGGCGCATTCCCGTGATCCTCCGGCCCAGATGATCCCTTCTTTTTTCAAGATAAAAGTTTACTTTGGGCATAATTTCATACGTTTTTACATACTATTTTTTAGTGCAAACTAATTTAATTCTTAAGCACCTTAATTTGTATATTCCAAATATAGTGTAAAATTTAAGATGCAAAACGGAAAATTGTGTTTATTTTTATATACTTTACTTTATAGTTAATTTTTATCTATAAAATATCGTGTAAAAAAAATTACAGATCCAGTTCCAGTTGGTCTTTATTCCCGGGGGGAACCATATCTTCCAGATTGCTTATTCCCAGACCGATTAAACGCAACCCTTTTTCACTGTAATCAACGGTATCAATGATTTCCCGGCAGAAATGAGCTAAGTTGTCCAAATTCTTAACCGGTACCGGGAAGGTTTTACCGCGGGTGATGGTGGTAAAATCGCCGTATCTTATTTTCATGGTCAGGGTTCTTCCGGATATCTGATGTTTTCCGATCCGTTCATTCAATTCCTTACATATCAGATCGACCTGCTTACTGATTTCTATGTAGGAATGCAGATCGGTTGAAAAAGTACGCTCTGTGGAAATGGATTTGCGAATTCGCTCCGGGCGGACTGGTCTATCGTCAATGCCCCGGACGATCTGATAATAGAAATGTCCGTTCTTCCCGAAAAGTCTGATCAGGTCTGCCAGATCACAATTTTTCAGATCTTTTCCTTTTTCGATGCCCGGATTTTTCATTTTACGGGCCGTTACTTTGCCAATACCATAGAACTTCCCTATATCGAGTTTTTCAAGAAATTCTTCCGCTTTTTCCGGACGTATAACATATAAACCATCGGGTTTATCCATATCGGAGGCGATCTTAGCAAGAAATTTATTATAGGAAACACCCGCGGATGCGGTTAAACCGGTTTTCATCCTGATCTTCTCCTTGATTTCCACGGCAATTTCCGTAGCATAAGACATCCCCTTTTTGTTATTCGTTACATCCAGAAATGCTTCGTCCAGGGAGAGCGGCTCTACCAGGTCGGTGTACTCCCTGAAGATCTCCATAATTTCGCTGGATACTTTTTTATATACTTCAAAGCGTGGAGGGATCATAATTAGGCCGGGGCATTTCCGCCTTGCTATACTGCCGGCCATAGCGGATCGTATGCCATATTTTCTGGCCTCATAACTGGCAGCAGCGACCACGCCCCTGGGTCCGGTTCCCCCTACGGCCAGGGGTTTCTCCCGGTATTGCGGATGGTCCCTCTGTTCAATGGATGCATAGAAAGCATCCATGTCGATGTGTATTATTTTTCTTATCTTCGCCACTCGTAAAGCTGCACATTATCCAGGCAACAAAAGTACAAATAATGCCGCTCGGACTTCAGCCAACTGCTGACGGATCCCACACCTTGTATCACCCGGAAATCAAAGAACATTATCACTCTGTTCACGGGGCCATCGGGGAATCGATGCATGTTTTCATTCAAAACGGCCTGCATGCACACCACAGCTCCCGGCTGGATATACTGGAAATGGGATTCGGTACCGGCTTGAATGCATTGTTAACGGCATTGTACGCACGGCAGGAAATACATTATACAGGTTTAGACATTGAACCACCGGAGCCTGAGCTGTACAAAGCATTGAACTACCCGGATATCCTGGGTAAAAATGCCGGAAAGATATGGAATCATTTACATGAAATACCCTGGGGAGAAGAGCATCAGCTCACCGATTCATTTACACTCTGCAAGATCCGTGCTGATCTGCTGGAGTTTCCCTTACAGGAAGACCGTTATAACCTGGTATATTATGATGCCTTTTCTCCAAAGGTCCAACCCCGTCTCTGGAATGAAGAAACCATAAAAAGAATCGTGAAGAGCATCCGTCAAAAAGGTATCTTTGTAACTTATTCTGCCATGGCCGCCCTGCGCGGGAACCTGGAAGCTGCGGGCATGTATGTTGAACTCCTGGAGGGCCCAAAGGGCAAGAGGCATATGACCAGGGGGAAAAAATTTTAAAAAAACAGGGATTGACCATACGATATTTTAAGGTCCGGAGTATTAAGTATAAACCATAAAAAGTAAAGTAAAATGATCATGAGAGTTAAAATTATGCTGGCGGTAACCGCCAGCATCCTTTATGTTTCCTGTACCAGCAGTCAGCAGGGATTACCGGAAGCCGAGCTGGATACGCAGTTGGATTCCTTGAGTTATGCCCTTGGTGTGACATTCGGTAACAATCTTGCATCCACCCCCATCGAAGATATTGATGTGCAACTGCTTGCAAGAGGATTTTCGGATGCTTTCAGTGAAGGTGACACCACAAAGCTGGATGCCATGCAGGCTAATGAATTAATCCAGCGGGTCTTTGCTGAGTTGACCCTTGTACAAAATCAGAAAAACCTCGAAGAAGGTGAAGAATTTCTCGCGAAAAACAAGAAGAAAAAAGGTGTGGAAACTACCGAGAGCGGACTGCAGTACAAGGTCCTGGAAGAAGGGGACGGACCCATACCTGAAGAAGACGACCAGGTAAGGGTGCATTATCACGGTACCCTGCTCGATGGTACGGTATTCGACAGTTCCGTTGAACGGGGAGAACCTGTGGAATTCAAACTGAACCAGGTCATTTCCGGCTGGACCGAGGCCCTGACCATGATGCCCGTGGGATCCAAATGGAAACTGTTTATTCCAACCGGTCTTGCTTACGGCACACGGGTGCGGCCGGGTTCTGTGATCGAGCCCAATATGGCCCTTGTATTTGAAGTCGAGCTGCTTGATATTACCAACGAAGAAGAGCAGGACAACGATCAAAATTAAGTCCGGGTAAGAAGAGAATCATTCTTTAAAAAACATCAATATTCTTTTCTCATGAGTTTTGAATTGTCAGGCCGGCTTATCGAAAAGTTTGATACCCGGCAAATTTCGGATAGCTTTAAAAAAAGGGAATTTGTGATTGAAACTGTTGAAACCAACGGAGGAGTGGATATACGCAACCAGGTCAAGTTCCAGTTGACCCAGGATCGCTGCGCTCTGCTCGACATGGTGGAAAAAGGGAACGATCTCAAGATCTCATTCAATATAAGGGGCAGAAGATGGGAAAAGGAAGACCGGGTCAATTATTTTACCAACCTGGAAGCATGGCGGATTGAAAAACTGACAGAAGCTACGCCCGGCGATCAGGCCCCGTCACCCGGAGCTGAAGATCTACCCCCCGAAGAAGAAGATGACCTCCCGTTCTGATGGAAGGTCATCTTCAAGCTATCCTGTAAACCATATGAACTAAACTCTTTCCTGAAGTCGTGCCCTAAGCAATAAAGAGGTTCGACTTGAATGCCGTGAACGGATTGGCCCTGTAATCCTCCACCGGCCTGAACGGAATGGTAAAGTAGAAAGTAGATCCTTTGAACATATTACTTTCAACCCAGATATCTCCGCCCAATAATTTGATTAATCCTTTGGACAAGCTTAAACCCAGGCCAATCCCGCTTTTCAGGATCTCCTGGCTTTCAGGGTCCTCATATCCTTTCTCGAATGTATCGAAGATTAAAATTGATTTTTCCCGGAGGATTCCCTTGCCGCTGTCCTTGATAAAAAACTGCAGCTGATCCCCATCCTTAACCTTATATCCAAATTCCACCACCCCCTTTTCCGTGAACTTGAATGCATTCGACAGGAGGTTACTCATCACCTGGTGCAACCTGAAGTGATCCGTGATGATGCGAAAATCATCCCGGGGTATCCCTGTATTCAGTAAAAGCGCGATGTCGCTATGACCTCTTCTGTGACGATCTATATTGTAAAAATGGTATAGCTCTTTCAGGAACTGATTCAGGTAACATTCCTCGTTTCTGATCTTAAGCTGCCCGGTTTCTACCAGGGACATGTCAAGCATGGATTCCACCAATTTCAGCAATTTATCACTGCTCATGCTGATCTGCTCCATGTATTCCTCTCTCTTCTCCTTCGAAAGATCCTGATCGACGAGCAGGTTGGAGAACCCCATGATGGCATTCATCGGGGTCCGGATCTCATGCGAAACATTGGAAAGAAAACGGGCCTTTAGCTGTTCGGTCTTAATTGTTATATTCTCAATGGTCGATTCCAGCTTCCGGACACGTTCCTCCAACTCCTGGTTTCTGTTCACCAGGTCCTTGTATTTCTGCTCTTGCTTAGCCATGAAAGAATGGTACCTCCTATCCTTTTTTCAATCCGCGGTGCAAACCGCCGTTGGGTATTATTACCAAATTCCTACTTCATCCTGCCGAGCACCATACCCGCCATTTTATTGTAATAGCTGGAACTCTGCTCTATCATCTCAAAATGTTCCCGGGCCATATCCGATCGCCCTGTCATCAGATAACAAAAACCCAGGTACCATTCTGCCTGATCAAGATACAGGTTGTCGTGGTGCCGGATAATGGTATGGAACCGGTCGTCGGCCTTTTCAAACTCGTCCAGCTCCATGTAGCTTATCCCCGAGTAGAGATGGGATGCCATGTTGCCGGCATCCCGCTGAATGAGCTGGTTGAACAACACGATAGCCTGGTCGTATTGTTCCTCGGCATACAGCTGCTGGGCTTCCTGCATCAGCCGTTCTGTATCAGTAACATTCGAACGGTAGATCATGGTAGGTTCGTAAGGCTCGAAATACTTCGCATACAGATCTTCCGGACTCAGCTTGCGGCCCTGTAAATACAGCAAGCCGAGTGCCAGCAGTATGATGATCGAAGCGGCCCCGGGGAAGTACCATCGCCTGTATAGTGTAGCCCTTCTGCTTTTTCTTTTGAGTTCCTCTTCCTTCTCGACATTGAGATGTATCTCCTCCAGTTCATCCCGGAGATCCAGCACCTCAACATCGCTTAAGGCTTCATCCACTTGCCTGGCAAATTCAAGCTCGTCCCTGAGATCATCCTTTTCCCTGAGTTCTTCTTCAAAAGCCTTGAACTCATCCGGGTTAAGGTCATCTTCAAGGTATCGCTGTACCAGGAGATCAATTTCCCTGTTTTCCATGACTTTAATATTTATTTTGTTCATATATATATATATATATTATACTGCTCACCATGATGCATGATCTGCATCCTTCAATCGTGCAAATCACAATTCACGCGTGATTCTTCGATGCATGATCCCTGCTTTCAGCAGTTCTCAGGCATGTAAGTTTCCTTCGCGGACCGGCAGGCAAAGCACCCCTGGGGGTCAATGCACAGTCAGAACGCCAATGTTTTTTTTATGTTCTTCTCCCCTACGGGGAGAGTGCATCCCTGATGCATCCCGGGCTTAAATCCCGGGAACCTATCCTTAAATTTTTAGCTTCTATTCAGGAGGAATGAGGATGGGCTCAGGTTCAGTGTTAAATTCCGAATCTGGTTGTCCATCATCCCCGCCGCGAACGCGGAACATGGCATTAAGGGATAAAGCATCATCCTCGAAAAATGCTAAAGAACGATTTGCAACATTCTTTGATAACAGGGCCTTGAAAAACATAACTTAAGATTTTAACAATTAGGCTGCCTACTCTTTTAAAGCTTTTCGGCTACCGCTTTTACTGATACAGTTCATCCCTTAATACCATCAGTTATGTCAAGGTTACCCTAATAAATAACAAAATTTTGACTTAATGCATACAAATTGCAGTTTAACAGCTATTTATGCGTATTATTTAAAATGATTTTAAACACAAAATCGTGATATATTTAGTTCATCTATTATTAATTTTGATTACGTTGATAATGGTTTTATCAATAAATTGCATATAATGAAACTTGCTCTACCGATATTAATGAGCATTTCAATGCTATTGCATTGCGCTGGTTTAACTGGTCAAATAGAATCCCCAATTGATTCGGCAATAGTTAAGCATCCAGAAAATATATCTCCCTTATCAATTGAAGAAAAAGCTAATTTTTTTAATCATATAGGTATTGCATCATTCTATGGTGGAGATTATGATTCCTCAAGATTATACTGGCTGGAGACTATCAGACTAATGGAATATTATTTGAGCTCCAGTGATATTAAATTGGCAAACAGCTTTAATAATTTAGGAAATGCTTATCAAAAATTATGGTTATTTGAAAATGCTATTGATTTTTTTGACAGAGCTCAATCTATTTATGCCAAGATCGATAGTAATCATTCAGGGCTTAGCATAATCTATTTAAATAAAGCCATTATTTATAAAAAATTAAACAATTACAATAAATCAAATGAATACTTAAACTTCGTAATAGACTACTTAAATAAACAAGTCTATATAAATTACGATTTACTATCAAGAGCATATTTGTTACAATCACGTAATGCATTTGCATTAGGTAATTTAAAGAAAGGATATAATCTATATGAAAAAAGCTTTTTCCTTCAAAGAGGAAAAAATATAACAGATACAATTAATCATTTAAATGAAAAAGCAATCCTTAAAATTAGATTAGGGAAATATAATGAATCTTCAGAGATCTATAGTTTATTATTAGACTATTTAAAAAAGAGTAATATCGTAGGGAGTGTTGTTCCAAAAACATATATGAATCTTGCATTATTTGTATTTGAAAAACTAAATAATCCTGATAGTGCTTTAAACCTGTATAACCATGCGCTTGAAAAATATATACTTTACAATGGTTTCAATGACCGGCGTACTGGCTTGTGTTTTGGTAACATAGGTGAAATATATGAATATAAAGGTGATTATGAGAGAGCACTTATTAATTACCAACGAGCTATAAATTCATTATTAGATCTTGATTATTCAGATACAAATTTCTACAGGCAATTGAATCCAAACCCCAATAAATACACTTTAATCACATACTACTTAAAAAAGAAAGCAAATTCATTAAATCATTTATATAGTCTTTCATATAATATAAGAGATCTAACAACTAGTCATACGTTATATAAGCAAACAATTGATATTATTGACAGCATAAGAGTGAATTTTGATGCAGAAGAGAGTAAGGTAATATTATCTTCTGAAGAAAACTTAACCTACAAGAACGCCATCAATGTCGGTTACAGATTGTACCAGGTTACTTCTGACAGGGAATATTTAAACGATTGTTACAGTTTCCTTGAGAAGAGCAAATCTTACAGTTTACTTTCCTCAATACGGGATTTGGAGGCCAAGGAATTCGGCAACATCCCCCCCCACCTGCTCAGGGAAGAATCGGAACTGTACAAAAAAATAGCGGCCCACAAGGAATGGGTCTTTGAAGAGGAGAAAAGGAGGTATCCCGACCGGGCCAAGATTGAAACCTGGGAAAGGAACCTCTTCAGGCTGAACCAGCAATATGAAAGATTACTGAACCAGTTCGAGCTGGAATATCCTGCCTATTATAACCTGAAGTACGACACCCGTGTGATCACCCCGGCAGAGTTGCAGGAAAAGCTCCGCCCCAATGAAACCTTACTGGAATATTCTGTCCAGGATTCCATGATCTACATATTCGCCATTACCAAAGCTGCGTTTGAAGTAAAGCAGGTTAAGGTGGATTCAAGCTTTTACAGGGATATTGAATTCCTGGTACATCACGTGGGCCGGAAAGATTTCTCCTTTGATGTGGGAGAGATCTACCGTGGCTATAAAAAGAGTGCTCACCATCTGTACACGGTCTTACTGGAACCGGTTGCCGGTATGATCGAGGGTCAGACCCTGGTGGTTATCCCGGACGGGCAGCTGTCGTACATTCCCTTTGGCGCCTTATTGACCGACAATCTTCCTGCCGACCGTATCGATTACCGCCACCTTCCTTATGTGGTTCTGGATCATATTATCGGGTATTCCTATTCGGCCACCCTGCAATACGACATACAGCGCAACATTGAAGAACCGAAAAAATTATTGCTTGCTTTTGCTCCAAGCTATGAGAACATCAGCATCCGGGGCAGGCAGTCGGACCCGGAATATATGAAGGATTATCGCGGCCAGCTGGTCCCGATAACCGGAATTCTGGATGAAGTCAAAGGCATAACCCGCATTCTCAACGGGGACTATTTCCTGGAAGAAGAAGCCACCGAAACCCGTTTTAAGAAACTTGCAGGGGAGTATAAGATCCTTCACCTGGCCATGCATACGCTGGTGAATGATGAGGACCCGATGTATTCCAAGCTGGCCTTTGCCCTGGATGTGGACGAGAGCAACGACGGTTTCCTCAACACCTACGAGATCTACAACATGCGCTATAATGCCAGTCTGGCCGTACTGAGTTCCTGCGAGAGCGGTTTCGGCAAGCTGCAAACCGGCGAGGGTGTGATGAGTCTGGCCCGGGCCTTCATGTACGCCGGTTGTCCCAGCATTGTCATGACCCTCTGGGAAGTATCGGATAAGACCGGAGCCGATCTGATGGAAGGTTTCTATAAATATCTGAAAAAAGGATATTCGAAACCGGAAGCTCTACAAAAGGCCAAGATCAATTTCATTCAGCGGTCCGACAATCTTAAAGCCAACCCTTATTTCTGGTCGGCCTATGTGAACATCGGTGATCCCCGCCCGATATTCAAGCAGGAGATCAACCCCTGGGGCTATCTGATTGTATTGATACTCCTGTTCGGCGGATCCCTGGCCCTGATCTTCCGGCGGCGACCCCGGAAGAAAGTCACCCGCTATTAAGGCCTTTATTCTCCCTGATCCAACAGGTCCCGGTACTCCGGATCTTCACGTATGCTCTGCATCAGGAATGCCTTACAATAATGCTTCCTTTTCTTTACATAATCTTCACTGCTGAAACCCAGGCGATCGGCAATCTTTTTCTGTGAAACCCCTTTGATGCTCAGGCGGATAATTTGCCGGCAATCTTCAGGCATTTTCCCGAGATGTTTTTGAAAAAGAGATTGTTTTGCGTCCTCTATGGTGGTTCCTGGATGGGGCGGGGTGATCTCGAAATGGGCCTCCACATCGATAACCCGGAGCGGTTCCGACTTGATCTTACGGAGTTGTTTGAGCCATAAATGCCGCGCTACGGAATATAAATAAGTCTTGAAAGAACTGGTCAATACAAAATGTTCCTCGCTCCTGATCTTCCTGAAAACGGAAACCAGTGCTTCCTGGAAAATATCCTTTGCATCCTCATCCGACCCGGAATTGTTCAAAATAAATACCTGAATGACAGGATAGTAATCGCGATATATATCGTTGAGCACATCGCTGTCCCGTTTTCGAATGCCTTCAATAATTTCATCAACAGAGTAACGGCTCACAATGCTTTTGGAAATGTGGGTCTGGTGCCCCTAAAGCTATAAAAAAAAACTTCCTGCCCGAACCTTTCTTTTGCGGGGTTCATTAAATTTGTCCCTTGTATCAATCAATTCCGGAAAATGAAATCCTTACTCGAATTGGAATGGTTCATCGATAAGCTAACCGGTTTAGGGTTTTCCGACCGTTTGGCATTGGTCATTAAGGAAAGCATCGTGGTCCTATTGATCCTCCTGCTCGCCTGGCTAACGGATTGGATCACCAGGAAGATCATTATTGCCGGTATCCGAAGTTATGTCAAAAGAAGCAAAAACAAGTGGGACGATATTTTCCTGGAGCAGAAAGTATTTAACCGGCTGTCCCATATTGCGCCGGCACTGGTCATTTATTTCCTCGTGCCGCTTAGCTTAAGCGAACTTCCGGGGCTGATGAATGTTTTACAAACCCTTACCCTCGTATTTATCATTTTCATTGCTGCCCTCTTCATCGATTCCTTTCTGGGTGCTTTGCATGAGATCTATCTGAAATTGCCTATTTCCAGGGACCGTCCCATCAAGAGCTACCTTCAGATTTTCAAGATCTTCATCTACATACTGGCGGTCCTGTTTTCTATCGCTGTCCTGACACCGGCTACCACCACGGGCATGCTGACCGGTATCGGGGCATTTACGGCTGTACTGCTCCTGATCTTTAAAGATACCATCCTGGGACTTGTGGCCAGCATGCAGCTCTCGACCACCAAGCTGGTAAGAACGGGCGACTGGATCGAGATGCCCCAATACGGAGCCGACGGCACTGTTCTGGATATCTCCCTCTACACGATCCGGGTCCAGAACTGGGACAAGACCATCTCAACCATACCCACCTACTCATTAGTATCAGAATCTTTTATCAACTGGCGGGGTATGGAAGAATCCGGCGGAAGGAGGATCAAGCGTTCCATCAATTTAGACATGAAATCCGTAGGCTTTGTAGATGAGGCCATGATCCAAAAATTCAGAAAGATCCATGTACTTAAGGAATATATTGACAACAAACTGGTAGAACTTGAAAAGTACAATAAAGAGCACCGGATCGATGAATCCGTCAAGGTTAACGGACGACGCATGACCAACCTGGGGGTATTCAGGAAATATGTAGAAGGCTACCTGCGGAACCACCCCAAGATCCACAATGATTTGACTTTCCTGGTAAGGCACCTTCAGCCCACAGATAAGGGGATCCCCATCGAGATCTATGTATTCAGCACCGATCAGCGTTGGGCTTATTATGAAGCCATACAGGCCGATATTTTCGATCATATCCTCGCCGTTGTCCCAGAGTTTGGCCTGTCGGTTTACCAAAGCCCCACCGGAGAAGATTTCACGAGACTGGTTAATCCTGCCGGACCAGAGAAAGCCAGGTAAAAGCGAATACCGCACCTTGACCGTCCTTAATCTTTTTTGAGGGTAACAGGACGGCATATTCTGTATTTCATCCTAAACATGTTTTGGAATAGGGTATTTTATTCGTGCAAATGCTAAAAAAAATGTATTATTAAACTGTAAGTTTATAACCCAATTAATCTACGAACCATCACCAACCCATCAAAAAAAATGGCAGAAAAATTGCATATTGACAGCCTGGACCGAAAGATCATATCCCTGATCACTAAAAATGCCCGGATACCTTATCTTGAGGTCGCCCGGGAATGTAATGTTTCCGGTGCTGCCATCCATCAGCGCATCCAGCGGTTGAGCAAGATAGGGGTCATCAAGGGATCGGAGTTCATCATCGAACCCAGGAGGATTGGTTACGAAACCTGCGCCTACATCGGTATCTTCCTGGACCGGGCCAGCTTGTATGAATCCGTTGTAAAGGAGATGAAAAAGATCCCCGAGATCACCCAGTGCCATTATACAACAGGCAACTATTCCATATTCATCAAGGTTTACGCGAAGAACAACGAACATCTCAAGACCATCCTCACGGATAAGGTTCAGGCTATTCAGGGCATCTCCAGGACCGAGACCTTCATTTCCCTGGAGGAAAATTTCAACCGCCAGTTGCCCATAGCATAAATGGTATTAACCCCGGGGCAGAACTCCGGACACATCTTTTCGGAACAGAACTCCGGGGAATTAACCCCATTCCTCCCCGTCGGCCGGAGCCGAACGCGAAGGCGGATCAAACCTGCCTTTGTCTTAATATCTCAAAAAGGAGTACCGAGGCTGCCGAGGATACATTCAATGACCCGATGGCTCCCTGCATGGGGATTTTAACCCGGGTTTCGCTTAAGGCCTCGATTTCAGGAGATACCCCGGTATCCTCAGCACCCATGACCAGGGCCACTGGTATGGTAAAATCCACACTGTAGTAGAGGTTATCCGCCTTCCCTGTGGCAGCAACCACCTTCAGTCCGCTGGATCTCAGGAACTGCACCGCTTCTTCCGGATTTTGGGTCCTGCATACCGGTATATGGTACAATGCGCCCGCTGAAGTCTTGATCGCATCGGCGGTGAGCATGGCGGTGCGTCGTGCAGGGACCAGCAGGGCGTGAACCCCGGCACATTCGGCTGAACGGGCGATGGCCCCGAAATTACGTACATCCGTGATACCGTCCAGTACGCACACCAGCGGAACCTGACCTTTTTCATACAGGATGGGAACAAGCTGTCCGATATCCTGGTATTCAATGACCGAGGTGATGGCCACAACCCCCTGGTGATTTTTTGGTGTCAGACGTTTGAGTTTAGCCGGCGGGACCCTCTGAACAGGGATATTCTGACCGCGTGCCTTTGTAATGATCTCAATGGTCTGGCTACGCTGTAATTCACGTTGAATGAAAATCTTTTCAATGCCGGTGCCCGAGCGCAAGGCTTCTTCAACAGGATGGATGCCGAAGATGAAATGGTCCTTTTTTTTCAAAGCATCATGATTTAGGAACCGGGATCATAAACCTTTCCAGATCTCCAGGTTTGTATGGCCTGCCGCCACAATGTATTGGAATTTTTTTCCCGTGCAAGTACAAAATGTTCAACACTCAGCGGATGATCCTGCCGCTCAAATTCGAATAACATCCTTCTTTCTGATTTCGGTAAACGATAGATCCAGGTTTCGGTACTAAAGCTTTTGTTCAGGTCATCCGGCGGACCATAGATAACATATACCATACCCCTGTCGGTTTTCCAGCCCTCTGTGGTGGTTGTAAAATAATAGTTAGCAAAGTAAACCCTGTTGAAATAGACCCGGATCAGTTCGCGTGCCCTTTGTATGTTGCCGCTTGCATTCAACCAGAATTCATCAATGGCCAGCTTCAAATTCTTACTGTTGGCAAGCTCATTAAATTCAAGTGAAGAGGTCAGATAAGACATGGGCCCAAGCATGTCATTGACCTTTTCGATACGTGGATAGGCGGGTCCGAAGTTATAAAGGGTTAAACCGGTTTCGTCACGGGGATTGATCTGGAAAAGATATACGCCCTGATCAGCAAGTAAATAACGCGTTGTATCACTGCATTTTAAGGTATAAATACTGTCATACCGCCGGTTGAACCTCTTGGGGGGTTGGTTCAGATAGGGTGGTGCCGGCAATTGTGCCGTTTCCTTGTAGTATTTCACATACACACTATCAATATTCGTGCGGTTGTAGCGAATCCTGAAATACTGGTTGCTGCTGACCGTATTCATAAAGCCGGGCTGGTCCTGCTCACCTTTATAAAGCAGAAAATTCTGTTCATTGAGCCGGTTTGATTTATCGACGGTAAGGTAGTTGATGCTGACCTTATCTTTGAGCATATCATGAACAAATACTTTGAGAAAATATTTATTCGGATGTTTTGCCTTGATGGGCATCTTCGCGATAAAAAGATCATCCGTTTCACTGAGCTTAAGCCGGAAGGTAATGCTTGAACTGTCCACCACCATTTTTGACTGTACACCTTCGGGTATGGGTATCAATTGATAATGAACCCTTACCTGCGCCATGTATACACCCAGTGGATTAGCCTGGTTGAACAAGAGTTCAACGGGGAATAACTTTACCATAAGCTGTGAAGACTGATCCGATTCATGATAGACCTTAAACTCGGGGTGGAAGGGATTCCTGCTGGGATGATAGATAAAGGAGGTATTCCACTCGCTTGTACGTCTGCTCGTGGTGGGCGCAGTGCAGGCCGCGAGGCCAATAATGAAGCTTATGATTAGAAAGATACGGGAGATCATAGCATCAAGGTCCGGGATATAAATGTAACGAAATCAGGGCTGAATTTATTCCATCTGCCCTTCAAAGTCTTCGAGCTGCCTCTGGCACCGTTCCCAATCCCGCATGGCTTTGTCAAGTTCTTTTTCGAGCGACCCATATTCAGTAAACAAAGAATGGTCCTTCAGGTTTTGTGGATCCTTCAGTTTTTCTGATACGGAATGGATCTTTTCCTCGATTTTATAGACCCTTTTCTCGGCCTGCTCCAGCCTTCTTTGAAGTTTTCCGCGGGTTCGTTCTTTTTCTTTTCTCTTTTCGTGCTCTTCTTTTGCCAAAGAATTCCCATTCGTGACAGCCTTGACGGTGCGTTTCCGATCCAGGTCTGCAAGGGAAGCTATTCTCTTTCTTTCCAGGAATTCATGTATCCCGCCCGTATTTTCCTGTACCTTCCGGTTCCTGAATTCAAAGACCTTGTCCACAATGCCCTCCAGGAAATAGCGGTCGTGTGAAACCAGAATCAGACTACCCTTGTAATGCTTCAGGGCCTGCTTCAGAATTTCCTTTGAGCGCATGTCCAGGTGATTGGTGGGTTCGTCCAGGATCAGCAGGTTGGCCGGTCGCAACAACAATTTTGCCAGGGCCAGCCGGGAACGTTCTCCTCCTGAAAGGACCCTGATCTTCTTATAGATATCTTCCCCGTGAAAAAGAAAGGCCCCGAGGAGATTCCGTACCTGGGGACGGACCTCCCCCACTGCTTCGCGGTCGATATCTTCGAAGATGGTCCGGTTACCGTCCAACAATTCATCCTGGTTCTGTGCATAATAAGCCATGTGCACATTGTGTCCCAGGCGGAAATAACCCCCGTAATCCAGTTCCCCTGCCAGGATGCGGGAAAGGGTGGTTTTCCCCTCTCCGTTCCGTCCGACAAAGGCCAGCTTTTCACGCCGTTGCATTTGCATGTTCACATCCCTGAAAACCACGTGAGAGCCAAAGGATTTGGATACATCCCGCGTTTCAAATACCAGGTCCCCGGAACGGGGCGGTGCCGGAAAACGGATATTTAAAGAAGCAAAGTCTTCCAGTTCCAGTTCCACGAGATCCATTTTTGATAATTCTTTGATCCTCGATTGAACCTGGGAAGCTTTGGTGGCTTTGTACCTGAATCGTTCTATAAAACGTTCGGTTTCTTCGATCTTCTTCTGCTGGTTCCTGTATTCAGCCAGTTTTATTGCTCTTTGTTCCCGGCTCATGACTTCATATCCGGAGTAATTGGCCTTATAATCGTTCAGGCGCCCCATGGTGAGCTCCAGGGTCCTCGTGGTCACCCGGTCCAGGAACGCCCGGTCGTGGGAGATCAGGATCAGGGAAGCCGGACTGTTCTTCAGGAAGGATTCCAGCCAGGTAATGGATTCTATATCCAGGTGGTTGGTCGGTTCGTCGAAAAGAAATAAGCCGGGTTTTACAAGAAGTATCTTCGCCAGTTCGATACGCATGCGCCAGCCCCCGCTGAAGTTGCGGGTAGGCTGATCCAGTTGTTCCTGTTCAAAACCGAGACCCTTCAATACTTTCTCAGCTTCTGCCTCCGGATTGCCTTCAGACAGCAAATTCAGTCTTTCGTTCTTCTCGGCAAGCGACACCAATAATTCCTGGTAGGACCGGTCATGATAATCTTCGCGTTCCTGAACCTTCCTGTTGAGTTTATCGATCTCCCCTTTAATACGGTTGATCTCCCCAAATGCCGTCATCACCTCCTGCCTCACCGACCGGCCCTCCCGGTGTACCATCTGCTGGGGCAGGTATCCGATGGTCAGGTCGCCCGAACGGACCACCCTGCCCGAGACAGGATTCATCTCACCTGCCAGGATCCTTAATAAAGTGGTTTTGCCGGAACCGTTCCGTCCCACCAGTCCCACCTTTTCTCCCGGATTGATCTGAAAACTCACCCCGGAAAAAAGTTCAAAACCTCCAAATCGTACTGTTAAGTTCTCGGCTGATATCATTAAAATCTCCTGCAATTAGACTGTCTGATGCACCCGGGAAGATTGGAAGATGAAAGATTATCCAAATATATTATTTCAACCTAAATCAATCTTTAATCTTCAATCTTTCATCTTTAATTTTTCATCTTCCATTTCTTGTACCTTTGGCCTGTAAAAATAATGGCTTCTATATAAACAATATCACCATGAAAACGAAAATCTTGTATCTCTTTGCCGGAATTATCATAGGTTCCGTCCTGGGCGGACTTATAGTCTTCAGGCTCATCCCCTCATCGGTGATGATCGAGACGGAAAGTCCGCACGACTTTGAAACCACCGTCACTCTGTTGGAAGAAACTGCAATAAGTCGCGGCTGGTCGGTACCCAGGATCCACGACCTGCAGGGTGCCGTTAAAAGCAAGATCAACAGGGAGGTGGATCCTGTAAAAAGCATCGATCTCTGCAATCCGCAACACGCCGTAAAGATACTGGAACGAAGCGAGGAACGCATTGTATCCTGCATGATGCCCTGCCGTATAGCCGTATATGTCAAGAATGACGGGAAAACCTGTATTTCCGGGATGAACAGCAAGCTGATGTCGGCCGCCATGGGAGGCATCATTAAGGAGGTTATGAGCGAAGCTTTCAGTGAAAATGAGGAAATGATACAGGAGGTCATCAAGAAATAAACTCCGTGGGCAGAAAAAAATTACCCTTACCGGAGAATATTGAGGTTACAGGCATTGCCGCCAAAGGCAAAGCCCTGGCCAGGGTCAATGAACAGGTGATCTTTATTGATCACGCGGTTCCGGGCGACCGGGTCGATATCCAGGTAACCCGGAAGAAGCGAAAATACATGGAAGGCCGGGTGGTCAAGTTCCGCAGCCTTTCCGGGGAACGTACCGATCCCTTCTGCATGCATTTCGGTACCTGCGGCGGATGTTGCTGGCAGGACCTCCAGTATTCCAGGCAACTGGTTTATAAAGAACAGGAAGTGGTGGATGCCCTGGAACGGATCGGCGCCATACAGACCGGTGAAAGAAGGCCCATCCTTGCATCACCGGAAACCCGCCATTACAGGAACAAGCTGGAATATACCTTCTCTCCTTCCCGCTGGCTGAGCCGGGAAGAGATCAACAGTAAGGAAGTTATTGCCGACCGGCGGGCATTGGGATTTCATATCCCGGGCATGTTCAACAGGATTCTGGATATCCGTGAATGCTTCCTGCAACCCGAACCCTCCGACACCATCAGGAATAAAGCCCGTGAGATCGCCCTGGAACAGGGTCCCGGCTTCTATGACCAGGAGAAACACCAGGGTTTCCTGCGGAACCTGGTCCTGCGCACCACGACCACAGGGGATGTGATGGTGCTGCTTTCCGTAGGGCAGGATGACCGGCAGAAACTCTCTGCTTACCTTGATAAACTTCATGCATCGGTTGAAGGGATCAGCTCCCTGATGTACGTGGTCAATACCAAGAAGAACGATACCATCCACGATCTCGAGCCTGTGCTTTTCAGGGGCCGGGATCATATTATAGAAAAACTAGGGGACCTGCAGTGTCGTATCGGGCCCGGGTCTTTCTTTCAGACCAATACCCGGCAGGCCAAACAGATGTATGATGTGATCCTGGAATTCACGGGATTAACTGGGAGTGAGAACGTGTATGATCTGTATACCGGAACGGGTACCATTGCCAATTACATTGCCTCCCGTGCATCCAGGGTATTGGGACTGGAATATATTGAAGAAGCCACAGAGGATGCCAAAGGAAATGCCGCCCTGAATGAAATTGATAACACGGTTTTTCTTGCCGGGGACATCAAGGATTTACTGAATGCCTCCTTAGTAGAAGAATACGGCCGCCCGGATGTTATCATCACCGACCCGCCCCGGGCCGGCATGCACCCGGATGTGGTCCGGTCCATCCTGGATATTGCCCCGGAACGCATCGTTTATGTAAGCTGCAACCCGGCCACCCAGGCCAGGGACATTAAATTACTCTCTGAAAAATACACCCTCGGGATCATCCAACCCGTCGACATGTTCCCCCATACCTTTCATGTCGAAAACATAGTGCTGCTTCGCAGGGTTCCTTAGTTCCCTGGTTCCCTGGTTCCCTGGTTCCTTTATTATTGGATTTTCACTGGTGTCCCGTTTAGAAACAGAAAACGACCATAACATGCTGATAATGTGTAATATAGTTGAGTTTGGTTATTAAACGATTTAATTTTTTATTTGTGAAATTCACAACTTGACAATTCATATAAAATACTATATTTCAATTAAATAATTCTGTGTATCACAGATATATTTTTAATAAAAGCAATTAAACGGGACAGCAGTGTTGGATTTTGATTCTTTAATGGTGTGACTTATCTTGTGTTCAAAACAAAACCTCCGATTATGAAACGTCGAAACTTCCTGAAAATAGGGGCGGCGGGTGCAGTGGCCATGCACATTCCCAATATTCTGGCCTCTCCCGACCTCCGGCATATCCGTGAAATACCCACCCGCCCGCTGGGTTCGACCGGCGAAAGGATCACCATCGTCGGATTCGGAGGCATCGCCCTCCGCAACAACGGGCAGGAATTTGCCAATGAACTGGTCGCTGCCGGGTATGCCCGGGGAATCAAGTATTTTGATATCGCGCCCAACTACGGGGATGCCCAGGCCCTGTTGGGGCCGGCACTGGAACCTTACCGGGACCAGGTATTCCTGGCTTGCAAATCCCATGAGCGAAGCCGGGAAGGTTCGCGAAAGAACCTGGAAGAATCCCTGAAACAGCTACGCACCGACCACTTCGAACTGTACCAGTTGCATGCCCTGAGTACCATGGAGGATATAGAAAAATGCTTCGGACCGGACGGGGCCATGGAGACCTTGATCAAGGCCAGGAAAGAAGGGAAAGTCAGATACCTGGGATTTTCCGCCCATAACGAGGAAGTGGCCCTGAAGGCCATGGAGCTGTTCGACTTCGATACCATCCTTTATCCCATCAACTGCGTGTGCTGGCACAACGGCAATTTCGGTCCGGCAGTTTATGAAACCGCGAAAAGCAAAGGCATGGGTATTCTGGCCCTGAAAGCGGTGGCAAAAACAAGGCTGAACGGGAACGAAAGGTTTTACCCCAACATGTGGTACGAACCCTACTTGGAAGAGGGAACCATAGCCAACAGTCTGCGCTTTACCCTTTCCAAGGATATTGCAGCTACCGTGCATGCCGGCGACTCGGTCTATATGAAAAAAACATTGCAGTTCGTGCACGATACACCGGAGATTACGGCACCACCGGAGAAGAAGCTGCAAGCCATGATCGAAGGGGTGGAGCCACTTTTCAATCATCCTGCCTGAGGATGGTTAGACCATGGATCACGGAGAAGACCACGGACCACGGTACGTTTATGGAGTTGCTAGCTTCTTAGTCTGAGCTGAATACATTCTAATTCCTGTTATTCTTAGAAAATTCTCTTTAAGAGAGTACGATATTTCCAATGCTCAGGTATAAAGGAATAAACAGGTATTTTGGCATTTAAATTTGAAAACCTGAGGGTTTGGAAAACAGCCGTTAATTATTCTGGAATGATCCATGAATTGGTAAAAACTTTTCCTCAGGAAGAGCGATTTGTATTGTCCCCTCAATTAATGAGAGCCAGCGATTCAATTAGTCTTAATATTGCTGAGGGATCCACTGGTCAGACCGACCTGGAACAGCGGAAATTTCTGGGGTATGCTATGCGCTCCGGTATGGAAGTAATTGCATGTCTATACATCGCTAAGGAGAGGAAACTGATTTCTCAGAAACAATTTTCAGATTATTATAATCAGTGTGAAAAACTCATCATTATGCTCCAGGCATTTAGAAACTCCCTGGATAAAAAACAAGTTTAAACCAAGCTTATCTATTATTTCCGAGTATAGGAAAAGACGTTGCATTTACTTCTAACGTACCGTGGTCCGTGGTCTGTGGTCTTCTCAGTCCTTGCCTAAATATGTTGACCGAAATTAAAACAAAAAAAGGTTAACATATG
>CAYQQR010000037.1:28335-43889 GCA_964420035.1 uncultured Bacteroidaceae bacterium | reverse complement strand
TCATTTAGTTATCTTGCGATTTACCCGGACAGTAGTGATTCTGAATCCTGAATTCCTGCCTGCCGGCAGGCAGGCTGAATCCCTAACTTATTTCCTTCTGTTTATTCGAACTGACAAACAAGGTATTCCCCAGATCATCATACCCGGAAAACAGCTTGACCCCTTCGGCTTTGATGGATTCGAAGGGAAAACCCACGATCACCAGGTCGGAATCGCTGGAATTCTGGTTGATGACCTCGCGGCTGCTGGTCTCATCCTCCTTGGCGATAAGGTTGATGTTTCCAGGTGAAATGGGCAGCCGGCCCGACCGGATCAGGCGCACCAGGTCACTGCGTTTTTCTTCCAGTTCCTGTTGATTTACAATGGCATTGATCTTTATATGCCCGTTTTTCCAGTCGGGATGGCCCAGAATAATATAGGCGAGGAGGATCATCAGGTTGGCATTTTCATAATCCTGGGGCTTGATCCATACGTGAATCTCACGGTGATATCCAAATCCTTTATAAGAGGTGTTCAGGACACAAATATCAAAATTGGTGGTTTGCAGCAGGCGGGCATTTTTCAGTGCTTCATTCAGGCTGTCGGGATTCTGGCGCGAGAACTCAAACAGGATCATGTTGTTGCCCTTTCCCGAGATCCCGCCCAGTTGTATCACCTGGGCAATGGCGGATGTATAGGAAGGACTGATGATGGTATCCAGGTAGACCTTGTTTTTGGTTCCTGCAGCCAGGTTGATCAGTTTTTGAAGTACCTGTTTGGCTTTTACGTTGGTTTCCTGGGAAAGATAACCCGGTATAAAATGTATATAAGTGCCGAAACCATACTTAAAGGAAATCCAGCGCAGCATGTCGAAAGCCGACCGGCGTACGAAAGTATTTTCGGAAATGCAGATCACAAAGGGTCGCCAGTTCGGATCTATTTCTTCCTTATCACCCCGTTGTGCGAGAACCTGCAACTGCCTGCTTAACTGGAAAACCACACCCCGGAAAAGTTTGCCCAGACCCTTACGCTCACGGCGGTAGGAGGTTACCACATAATAGATCCATCCCATGATCAACAGTGAGGCCAGGGCATAAAGCGGATTCATCCGGAACATCAGCCAGATGGAGGTTACCGTACCGATCAGGGAGATGTACCACCGGGATTTAAACGTGGGCCGGTACGAGGGATCGGCAGCAAAATGTTCCAGCAGCGAGATCAGGCATATGGCTCCGTAAGTAACCATAAAGAACATGGAAATGGTCTCTGCAACGAAGTTCAGTTCGCCCATGGCCACAAAAACAAAGGCGGTCATTACGGTGATCAGGGAGGCATTTATGGGTTCATTGTTTTCCGCCCTTCCCCGGGCAAACCATTTGTTCAGGAATTTGCTGGGGAATACCGCATCTGCCCCAATAGCCTGCAGAGTGCGGGGTGCAACTATGATGGAACCCAGGGCCGAGGACAGGGTGGCTGCGGCCAGACCGATGGGAATGATGGGTCCCCAGATCGCTATCTTCTGCATGATCAGCTGGTCATTGGCCAGTTCTGCCGGATAGGCAGAGATAACCAGTTTGTAGCCCACCAGGACGTATACAATAAATCCCAATAGGGTGGCCAGCAGGGTCCCGTTGGGGATGGACCGGGAAGGATCCTTCAGATCACCGGATAAGCCCAATCCGGCCGCCAATCCTGTAAAAGCAGGGAAGATAATGGTAAACACATAGAAAAAATCATCGGGATTATAGATGCGCGCACTCAAATTGACTTCCAGGGGCGGATTTTCCGGTTTTCCCAGGAAGAACATAATGATGGAGGTGAATAGTATGATCACCACGGCATACAAAGCTTTCATCCCGATATTGGCTCCCCGTGCAAGAATCATTATCGAAAGAATGACCATGGTGGGAATGCTGATGAAGCGCTTGTCGGGGATGTGAAATCCATAGGAACGGTCCAGCCATTCGATCACCGGTTCGAAAGCTTCACTAAAAGCAATCACATAAAATGCAACCGAAATGGCCTGGGATAAGAACAGGGTTATTCCTATCGAGGCTCCCACATTGAGCCCGAAAGAGCGGCTGATGATGAAATAGGCACCGCCCCCCTGAACCCTCTGGTTGGTGGCTATCTCGGCAACGGCCATGGCCGTGGGTACTGTAACCAGGTGACCCAGGATGATAATGCCCAATACACCCAGAAAACCCGTGTGACCAACGGCATAACCAAAACGCAGGAAGAGGATGGCCCCCAGTATAGTGGATACGGTGGTCAGGAATACCGGCCAGGTGCCAAAATTGTGCTTTTTATGGATCAGTGAATTGGCCATAACTGTATGCAGAAAAAGCTGAGCGGGATTACTTCATCCTGACCCGCGCTCCTCCAAAAATAACATCTACCTTTATCTCCAGGAGGTTTGCTGTATCAGACGGTGTGCCGTGGCTGTAGCTGGTGGAGCCAAAAACTGCGGTATTGTTATCCGGGAGCTCTGCGCCCGCAAATACGGCGTCGGCATGGACCCGGACCGGCATATCTTTAGACAGGATGATGTTGGAACCGCCAAATATGGTTCCAATCTTGTATCTGCGGGAACCCGAAGAAAGATCCACCTCCCTGAAATCATAAATCCCGCTGCCAAAGATCACATTGAACTCTGCTTTTTCTTCCTGACCCGTGATCATGTATTTCCGTTCACCGAAAATGACATCCTGATCACCGGAGCTATAACTGAACCAGCTGCCCCCAACCAGGAGCCGGACACCCATGAAGATTAAGAGAACAGCAAGGATTATTCTGAATACGGGGAATTCCACATTGAAGACAACCCTGATGACCAGGGCAATGCCAGCGACGATCAGCAGGACTCCCCAAAAAATACCGGCACCCATTTTCATAGTGTTTAGTGGATCAAATGCTAAATCAAAAGTAAGAAATTACTCCAATAAATGATGTTCTCAGGCGATCTTCAACCTGGATTTTGCCTTTTCCTTTAAAAGTGCAATATCCAGCACATCCATGATTTCGCGTACATAATGGAATTTCAATCCTTCCAGGTACATCTCCTTGATCTCCTCCACATCCTTGCGGTTGTCTTCAGAAAGTATGATCTCCCTGATGTTGGCCCGTTTTGCCGCCAGAATTTTTTCCTTGATGCCGCCAACGGGCAGAACTTTGCCCCGCAAGGTAATCTCCCCGGTCATGGCAATGCTTTTCTTAACCTTCCGGCCCGTAAATGCCGAGGCCATTGAAGCAGCCATGGTAATGCCTGCCGAAGGACCGTCTTTGGGGATGGCTCCTTCCGGTACGTGAACATGGACGTTCCAGTTCTCGAACACATCCATGTCCAGCTGCAGGTTTTCCGAATGCGACTTAATGTATTCCAGGGCAATGACGGCTGATTCTTTCATCACTTCACCCAGGTTACCGGTAAGGGTCAGTTTCCCCTTTCCCTTACTCAGGGAGGTCTCGACGAAAAGAATTTCGCCGCCATGGGCCGTCCAGGCCAGGCCGGTTACCACCCCGGCAAACTCATTGCCCTCATATTTATCCTTCAGATATTTGGGCGGGCCCAGTATCTTTTTCAGATCAGCGACAACGAGTTTCTTTTTGAAATATTCATCCTCTGCGGCCTCCATTGCCAGCGTTCGGAGGACCTTGGCCAGGTTCTTGTCCAGCTGCCGTACACCCGATTCCCGGGTGTAATCTTCAATAATGCGCGTCAACACAGCCTTGGAGAAAGTCACCTGTCCGGGTTTCATGCCATTTTCCTTCAACTGTTTTGGAACCAGGTGTTTTTTTGCAATCTCCAGCTTTTCTTCAACCACGTAGCCCGAAATATCGATCATTTCCATACGGTCGAGCAGGGCCGGGTGTATGCTGGAGGTAAGATTAGCCGTTGCAATGAACATGACCCTGGAAAGGTCGAATTCCTTTTCAAGGTAGTTGTCATAGAAACTATGGTTCTGCTCCGGGTCCAATACCTCAAGCAAGGCCGATGCCGGATCCCCGTGAATGCTCTGTCCCACTTTGTCGATCTCGTCCAGAACAAATACCGGGTTGGCCGATTTGGCCTTCTTGATGTTCTGAAGGATCCTACCGGGCATGGCCCCGATATAGGTTTTCCTGTGCCCCCTGATCTCGGCTTCGTCATGCAGCCCCCCTAATGACATTCTGACATACTTTCTGCCCAAAGCTTCTGCAATGGATTTACCCAGGGAGGTTTTACCGACTCCCGGGGGACCGACAAGACAAAGGATGGGGGCTTTCAAATCACCCTTCAGTTTCAGAACGGCCAGGTGTTCCAGGATTCTTTCCTTGACCTTCTCCAAACCGCTGTGATCGCGGTCCAGTATCCTTTTGGCGCGTTTCAGACTGAAATTATCCTTTGTAAATTCGTTCCAGGGCATATCCAGGAAGGTCAGGATATAGTTATACTGCACGGAATACTCGCCGGTAGCGGGATTCAACCGGCGGAGCTTTTCTGTTTCCTTCCTGAAATGTTCGTCAATCTCTTTACTCCAATTCTTTTGTTTGGCTCTCTTGTGAAACTCTTCAATCTCCTGCTCTATGGGATTACCGCCCAGTTCATCCTGAATGGTTTTCATCTGCTGCTGCAGCAGGTATTCCCGCTGCTGCTGGTCCAGGTCGAGCTTGACCTTGGCCTGTATGTCATTCTTGAGCTCCAGCATCTGCACCTCTTTGGTCAGGTACTCCAGCAGCATGATACCCCTTTGCTTCAGGTCGCTGATCTCCAGCAGTTTTTGCTTGTCTTTCAGGCTGATGTCGCTGTTGGCACAAATAAAATTGATCAGGAAGGTTGAACTTTCTATGTTCTTTACTGCAAATGAGGTTTCCGGCGGAATATTGCTGGAAAGCTTGATGATTCGCAGCGAGAGATCCTTAAGGGAACCCACGATTGCCTGGTATTCCCTGTCTTTTTTAGGCGGTTTTGCTTCCTCCATCTCTTTCACCCGGGCCAGAAAATAGGGCTCCTCGGATACCAGGGAATCAACCCGGAACCTGCGTTTTCCCTGGATGATCACCGAAGTGGATTCATCCGGCATCTCCAGTATCTTGACAATCTGTGCAACGGTTCCGACCTGGTAGAGTTCATTGAATTTAGGATCCTCTACTTCACCGTCCTGCTGGGCCACCGTGCCCAGTATCCTGCTTTTTTTGTAAATCTCGCGGATGAGTTTTATTGATTTTTTCCTGCCTACCGTCAGGGGAATGACTACACCCGGGAAGAGCACCGTATTCCGCAAAGGGAGTATGGGCAATACATCCGGGATACTTGACTGGGTGAGTGCATCTTCATTCTCGTCGGTGATCAGGGGAATAAAATCTCCTTCTTCATCCATGGGATGGGAAATATACAGGTCTTTCAATAAATTTTCAGATTTCTTCGTCATGTGTATTTCTGCTCCTTTCTAAACCGTCATCTTGACATATCTCACACAATATATAATGTGCATTATAATGGAGCAATTCGTATGCCAAAAAGAGCGGACTCATGCTTTCCTGTATTTTTCAGTTTCCCTGAAAATATGGGCCAGTATCTTTTTATTCATATCATCCAGCTCGAGGTTTTTTCTTTTCATTACGATGGCGGCCACTTCGAAGGCCTTTTCCAACTCATACACGGTCATTTTCCGCGGACCGCCCCAGCTGAAGGATGGAATAAAATTGCGCGGGAACCCCGCGCCATAGATATTCGCATTCACCCCGACCACCGTACCGGTGTTGAACATGGTATTGATGCCGCATTTGGAGTGATCGCCCATGATCAGTCCGCAAAACTGCAGGCCCGTGGGCATGAATTTCCGGTGGAAATAGTTCCATAGTTTCACTTCGGCATAGTTGTTCTTTAAATTGGAATTGTTACTGTCGGCTCCGATATTGCACCATTCCCCGATGACCGATTGTCCCAGGAAGCCGTCGTGCGCCTTATTGCTGAATCCCTGGAACACACAGTTATTGACCTCTCCGCCAACCTTGCTGAAGGGACCTATGGTGGTGGGTCCGTATATTTTGGCTCCCATTTTCACGGTGGCCGAGCGGCACAGGGCAAAGGGGCCGCGAATGTTCGCTCCCTCCATGATCTCGGCACCGGTTCCGATGTATACCGGTCCGTTTACCGTACTGATGTTCGCGTAACTGACCTTTGCATCCGGCTCAATGAATACTTTTTCAGGACCGTAGAGGTTAATATACTTTGGTATTGCTTCCGTCTTTTTGTCTTTCAGGAAAAGCTCAAAATCATTTTCAATGGCCCAGCCGTTCAGCCTGAAAATATCATAACCATATTGAAGTCTGTTGATTTCACCATCATAGTTCAAATGTCTGAACCCGCCCGGTATTTGTTCCGGGTTGAATACTCCGGCAGTCTCCCTGTCACATCTGAGGGCAAGGATACTTTGACCCCGAACCAGGACTTGCCCCTGCTTCAACCGGCTGACATATCCCGTGAGTTTTTCATCGGGAATCAGGGAGGCATTGACCAGCAGGTTGTCTTCTCCCGTTTCTGATGGGAATTTTCCCGAAAGATATTCTTCCGTAAGGGTACTGGCAGAAAGTTGCAGCATCTTCTCCCATTTTTCCCTTATGGTGAAGATGCCGACCCTCAATCCGGATACGGGACGGGTGTAGGTCAGGGGCAAAAGATGCACCCGGCTTGAATCATCAAAAAGGATAAGATTCATGAGGACTCTGATTAGAACTCAAAAGATACAAAAAACTCCGGTTGAACAACCGGAGTTCCGCATGCTGTGGAAAGCTTATTTCTGCTTCTTCTTATCGTAGTGCTTCTTGTAACGGTTCATGAACTTGTCCACCCGGCCGGCGGTATCCACAAGCTTCATCTTCCCGGTATAGTAAGGATGCGAAGTGTTGGATATCTCCAGCTTGATCAGGGGATATTCCTTTCCGTCCTCCATCTTGATGGTTTCCCTGGATTCAGCCGTGGAACGGGTCATAAAGGTAACCCCGTTCGACATGTCTTTGAACACCACCATTCTGTAATTCTTCGGATGTATCTTTTCTTTCATGGTACTTCTGCTTTATAAGGGTTGCAAAAGTAAATAAAAGCTTGGAAACTTACAAAGGAAAAGATTATTGTAAGAATCAATTTCATTCTTGTTGAATGATACACCACCTCCCCCTCGGCCCTTTCTTTACCTCGCAAAGCCATCGCTACAGGACCTCGGGTATTCCCTGCCTGCCGGCAGGCTCCTCAGAGAGGAGAATTCGTATTTTATTGGTTTTCAGTTATATACGAACTCCCCTCCTTTTCAGGGAGGGGTACTTTTTGCGAAAGCAAAAAGGGGGTGGTTAATTTTGAATTACGCGAGCGCGTTCCCCGTGGCTCTGCCGCGGGGCAAGCGAGCACCATTAAAATAAACAATTAATCGATGATTGGCTCCGCCGGGCTAAAGGTTCCTCGCTGCTTGCCGCGAGAAGCGTCAATAAGCTATTTGCTAATCTCAATAAACAGTTCTGAATTCAGAATTATGTTTTAATCTCCTGCTGCACCTTCTTCTTCTGCTCCATCTTCTTTTCTTTTTCGAAAGCTTCGGGCATGAAGCGCACGAATTTGGCGTTCCTGTCGAAGAGATAGCGGTAGGTATGATGTATCTTGGCCAGCTCCCCGCCTACGGCTTCGTAGATGGCACGCATCCTGGGATTGAAATCGCCTACCCAGCTAAGTTCTATCTCCCGGTAGTGGGGCCGGTGTTCCATCACCTTGCTCAGCTGCCTGAAAATGGCTGATTCTATCCCTGAGTTCCTGAATTTTGGAACGATGCCGGCCACGGTGGCCCGGATCCGGGTCATTTTCTTCCTCTTTTTCATCAACAGGAAGCGGAGCATGTTCCAGGGGGTCATCCGGCCATCCAGGTGTTTCAATATCTGGTTGACATCGGGAAACATGATATAAAAACCAACAGGCTCCTCCTTATGGTAGGCGAACCATATGATCTCCGGATCGATGATGGGTCTCGCGGCTTTCAGTCCTTCCTGCACTTTTTCCCGCTGCAGGGGGGTGAAGTTCTCCTTAAAATCCTTCCAGGCTTCGTTGTAGATATAGACCATATCGTCGATAAATTTTTCCTGGTCCTTAAAAGTGAAATGCCTGAAATGGTAATCCGGCTTTTTGGCGATCCAGTCGGCAATCTTCCAGAATCTTTCCGGGAAGGGTTTCTTTATATCCAGGTGGTAGCTGTATTGCTTAAAATAGACCTGGAAACCATAATCTTCAAAAAGGTCCTTATAATATGGAAAATGGTAGGTCATGCCATAGCCGGGATTTGAAAATCCTTCCACAAGCAATCCCCAGTTGCTTTCCGTTTCCCCGAAATTGATCGGACCGTCCATGGCTTCCAGGCCGCGTTCCTGGAGCCAGTCCCTGGCTGCATCGAACATGATGGATGCCGCCTGGCGGTCGTCGATGCATTCGAACCAGCCAATTCCTCCTGAGGGCGGCGTTTCGGCCATGGAGGTGACCTTATTGTAAAAAGCCGCAATCCTGCCAATCAGGCGGTTCTGGTCGTTCTTCAGAACCCACCGGATGGCCTCCCCGTTTTTCAGGTAGACATTTTCTTTGGGGTTGAAGGCCGCATTAATCTCCCGGTCCAGCTGGCAAACCCAGAAGGGGTCATTCTTATATAGGATCTTGGGTACCTGTAAAAACTCTTTCCGGGTCTTCCTGTCGGTGACCTCAATAAGTTTCATAGCTTGATTTCAGCTTAGTTGTTTTCGTATCGCCGGGCAGGTTAAACCATTCGTCAACTTTAAATCCCTGGTTTTCCAATTCTTTATGATGAATAAACTCGTTCTTTTCAGGTAAATATATATAATCTTTTTGCCATTCCTTGGCATGTTGAATTATTTGTTTCACTGCCCCTGTAAAATGGTCCACCTCCTCGTCCTTCATGGTAGGATGCAGTGAAACTCTTACCCAGCCTGGCTTTTCCGAGAGATCGCCATGATTGATCTTCCGGGTGATGGCATCCGATTTTTCATGGGTGACCTCCAGCAGGAAATGACCGTAAGTGCCGGCACAGGCACAGCCGCCCCGGACCTGTATGCCAAAGCGGTCGCTGAGCAGTTTCACCATCAGGTTGAAGTGTATCTTTTCATGGTAAAAGGAGATCACCCCCAGGCGGTCGTCCACATTATCGGCCAGGATTTTAATCCCGGGAACGGACCGCAATCCCTTGAGGCACTGCCGTACCAGCTGCTCTTCCCGCTGCAGGATTTTATCCACGCCCATCTGTTCCTTCAGCCTGATGGCCAGTGCTGTGCGTATGGATTGCAAAAAGCCCGGGGTCCCTCCGTCCTCTCTGATCTCTATGTTATCTACGTATTTATACTGTCCCCACGGATTGGTCCAGTCGACGGTCCCTCCCCCCGGGTTGTCGGGTATTTCGTTATGGTACATGCTGGAATCGAAGATCAGCACCCCTGAAGAGCCCGGTCCGCCCAAAAACTTGTGGGGTGAAAAATAGATGGCATCCAGCTTTTCCAGGGGGTCCCGGGGATGCATGTCGATCTTCACATAGGGTGCCGAGGCGGCAAAATCCACAAAACACAGTCCGCCATACTCGTGCATGATGCGGGCCATCCGGTGATAGGGGGTCCGGATGCCCGTAACGTTGGAACAGGCTGTAAAGGCACCTATCTTGAATTTTCTGTCTTTATATTTTTCAAGCTGGTCGCGTAATTCATCCGGGTCGATCAGCAGATCTTTGTCGGGTTGCAGCAGAACCACTTCGGCATAGGTCTCGTACCAGGAGGTGTGATTGGAATGATGCTCCATATGGGTTATAAAGACCACGGGCCGCTCACCCTCCTGCAGGCAGTCGTTGCTCCGCAATTTGCCGCAGCCTTTGAACCCCAGGATGCGTTGCAGCTTGTTCACCACCGAGGTCATGCCGAAACCGGCCGTGATGATCACGTCATTGGGACCGGCATTCACATGTTGCTTGATCAACCGGTGGGAGCATAAATAGCTGTGGGTCATGCGGGTGCCGGTCTCGCTGGTCTCGGTGTGGGTGTTGGCCACGAAGGGACCGAATTTTCCGGTAATCTGCTTTTCTACGGGGGCATAGAGCCTTCCGGAAGCCAGCCAGTCGAAATAAAGCACTTTTTGCCTGCCGTAGGGGGAGTCATATTCGGCACCGATACCCACAATATTTTTTCTGAATGGATCAAAATAGGCTTCCAGGTCCATGATGTTCTTGTTTGGTTAGCTCCTGCTGGAGGCGATCTTGGCCAGCAGCCTCAGCATTTCCAGGTAGAGCCATACCAGGGTGACGATCAGGCCGAAGGCTGCGTACCATTCCATGTATTTGGGGGCACCCTGTTCGGCCCCGCTTTCAATGAAGTCGAAATCCAGCACCAGGTTCAGGGCCGCGATACCTACCACCACCAGGCTGAAGATGATGCCAAAGGTGCTGCCTTCATGAATAAATCCCACATTTACGCCGAAAAGCCTGAGGATAAAGGATACCAGGTATATCATAAAGACTCCCCCGGTGGCGGCCACCACCCCCAGCTTGAAGTTTTCGGTAACCTTGATCCATCCGGATTTGTAGGCCAGCAGGAGTACGAAAAGGGTCCCGAAGGTCAGGCCCACGGCCTGGATAACGATCCCCGGGTACATGCCCTCGAAGATGGCCGAGATACCGCCCAGGAACAAGCCCTCCGACAGGGCATAAAGCGGAGCGGTATACCGGGCCGCTGTTTTTTTGAATATGGTGATCAGGGCGAAAATAAAACCGGCCACCCCGCCGCCGATCATCCAGCCGATAACGCGCGTGGGGGGGCTCATCTGCCCGGGGCTGACGGCATCAAAATACATCTTCCAGGTATACACTGCGGTGCCGATGACCAGCAGCAGCATGATCAGCACCTTGTTCACCGTCCCGTTGAGGGTCATGGTACCCGATGCTTCACGCGATAGGGTATAATCCCTGAAGGTATTCTTGTTCAGGGCCGGATTTGCCGATCTTCCTAAAGCCATTGCCATGGTTTTCTATTCTTTAATGAGACCGCGTAATATCAACCAGGATGCAAATTTCTTAATTAATTTGGATTTTCATGAGGGAAAGGATCGTTTTTAAAGCATATTGTAAGTCGGTTTTATCCGGCAGCAGGCTCCCCGGCTTGTATTCAGAGATCCTTAAGAACATGATCAACTGGAAAACAAAGGAGGCCCAGTAAGCCAGGGTAGCGGTGATGGCGGCCCCCAGGATCCCGAAGGGAGGAATGAGCAGAAATCCCAGTCCGAGCGTAAAAACCAGGCCAATGCCTGCCCCGATAGCATTCAGGTGATGCCTGCCGGTACCGGAAAAGAAATGGCTGAATATGGAATTTATGGCTACGGCCAGAATTCCGGGACTCAGCAGCAGGATCACCGAACGGACCCGGTCAAACTCTTCTCCGAAGATCCAGACATACACCTGCGACGGAAGCAGCAGGAGGGGGATCAGGACGGTGATGACGATCATCAAAGTGAATTTGAGCAGCTTTCGCGTGACCTCAAGGGCTTCCTTTGAATCGCTGATATTGGCGATCCTTGAATATTGCACCATGGCAATGCTCCTGCTGATAAGCCAGACTCCTTCGCTGATCTGTATGCCTACGGAAAAAACCCCCAGCAGGGCCCGGTTATGAAAAGCGTCGATCAGGAAATAGGCCAGCCGGTAGTTGAACAGCTGTATGATGTTGGCCAGCTGAACGAACATCCCGTAGCGCAAGCTGCGATGGATCATCCTGAAAAATCCCGCGATACGGGCCATCCTAATCTCCTTCGTGATGAAAGCAGTACTCAGGATAAGGGCCAGGGAATAAGATATGTACAGGGATTGAACATAGGCGTCGATGCTTTTGTGTTCCAGAGCAAGCATGATCACCAGCAGACTGGTCACCATGGTCAGGATCCTGGTCAGGGTGACCAGGTTGTTCTTCAGGATCCTTTCCTTTCCCAGCAGGGAGACCTGGTGGACGGTCATGAAGGCATGGATCAGGGAAATGATGTAGATGTCGAGCGAATACCGTGCGGGAACGAGCTCAAAGGCATGCAAAACGGCAACCACCAGGGCGGTGGTGAAGACGGCCCAGACATAGGCCGGCAGGAGGAGGTGGATGAGCCTGTGTCGGGGGACCAGGTACACCAGGGCGCCGCCGCCCACAAAATTGCTGGCCATCACCGCGATACTGATGCCCAGCACCACCAGGTTCACCGATCCCAGTCCGTCTGCCCCCAGCCACCGGGAGACCAGGATGACGATGACAAAACTCGCAACGGCATTGATAAACCGCGTGGCAACGGTTCCGAGTATATTGTTCAGCATAGGGCCGTCTATTTCCGGGACAGTCGGTTGATGCCTGTTATCCGGAGCTTACGTTTTAACTGTCGCCTAAAGTTAAGATAATTAAATACCATTCGCTTACCGTCTATCAGGGTGTACGCCCCGCAACCGGACAAGGTATGGATCCCTCTCCTGTATCTTTGACATCTTCCGGGAGCGATCACCGACACCAGCTCCTCTTCAAAATCACAGGGTGCCAGCTTTAGTATCCTGAAGATCCTGATCCTGCCCCCGTAGGTATGAGAAGAATCCTGGGCGGGCCGGTACATTTCTTTACCGGAGAAAATAAGCTGTCCTGCCGGTCTGGAGCCGCGAATATCTATTTTGACCGGGTTTTTCAGGTGGGCCCGGTAGGGCCCGGTCATGCTATTCGAATAATAGAGGTACAAATGGCTGTTGGACCCTGTACTTTTACGCGTGCACATCAACCACCACAACCCCCCGTAGAAGAAAAGGGTACTGTCAACGGCATCGATCTCCATCAAGGTCTTATGGGGGATCAAAGCTTCTGAGATCCGGTCGATCTTGTACAGGTCGATGCGTTGGGTTCCGGAGCTCTCCGGGATACAAAAAATCTCCTTGTCCTGATGCGTGAGGTAAGGATAGGCCAGGTGGTGATCTTTTTCGAGCATGGGCTTTTCAGCATGGAATCCTTTTGCTTCTGTATACCGCATCTTGTATATGCTTCCCTTTTTCGTTCTCCGGTTGAAATTTTCATAAAGGATGTTCACTTCCCCCGCGTCTTCATGGGCAAAAGGATCGGCGCGAAAAACATTTCTTTCCGGTTCGGGAGCCCATTGGGGTTGAGCCATTGTGCCTTCTTTTATAAGTTCTTGCGGCGTGGCTTTAAAAATGCCGATGTTCCATTTTTCCGTCAGGAAAAGATCTGAGATATGGAAACGGAACCAGTAAAAGACCGATTTCAGGAGGAAAAGGAAAAAAGTCAGATTTCCGGGCACTCTATAGATGGCACCGGATTTTTCCGGTTTTTCCTTTTGATCCAGGATACCCGGATTGTATTGCAATTGACGGGCAAACCGGGCCGGCCAGCGGATCCCTTCCTGCATCAGCTGGTCGACCTGGAAGGAACAGGAATGTGCAACCGTCTTCAGGTAGCCTTTCTGGAGGATGATGCCTGCATCCAGGCTCCGGGTGAGTTTTTGAAGCACCATGCCGGTGACGGGTTGGTTATGGTAAATTTCCCAGAATCCAGGGGGGCCTCCCCTGTATTTTCCAGGATCGCCGTGATGAAAGGACCAGACGCCGTAGCGGGGAAGGTCGAGGATTGCCCCCCGGATGATCCCGAAGCCCATCCGCAGGATTAAATCCAGCTCATAACTGCGGATCCGTTCCAGGTCTTCCGGCTTAAAGTATTCCGAGAATTTTCCTTTACGCCGGGGAGTGCAAGGGATCTTGTCTACCTCTTGAAAGAACTCTTCCACGGGTACATTATCCAGGCTGGAGGGTTTATAAAAAAAGCGGGTAAAAAGGCGGTATAGCAGGCTGTTCCATTTATACCAGAGGGAACGCCGGAGTGTCTGGGGACTCTGGTTGATGAGGACCAGCCTGAGTTCCACCCCGGGTTGTTCCATGAGGGCTTCCAGGCATTTTTTTTGCCATGATTTCATGATGAACCCGTTGCACATCACCCCGAAGTGCAGCTTTTTCCGGGTTTTATTTACATTTTCAGGAGGATCGGTCATTTTTTGTTCAACACGTCAGTATAAAGATCCTTTATTTTCTGTCCCACTGCCGGGTAGCTGAAATGGTCGATTGCATACCGGCGGATGGCTTGACTGTAGTAATCCTCGAGCCGGTCCATCATTTCCGAGCAGGCCCCGGCCAGGGCCTCCTCATTGCCGGGCTCTACCAGGATGCCCCTTTCGGAATTGACATGCTCGGGAATGCCTCCTACCCGGGTGGCCACCACGGGTATACCGCGGGCAAAGGCTTCGTTGATAACCACGGGCATATTCTCGTAATTGCTGAACAGCAGGAGGAAGTCGGCTTCCCGGTAATACGATACCAGTTCTTCTCCTTCTTTCAGTCCTTCGAAGCAAACCGGGTCCGGGATCAGGCCAAGCTCTTCTGCATAGGCCCTGAGAGAGTCGAAGTCCCTGCCGTCCCCGACCATAAGAAGTTTAAAGTCCTGCCTTATTTCATAAAGCAGTTTGATAGCCCGCAGCATGCCGGAGATGTTCTTGGGGGGGTCGTCGAAGCAGGAGACGTGGAGAATGGTTCTCTGTTCTCTGTTCTCGGTTCTCTGTTTGGTGGGCTGGGGGGATGGGGGTGTAAAGAGGGTGGTGTCGGTGACGTTGGGGACGACTTCGTAGCGGGGGGCGCGGAGCTTATGCAGGAGCATGGCCTTTTTAAGGTTTTGGGTCACGGGCATCACCAGGCGACTGTGGCGGGTCACGTGGCGGGTGAGCATTTTACGCAGCCAGCCTTGATATTCGTTACGCGGGGGCAGGTACCGGCTCCAGTGTTCGGTGATCACGTAGGGGATGCCGTAGCGGAGTTGCAGCAGTCGGGCCAGCGCACCCCAGCGTGTGAGGATATGGACATGGTGGAGGTCGGGTTTGTTGGGTCCCCGGAACAGTTTTCTGTAATACTTCAGGTTATAGCGGATGAAACGGAATGCGTTGACCAGGGAGGCGAGGAGGGGGAACCTGGATTTTGCTGCAGGGTAATAGAGGATATGGAAGCGGGCACCTTGTTCTTCGTATTCTTCCAGCAAGGCTTTCCCGGTATGGTTGGGGTCGGGGAAGGAGTGGAACACGGATACGTGACAGTAGGGGGCCAGGGCCAGGGCGTGGAACTTGACGAAGAGGCCCGACATGACATTATCTCTTCTCGGGAACCATGCCGGCAGGAACAAAACGCGGATCTGCTTGCCTGATTTTTTCATCGGCCTTATAATGGATGAAAATAGGCAATATTGTGTTTAATTGTATGAAAATCTTTAAATTTGCATTCCCGCAAAACGTCGGGTAAAACCTGGTGGATGTAGCTCAGTAGGTTAGAGCGCTGGATTGTGGTTCCAGAGGTCGCCGGTTCGACCCCGGTCTTCCACCCAAAGCCTTAAACCGGTTCCTGAAAGGGGCAGGTTTTGTTTTGCAGGCGTGGAAAGCAAGCTTTCCTAAGCAATGCAAAACAAAACCGGCATAGCTGCCGGAGGCAGCACCGGTTTAAGGCTTTGAAGTA
>CAYQQR010000037.1:0-28235 GCA_964420035.1 uncultured Bacteroidaceae bacterium | reverse complement strand
CCCCCCTCCGGCTCACGAGCCCCGGGTACCCGGGGCGAGTACCTTCCCCGGTCTTCCACCCAAAACAAAACCGGCATAGCTGCCGGAGGCAGCACCGGTTTAAGGCTTTGAAGTACCCCCCTCCGGCTCACGAGCCCCGGGTACCCGGGGCGAGTACCTTCCCCGGTCTTGTATGCCGATTTCACTGTGGACTCAAGGTGCTGAGACCACTGCGGTAATTCATGGAGATCCTCTCCCTAACGGAAGGCAGGCGGAACAAGTCCGGGATGACGTCTTTTTTATTGATTATTTTGCTGACAACGATGAGATACCAGCAGCCGGTTCCCAGCGACCAGAAATTATGTATCCCCAACGGGGAACTATAGATTTATATGTAATGCCATGCTACAATAATATATCTCCTACGGAGAATAATTCTTTGCTACAATTATGTATTCCCTACGGGAAATATTATGAGCTTTTATCCACCTTCGCCGCGGGCGAGTTTAAACTTTCGCGCAGCAAATTTATACTATCCCGAGAATCGGGATTTTAAACCAACTCACGCAGTGAGTTTTTAAACGATTCTGCCGAAAGTGAATTTTCACTACCGCGGGCTTAATGATTGCTACTAAAGTATAGGATGCAATTATTACCCTATCTGGTAACTTTTTATTAGCTTTGCAATGTATGAGAATAATCAAAGAGAAAACTCTCACTGATTATTGCAGGCAGAGAAAATACAAGCCTGCAGAAGAGTCACTAAAAGCATGGGTTTATGAGATAAAGCACTCGAATTGGAATAACGCAAACGAGCTGAAACTGAAATATAAGAATGCCAGCATAATCAGTTCAAAAAGAGTGGTTTTTAATATCAAGGGTAATTACTTCAGGCTGATCGTTGATATTGAATACAAATTAAAGATTGTATTTATTGTCTGGTTAGGGACACATGAGGAGTATGATAGAATAAATGCAAAAACAATACGATATGAGAACTAAAGTAATAAAAACAGAGCAGGAATATAAAGCAGCTTGCAGGCGGATATATGAGCTTATAGAAAGTACTGAACAGCCTATAGAACCTGATAGTCCGAAGGGGGAAGAACTGGAACTATTGTCTTTGCTTGTTGAAAAATATGAGCAGGAACATCATCGGATGGATGCCCCGGATCCGATAGAAGCGATAAAGTTCAGAATGGATCAGATGAACCTAAGGCAAAAAGACGTGGCTCCTTTGTTTGGAGGTGAAACCCGTGTATCAGAAGTGCTGCATGGGAAAAGAGCCTTAACATTAAAGATGATCACTTTATTAAACAGATACCTGGGAATCCCATTAGAATCTTTGATTAGTGGAAATAAGCAGATAAAACTTCGGGACGAGCATAAAGAAAAGCTACTTAAGATATCATCAATCCACGACTACCTTAAAGGATCAAGGACAGCTATGCTTTAATCCATGATAAACTATTATTAGATTGTTTCTAGATAATATTAGTTCTTCCTAATTTAGTATTGGAACCGGGGTGAAGCATCATAATGGGAGTTCGGCCCTGCCATTTTTATAGTTTTCCCCATTTTCAGATATGGTTAACTTAAACCTTCTTGTTTATGTGATCCCTCTCTTATTTCAGGTCATGCTAAAGGTATTCTCAGATTTATGGAGTACGCGGCCTGAAAGGCTGAAATGCACTGGCACAGGGCAGAGTCTTCGAGCGCAGCGGGAAGACGGCACCCTGTGAATATGAGGCATACCTAAAAGCGGCCACCTGCCATACCCTGGTAAATAAGCTTTGCTTCACTGTGGACGCAACATGCAGAGACCATAGCGATAGTTCAGGGAGATCCCCTCCCTAACGGAAGGCAGGCGGATCAAGTCCGGGATGACGTCTTGCTTATAAAATAAATGGTTAACCCACCAGCAACCAGCCGCCAGCGACCAGTAGCAAGAATCCTTTGCCGAAGGTAAATTTAAACTATCCCGGGAATCGGGATTTTCAACCTCTGCCGAAGGCAGATTTTCACTGCTTCGCGCAGCGAAGCTTTTCACCGCCCCGAGCATCGGGGCTTTTCACTGCCGCCGCAGGCGGTTTTAAACTGCCCGAAGGGTTTTAACCTAACTTCCCCAGATACTTATTCACCTCACTCACCTTGGGGCCGATTTTTTCCGAGACCTCCTGCTTGATCTTGGCGACGGCCTCAGCAGCATCGGGAAGGGCAGCGAGCCGGGCGAACTCCTTTTCCATCTCCGGTTCGAGACGCTCCATGAGGTGACGGATCGTCTCTATCTTTTCCTTATCCTGTTCGAACCACTCCCCGGGATCCATGTCGGTAAGCACTTCCAGGTCCCAGATATGACTTTGCAGATCTTCCTCCAGATATTCCATCAGCCTGTCTTTGTTCTCCTCCAGACCGGCCAGGGTCCTGGACATATACAGGTCATAAAGGATCTCCGGGGTCTCCGGGTTATCGGGATCAAATTCATACTGCTCTTCTTCCTGTTCTTCAGTTTCTTCTCCGGCAGCCTGACCGCCCATGCCTTCAGCCATACTTTCAACGGCCTCCTTCATCGCCGCCTCCATACTACCAAATACTTCACCTGCTAATGCATCGCTTAGCTTAGTCATTTCCTGCTGGTATTGTGCCAGAAAAGGTTCCATTTGTTCCTGTATGGCATCGAATTGAAGATCAGACTTTTCCTGCACGCCCGGAATGGCATCGATCCTTTCCAGTTCGTTCATAAATTCAGGTGGCATCAGGTAATCTTCATTCATGAATTTGGCCCCCTGCTGGTTCCTTTCTTCCGGACTCAGTTCGGGGAGCTTTGCATTGAATTCCCGCAACTCTTCAATTGCAGTAGTGAGGGCTTGTTGCATGCTTTGAATGATCTTGTCCTTGTTTGCATTGACATCATCCAGACTTTGAATGGATTTCAGAAAGCCGAGGGTGTCTTGAATAAATTCTTCTCTGCTTGCCATAGTAGTTTATTTTATTGGTTTTTCCTTCTCTACTACCGGCAACAGAGATGGTTGTTGCGGTATTTCGGACCGGGGAAGAAGTTAAGTAATTCTTTGGAATTATGCCCGAATTCCGGGTTAATATTATCTGGAGGTTTTACATGCACGACAGCGGCAGGAATGTAAGATGTAAGAAGTAAGTAGTATTAAGATGCCCCTGGTAGCGCATAAATCTTGTTTTTTTGTTTTTAACAAGTATTTTTGAGATTGAAATTCAGCAAAACCCGAAGAACATGAAAGCCTCGATTCCTTTTCAAAAACTTATCCTTATTCTTATTGCTTTTCCCCTGATATTCACTTTTTGTTCGCGGGAACCGCAAAAAAAAGCTGATTGGCAGATCGCCGAGAATCCGCTGCTGACAGAATGGAGTGGGGAAATTTCACCGGATAATGTGCTTCCGGAGTATCCCAGGCCACAAATGGTCCGTGATCACTGGCTCAATCTGAACGGACTCTGGGAATATGCCATTCAACCTGCCGGGGAAGCAATACCTGAAGAGTTCCAGGGAAATATCCTGGTCCCATTTCCCGTTGAATCGGCTCTTTCCGGTGTGGGGGAAAAAGTGGGCAGTGAGAATAAGCTGTGGTATAAGCGAAGATTTGAGATCCCTACGGAATGGTTCGGGAAGATGATACACCTGAATTTTGGGGCCGTGGATTGGGAAGCCAAAATATGGATCAACGGTGAGGAAGCCGGTCAGCACCGCGGCGGCTATGATGCATTCAGTTTCGACATAACTAAATTTCTTAAAGGTTCTGGAGAACAGGAAATTGTCATATCCGTCTGGGACCCGGTGGACGAGGGGACCCAGCCGCGGGGAAAGCAGGTCAGTGATCCAGGCGGCATCTGGTATACTTCCGTTACGGGTATCTGGCAGACCGTATGGCTGGAACCCCTGGGAAACACCTATCTGGATGACCTCAAAATCGTCACGGATATTGACAAAGAACGGGTTGTTATAGATCCCGGGATCGTAAGCCCGGATAATAATGCAAGGATGGAAGTGGAAATATTGAAGGAGGGTCAGGTCGTTTCCAGTGCAGAAGGTGCCGTTGAACACCTGAGCCTTCCGGTTCCCAACCCGGAACTGTGGTCCCCGGATAATCCCTTTCTTTATGACCTGAGCATCACCCTTTATGATGCGGAAAACAAGGTCAGCGATGAGGTCGAAAGCTATTTTGGTATGCGGGAGATCCGGCTGGGAAAAGGAGCGGATGGATTCACCCGGATGATGCTGAACGAAGAATTCGTGTTTCACTTCGGCTTCCTGGACCAGGGGTGGTGGCCCGACGGACTCTACACGGCCCCGAACGATGAAGCCTTGAAATACGATATTGAAGTCACCAAAAAACTGGGTTTCAACCTGGCCCGGAAGCATGTAAAGATCGAGCCGGCCCGATGGTATTACTGGTGCGATAAGCTTGGCTTGCTGGTTTGGCAGGATATGCCCAGCGGCGATGAATACATTGGCAGGAATGATCCTGATATAGTGCGATCCGATTCATCCGACAGGCAATTCAGGTACGAATTGAAAAAAATGGTAAAGGGTTTTTTCAACCATCCCAGCATTGTGGTATGGGTTCCTTTCAATGAAGGATGGGGTCAATATGCAACTACAGATATTGTCAATTATATAAAAGAACTGGATTCCACACGCCTGGTAAATGCAGCCAGTGGTTGGGCCGACCGGGATGTCGGGGATATCCATGATATGCACGCTTACCCGGGGCCGGCCATGCCCGAACCGGAAGAGAACCGGGCCATTGTGCTGGGGGAGTTCGGCGGACTGGGACTGCCCCTGGAAGAACATACCTGGCAGGAAAAGGATAACTGGGGTTACCGGAGCTATGAATCCCGTGATTCTCTATTTATTGCCTATACCGATCTGATCGAAAAACTGAAACCGATGATTGACAAAGGTCTGTCTGCAGCCGTTTATACCCAAACCACCGATGTCGAAATTGAAGTAAACGGGCTCATGAGCTATGACCGGGCAGTGATCAAACTGGATCCGGGTGAATTAAGTCCCGTAAATCAGTCGGTCATCGATAAAAGCAAGCACTACTGATCAAACCACCTCCATGGTCGAGGGAGGCTTGGGGGCGATGTTGTAGGTGACGCTGACCACACCCGGGACGGCATCGATGATCTCCTGTGCCAGCTTTTCCAGGAGTTCGAAGGGCAGCTTTGTGGGGGTGGCCGTGCGGGCATCCACACTGTCCCAGCAGCGTACCTCGATCTGGTTGCCGAAGTCACGCTTCCCATCCCTCATGCCGGTCACCCGGTCCTCATGCAAGATGGCCATGTACTGAAAGGCCCCGGTATCTTTCAGCAATTCCTCCACGACGGCGGTGGCTTTCCGTACCTTATCGAGTTTTTCCCGGGTAACCTCCCCGATGATGCGTGCCGCCAGGGCCGGACCGGGAAAGGGGATCCTTTCGAAATGTTCCGGCGGGAAGCCCAATGCTTTGCCTACGATCCTTACCCCGTCCTTACGCAATTGTATCAGGGGTTCGATGATCCCGTATCCGAAAGTTTCCCGCGGGTCGATGCCCAGTTGCTCGAAGACGTTATGCTGTCGCTTGATGCCGGCCACGGTCTCGTCGACATCAGTGAGGATGGTACCCTGCAAAAGGAATTTGGCGTCGCTGTCCCTTACGATCTGTCCGAAAATCTCCTTGTAAAAGGTCTGGGTGATGGCCTCCCGCTTTTCTTCCGGGTCGGTGATGCCTTTCAGGGTTCTCAGGAATTCCTCGCGGGCATCGATGGTCTCGACATCCACACCAAACTCCCTGAAAAAACCGGACACCTTATGGGATTCTTCCTCCCGCATCAGGCCGTTTTCTATGAATACTGTCTTCAGATTATTGCCCAAAGCCTTGTGTCCGAGCATGGTGACCACCGAAGAGTCCACCCCGCCCGACAGGGCGTTGATGGCCGTCCCATCGCCAACCAGTTCCCGGATTTCGCTGACTTTCTCCTGAATGAATTTTTCAGGGTTGAGTTTTTTGGCAGTGATTTCTTTGGTCATGGGGTTGGGTGTTTGGAATAGATAAAGGTAGTAAATTCTTATTGCGGATTGCAGATTGAGAATAATTGTTACGCGTTACGGGATACGGGTTACGCGTGGGTTGAAGCGTATTCCATAGCACGAAACCCGTAACATTTCAAATTTATTATCTTAGTTGTCATGAAAACACCGTCCTCTCTGATCCTTCCGATTGCGCTCGCCGGAGCTCTGGCCTCATGCCAGGAAAAAGAAGAAGAGCCCAAACCGAACTTCATCTTTTTTATTACCGACGATATTTCCTGGAACGACATCGGTTGTTACGGGAATGATCTTGTGCATACCCCGAATATCGACCAAATGGCGGCCGAGGGTTTGCTCTTTGAAAATGCCTACCTGACCACCAGCAGCTGCAGTCCCACCCGGTGCAGCATCATCACCGGGCGCTATCCCCACAATACCGGTGCACCGGAATTGCATACCCCCCTGCCGGAAAACCAGGTGATGTTCCCGGAATTATTGAAGGAGGCGGGCTATTACACGGTACTATCCGGGAAGAACCATATGGGGGAGGTGGTGAAGAACGCTTTCGACACCATTACCTGGGGCGGCGGACCGGGGCACGAGGAGCACTGGGTACCCCTGCTGCAGGGCCGGCCCGAAGACCAACCCTTCTTCTGCTGGTTCGCCTCGGTGGATGCGCACCGGGACTGGCAGTTCGACAGTACCTCCGTCACCTTTGATGCCGGCTCTATAGAAGTGCCGCCCATGCTGTATGACGGTCCGGAGACCCGGCAAGATTTGGCTGACTATTACCACGAGGTGACCCGGACCGATTATTACCTGGGTGAACTGAGAAAAGAACTCGAAAGGCAAGGCATAGCAGAGCATACCTATATCATTTACTGCAGCGACAATGGACGGCCCTTCCCGCGTTGCAAAGTACGGCTCTACAACAGCGGGACCAAAACATCTTTTGTTGTTTATGGTCCGGATGTAAAAAAGGGCCGGACCAACTCCCTCATATCGGTCATCGATATTGGCCCGACCTTTTTAGAACTTGCCGGGGTAAAGCAGCACCGCCGGATGCAGGGCGTAAGCTTTAAAAAGATACTGGAGAACCCGGAGTCCACTACCCGCGAACTGGCCTTTGCCGAGCACAACTGGCACGTGTACCAGGCACATGAGCGCATGTTGCGCTACGGGGACTGGATGTATATCCGCAACTGGTTCCCGGAAAGAAGGGTGATGTGCGTGGAATCGGCCCCGGTCTTCCCGGCAGGAAAAGAATTGTGGCAAGCCTATGAGAAAGGCAAAACCACAGCCGAACAGGAAGATATTTTCAAGGTGCCCCGGCCGGAAGAGGAGCTCTACCATGTAACAGAGGATCCCTATCAGTTTAACAATCTGGCCGGACAGGAAGCCTATGCCGATACCCTGCATTTCCTCAGAAAGGTTATGGACCGGTGGGTAGAGGAGACCGGCGATCATGTTCCGGATCCTATCACCCCCGACCGGGAAACCCTGGATCGGGTGCAGTATAAGGACTGGAAACGTGGGGAGATGGCGGGGGCGGCGTTGGGAGCGGACACCACCTCTGTGACTGGGCCGGTTTTGGTTGAGGATATTTATAAAGTCACAGGGGAAGAATGACCACGGACCACGGACCACGGTACGTGATAAGTAGTACAAAATAAAGGACGTTGAGACATAGAGACATAGAGACATAGAGACATAGAGACATAGAGACAGATAGCATAAGGGCTGTCATACGATAGTCATACAGTTGTCATGCGGTTGTTTCCGAACCGCAAAGAACGCAAAGAAGGCGCAAAGGACGCAAAAAAGGTTGTCATACGGTTGTTATGTAGGTGAATAAGAATTTCAGAAAACTCCGGAAAATTCAACCACCCAATTCGTAATTAATTGACAATCAGTACATCTCCCCCTCTCCACACGGTGGAGAGGGGGCCGGGGGGAGAGGAAAAAAGAAAAATAAAATGCTGCAATAGAAGCGGCCGAAGGTCCCGAAAAATAGCAAAGCTGCTAAGATTTTCGGGACGGAACAACAGCGCAGCGAAAGAACAGTCGAAGCCGAGAAACAACGGATCGGTTTTTTTCATCAGAATTATTGACATTCAGCAGGAATAGCCATAAATTGTATTCAAATACTGAATCCACCAGCATTGCTGAACCACTTCACTTCATTTTCATTGTCAATTCTTCAGCAGCAATGGCATGGATAATCAAAATCCGGCGTCATGAAAAGAATAATCAATTTCCTGGCTATCCTGTCCTTAACTTTTCTGTATTCAGCCGCCCAGGATGTAAACCTCTCAGGTAAGGTCGTTGATAAGAACAGCAATCCAATTTCTTCCGTTAATGTGAATTTAAGCCAAAGAGGCATTTCCACCACTACGGATGCCGGTGGTAATTTCACCCTGGTTCATAGCAGTTCAGGGATGGGCGATCTTATCAGGCAAGGATCATGTTCGCACCTGGAGGGGGCAAAACTCTATTTCCGTTGCAATGGTGAAGATATCAGGATAGACCTTTATGATATTTCAGGCAGGAAGATCAAAAACATACTTGACCGGAAGGAATTCACAGGCAACTACTTTCTCTATCCCGAAGCCTATATTCAGGGGGAAATCATCACAATTTATTTCATTTATGTCAGGGTAGGGACTCGTTTCAACAGCCATAAATTAATGTACAATCCTGCCAACCAGCTCCCCAAGGGATTGAATGTATTTAGTGAATCGTATGCAGCGGGGAATATTAAAAAGGCAACCATGGCGGTAATTGATACTTTGATATTCACCCACCAGGATTATGAAACCAAATTGGTGAATGTAGAATCCTATACCGGCGATCTGGGTTCCGTCCAGATGAATGATAAGGCTTATGTGGTCAATGCACCTTCTTCATTGAATGCCGCTGCCGTATCCAACTCCCAGATCAATCTCACATGGACGGACAATTCTGACAATGAAGATGGTTTTAAGATCGAAAGATCCCCGAATGGAACCTCTGATTGGAACCAGGTTGAGACTGTCGGTGCCAATGTAACTTCCTTCCAGAATACGGGTTTGGCATCCTTTACCACTTATCATTACAGGGTTTATGCCTACAAGGAATCCAGTGTCTCCGGTTATTCGGATGTGGCCAGTGCATCGACTTCAGGGACGGTCAACGCACCCTCTTCCCTCAATGCAGTTGCGGTATCTTCTTCCCAGATCAATCTTACCTGGACCGATAATGCAAGTAATGAGGATGGCCTCTATGTCGAAAGGTCCCCTAACGGATCAACAGACTGGGATAACATCGCATCATTAGGGGCCAATACCACTTCATACCAGAATACCGGTCTGGATGCCATAACTCAATATTTTTACAGGGTTCAGGCTTATAAAGGCACCAACAAATCAGGCTATTCGAATGTAGCCGATGCCACGACATCCGCCATAAGTTACAATTTCCCCGGAGGCGACCTGGACGACCTTCTGGCAGTCAGTCCCACCTTGGTCTTTGAGACACTCAATATTAATGGTGAACTAACAATTCCTTCCTCTGAAATTTCAGTGGTGATCACGGTGAGCGATATGGATATCAATGCATTTATCAGCATTGAACATCCCATATGCAAACCATTTCCCAATTCACCCGACCTGACCATTAATGCCTCGGGTACAGTGACAGTAGATGCGCCCATCAGTCTTAGGGGCAAATCCGGTCAAGCCGTTACCTCCACAGCAACCTGCAACAGTTGCTATGGAGAAAACGGTGGCAGTCTGACCATCAATGCCCATACTATTTATGTGAATGCATACTGCCACACTGTTGGGGGGAACGGCTCGGTGACGAAGTATACTAATCCCACCATGAATTGCGGTTGTTCTGCCGGTGACGGGGGGAACATTAAGTTCAACGCAAGCAGTTTGATGGATATCAGTGCTGCAGGTTCCAGTTTGAAACCTTTCGGAGGAGAAGGAGGAAGCAGCTATAACTGCGGCAATGACGGTGCGGACGGAACCGATGGAATACTTATTTTCACCGGAGCGGGTACCAAAACCATCGAAGAGACCACCGCTTCCAATATGCTTGACTACAACGCCCAGCTCTTGCATTACACCAACATGACCCTGCAGGGGAGTGTAGGCAAGAATGAAGAATTTGAACATCGTGGCATGGCCGGATCCTATTGGATTGATTTTGGAGGTGGGGTGATAGACTACCTGGAAGACCTGTTTCTTTTAGATTTCAGGCCCCCTCTTCATGGTCAGATTAAATTATCGGTGAGCCCGAACAATCCAAATGCCGACCTGGATCTGTACCTCATCAATGAAGAGTGGAATTCGATCATTGGTCAAAGCAACGGTGCAGGCGGTAATGAGAACATTACCACAAATCTCCTGTCCCCGGCCAAGTTCTGGGTTGCAGTATCTTTTGCGGACGATGATCCGGATAACATTACTACCAGCTATACGCTGACATTCGGGGACTGAAACGGGGAAAGCCATATTATTCTAATTCCCGGTCATGGGGGTAATCCCTAGCCACTTTATATCACTTTAGCTATATTTATGGAGGAAATCTCTGTGATTTACTCTTTTGCTCTGTAACAATCGGTGAGCTGAAAATATCACTAAATTTTACACGAACTAATAACTAAATGCGATCATTATGACTTCACTGGAGCGGGTACGTCGAAGCTTGAATCACCAGGAGCCGGACAGGATCCCTGTTGATTTCGGATCCACGGGGGTGACCGGGATGCATGTGCGGGTGGTGGCTGAATTGCGGGATTATTACGGTCTGGAAAAAAGACTTGTGAAAGCTTACGAGCCATACCAGATGCTGGGACTTGTGGAAGAGGACCTGCAGGATGCATTGGGACTGGATGTATACGGAATCCCGGCCAGGAATACCATGTTCGGCTTCCCCAATGAAAACTGGAAAGCGTGGACCATGGATGACGGATTTACGGTCCTGGTTTCCGAACATTTTAAAACCAAAAGGGATGAAGACGGGGGACAATTGATCTTCCCGGAAGGAGATACTTCCGCACCCCCCAGCGGAAAAATACCCAAAGGGGGATATTTTTTCGACACCATCATCCGGCAGGAGCCGATTGATGAGAACAATCTTAATCCTGAGGACAATCTCGAGGAGTTCGGTCTGCTGACCGACGCGGACCTGGCGCATTTTAAACAGGAACTGGAGCGTGCAAAAAAAACAGACCGGGCCATCATTGCCAACATGGGCGGAACCGGCTTGGGTGATATTGCCCTGGTGCCCGGACCGTTTATGAAATGTCCCAGGGGGATCAGGGACGTGGCCGAATGGTACATGTCCACCCTCACCCGCCAGGATTATATCCATGCAGTATTTTCAAAGCAGGTTGAAATTGCCCTGGAAAACCTGGAACGCTTTTATGAAGTGATGGGGGAAGATATCGATATCCTGTTTATCTGTGGGACCGATTTCGGCACCCAGGACAGCCAGTTCCTGGATGCGGGAACCTACAAGGAGCTTTACATGCCCTATTACAAAAAGATCAACGACTGGATCCACCGGCATACCCAATGGAAAACGTTCAAACATTCGTGCGGTTCTGTTCGTCCATTGATCCCTGCCTTCATTGAAACCGGTTTTGACATACTGAACCCGGTACAGGTGTCCGCTAAAGACATGGGCGCAGATGAACTCAAAAAGGAATATGGTCAGGATATTGTTTTTTGGGGAGGGGGTGTGGATACCCAGCATGAATTGATGTTCGGCACCCCCGAAGAAGTCAGGACCCAGGTCCTGAAACATTGTGAGATCTTCGGCCGGGACGGGGGATTTGTATTCAATACCGTTCATAACATCCAGGGCAATACACCCGTTCAAAATGTTGTGGCCCTGTTTGATGCCCTGCATGAATTCAACAGGGTGCATGTCTGAATAACATACAAAGCTTACAGCCGATTATTTCTTTCCGTATCTCCGATCGACCCGAGGTTTTTGCTAAATTCAAAGGCATGAAGCGGGCGTTGATTTTATGTATATTGGCGGTACAATTGGTTCATGCCCAGGATGATAGTACCTCATTGTTCGTATTGGGAGGCAGGGCATACTACGGCTTCATCATTCCCCATTCAAAATCGATAGAGGATATTTCGCATACCAATCCCTTCGGCGTTGAAGTGGACCTGAACTGGCACCTGCGGCACCCGGAGGTTTGGCGCTATTGCTTTTGTTATCCAAGGGCCGGGGTGTCGGTTTTTTATTCCAATTACGATAACCCGGATATCCTGGGATCTGCCGTTTCGGTTTATCCCTTTATTGAACCCTTCATCAATGCCCACAAGCCCCTGAGCTGGTCGGTGCGTTTCGGGATCGGACCGGCTTTCATGACCAGGGTATACGATGAAGAGAGCAATCCGCGGAATCTTTTTTATTCCACGCACCTGAGCTTCATAGCCATGCTGAATCTGGGGATGAACTACCGTTTCAATGAACGATGGAACACGCGGCTGGCATTCAATTACAATCACATCTCCAACGGCGGGATCAAGGAACCCAATAAGGGAATCAATTTCCCGGGATTGAACCTGGGTCTGGATTACAGTTTCCGGCCCGTTTATTTCCCGAACAGGAGCAAGGACCCGGATATCGTTCTGCACGATTATAAGAATCGTCTCGACCTGGTGTTGCTGGGTACGGGCAAGACGGCAACCAAGGGCGAAGAATATTACCCGGTGATGGGGGTTGCCCTGAAATATACGCGGGTGGTCGGTCGCGTTAACGGGATAACTGCCGGGGCGGAATGGGTGAGCGATCATTCCAAGATAGAGATCATCCGGCGAAGTAACCTGACCGGTGAAGACGGTGAATTGCTGCCGCATGAGCGAGGGGCGTTTTTGGTGGGTAATGAATTCCTGCTGGGCAAATTCATTTTTTCACAGCAGCTCGGGATCTATTTTTATGCACCCCATACACCGATGGAACCGGTTTATCAGCGGTACGGCTTGGCTTTCCGGTTCACCGACTGGTTCTATTTCGGCATCAACATCAAGGCCCACCGGCACGTAGCCGATTTTCTGGATGCCCGTGCTGCCTTTTCCCTTCAGTATTGATCAGCTCCATAAACGGTCCCAGGATCGGACCTCGTCCCATTCCGGGGTGGGTTTGAAATAACCGATCTCCTGGTTCATGTGCTCGCGCACGACTTCTTCATTGAGTTCTATACCCAGACCGGGCTTATCCGGCACCTTTGCATAACCTCTGTCTGCCAGTGGTTTTTCGATACCGGTTACCAGGTCCTCCCAATGCTCCATATCCACGAAGTGGTGCTCCAGTGCGATAAAGTTTTCCGTGGCTGCTGCACAGTGAATATTGGCCATAAAGGATACCGGGGAGCCCGCGAAGTGCATGGCCATGGGAACCCCGTTTTCCTGGGCATAATCGCCTATCTTCTTGGTTTCCAGGATACCCCCGGCCGTTGCCAGGTCGGGGTGAACCATATCCACTGCCCGGGTGTCGATCAGTTTAATGAACTCCTCCTTCAGGTAAATATCCTCACCGGTAAGGGTAGGTGTGTTGATGGCCAGGGTGATCTCCCTCCACTGGTCGGTATAGAACCAGGGAATCATGTCCTCAAGCCAGGCAAGCCGGTAGGGTTCAAGTGCCTGACCCAGGCGGATGCAGGTGTTTACCCCGATGTGCCCGAAATGATCCGCAGCCATGGGGATTTCATAGCCCACGGCATTGCGGACCGCATCGACATAACCGGCCAATTGATCAATGCCTTGGTTTGTAAGTTGAATACCGGTAAAAGGATGTTCGGTTTGATGGTATTTTTGTTTCAGGTCATGGCGGTCAGAATCTTCGAACCATTCCCGGTTAATGATGGTTCCGGGCACATTCCGCATCAGGCCGATGCCGAAATCCATTTTCAGGAAGGTAAAACCATGCTTTTCTTTGCGTTCTTTCATCCGCCGGGCATAGACTTCCGGAACGGTGGATTGCGTGGTATCGGCATAGAGCCGGATATGATCCCTGTATTTTCCCCCCAGGAGCTGGTATACCGGTACATTGAATACTTTCCCGGTCAGGTCCCACAGGGCCATCTCCACGGCAGAAACACCGCCGCCCTGACGGCCGTGATATCCGAATTGCTTGATCTCCTTAAAGATCTGTTCCACATTGCAGGGATTCTTTCCAAGGATGCGGCTTTTCAGCATCAGGGCATACACGTGGGTGGCAATATCACGAACTTCTCCCAATCCGTAAACCCCCTGGTTGGTATCGATGCGTATGATGGGAGTTCTTGGACGGTTCAGGACCACGACCCGCATATCGGTGATCTTCAAATCAGAAGGGGCAGAGTACCTGTTTACACCGGAGGTCAGGAATTCCAGTTCTTCAGCGATCCTTCCATTCATTCCCATGCCCAGGAACAGGGTGCCCAGACCGGCGGTTTTGAGAAAGCTGCGTCTGCGGAGGCTGCTTTTATTATCATAATTTTTCATAATGCCATGGATTAGATATATTCGGGATTCAGTTGGTGCTCGTTGAAGATACGATTTTCATCCCTGATTCATGAAACAGAAACTGTTTTTTCTTCGCCTGTTTGGCGGGCTTGCTTTGGCAGCCCTTCTGTTTTTCCTTGCTACCCTGGTTCTTAAAGAATCCTCACTTACCGGTTCGGCCCTGACCCTCTTCTTTGCCTTGCTGGCCCTTTATTTTCATTTTTCCGACAAGCTGAAAAAATTTGCCTATACCATCTGGATCTTTGCCGCGGTGACGGTCTCGATGAATTACCCGGAAGTCTTCAGCCAGGTGGGTGATTTCGATCTGAAGAAGCTCATCGTTCCCCTCTTACAGATCATCATGTTCGGGATGGGATCCCAGTTGAGCTTGAAGAATTTTGCCGATGTGATCACCATGCCCCGGGGGGTCGTCATCGGGATCATTTGCCAGTTCAGCATCATGCCCCTGGTGGGTTTCAGCATTGCCAAACTCCTCGGGTTCCCGCCTGAGATCGCTGCCGGCATCATCCTGGTGGGTTCTTCCCCAAGCGGACTGGCCTCCAATGTGATGTCCTTTATTGCCAAGGCCAACCTGGCCCTGTCGGTTACCCTTACGGCGGTTGCCACGTTTTTGGCGCCCCTGGTCACACCGGCGTTAATGAAGGTCCTTGCCGGACAGTTCGTTCCGGTTGATTTCCGGGAAATGATGTTGAGTATTACAAAAATCGTCATTATACCAATCGTTATTGGATTGGCATTCAATGAGTTGCTGTTGAAGCGTTTTGTACAGGAACGAAGGGCGGTCCTGGACCGTTTGCTGGCCCTTTTATCCATGGTGGGTATCGCGGTGATCATCACCATCATTACGGCAGCCGGGAGGGACAGTCTGCTCACCATCGGCCTGGCCCTGATCCTGGCCTGCCTCCTGCATAACTTGGCCGGTTACGGTTTGGGATATACTTTTTGCAAACTGATCCGTATGGACGAACAGTCCTGCAGGACCATTGCCCTGGAGGTGGGTATGCAGAACGGCGGTCTGGCAAGTGGCATTGCATTGGAGATGGGTAAGGTGGCCACGGTAGGTTTGGCACCTGCGGTTTTCGGACCGATGATGAATATTACCGGATCCTCGCTGGCGACCTGGTGGAGGGGACGGAGTGAGGAAGGAGTAGGAAGCAAGTAGTAAGTAGAGGCAGCGAAGCGGAAACACAGCGGGAGGAATAGAATTCAGGATTCAGAGTTCAGAATTCAGAATGAGGGTGTGGGGGTTGGGTGTGGGTGTGATAATCTGTAATTCTCCGCGAGACTCTGTGACCAAAATTTTTACGAAGTTTGTTAATAATATAAATGTTCCGATTATGAAAAAAGCATGTCTATTCGCGGGATTGATCTTATTCGGGTTATCGGTTTGTCCCTCATTCGCCCAGCTAACCACCCCTGATGAGGTTAGGTTTTATACGGCAGAGTGGGAGGGGGAGCGGTACCCGGATGGAAGGCCCAGGGTTACGGATGAGTTATTGGACCGGATCCTCAAAATTTCTATTGAAGAAGCCTGGGGCGTGATGCGGGGGGAAGGCTATCACAACCAGTTTGCCGGAGACTGGAAGATGGTGCACGCCGACAGGCCATTTGTAGGCAGGGCATTAACGGCCGTGTATATCCCGGAATCTCCTGAGCTGAAGAAGCGAAGGACAAAAGCCGGTCATGAAGCCGGCATGATCGGGGCCATGAACTCCTGGCCCATCGATATGCTGAACCCGGGCGATGTTTATGTGGCCGATTGCTTTGGAAAGGTGATCGATGGTACCCTGATCGGGGATAATCTGGCCCATGCCATTTATGTCAAATCCGGCACCGGGGTGGTCTTCGATGCCAGTCTGCGTGACCTGGAAGGCATTGAAAGCATCGACGGGTTCAATGCCTATGTACGGGGATGGAATCCCACCTATCTGAAGGATGTGATGCTTACCGGGATCAATGTTCCCATTCGTATCGGGGAAGCCGTGGTCTTGCCCGGAGACATTGTGCTGGCAAAAAGGGAAGGGGTTATTTTCATTCCTCCGCACCGGGCCGAAAAGGTGGCCATAACAGCCGAATATATCATGTTGCGCGATAAATTCGGTCACCAGCGCCTGAAGGAGGGCATTTATACGCCCGGTCAGATTGACAGCCGGTGGACCGACGAGATCAAGCAGGATTTTCTGCAGTGGCTGGATGAAAACCCTGATCTCCTGCCCATGAGCCGGGAAGAACTGGATGAATTTATGAAGAACCGGACCTGGTAGGGATCAGTCTTTTATTTTGGCAGTCCGCTAAAGATTTTGTTCAGGAACCTGTGGAACTTGTGAACACCGGTGACCGGCTCGGCAAATTTCATGATGCATTGTTTATGGATCAGTTCAGCATCTCCGGAATTTGCCAGCTGCAAAGCTTCGGGTGTGTCCGACATCTGCTGGATCCATATCTTTTTGATCCCCTTGTCCAAAGCTTCCCTGATGACTGCTTCTGTTTGTTCCTTCTTTGTCAGTACAAGCAAACGATCCACCCCGGCAGGCAGATCGGAAACCGACCTGTAGCATGGATCCCCGTTGATCTTGTCGGTATTCGGATTAATGGGATAAAGCTTGAATCCCTTCTTCTTTAATTCGAAGTAAACGGAACCACCGAATTTTTTAGGGTTCCGGGAAACACCGCTGATGGCAAAGGTTCTGGGCTTGAGAAAACGCTCAATGCTGGCTTTTGTTGTCATGGTTCATGGGTTTGGCCAAAAATAAAAAAACAGCGCTATGCAGCACTGAATTTTTTATAATAAACCTAAAACAATTATCGAAAAGACTGTTTCGCTTTTTAGATCATCCAATCTTCAAGACTGATCTCTTCCTCAGTAAAAGTATTTCCCAGCATCCAATCTTCTACTTTTAAGACTTCCCCCGGGAAGAAAGGTTTACTCCGGTCCCCTGTGTTTTCAAAATCCAGCATCCAGGATTCCATCTCCAGGTTCGCTTCCGTGCTTTCAAAATGAGTTTCCCGGTTTGCTTCATCGAAATTAAGCATCCAACGGTCCATTGCCAATTCGCTTTCTACTGCGATAACATTGTTGGAGTCTTTACCCGGGTCAAATGCTACGGGCTGACTTGCATTCAGGTGAACTGCAATAATCAGGAAAAATAGGGTCGAGGTTATCAGTGCTCTTGTTTTCATGACGTTCATTCTTATTTTCATTCATCTGACACTATTAAGTCAATTTACGTGCCAAAGTTTATAACAGCCATAAAAACAAGGGTTTAACATTAATTTAAGACAAAAAAGTCTTAAAAAAATGCACGGTAGTGTTACAAGTGGTGTACGATAGTGGACGGGCAATTACTCCGGATTCTCGGCCGGCAGTTCTCTTATCTTCGACTCCCGGGTCCAGGTGGTTTCGCGGCCCAGGAACCGCATACCCAAAACGAAGCCTTTTATTTGCAGAACGTCGGGATTGTCTTCGAACCACATGTAGCAATCGTAGGTTTTTCCGTTTTCGGGATCATAGATGGTTCCGTTCTCCCATTCCTTTTCCTCCGGGTTATATTCGAAACCATTCAGGATCCGCAGTCCGAGCAGGGGTTTGTCCTGGAGTTCCGGTAAGGGATTCTCATCGTCGACTTTGGGGGAGCCATCTTCTTCGTAAGGTTCGTCCAGCCATTCGATCTTGCCGTAATATTTTCCGTTGGTGGCTTTAAAGATTCTGACCTGGGAGTCGCCTTCGCCGGTTAACCATACACCGACGATCTTATCTGCCTGTCCGTAAGAATACAAAGCCAGGGACAGGAAGAACACAAACAGGGCTGTAAGCTTTTTCATGATGAGGGGTTTAGTTGACGCATGATGAAAGTAATAAATTATTTTGATACAGGCTTCAGGATTTTTTTTTGTAAACGATGTAGGACCAGGAAAACCCATGTTTCTCATCCATGGGTTGGTCTTCCCGTGAAATTTCTTCCCAGGTATCTTCAGGGATAGGCGGGAAAAAGGTATCGGCGTCAAAGCTTTCATGCACCCTGGTGATGTATAAAGTATCGCAATAAGGCATAAACTGTTTATAAATAGAGCCTCCCCCGATGACAAAGCTTTCCTCATCGGGATCTGACTGCTCCAGGGCTTCCTGGATGGAATAGACCGTTTCCGCACCTTTGAAATCATCGGTGGGGTCATCGCTTATCACAATATTTCTGCGGTTGGGCAGGGGTCTTACCGGCAGGGATTCCCAGGTCTTTTTACCCATGATGACCGTATGACCCGCGGTGATCTTTTTGAATCGTTTCAGGTCGTCGGAGATATGCCACAGGAGTTCGTTGTTTTTTCCGATGGCGTTGTTTTCGGCGATAGCTACAATTATCGAGAAGCTCATATCTATCGATTATACAGATTGTTAGGTTAGAATTAATGTTGTTCCGCCTTCGGCTGTTGTTCCGTGCCGAAAATCTTAGCAGCTTTGCTGCTTTAGATTTTCGGGACCTTCGGCTGCTTCTCGCTCGCTTCGCTCGCCGTAGCTCTGGCTTCGCCTGTTTCTCGTTCCCCCGAGTACTCGGGGTCGCTGTTTCTACTTACTACTTACTTCCTGCTGAACCCGGGAACCCAGCCTGCCTGCCGGCAGGCAGGGAACCGAGGAACTTCATTCTGAATCCTGAATTCATACTGAAATCTCTCCCTTGATATGCGGATGCGGATCGTAATTGACGATCTCAAAGTCTTCGTACCTGAACTCGAAAATATTTCTGACCTCCGGGTTGAGTTTGAGTTGGGGCAGGGGGCGGGGATCGCGGCTGAGTTGCAGTTTGACCTGTTCGATGTGGTTCAGGTATACGTGGGCATCCCCCAGGGTATGGACAAAGTCTCCCGCTTCCAGCCCGGTAACCTGGGCCATCATCATGGTGAGGATGGAATAGGAGGCAATATTGAACGGCACCCCCAGGAATATGTCTGCGCTTCGCTGGTAGAGCTGGCAGGATAATTTCCCGTCACGAACATAGAACTGGAACAAAATATGACAGGGCGGAAGGGCCATATCTTCAAGCGCTCCTACATTCCAGGCACTTACGATGTGTCTTCTTGAATCCGGATTGTCTTGGATTGAATCGATCACTTTGCTGATCTGGTCGATATGTCCCCCTTGGTAATCGGGCCAGGATCGCCACTGGTAACCGTAGACAGGACCCAGGTCCCCGTTATCATCCGCCCATTCGTTCCATATGCGCACGTTGTTCTCGTTCAGGTATTTTGTGTTGGTATCCCCGGCCAGGAACCATAACAATTCATGAATGATGGAACGCACATGCAATTTTTTGGTGGTCATAAGCGGAAAATGTTCCGCGATATTCCCGAATCTCATCTGGTAGCCGAAAACGCTTATGGTGCCCGTACCGGTACGATCCTTTTTTTCTGTTCCACGCGCTAAAACGTGATCCAATAATTCCAGGTACTGCTTCATGCCTTCCCGTATTTGTGCCAAATGTAAATAAAACCCGGAAGGCATTGAAGATGTTTTTGTTCACATCCCGCGGTTAATAACCCGGAGAATACTTGACGGACCTGATGATTTCTAAAGCTGAAACAATCCGGGGAAAGTGATGAATCATCAGGGAAAATTATAAATTTGATGTGTCTTAAAGCGGTTCTTATGCAGAAATTTGGCAAGTATTTACTGATCTTTCTCGGGCTCGGGATCCTGGGGGTGATCCTCTGGTATTTTTCCAATATCGTGGCTTATATTTTAATTGCCGGTTTGTTTTCCCTGGTCGGCCGTCCGGTGACCGAATTACTGAACAGGATCAGGATCGGCCGGTTCAGGATTCCCCGTTCCATCAGTGCATTGCTTACGCTCATAATTTTATGGGCGGTGATCTTCGGTTTCTTCCGGATATTTGTTCCCCTGGTGGCCAATGAGGCGAATCAGCTTTCCCGGACCAATCCGGACCAGATCATCCAGCAGTTCAAAGACCCCTTTGAGAAGATCAAGTTGCTGTATTATGAGTTTAATACCATGAATGAGGATGCCCCGAAGTTTGAAGTGTACATTGAAGAAAAGGTCCGCAGTATCTTAAGCATTTCTTTTCTGTCAAATTTCTTTGCTTCCATCTTCAATATACTGGGCAACCTTTTTATTGCTGCCTTTTCAATTTCCTTTATTACCTTTTTCTTCCTCAAGGAAAAACACATGTTCACCAATGCCATAGTTTTGCTCGTACCCGCCAAATATGAAGAGGGCGTCCGAAATTCACTCTTATCCACACGGAACTTGCTGAGGCGTTATTTTATTGGTATAGGGGGACAGATAACAGGGATCATTACCCTTATCACCGTGGGCATGACCATTGCAGGCGTCGGATTTTCTCATTCCCTGGTGATAGGGTTGGTCATCGGATTGCTGAACATCGTACCTTACCTGGGTCCGATCATTGGGGGGACCATAGGGATCCTGCTGGGAATTGCAACCCACCTGGAGCTTCCTTTATATACGGAACTGTTGCCCATGATCGGTTATATGGTGATCGTTGTACTGATTACCCAGGTCGTTGACAACATTCTTTTTCAACCGCTTATTTTTTCCAGTTCCGTGAGGGCCCATCCCCTTGAGATCTTTCTGGTGATCCTCATGGCCGGAAGTCTGGCCGGCATTCCCGGAATGATACTCGCCATTCCCACCTATACCGTGATCCGCGTATTTGCCAAGGAATTTTTCAGTGAGTTCCGCGTGGTTAAAAAGTTGACGGAAAAAATATAAGTGCATCTTCTTAAATTTCTATTTTTACGTAGAATAAGCTGTTACATGAAATTTTCCAGGTACATCCTGATTTGGTTTTCTTTATTTTTCAGCAGTTCCGCTTTTCCCCAGTATAGCTTTACGGCGGATACCACTGAGGGATGTCATCCTCTGGACGTGACCTTCAGTATGACCTCTACGGCACTGATCGATACGGTGAACTCGGTTACATGGGATTTCGGTAACGGTTCCACCGGCAGCGGGGCCATCACCCAAACTATCTACGATACTTCCGGTACCTATACCTTAAGCATGAGTGTGAACGGAACCCTGGTTGAAACCAAAAACGATTACATACGCGTGCATTTGACCCCGCGGGCCGTTTTTTCCTATACCGATACCCTGGGTATAGGAAGTTATACGGTGGTTCTGCGTTGCGTTGCCCAATACGATACTTCCGACAGTTTTGATTATAGCTGGAACCTCGATGGTGAAACAGCAGAAAACCGGAGAACCGTCATTCACACCTTCCCGGAGGCCGGGGTTTATCCGGTGGGTCTCACCGTGACCAGCTCCCATGGATGCGCGGATACCAGCTTCAGGAACGTTGCCGTGGAGGATATCCTCGAAATCCCCACTTTTTTCAGTCCGAACGACGACTCTTACAACGACAATTTTTATATCCGTACCAATGGCGTAACTCCATATCGTTTAAGAATATTCTCCAAAAGCGGCAAACTCATTTATGAACTATATTCTCCAACCGTGTTGTGGGATGGAAGACTCACTACCGGACAAAAGGTGAGTCCGGGCTTATACTACTTCACCCTGGAAGCCGAAGACGGTCGCCCCCTGAGCCAGGACAAAGGCTACATTATGATCTTTAGATAATTCCGTCCATCCATGATTAGTAATTTAGAATGATTTTAAATAAGGAGGGTCAACTTGGCCCCAAAGAGGCCGAAACCAAATATTGCTATTTTTGCTTTGTCGGCCTTCCCGAACCTGGAAGATCAAAAATGAATGATCCGAAATTCGTAAGTCCGGATGTACAGCCTCCACAACAATCCTTTTTTTTATTATTTTCCTTTTCCCTCGTGTTTCTGCTGCTGATGATTCTCCTGATGCCAGGGAAGCATCCCCTAAATATACCCATAGCGAGATTCAACGCGGTGAGCGTTTATTCTATGGCTTGATCCCCACGGACGGTACCGCGGTCAATTGCGCTTCCTGCCACAATACCATGGTGGTGGACACCCTGAACTGGAACCCTTCCGCGTATGAAATAGCGCTGAAATACAAGGAGAAAAGTATTGAGGACCTGGGCCGGGTACTGAGTAATCCCACCGGCAAAGTAATGTCAAAGGCCCATGAAGGTATAGAGCGCACTACAGGGGAGGTGGAATTGCTCAAAGCCTACATGGATGTTATAAGCGAAAGGGGCCTGCGGGAGAAAAAGCCCGTGATCACCCAAAGGCTGCTCTTTATCCTGGCGCTGATCTTTTTCTTCGGTGCGATCACGGATCTGATCATTACCAAGAAGGTACCCTACCGCGCTGTCCATCTCCTGGTCCTACTGGTTGCCGGATTTCACCTGGTGGAAACCACGGTGCAGGAGGCCATAGCCATCGGTCGTTCCAAAGGCTATTCCCCCGATCAGCCCATCAAATTTTCTCATGAGATCCACGCGGGGCAGAACCGGATCGCCTGCAACTATTGCCATACCACGGCGGAATATTCAAAATCCGCCGGGATCCCCTCTGCAAATGTTTGTTTGAATTGTCATGAGCTGATCCGTGAGGGAACGAATTCGGGACGCTGGGAGATCGATAAGATCCATGAGGTGAAAGAAAGCAATACCCCGGTCGAATGGGTGCGGGTGTATAACCTTCCCGACCACGCCTTTTTCAGTCATGCCCAGCATGTGGGTGTGGCCTCACTGGAATGCCGGGAATGTCACGGGGCGGTGGAGGAAATGTACAGGATCGAGGCCGTCACCGACATTTCCATGGGTTGGTGCATCGAATGCCACCGGGAAACCGGGGTGCAGTTTTTTGACAACGAGTTTTACAAGGAATATGAACGGTTGCATGAACAGATAAAGAATGGAGAGAAGGATGCAGTGACGGTTGAGGATGTCGGGGGGATTGAGTGTATGAAATGCCATTATTGAAATTAGAAATTCGAATATCGAAATCCGAAACGAAATTAGAAATTCGAATTTTTCAAAAAATCATTATTGAAGATATTTTTAAGGTATAAGCCTCAACAGGAGGGACAGCGACCCCGAGTACTCGGGGGAACGAGGAACAGGCGAAGCCGAGTCACATTTTGAAATGAACACGAATAATGTCCGATAAGAAACGATACTGGAAAAGCTTCAACGAACGGGACGGGAAGAAGCTGAAGGTGGCCCATGAGGCTTCGGCTTCGAAGCACAGGAATGAGATACTGGATCTTCTGGACAGCAAGACCGTGAACATGAAGTCCGGCAGGAGGGATTTTATGAAGCTGCTGGGCTTCAGTGTTACTTCGGCCGCGGTGGTAGCCAGTTGCAAACGTCCTGTGCGTAAAGCCATCCCTTACCTGGATCAGCCCGAGCAGGTCGTTCCTGGCAAGGCTTTCCATTATGCCACCAGTTATTTTGACGGGGAGGAATATGCCGGCATACTGGTAAAAAGCAGGGACGGACGTCCCATAAAGATAGAAGCCAATACCCTTTCACCCCTTACCCCCCACGGCACCAACGCGAGAATGCAGGCCTCCGTGCTCAGTCTTTACGACGATGCCCGCCTGAAGCAGCCCTTGCTCGAGGGTAAAGAAACGAGTTGGGACGAGATCGACCGGACCGTAAGAGCGAGCCTGGAAGGGGAGGGTGAAGCGGTCTTCCTGACTTCCACCGTCATTTCACCGGCATTTCTCAAGCTCCTCGGTGAGTTCTCTTCAAAGCATCCCCGCCTGGAGATCGTTTATTATGACGTTGCTTCTCATTCCGCCATGTTGGAAGCCAACCGGATAACATACGGTAAGCGGGGGATCCCCGTCTATGATTTCAGCAAGGCCGACCTGGTGGTCGGGGTGCAATGTGATTTCCTGGGAAGCTGGCTGTCCCCCACCATCTATACCCATCAATACAGCGGAAGAAGATATGTGGCTGAAGGTCAAACTGCCATGAACCGGCACATACAGATCGAGTCGGGACTTTCGGTAACCGGCAGCAATGCAGATCTGAGAATGCAGATCAAACCATCCGAAGAGCAGCTGGTCCTTGCCAATCTGTACAATCAGATTGCGTCAAAGCTGGGCAGGCCGGTTTACAGTGTTCCGGATTCGCCCCTGGATACCGAAAAGCTGGCTGAGGAATTAATACGTAACCAGGGTCGTTCGCTCGTCGTTTCGGGGACCAATCAACTGAGCATCCAGCTGCTGGTCAATGCCATCAATGAGATGCTGGGTAATTACGGCCAGACCCTTGACCTTTCCAGAACCCTCAATACCCGCCGGGCCGATGACAGAGCAATGGAACGGCTGGTAAACCGGATGAAAGAAGGCGGTGTGCAGACCCTGTTCATCCACGGGGTCAATCCTGCCTATGACTATCATGATACGGATGCTTTCAGGGAAGGGATGAAGCAGGTGCCCATGACCGTGGGTATGCATACGGCACCCAATGAAACCACAAGCTTGTGCAAAGCACTGGCGCCGGTTCATCATTACCTGGAATCCTGGGGAGATGCTGAAGCAGTAAGTGATCATTTCAGTCTGCAGCAGCCCCTGATCCAGCCCCTCTTTAATACCCGGCAGGCTGAAGTTTCCCTGTTACGGTGGATGGACCTGCAGGAAGAATATGATGTCTACCTGAAAAAATATTGGATAGAAAGCCATTTCAACGGTCAGTCATCCATTCATGATCCGGACCGGTTTTATAAACTATGTCTTCAAAAAGGGGTGTATTCAAAAAGGACCAACCGCGGAGCCCCCATATTTCAAGGAGTGGACCTGCAGGCGATCATGGACCGTACCGGGGTGATGACCGGCGAAAAGGTTATCGAGCTTCAGCTATATATCAATGAAGGAGTAGGGTCCGGAAAATACGCCAACAATCCCTGGTTAATGGAACTGCCCGATGCCATTACCAAGGTGGCCTGGGATAATTATGCGGCGGTATCCCCCCGTTTGGCGGAAGAAAAAGGATGGCAGCAGGGAGATATCATTTACATCAATGACCGCTTTGATCTTCCCGTGCTGATCCAGCCCGGGCAGACCTACAACACGATCTCTGCTGCCCTGGGTTACGGAAGGAAAGATACCGGCAAGGTGGCCGACGGAACCGGGACCAACCTGTATCCCCTGAGCAGGATGGTCGACGGTCACCGGGTATATTACTCTGCCCCCGTGAACATCAGTCATACAGATAAAAAGCATGAACCGGCCCTGACCCAGGAGCATTTCCATATGGAAGGCCGGGAGATCGTGCGGGAGACCAACCTGGATGATTATAAGAAAAATTCTTACAGCGGGAATGAGAAGCACCTGGAAGTAGAGAAACATCATACCACCCTCTATGACAAACCGGAGTTCGATGGTTTTCACTGGGGCATGGCCATTGACCTGAATAAATGCACGGGTTGCAATGCCTGCGTCATTGCCTGCCAGGCGGAAAACAACGTTGCCGTTGTCGGAAAGCAGGAGGTGAAAAGAAGGAGGATCATGCACTGGATCCGGATCGACCGTTACTATGAAGGAGACAGCGATCATCCCGCCACAGTGCATCAACCGGTAATGTGCCAGCATTGCGACAATGCCCCCTGTGAGAATGTCTGTCCCGTATCGGCCACCAATCACAGCAACGAGGGGATCAACCAGATGTCCTACAACCGTTGCATCGGTACCAAGTATTGTATCAACAACTGCCCGTACCGGGTAAGGAGATTCAACTGGTTCGGGTATGTCAACAACAAGGAGTTTGATTATCATCAGAATTCACAGTTGGGCAAGATGGTCCTGAACCCGGATGTAACCGTGAGGGAAAGGGGTGTGGTTGAAAAATGCTCCTTCTGCGTTCAACGGATACAACAGGCAAAACAGGATGCCAAGCTGGAGAACAGGCAGATCAGGGACGGGGAGATCAAAACGGCCTGTGAACAGGCCTGCCCGGCCGATGCACTGGTGTTTGGGAACCTGAACGACCCGGAAAGCCGTGTATCGCAATTGTTCAAACAACAAAGAAAATACCATCTGCTGGAAGAGCTCCATACCCTTCCGTCGGTGGGTTACCTGACCAAGGTGAGGAACAGGGAGCAAGGGGAAAGTTAACAGCAAAAGTATCAGCCCATGTACAAACGAGACGTTCGCGGACCGCTGATAAAGGGTGACAAGAAACTGGGAGACATTTCCCGGGAGATCCTGGCGCCCATTGACAAGCAACCGGGAGCCTGGTGGTTCATCGGGATGTTCCTGGGAACGGTAGCAACCTTGTGGGGGATCTATGCCATGTACGTGACCGTGGCCAAGGGGATCGGGACCTGGGGGGTTAACAATACCGTAGGCTGGGGCTGGGCCATCATCAATTTCGTCTGGTGGATCGGGATCGGGCACGCCGGAACGGCATTTTCCATCTTCCTGCTGATCCTGCGGCAAAAATGGCGTACCTCGATCAACCGGGCAGCGGAAGCCATGACGGTATTTGCCGTGGGTGTGGCGGCCATCTTTCCCGCCTTGCACATGGGACGGATCTGGCTGGCCTTTTATATTATTCCTTATCCCAATACCCGGGGACCCTTATGGGTGAATTTCAATTCCCCCTTGTTCTGGGATTTCATTGCCATTACGGCATACCTGCTGATCTCCTTTTCCTTCTGGTACCTGGGCATGCTGCCCGACTTTGCAACCATACGCGACCGCACCCGGTCGAAGATCAAGAAGGCCCTGTACGGATTTTTCAGCATGGGCTGGACCGGCTCGTCCCGGCAATGGCTGCGATTCGAATCCCTGGCATTCATACTGGGAGGGATCGCCGCTGTCCTGGTCGTATCGGTCCACTCCATCGTGTCCACCGACTTTGCCGTATCCGTGGAACCGGGCTGGCATACCACCATCTTTCCGCCTTACTTTGTGGTGGGAGCCATCTTTTCCGGTTTTGCCATGGTGATGACCCTGATGATCCTGATCCGCAAGATCTACAATCTTGGAGATTATGTCACAGACGGGCACCTGGATGCCATAGCCCGCATCCTGATCTTCATCTCCCTGATCATGGCTACGGCTTATCTGACGGAGATCTTTGTAGCCTGGTATTCCGGCAGTCCTTATGAGCAATATACCTTTTTTAGAAACCGCCTCACCGGCGAACACGCCCTACAGTTCTGGGGCATGATCATTTGCAATGCCATCGTACCCCAGTTGTTCTGGGTCAAAAAATTCAGGAGGAACCTGTGGATCATGCTTGTTATTTCCCTGGTCATCAACGTGGGCATGTGGTTTGAAAGATTCAATATAGTCATCACCTCCCTGAGCAAGGATTACCTTCCCTCCAGCTGGGCCTCCTATTCGCCCACCTGGGTGGAAGTCGGGACCTATGTGGGGACCATCGGTATTTTCGTGGTCGGGGTACTGCTGTTCTTCCGGTATATACCGGTAATGGCAGTGAGTGAGGTGAAGAGTGTTTTGCATATTGGTAAACGAAAGTATGATTAATGGATTCAGGATGATAATTACGGATTACTGATTACGGATTACTGATTGAGCAAGGGTCCCGGGCATGAGTGTGATAATCCGCAATACGCAATCCGCAATTTATAAGGTCACAGAGTGGCACAGAGTAAAATTGAGAACCACAGAGCAGAGAAAGACCACGGACGACGGACGGTACGTGATGGGCGGTTCAAAATACAGGACGTTGAGACATTGAGACGCTGAGACGCTGAGACCTTGAGACGCTGAGACCTTGAGACGCTGAGACCTTGAGACG
>CAYQQR010000036.1:0-45257 GCA_964420035.1 uncultured Bacteroidaceae bacterium | reverse complement strand
GTTAATGTCACTTTGTATCGTACCATCGTTTTTGATGGCAAGTTATGTAAAATAACAGACATATTCAAGTTGACATGACACTAAAGGGGTAATTAATAATAAATCTATATAAATATTCAATTGGGGAAATGATCTGAGATCTGTTCCCAGAATTTCTTTAATGCTTTACTGAGTGGACCATCCGGTTCATACTCTATAATGGTTTTTCCCGCAATCAGGGCATGGATCATGGTTTCCTCATAGGGGAGCCGCCCCAGTACCCTGATATTCCTCACGGCCAGCTGCTGCAAGATATTTTCTGTCATTTCAGGGTTCAGGTCTGATTTATTGATGATGACCCATACCGGGGTTTTGAAGCGGGAGACCATATCCAGCAAACGCTGCAGGTCGTGCCAGCCGGATAAAGTGGGTTCGGTAACGGCAATCACCAGGTCGGCACCCGTGACGGAGGATATCGCCGGGCAGCCAATACCGGGCGGACCGTCGGTGATGATAAAGCGGGCATGTTTTCCCTCCGCTTTGGCTCTTATGAGTTGCCGGATCTTCGAGACCAGTCTGCCCGAATTTTCTTCTGCTATGCCCAGCTTCCCGTAGATCATCGGACCGAAACGGCTTTCTCCGAAGTAAATCTCATTGTTCCTGTAGGATTCGATCCGGATGGCTTCAGCGGGGCAGGCCGCGGCGCATAAACCGCATCCCTCACAGGCATATTCATCGACCAGGTAAGTGCCTCCCGCTTCTTCAATAGCATGGAAGCGACACAGTTCCATACACAGATCACAAGCCGTGCACTCGTCCGGATCAATCACGGCCTTGGCCCCGCTGGCAAAGGATTCCTGCCTATTTATCACCGGTGAGAGCACCAGGTGCAGGTCAGCCGCGTCCACATCGCAATCACAGCATACCGCATTTTCTGCCAGAGCAATAAATCCCGCGGCTATACTGGTTTTACCCGTTCCTCCCTTACCGCTCAGGATGACTATTTCGAAAACTTTATCCATCCAGTATTTCCCCGATCATTTTTATGAATGTCCTTTTCAGGGAAGGATCGCTTTCCACGAGGATCTTTCCCTGTGAGTAAGCACCGGCATATTCCCTTTTAAAAGGGATCTCCCCCAGGAGTCTGAGCTCCTGTTCCCTGATGTATTCATATAAGGGAGGATAATCCAGGCCGGCTTTGTTGATGACGATACCGTGTTTTTTATCCAGTTTTCTCACGGTCTCTGTCATCAGCTTCAGGTCGTGTAAACCGAATGGGGTGGGTTCCGTTACCATAACGGCATAGTCGGCCCGTGATACCGTGGCCACTACCGGGCAGGATGTTCCGGGAGGAGAATCGAACAGGAGAATATCGGCCTCACCGGCCTGGTTCAAGGTTTCGCGGATCACCCGGGTCTGAAGGGCACCGCCCGGGTGCATCCTTCCCTCGATAAAAGTCCCGGGTAACCGGTCGTCATAATGATCCACCCTTCCGATCTCCTTGGGTGACTCTGTAATGGCGCCATCTTCCGGACAGACATAGGTACAGGCGCCGCATCCATGGCACATGTCCTGCACCACTTCTGCAAATCCTGCCGACGGCAGCAGGATAATGGCATTGAAAGCGCAAATTTCTTTACACCTGCCGCAAAAAGTGCATAGATCCGTATGTATCAGGGGAACAGAGAATTCAACGGCCACACGCTTCCCGAGAGGCGCCTTTATAAAAATGTGACAATCAGGCTCCTCTACGTCACAATCGAGTAAACGGACCTGGTAGTGAAGGTCGCGTGTAAGAACATGATAGAGTCCGGTACTGACCGTGGTCTTGCCGGTCCCTCCTTTTCCGCTGGTAATGGCAATCTTCACCGGGTGGATCTTAGGTCTTCAAAGAGCTTAATCTTCATCCGAAGATCTACCCTGGCGACGACCGTAACCTCTTCCATAACAGCGACCCGGGCCCTGACCTCTTCCACGGCCCCGTCCGCGGCCCCATCCTCTTCCGGGGCCCCTTCGCTGTCCCGGAGCCTTTTCGTATCCCGGATGATCATTTCCTTCACAGTATCCCAATCCTCTTCCGGTCCTGGAACCTTTTCCCAGGGGGCCGGTACGATCTCCTGCTGGCATAATTAACTTTTTTTTTGTTGGTTCGACAAAGCAATAACATCCCGGATCGATGATCCGGAAGCTATCATATTGATCTTAATATCCAATTTGTTCAGCATATTTTGTGCCCTGGGACCTACTTCCGGAGTATAGATCTCCTGAACCCCTTGTTTGGCCAGAAATTCAACCACCTGGGGTCCTACGCCCCCGGATCCATCCTTTAAGGTATTTTCCGGAAAGCTCATATCTCCGGTATCCGGATCATAGATACAAAAAAAAGAACACCTGCTGAACCGTTCATCCATTTTGGCTTCCGGTTTGTTCGTACTGGCGGGTATAGCAATTTTCATAGCTCGTGGTTTTCTGATGGTACCTGCAAATATAAAAATTTAAATGAACATACGTTCATTTAAATTTAGTGAATGCGATAACTTTATTTAACTTTAGAGCCAAGATTTGAGTCTGATAAACTTAAAATACATGTCACCCTGGTACAAGGAAAAAATAAAGATCAAACTGGTACTCGACGCTTTTATGTTCCTGGCATTGATGTCCATGGCCGGGATAGGTTTTCTGATCAAATTCGTTTTGGTCCCGGGAGACAAGCGAAATCTAATTTACGGCACAGGGGTTGATCTGACATTCCTGGGATGGGACCGTCACCAGTGGGGTACGGTTCATTTGATCGTGAGTCTCAGCTTTATGTTTCTTCTGTTGATCCATATTCTATTAAACTGGCAGATCATTGTATGCATCTTTCGCCGCATGGTCTCCGCACCCGGATTAAGAAAGGTTTTGGCCCTGGTGTTTGCCTTGATTTGTATCGGCCTTGTTATTGTACCATGGTTCATAAATCCTGAGTTAGTCCCTTTGGAGCGAAAACACCGGAGAGAATTTAAACAATCGGATGCTTCCAGAAATGAATCCATGAAAAAGCGTACCATGAGCAGTGAAAAGGTTCAAAAAGACACTGTTTTCAAGGTCATAAAAGAACCGAAGCACCAGCACCAAAGAAACCAGGAGATAGAGGTATATGGTTACATGACCTTACAGGAGGTAGCGGATAAATATGATGTCCCTGTTCATAATCTCGCTCAGTTTATCAATATCCCGGATTCAGAAAAGAATTATCGCCTGGGCAGGCTGAGAAAACAGTACGATTTCCACATGAGTGATGTGAGGGAGGCTGTTTTGACATACCGGGCAAGCCAACCCTGATGCGACTTCTATAAAGGTTCCAGTTCTTCAGAATCACATTTTCTGCAATGATCTGCAGGTTTGAGGGTTACCATGGTTTCATTACATTCCCTGCAACGGTACCAATAATCTTCCGTAACATAATGTCCGCCCTGTATCAGGATGGATTTACCCTCTACAAAGGCCATGGCAATATTTTTGCGTGCCTGTGTGTACAAACGGGTAAAGGTGGGCCGGGAGATATCCATTTTTTTCGCGGCCTCCTCATGGGTGAGATCCTCATAGTCGGCCAGCCGGAGGGCCTCATATTCCTCGTATAATAAACTTACTGATTCCAACTTCCTCATGGGAATGCCAAAAGGCTTATAGCCTTCCATGACGGGCGGCTTCCCGATCCTCCGTTGGCGTTTGCGATTGGGCATTGTTAGAGTATTAAGCAATACTTGACCTGCATACAAAGATAAAAAAAACGAACATATGTTCGTTTCATTTTACAATTCCTGCAAAAGGCCATACGAATCCAATCGCGCCAATATCCCTATCAGCCAAATTATACTCTAATCCTAAAAATTTAACTTCAGCAGCCTACCGCCTACTGCCTACCGCCAACTGCCTACTGCCTACTCATACTTTATCACCTCTACCGGGCAATCCTCGGCAGCTTCCTTGATCTCGTCTTCGTATTCGCTGTAATCAACCCCTTCTTTCACAACGGCGATATCCTGCTGTTCGAATACTTCGGGACATATTTCTTCACAGAGTCCGCAAGAGGTACAGCCATCTTCAATCCATACTTTTGTAATAGCCATTTTTAGTACTTTTAGCGTTTGGAAATATATATGCCAGTTAGTAATAATTTTCAAAATTAACAATTAAATATGTCAACTATGGAATGGTTACAGAACCAGAATCCTATAATGCAGGCCCTGATCGCCACGCTGTTCACATGGGGTGTAACGGCTTTAGGAGCCGCTCTGGTATTCTTTTTCAAAGGATTTAACAGGAAGATCCTGGACGGGATGATGGGCTTTGCAGCCGGGGTGATGATCGCCGCCAGCTTCTGGTCGCTCCTCAACCCGGCTATAGCCATGGCAGAGCATGACGGAAAAATTGCCTGGATACCGGCGGGAGTTGGTTTCCTGGCAGGGGGAGCATTCATCTGGAGTATCGACAAGATTTTGCCCCACCTTCATATCGGATTTCCCCGGGAGGAAGCGGAAGGGATCCAGACGACCTGGCGGAGGAGTGTGCTGCTGGTCACGGCCATCACACTCCACAACATCCCTGAAGGCCTGGCCGTCGGTGTTGCCTTCGGCGCACTGGCCTCGGGCGCCCCTTCAGCCACCTTTGCCGGTGCACTTGCCCTGGCGATTGGAATTGGCTTGCAGAATTTTCCCGAGGGTACATCGGTAGCGGTCCCCCTCCGCCGTGAAGGATTCTCGAGATCCAAAAGTTTTTTCTACGGGCAGCTATCCGGCGTGGTGGAACCCATAGCCGGGGTGATCGGTGCCGCCGCGGTAATCCTGGTGGAGCCGCTTTTGCCTTATGCACTCTCCTTTGCTGCCGGAGCCATGATATTCGTTGTCGTGGAAGAACTCATCCCGGAATCACAATTATATAAAAACACCGACCTGGCCACCATGATGACCCTGATGGGATTCACGGTGATGATGATCCTGGACGTGGCCCTGGGTTAATGGCGATTCGCCGGTTGCCGGGATGAGAAGACTATCATAAAAGAATGAATGAATAAATTTACCGCTTCTTATCAATAATTTCATTTTTCTCTATCTTCGTGTATCGAACACCTAAATTATAAAAATATGAAAGCCAGAATTATTTTAAGCGCGTTTACGGTAATTTTCCTGATGATCAGCTGTGCCCGGGAAGATAAGTATATCGGTCTGCAGCTCTATTCCCTGCGGGATACGATCAATGAGAATGTCCCCGGCGTCATTCAGGCTGTCGGAGAAATGGGCTATGATTTTGTTGAAGCCTATGGTTTCAGCGAGGGAAAATTCTTCGGGATGGAACCGGGGGATTTCAAGACACTGGTGGAAGAAAATGGCATGGATTTGCTATCATCTCACACAGGATGGGATTTACCGGATTCCAATAATGTCGGGAAAACATGGGAATGGTGGGATGCATGCATCGCTGCACATAAAAAAGCAGGCGTCAAGTATATTGTTAAACCCTCCATGGATGAAAGGGCCTATGCAAGCCTGGAAGGATTGCAGGCCTATTGTGATTACTTTAATGAAATTGGCAGAAGATGTAATGAAGAAGGGATAAAATTCGGTTACCACAACCATGCAGGGGAATTTAAGCAACTTGACAAAGTAACCATTTACGACTATATGCTGGAAAATACCGATCCCGAAAAAGTATTTTTCCAGATAGATCTGTACTGGGCAGTTGAAGGGGGCGCGGATCCCGTTGCCTATTTTGAGCAATACCCGGGAAGATTTGAACTCTGGCACGTCAAAGACGAAGCAGAAGTGGGGGCCAGTGGGAACATCAATTTCGAAAAAATCTTTTCAAAGGCAGAACTGGCCGGCATGCAATACTATATTGTGGAAGTGGAGGAATATAATTATTCCCCGATGGAAAGTGTTGAAAAAAGCCTGGAATACCTCGAAAACCTGGAGATAGTAAAATATTTAATCGGGCCTAAACCTTTCGCGATTCCGTTACCTTACCGGTAAAGAAAGCCTGTTCCACAGGATTATAAGACTTCTCAGAGGCCAGGGCATAATAAAGTGCTGAGGCCTCTTTTTCATTGAGCTGTTCCAGCAGGTATGCTTTTACTGCATCGTATACTTTTAATTGCCTTACCGTATCGTTGACTTCAAGCTTTGCCATTTGTTCCAGAGCCTCCCCGGGACTGTATACCATGGAGAAGGCAATTAAACGCCGAATGGAAAAAATGTGACTGGGATAACACTTCATCAGTAAGTCATACAATCCCAGGATCTGGTGCCAGTCGGTTTCTTTATAGGAACCGGCACTGCAATGCAGGCTTTCAATATGGGCCTGCAAAAGGTAAGAACCGCGATAGTCGCTCTGTGATGCTTTATCCAGGTGCATCCGCCCATTTTCAATGTATTGCCTGTTCCAGAGCTTACGGTCCTGCTTGTCCAGGGTGATCAACTGCCCATTGCCATTCACACGGGCATCAAAGCGGGCTGCCTGGAAATACATCATTCCCAGCAGGGCCTGCAATTGACCCAGATCCCTGGCCGGGGTGGTCAGAAGGAAATCCCCCAGCCGGATCGCTTCCATGGACAGATGTCGCTTCAGGTCGGAATGATCCGATTGACCGTACATCCCTTCATTGAAGATGGACAGGAGCACCTTCATGACTTGCAGCAATCGTCGTCCCAACAAGGCCCCTTCTTCAAGCTCTTCTTCCGTTTGATATTTTTCCAGCCTGGTTTCCGCCTCCAGCATGTCATTGCTGATCTTGTCCCGGCTGAGCACGAACACATCGCTGAGTTCTTTCAGATTGAAACCGGAAATCTTATTCAGCACCAGCAGGGTCTGCTGGTTCTGCGGTATGGCATGATGACAAGCGGCCAGTAATAATGAAAGGTCCGGCATAAAATCGTGTACGGATTAGTTTGGCGAAAAATAACCATTAAAGTGTAAGTATGAAATACCGGTCAAGTATGTTTTATAAGAGGTTTTTAACAACAATAAAAATGACAAAGAGATTCAGAGATTAAGGGTTTAAGAGCTAAAAGGTTAAAATATAGTGTTACGGGTTACGGGCTCCAAATAAGTCGTAACCCGTAACATTTTCATATTTTTCATTTTTCATTTTTCGTTTTACATCTTACATTCGTTTATCCCTTAATTAAGTTCATTATCATGAAAAGAGAATTCACAATAATACTATTATTCCTGATATTCGGCAATCAGGGGTTAACGCAGGACTTTGCACGTTTCCGTTACCAGAGATCGGAGGTGCTACCTGCAGAAGCATACCGCTCCATGACCCACGACGGGGCCTGGTGCTGGTTTTCGGAACCGCGGGCTGTGTATTATGAAGGGGAGCATAAGCGAACCTATGCAGGTTGGATCGATTCATACGGGGATATACATATTGGCTATTATGATCACGTAACGCAAGAATTTGACAGCGGGCTTGTTGTCAACGGGATTACGCCGGATGACCACAATCATCCCTCGGTTCTTCCAGGGCCCGGGGGCTACCTCTATGTATTTTTCAGTCCGCACGCCACCCGTGAACCCATAAGATTCTGCCGCTCCATAAGGCCGGAAGATATATCGGAATGGACGGAAATAAGGGTGCTGGAGCTGAATGATACCGGGCACTATGAAGGACTTTCCAATACCTACACCTACACCAACCCGGTTTTTCTTTCAGAAGAAAATAACCGTTTGTATATGTTCTGGCGTGGTATTGATTTTAAACCCAACATTTCCTGGTCCGACGACCTGGGCAAAACCTGGACCCCGGGCCGGATACTGATTCTGCCGGAGCGTATCTATGAAATGCGAAGACCCTATCTGAAGATAGATGACAATGGCAGGAACCGGATTCATTTTGCATTTACCGACGGCCATCCCCGGAAGGAATCTGAAAACAGCATATACTATATGCAATATCATGACGGAGAGTTTAAGACGGCGGGCGGCCGGGTGATCAAAAGATTGGAAGAAATGCCTTGCAGCCCCGGGGAAGCCGGTATGGTTTACGATGCCTCAGAAACCGGGGTAAGGGCCTGGATTTGGGATGTGGCAGAAGATACCCAGGGAAACCCGGTGGTGGTATATGCTAAATTTCCCGATATATACACGCATATTTATGTTTATGCCCGGTGGGACGGGGAAAAATGGAACAACTACGAGCTGGTCAACAGCGGCAAATGGTTCCCGGAAACCATGGAGGGGAGAAAAGAACCCGAACCGCATTATTCCGCGGGCATCGTCCTGGACCATGAGGATCCCAATATTGTGTACCTTTCCCGTGAGATCAACGGGGTCTTCGAAATTGAACAGTGGACCACCCGCAACGAAGGCAAAAGCTGGAGAATCAGGACCATTACAGCTAATTCAGAAAAAAACAATGTCAGGCCCTATGCCATTCGCAATGCCGGTGAAGATAACGATCTGCAGTTTCTCTGGATGATGAACACCCGTTACAGGTATTACAGCAGGGATTACCGCACCTCCATCAAAACCAACCTGAAATATCCTTCCTGCAGGGATGTCTTCGACCCCGGATTCATTGTGGATATCATGCATAAGACGGCCGACTGGCAACTGGCGAATCCCAGGGAGCACGACCGGCCCGACTGGCAGTACGGGGCTTTTTACACAGGTATCTGGGCGCTCTACGAGACTACCGGTGAGCAGAGATATCTCAACGAGATCCTCAACATCGGTGAAGCCAACAACTGGAAATTGATGAACGATATCTATCATGCCGACCGGCTGACCATCGCCCAGGTTTTTGCCGATGCCTACATGGAAACAGGACGGGAGGAAATTCTGGAAAAGGTCCGCTGGGTCATGGACATGCATGTGAACCGTACGGCCCCGGCCGATGTGCGTTTTGAAGGAAATCCCTACCGCTTCGAATGGTGGACCTGGTGCGATGCCCTGTACATGGCACCACCGGCTTTTGCACGCGTCTATAAAGCCACGGGTGATCAAAAATACCTGGACTACCTGGATGAACATTGGTGGATCACGTCAGATTACCTGTATGACCCTGAGGAACATCTTTTTTACAGGGATGATCGCTTCTTTGATGCCCGTACGGAAAACGGTAAAAAAGTTTTTTGGTCCAGGGGCAACGGCTGGGTCATGGGCGGACTGGTAAGGGTACTGGAACATCTCCCTGAAGACCATCCCAGCCGGGGTAATTTCATCAAGCAATACCATGAAATGGCCAGCAAGCTTATTGGGATCCAGGGGGATGACGGCCTGTGGCGTTCCAGCCTGCTGGACCCCGGGGAATATCCCATGGGGGAATCCAGCGGCTCGGCCTTCTTCTGTTATGCACTGGCCTGGGGCATTAATCAGGGTTACCTGGACGAAGAAAAGTTTCTTCCCGCCGTCGAAAAAGCCTGGGAAGGGCTGGTGAACAATGTCAATGAAGAAGGTATGCTGGGCTACGTTCAACAAATAGGGGATTCTCCAAAAGCCATCTCCCCGGATGATTCCCAGGTTTACGGAACCGGCGCCTTTCTTCTGGCCGGAAGCGAGGTTCTGAAGTGGGTAAAATAAAAGGTGCCCCAAAAGGGCACCTTTAAGCTGAACAACTCAATTACTAACTAAACAACCATATTATTGTACTATAAATTTTTCAGCATAGGATTTACCGTCCTGGTCGATTCTTAACAAATACATTCCTTCCGGAAGAAAACTTATATCCAGGGAAGCTACCTGACCCTTTTGCCGGTTTTTCAGGTATTCCGAAAATATAAGCTGACCGTGCAAATCATAAAAATACAGTTTGCAGTTCCGGGATTCTGCAAGGAAACGAATATGCATCTTTCCTTTGGAAGGATTGGGAAAGATGCTCAGACCATACCCGCTGTCATATACATTTGAAAAAGTCCCGACCGGGTAAGGATAAAGAATAATGTCATCGAAGTAATAGAAGTTTTCCACCCCGCTTCCAAAATCAAAGAATAATGTAAGCCGGTCAAATACACCGGTAGGAGCCCCGGGGAAGATAAAGCAGAGTTCTTCCCAGGCATTTACTTGGGTCAAGGGCGCACTGACCTCTGTAGGTTGGACATCATTCTCAACATGATCCTCTAACTTGAACAATACATCCCCGGTTTTGGGACCCATGACCTTCATGCAGAATTTCTGATGTTTCTCCAGGTCCAGGTTGTATCCAAGATCGGCATAGATACCTGACCAGGCGACTTCCGACTTGAAGGATTTTCCTGCATGTTCGCTGGGATTCACATCATCCTTGAGGGGATTATCGACCATCTCGTAAGTCGTTGAGGCCCATGTTTCAAATTCCAGAAAACTGGACTCATGGTCGAGGAGCATAATGGTATCCGTGATCCTGACGTTCTGGGATAAAGTATTTGTTCCACAGCTATTGGTCAGATCAACCCGGACCGTACCGTCCTCCGTACCGAAATCAACCAGTATGCTATGGGTTCCCTGACCCCCGGTAATGAGCGCACCGGCAGGAACACTCCACTGATAGCTCATTGCAGGCATAGAATCGACTTCATATTGAACATCGGTAGCGTTTTCCGCCACGGTTGAGGGTCCGGTAATGCCGGGGTCCTTTAAAGTGACAAGGATGGAATCGGATCCCGTACCGCAAATGTTTTCTGCAACCACCTTGACATAACCTTCCCCACAACCCCAGGTCAGATGAATACTGTCATTATTTGCAGTACCGTTTAAAACTGCATCTCCGGGATAATGCCAGGTGAAATCGGTCCCGGCCAGATCAGGAGTGCGGAACAACATTTCCTCCAACTGGCAGGCTTCCTCTTTGCCATACAATTCCAGAGCAGTGAATTCTACCGGCAAAGTATACAGTTGGTCACCACAGGCAATATCGCTTAACTCCAGGCTGATGTTCCCTTCGTTGCATCCCCAGTCAACTGTGATCCTGTTGGTCCCCTGACCGGAGATGATTTGAGCACCTTCAGGTACGCTCCAGTTGAATGTGGCACCGGGAACATCGGTAAAATTATAACGCACGCCCTTTGCATTGGCATAGGCACGGTCAACGGCAATGATCTCCTGATCATCCGGATCTCCGTATACCCTGACATAATCCACTTCCATGGTTCGCGGGAATACGGTGGTTTCATCCGGGTCGCCCGGCCAGTTTCCGCCAACGGCCAGATTAAGGATCAGATGAAACCGTTCCCGGAAGGCCAGCCATTGTTCAGGTTTACCTACGCTATCCTGAGTCTTTAATGAGTAAAGATTATCATCCACATACCATTTTATCGTATCCGGGGACCATTCCAGGGAAAACACATGAAAATCATCCGAAAACTTTCCCGAAGGCAAAACATATATCCCGTTGGTGAAGTTCCATGGCGGACCGGCATGCAATGTTCCGTAGACCCTGTCCGGTTGATGACCCACCAGTTCCATGATATCGATCTCACCACTGTTGGGCCACCCACCATAAACATTATCGGTAGGAAGCATCCAGAAAGCGGGCCAGATCCCCTGCCCCTCGGGCAGTTTTATCCGGGCTTCGTATTTACCGTAGCACCAGTCGCCCTTGTGCCTGGTATTGATCCTGGCCGAAGTATAGGAACGGTTAATATATTCCTCCTTCAGTGCCCGGATGGTCAGGAGTCCGTCTTTCACGAAAACATTGGTATCCCGGTCGGTATAATATTGCAATTCTTCATTACCCCCGCCCGAGTTATCGACTTCGATGTTCCATTTCTCCGGATCCAATTCACTGCCATTGAATTCATCCGCCCGGATAAGCATTTCGCATTGACCGTAGGATGGTTGCACACCCGGATACAGGAAATGGATCAGTACAATCGATAAAAGCAGCCCCGGCTTTTTCATGGTTTCATCATTATTTTTATAAACCAGTCTTGTTAAAATCAATGACCGAAATGGTCCGGCCCCAAACCCACGGTGATCAATTTAACTTTGTCAGAACGCTTGAACACAAGCCGGCTGGTTTCCGGATCCAAAGTCAAATCTTTATATTCAATTGTTTGTGATCCATCCAGATCAACGCTTAGAGCATCTTTTTCTGTTAAAGAATAAACGACCGGAATACCACAATAACTAAACCTGAGCTGAGCGGAACCTGACTGGCCTACAGTGGTATCCTTTTCTTCAGTAACATGGTTGAAATTGAATTCGTGCTTATCAAGAAGTACCGGGTCGAATGACAGTTGTCCTTTTTCAATTTGAACACCCAGCTGGATGAAACGACTGATGATGTCTTCTTTCACCTGCCCGGTCATACCCGGTTGCTGTACCCCCATCATGGAAGGGGTATGGGAATAGGGGTCAAAGGGAAAGGACCCGTATTGTTCGGGTCCTTTATGAACACCCAATCCCGTTTGAATATTATTAAAATGTTTTTTTAATGCATTCAGCACCCTGGGTTCGTTATCCATTTGAGTCCTTGTTACCAGCTCTCCAACAACCAGTAAAAGCTTGGAAACCATGTGCCAGTATATGCAGCCCAGGCCTTCATATTTATAAAAGGTACCGGAACGGCCTGTAAATGAGCGGTGGTCGAAAACCTGCTCATAGACTTCCAGAATTTCATCTTTATCCCGGTCTGTTAACGCTTCCAGGGATTTATCACGCTTATCATTCATTGCACTCCTGAGCTCATTTCTGTTACGAAAAGTTCCATTAAAATGATAGTGCCCGTGAATGTCTTGCCTGATGATGGTCTGACCCTCCAGACCGGCAAGTTTTTTAAGGGCCTTGGAATCATTAAAAGTATGGTCCGGGATATTGTTCTTTTCAAGAAAAGCCGGAAGTTGCTTATCCGGATACAAAATATAACTATCCTGGTCCTTCCTGTACAATGAACTATTTGCCAGGGCATCCAATATTTCAACAGACTCTTGCCCGGACAGTTTTCCCGAACTTAAGACAGCCACCTGACCCTCCAGCATTTCAGGAAGAAACCTGATATCCACCTTGTCGGGCCGGATCTCTATCAGATTATAAGAATGATATAGTTGGTCTTCTCTCCGGTTGACCGTAATACTTCGATCCAGGTGCTGATTCAGAACATGAAGAAAATCCAGTATCTCTGTTGCGCTGATTTCCAATCCGGAACCCGAAAATCCTTCATATGCAGTATTCCTGTAATCGCTTCCGGCTTTACCAAGCCTATCCATCAGGGTCCTTCTGTGCTTTCCATCCCTGGGAGCGGGAGATTCTTGCAGTGCCTGCACAATTGCATAAAAAAATTGACCCACCTCCACGGCAACCCTATAATTAATACTGGATTCACTGACTAAGACCTGTTCTAAAAAATACGTGAAACGTCTTAAATAATAAAGGGTTACCATAGAAACACCATAACCCACCAGGGCATTATTTGCATCGTTCCATTCCGGCCGTTGGGTGTTCATCCAGATCCCGGCTCCGGGTATGAAATTACTGACCTTGGTCAGCATCATCAGTAAAAGCTTTTCAATCAGGTTGGCCTTCAGGATATCTCCCGAACCGGTATGCACGAGCTTTCCGTCCTGCCCGGTCTTTTGTACGCGGCCCTCGATCCATTTTTCGGCTTGTTCATCAAAGACTATGGTATTTTGGGGATCCCGCAGGATATCTTCATATATTCTGATCCTGTAAGGGACATCTGCGTATGTGAAAATATCCTTGTTAAACCATTGTGATAACTGTCCCGGATAAAAATGCTCCGATAATTCAAGCAGTTTGAGCAGGTAGATCACCTGGTGATCCCCCCAGTAGCCTATATTGGACCAGGGATCGGAAGGGTCGTAGATCTCCCATTCCATCCCGTCCCGTGTAATCCTGTAGGGATTATAACCATCGATGGTGGATGCATTCAGGAACTTGCAGATCATCCCCCGGATAAATCCGGGATAGGAATAAGCAAGAGCTTCCCAGTTTTGGAATATATCTCTCCAGTTACCCTGGTAATATAATTTTCTGCTTCCATCAGGATTCTTCAAATTGATTGAAAACCGGTTCCAGGGCCTGCTGGGATCCCCATGTCTCCTGCTGAAAGTCAGCGGCAAATATTCGCGGCACAACCTTGTGAGATCCGGATCCCCCAGTTCCTGAGCCTTGTCAAATAAAAGATCCGTGCCGATCTTTTCAGGCAGGGAGCTAAGTTCTTTTGAATATTTCCGGTATATTTCCGTGTTGCAATGTTCAATATGCTGAAGAAGATTAGAGCGACTCAGGGTATATCCATCTGCAAAGATCCCGCCCCGCATTACATTGAAAAGAACGTTGAAATAATGACGGGTTACCATCAGTTTATCAGCAGATTTTTGAAATCCGTCGGCCCGGTCAACAATGGATCTTAAGTTTTGTGTTCCCTGGTAAACATCCCGGTTTAGTTCCTCTGAAATTTTTTTATGCTCTTTTATGAATGAAAGCATTTTGTGGACATCAGTAACATCCTTGTTGACATCCGCGACAATATACCATTCCAGGTTTTTCGCGGGTAAAATTTCCTGCTGAGAATGAATAAAATAAGCCCCTCTTTGCCCCTTTACATCATTTTCATCCCGTAAACTTGCAGTGAACCGAAAATCATCCAGTTGATTGCTGCTGAGCAACAAGTGATCCACGGGCAAACCAGTACTCCAGACCGTGGTAGCTTTCAGGGCCTCACTGGGTTCTGCCCGGTCGACCGGTATGGATGACAGGCTATACAATGCCAGGGAACCGTTTCCGATCCTTTCCGATCTTTTATAGGCATCCATAAGGGTTGAAAACTGGGCTTGTGTTGCTTGTTGTATTCCGTAGGGCAGGATATTCTGAATACCATCCAAAACATTAATGGATGCAGCAGTTCCTGAAGTGTTGATCAATTCACATTTCCTGATCCAGCCGAAACGCTCCCCCGGCATCCAGGCATAACGAAAGATCAAATCGAGATCTGTGTTTTCTTCTTCAAAAACCAGTTTATTACCCCGGGTGTTTTTATAAAGGTTCCGGTTTATAGCGTATGCGCCCCGGTAGTTACCGGATAGAGGCTCCCAAAGATATGTTTTGCTTCCTTGTTGCACATGAAGCAAGGTTTTGGGACCACTTGTACCGGCAGCATCATGGATCTTATCATCGGTCTGATAGGGAAAAAATGCATGATCGGGATTGATCCTCCCCGCGGTTGCCCCACCGGTGCTGGAGATGAACATCCAATGATCCGAATGGCTGACTACGGTCATGAAGAATGGATGCATCAGATCATAATTCCCGATGCGGTAAAACTCTTCACCCTCCAGGTCAACAAATTCTCCGGTAACCCGCTTATTTGATTTCCTTACGGGTTGTGCCCCGATATGAATATTTGTGTCATTCATTTTTCTGACCTTGTACAAAAAATGGAAAATTTACCGTTGCTGCATGATTATGATGATCCAGTACATAGACAAATAACCGGTAGGGGCCCTCCTGCCCGGGAGTGGTAAATTCTATCCTGCCTTCGACTGCTGAATGAACCAGGCCCGGAACCGAATCCGGACGGGACTCCCTGTCACCGCCCATTTTAAGATCATTACTTTCGTGAAGTATTTCAACCCGGTAACTGAGACTATCATCATCCGGATCAACAGCAAGGATCTCGGCCCGGTAATCTTCTCCCGGTTCGAGATAAATATTATCAAAGCGCTCCTTGCCATCCAGAAGAGCAGACACCAATCTGGGTACCCGATTATCGGGCCATTTTCCGGTCCACATTTTATGCATGACATCAATGGCTTCGGTTTCTTCTCCTTCTTCTGTAAAAAGTCCGTACCACGTGGGGGTTCGTTCCTGCTTTTGTCCCCAAAGAAACACAAAAGAGCCCAGGCATTTTTCTTCATCAACCAGGATGGCTTTTTGATAACGCTCTTTAATGGCATCGGCCTTTTCTGTTGAGGTTTGCTCAATGGCCACATCCCAATTGGTCCTGGGAGATTCCCAGTGACCCGTGGCTCCCCATTCGGTAACCAGGTAAGGACCCGTGTAACCGGCATCATCAATTCTTTTTTGCAGATTGATAATGTCGGCATACATCTGAATACTAATGAAATCCAGATATTCACAATGCTCTTCGATATAATCAACCTCGTCTTTACCGATCCCTGAGAGCATGGTGGTCGTAACATGCTTGCCATCAATCTCATCCAGCATGGCCGCGATATCGTCTACGGCATCCCAGACCTTCTTATTGGTATAATGAAGGTTCAATTCATTGCCAATGCCCCATCCAAGCAAAGCAGGATGATCCATGATCTTTTCGGCGTCTTTCCTGATACATTCCAGTTGTGCTGCTACTGCAGCCGTATCATTGTAATCAAAACCATGCCTTTCCCTGGCCACATTGATTCCCATCAGGACCATAAGACCATGCTCATGGGCTTCATCAAGGACCTCACCCGCTGTACGCATTCCATTGTCCATTCTCCAGGTTCTTAAAGCATTAGCCCCATGATCAGCCAAAGATCCGATATCCCCGAACTCACATCCTGCACCCTTTACATAAAATTCTTCACCATCAACATAGAGCCGGTATCTTCCGTCATGCTCACGCAATTCGACGACAGATGCCCGATCTTTTGCATTATCCCTGCCGGGTGCGTCGCCCTGACACGCCAGGAGATTTGAAAGAATTAAGACAGCAAGTACGTGCATATATTTTTTCATGGTAGAAGTTGAATTAATTTCCTGTTAGTATGGATTCCAGTTCTTCAAGCGATTTCCCCTTTGTTTCGGGAACAAATCGTAAAACGAAGAGGAAGGTCAGAAATCCAAATAATGCAAATATGATATAGGTTACACTGGATCCGAGATGCTCCAGTTCAACCGGGAAGATCGTTGCTACAGAGAAGCTGACGATCGAGTTCCAGAATCCGACAATGGAAATGGCCCGTCCACGCAACCGGTTCGGGAATATTTCGGAAAGAAGTGCCCACATTACCGGTCCGAGCGATATGGCAAAAGAGGCCACGAACATCAGCAAACCCACCAGCACCCATACAGACCGAATGCCGATACTGTGCTTTAGGATCAACTCTTTAAGCGCATTGTAATTGCTAACTCCTATATTCTCCCTGACCTGCTGGAAAAACTGTACTTCTTTATCATATTCCCGGTTCTGTAAAGAAGAGAGGGACATGACGATCTTTTCTTCATCAATATCCGGGTGTATTTCAACGATCTCGGAACGAATATCTGTCAGGGATTCATGATCCAAAGAATAGGTTGCTTTATGAAAGGAAAATCCTACAATGGACATGGACAGGGTTATGCCCAAAGCACCGATGATGAGCAGGGGTTTTCTTCCCAGCCGGTCGATCAGGAACATGGCAACAACGGTCATCACTACGTTGGTCAGTCCTAAAATGATGGCCTGCAGAAAAGCCACATCTTTCCCTCCTCCTGCCATCTCAAAGATCATGGGAGCATAATAAAAAATGGCGTTGATCCCGGTGATCTGCTGGAAGAAGGCAATACCCAGACCGATGATCAGGACGGTCTTCATCCGCCTGGTGAATACTTCCCTGAACCGTGGAGGCTTTTGCGTAAATTCTTTTTTAAGACTTTCTTTTATATCCGATAATACCTGATTGGCAATGGTTTCATCATTGATCTTCCTTAATACAGAAATGGCTTCTTCCTCCCTGTTCTTCTGTACCAGCCATCGGGGACTGCGGGGTACCAAAAAAAGAAGAATGAAATAAAGCAATGCAGGTATGGTGCCTATACCCAGCATCCACCGCCAGTTCAGGTCGGTATCCGGTACATTTTGTTGTATGAAATAATTGGTAAAATAAGCGATAGAAATACCAAGGACAATATTAAGCTGATTAAAGGTAACCAGGGTGCCCCTGAGTTTCCTGGGAGCGACCTCTGCAATATACATGGGGGCGACGAGCAATGCCATACCAACCCCAAAACCACAAATGATCCGGAAGCTGATGAAAATAATGATATTGGGGGCGGTTGCTGTAAAAAATGCACCTGAAAAAAACAGGATCGCGGTTACCATAAGAATTTTTTTCCTCCCAAAGCGATCGGCAAGCGGTCCGGCAGAAATATTACCGATTATGGCGCCCAGGATAATGGCCCCGACAGAAAAACCGATCAGCCAGGAGCCGGTGTCCAAAATAAATGTACCCTTGTAAAAAGGAGTAGCACCGGAGATAACCGCACTGTCAAAGCCAAGTAAAAAACCGCCCAGGGCTACGATCAGGGCAATAAGTACAGCATACAGCTTTCTTGATTTCATTGAATGAAGTTTGATCAACAATATATCATGCACGTCCGGTAAAGCTTACCGGCCTGATTTTATCAGTTTATGGTTTTCCCATGCCCCGTTTTTGTGGCTGACCCTCAAAATGTATAACCCGGGAGATAGTTCCCCAAGGTCCAGTTGAAGGCGGGTATCTTCTATCTGCTTTCTTATTTTCAGTCTTTTCCCCGATATATCAAGAATTTCAAGGCTGTTTAACTCTTGACCGGACCGTATTTCAATAAGATCCCCAAATGGGTTAGGATAAACGGAAATGGTTTTTGCAAAACTATTATCCTGTGTATTCGAGGATTCCGTGGGTGTAAAGGTCATGGTGCTTACATTGAACCCACCGGTCCTGAAATTCAAGCTCAAGACCGTATCGGCTTCCGTCAGGTAGGCAATTCCGGCCCGGATGTCCGTAAAATCAGCCCAGCCCCCGGTAAAGTCCACGCCAATATTATCCAGGACGGTCCGGCCGTTTACTTCAACAGAAAAGGGTCCCCCGGAACTGTTGTTGGTTGCCACGCGAATATCGACGATATAAAAGCTTGCTGAATCCACCTGTATGCTGTATTCAAGCCATTCCCCGGAGTCGATCCATCCCACATTCGGGGATCCATCGTCCCCATATTCGGTATCGACGGCTTCCTCCTGCCTGGGGCCATTTCCCGAGTTCCCTGCCGTAATATCATGATAGGCCACACCATCGCCCCCGTAATCATAATCCACTGCACGTATGGTTCCGGGGATGGCATGCAAAATGTCGGGGTCGGGATAGGGATACTGACCTGTTTTGCGCACGGGGAGGGCCAGCCATTGAAGTCCGCAATCGTTCTCAACCGAGACTTTCACCGTATCATAGCGGGTTCCCCAATCCACATAGATGGAATCGGTGCCCTGACCGGAAAGGATGTTGGCGTCATCGGGCAGGACCCAGTTATAATCGGTTTCAGTAATACTTGAGGCTGTGAAAAGAATATTGGTATCATTGGGAGCAATGAACATGGGACCATGGATCTCTATTCCTGCCTGAACATCCTTCGATAATGCATAGGAACCGCATAGTCCTGTGAGGTCACATTGGATTGGCCCACTGCTGCAACCCCAATCCACAACGATTTCGTTGGTACCCTGTCCGCTAACCAGGCCCGCACCGGCCGGTACGGTCCACTCATATTCAAACTGACCGGAATAAGGGAGTGAATAGCGATATCCGGTGGATTGAATAATGACGGAAGAATCCCCCCTGATCTCCGGTTCCTTACCGCTTTGATAAACCCGCGCATAGTCCACTTCCATCACCTGGGGGAATACTGTGGTTCCATCAGGGCTTCCCGGCCAGTTGCCTCCGACGGCCACATTGAGCAGGAGGAAGAACGCATCGTGGAACTCACCGAGTTCCGCGGGTGTAATATCTATGACATGATATTGTTCCCCGTCCAGGAACCACCGTATTACCTCAGGGGTCCATTCAATAGAAAAAACATGGAAGGTGTCGGCAAAAATACCTTCGGGTAAGGTGGTGCTGCCACCATACATGGCATGACTGCCGTTGTTATCCCAATGTGCCGTGCCATGTACAACATTATCGGAATCGGGACCACCCACCAGTTCGAGAATATCAATCTCGCCGCACGCGGGCCACCCAACCCGGGTGATCTTTTCCCCCATCATCCAGAAGGCCGGCCAGATCCCTTGTCCGTATGGCAATCGTATACTTACTTCCACTTTACCATACCGGAAATTGACCTTCCCCAGGGTGATCAGGCGGGCAGAGGTATAATCCCTCCCGCCGTAACTTTCTTCCAGGACCTTGATGGTCAGCTTGCCATCCGCCACAATGGCATTATCCAGGTCATTTTTAGTATAATACTGCAGCTCATTGTTACCCCATCCCCCTCCTCCTTCTTCCATGGTCCATACCGAAGAATCCGGCAGTCCCTCATAATCAAATTCTTCCGACCAGACCAATTCATAGCATTGAGCAGCTGATGTATGGGAAATAATACTTATTATATTTATCAGCAAGAAAAGCCGTCTTATCATGTATGAATTATTTTGAACACTAAATTAGTTCGCTGTTTCATTTATTGTTCGAATCTGTACTCAACACAAATGCAACATCAAGCATATCGTACTACAACAATAATACATCAATGCCCAGGATATCTGTCAGATTTGCAGATAAATAATGAGATTACGACATCTCATCAACTTAAGTAAACTTCCTGCTCAGATTCAATGAAACCTGTATATTCGTAAGTGATAATTAATTCAGGGTGAGTCAGGGGAACAACATACTTGTAAAGCATCCGGTACTAAGTGGTACGCTGATCTTCCTTATCATTTTTATTTCTCTCGATCTTCTGCTGGGTATGGTGATCATTCCTCCCGATTATCATGCTTTCCGGAGAAGGCACCCCTATTATCACCATGGCATTGAACCCATGCGTTCTGAAATAACCAACTGGGGACTGATCTTTTATCCATTTCATTCCAATTCACTTGGTTTTCGCGACGGATCCCGTCGTGTAGTCGCCCTGGAATCGGATAAAAGAAGAATATTGTTCCTGGGAGATTCCCATACGGAAGCAGTAGGGGTGTCTTACGAAAATAGTTTTGCGGGACGGCTTGCAGCTTATGCGGCTGATCTGAATATTGAAGTGCTCAATGCTGCTGCGGTAAGTTACAGCCCCAAATTGCATTACCTGAAGATCAAACACCTGATAGAAAAAGAGGGTCTTGAGGTTGATGAAATACTCTTGCTCATTGATATGTCGGACCTGAACAATGAAATCGCCTATGAGCATTTTCAACCCAAACAAAGAAGTAAGACCTATCATTTTTTGAACCGTATCGCACGAGACATTTCATCCAGGTCCATGAGTGCCTACCTGGTAGCACAGATCATGAAAAAACAACGAAACAAACGATTCAACAAGAACATCCAAACCCAGGCAGAAGGGAATTTTGAACTCTATGCCACTTTTTTCGATGAATTCGATAACATTGAATTGATCAGCGATCCGAATTTCCATAATGTTTCCCAGTGGTTATATGATGAAGAATTCCGGGAACTGGCCCGGTACAGCCTTGAACAGGCACAGGATAACCTTGCCAGGCTTGTTGCCTTATGTGAACAGCATGAAATCGAAGTCAGTCTGAGCGTTCATCCCTGGCAGGATCAGATACTTGAAGGGGATACAACAAACCTTTATGTAGATTCATGGCGGGCATTTAGCGAAGATCATGATATCCGGTTTATCAATTTGTTCCCGGTATTTATTAATAGTAAAAACCCGGTAATGGTAGCCAAACAAAATTATATCAAAGAGGATAATCACTGGAACGAACATGGCCACAGACTGGTATTTGAAGAATTGAAAAAGTACATTTTCGAATGATGCACAGAATGAAATATTCCTTCAGTTCGTTGTTATGCCTGCTGATAGTAATGGGTTTAGCCTCGTGTAAACCAAAACTGGACAGAAAGATCCGGCATTTGGAAACGAAACTGGAACAAACCGCAGACCCAAAGGAATTTGCAGAAACGGCCATGCAGTTGCACCGCTTGTACTCCCTGTATCAGATAGAACATCCCGGCGATACGTCCCATTTGCTTGATTGGGCAGAACTGGCCCGCAAAGGCCGGGAAAATGAGATCGCTGTTAAATGTTATGATCAATATCTGAATATTCATAAGGACCCTTCTGTTTTTGAACTAAGAGGTAATGCAAAGCTTCAACTTGGTTTTTTCGAAGATGCGGCGCAGGATTATCATACTGCCGCGAACAGAGTAAAATATCCGGCAAACAGGAAAAGGCTTTTGCAGCTGTATCAGTATAATGCAGGTTTGGACTCCCTCCTGGAGCAAATCAATGATGAATTGGATGAAAATATTAATATACCCGAAAACAGACTCAGCAGAGCCGGTATTTTCCTGCATAACGGTCACCCCAATGCAGCCAAATATGACATCGACCAGGTACTGCAACAGTACCCCGACCATATAGAAGCATGGTACTTTTTAGCATTATTGAAAAAGCAGTATAACGACTATACAGGCAGTCTGGAGGACCTTAAACGGTATTTTGAATTGGCCGGAGAAAATCATTCCTACCGGTCAAAAGCCCGCGACCTGCAAAATGAGATTAACCGGCGAATCAAATTAGCGGAGCTCGAATCGCGTCTTGGTAAAAATCCGGACAATTACACCGATTTTCTGGAAATGGGGCGGCTTTACTTCGATTTAAAGGAATACCGGGCCGCTTCTGAAACATTCACACGGGCAGTAAGGCTAAGACCGGATTCTTTACTGGGATGGCTCTACCGGGGACAGGCTCATATTCAGCTGGGCCGACTTGGCCAAGCCATGCAGGACCTTCACAAAGCCCTGGAAAGTGACCCTGAAAACCTATCCGCCCATAACCTGAAAGCATATGTGCACCTGCTCAGGGGGGAAAGCGAACTGGTGAGAAAAGAAGTGGAATGGATACGCGAACATAAAGGAGAAGTCCTTGATATACTCGACCAATATCTTGATGAGCAATAAATTGAGCCATCAATATCGTTAGGTGATGTAATGAGTTAATTCTTCCAAAAGTCTATATATCTTCAATTTACTTCTATTATGATGTATTCTTGATGTAGTTCGGTAGATATTAAGCAGTACTTATGATGAATTAATTAACTGGAATTGCATTGTACAAGTTTGTAATTTTGATATCAGTAATCTGACCAATACCTAAAATTCCTGTTATGATAAACATGAAGAACATACTCCTTTGGGCTTTGGCAACCGGAATGCTGGTGTCTTGCTCGAAGGTGAAACTGGACGATCCTGTTATCAGCAATTTTTCCGCAGAACCTACCACATTGCCCAAGAGGGATTCACTAACCTTCCAGATCGATGCCTCGGGCGATTTCATCACCTTTTACGACGGGAAAAACACCCTGGATCTCTCGGATAAAGAGATGCCTTACACCCATAAGGCAGGAAGACTTCGTTTCAGGGTGACTCCTCCTGCAGATACCGTATGGGCCAAGCTGGCAGTCGTCAATGTTTACGATTCAGAAAACATCAAAACAAAAATTGATTCCATCCAGCTGATCTTACTGGACGAGTAGATTGTTTTCATAAGCTTCAAAATAAAGGCTAGCCACGCGGGGCTAGCCTTTTTCTTTCATTAAAACCCAGTGCTTATTATTGTTTAATGAACTTCTTGATCACCGATCTGCCCTGCATATCCCTGGCATGAGCAATATATACCCCGGTATTCAATCCGCTCACATCCATTTGTAATTTGAATGCACGTATGTCTTTGGCTTTACGTACAACCCTGCCTGTGAGATCAACCAGTTCGATGTTGGAGAGCATATTTGCTGAATTGAAATTCAGGGTATTTACCGCCGGTGAGGGATACAAGGCTAAGCCAAATGCATTCTCCCTGCCATAAATGATCTCCTCAACCCCGGTGATCTGGTCCTTCATCTTGATGTAATCGATCCATAGGGTTCCGGGCATATTGGCCAGGTTATCATCTCCATACTGGACAAAGGCCTCGAATCCGCCGATATTGGTGCTATCCACTCTTATGGGATCGATGCCTCCGTTCCAATAAGTGCAGAACCAGCGGTTTTCAGCAGTGAAATTGGACTGAAGGGTGTACCATTCACCATTATCAGCAACATATTCCCAGGGATTACCATTGGTTTCCATCTGTTCCCTTATGGTGTCATTATATGGTTCGGCACCATCTCCATAAAGGTCAAAACGTACCTTCAGGGTTTCGTTGTCATTATCCTCGATCATGAAACTTATTTCCATGACCGGGGTGGCGGAAAAATCCTTCTTTTCTTCAAAATGATACCAAACCGCACGCGGAAACCAGCTTGGCTTGTCGAAGGTGTATTCTGCCTTAAGCATATCATTCTCGTAGCTTACGATAGACTGGTTCGGTCCGCTACCGGTATTGTAATCATCTCCATAGACCAGGTCCGTGTTGATGGTACCGGTAAAGTCATCGATCAGTACTTCCGTCTGGGCGAATGTCAGAGCTGCCGACATGCCCAGGGTCAGAAAAAACAGTAAATACTTCTTCATAACATTGAGTTTTTAGTTAAAAATTAAAGTGAGAATCAAAAAAAGGTTTTATGTTTTATGCTTTAGGTTTTAGGTTTTAGGTTTTAATAGCCGGGATTTTGCTCCAGGACATTTCCGGAGCGTTCGATTTCCTGCAAGGGTATGGGGAAATACTCGTTCACCCCTACTGTAAAGGACCCTTTATTCACGGATGTGGCCTGGGGTTGGTTGACGAGGACATCCTCGGCCATTCCCCACCGGATCAGGTCAAAGTACCGGTGTCCTTCCATTGCAAGTTCAAGTCGTCGCTCCAGCACATAAGCATCGAACAGGTCCGGACCGGACAATCCCGGATCCAGGTCGGGCCGTCCCACCCGGTTCCTTACCTCGTTTATATAATCACGTGCTGTAGCTTCGTCGGGTCCCGGTTTCATCATATGGGCCTCTGCAGCGAGCAGGAGTATATCGGCATAGCGGATCACCCTTTCATTCACATTATAGTCCAGTTCGGGAGATCCGATCCCGTCTCCCCGGTTTGAATTCTTGGGCGCGTATTTGTCGCAGTACCAACCGGTATATTTATAATCAGCATTCCAGGTCACATTGCCGCCTTCCTGAGCCTTGATTGAATCCGTGCTGTATATGGATGCATTCATCCGGGTGGTATCCCCTTCACTCAGGAAGAGGTTCACCAGGTTCATCTCCGCTTTGTTAAAACCCCATCCGGCCCTGTAGACCGATGATCCGGATAGCTCACGGATGCCCATCATCTGGCAGTCCACATTGCCTTCGAAGCCCCTGCTCGTGGGTACGCCGTCGAGAAAAGGTGCTTCCCAATCGGCCGGACTCTTATTCGAATGAGATATCTCAAAGATGGATCCCGGTCCGAATTCACCTTCAACGGTAAAGATGCCGGCATAATCAGGAGCCAGATCATATTCCCCGGAAGTGATGATATCCTCATAAACACCCGCTGCTTCCGTATATTTTTCCTGGAATATATAGGCCTTCCCAAGCAATGCCTGGGCAGCACCCCGGGAGGCCCTGTGATAATTGGCAGGATCTTGTTCCGACTTCAATGGAAGATCGGGGATGGCATCCAGCAGATCCTGCCCGATAAAGGCCCAGGTCTCTTCAACTGTGGCACGGGGCGGGTAATCTTCAGACACATCGATCAGCCGGTCCACAAGGGGCACCCCCCCGAAGAAAGTTACCAATTCCCAGTAATAATAGGCCCTGAGAAATTTGGCCTCTGCCACATAAGTCTTGAGCAATATGGAGTCGGCCGGAACAACGTGCAATTCCGGATCACCGGGATCGACCCGGGTAATGATCTGGTTACAGCGGTAGATCCCGAAATAAGATCTCCACCAATGGCCCAGGTTCGAAACATTACTGGGCGTAACACTGTATTCATCCACCTTCTGCCAATCGAGCATATCCAGAGCATTTCCGCCCCCGGTATTCGCATCGTCCGAAGCGATGTTCCTGATCATGTAAGAGCTATGATAGGTATAATCGTACGAAAATCTCTGTCCGAGAAAATCGTACGCGGCCATCAGGCCTTCAAAGACTTCATCCTTATTGGAGTAAAAATTTTCTTCGAAACGCAGTCCCTGGGGTTCAATATCCAGGTAATCGGAACACCCGGCAAAGGTTGAAACAATCAGTAATACGATCAAATAATTGATGAACCCTTTCATGGTATTTTGTTTTTAATAAGTTTAAAACGAAACACTGAATCCAAACTGGAATATCCTTGCTGAAGGATAAAAGCCATAGTCGATCCCAATGGCATCGGCCCCGCCAACGGCCCCGATCTCTGGATCAAGGCCCCTGTATTTGGTCCATGTCTTCAGGTTGGTGGCCGATATGTATACCCGTGCATTATTGATCCCGAATTCCGTTAGCATGGGGATTGTGGATAAATTATAACCGATCTGCATGGTCTTGATCCTTAAATAATCTGCATCTTCTACCAGGAGATCGCTCATCCTGAAATTACCGTTCGGATCATTTTCCGTGGGTCTGAACCAATCGTTGGTTGAACCTTCGCCGTCCCATGCATCGTCATAATAGTACCGGGGCTTATTTAAACCCAGCTTGTCGGAACGGTTCAGCGCATTCACCACGTTCAATCCCGTGGCCCCCTGCAGGTACATGGTCAGGTCAAATCCCTTGTAAGCTAAATAGATGTTGGAGCCAAAAACCCAATCGGGATACGGATCCCCGACCATCACGCGGTCATCGGGATTTATCTGGCCATCCCGGTTTACATCCACAAACTTAACATCACCGGGCAGGGCATTCGGCTGTATCTTATTCCCGCTAAATCCTACATAATTCTGAATTTCCTCTTCACTCTGAAAGATCCCGTCGGTCTTGTATGCCTTGAAGTACCAGGCAGGATAGCCTTCCTCAAAGAAGGTCAGATTGTCGTCATCGGTGAACACCGTTGTACCGAAAAGTTTTTCCTGAGCTCCCGTGTTGGTGACTTCATTATAATTATAGGCTGCATTCAGGTCAACCGAATAGAAAAAGTCACCAAGCGAATTTTTATGGCTGATCTCCATCTCGATCCCGCGGTTCAGAATGTTTCCCGCGTTGATACTGCTGTTGTAGTTACCGTACAAGGTGGGATAAGTGCTCTGGGTGATCAGGTCCTTGGTGAGTTTATTGTAAAAATCGAACGTCAAATAAACCCGGTTGCCGAAAAGACCCAGGTCCACACCGATATCGGTCTGTTCACTGACCTCCCAGGCCAGTGCGGGATTGGCAATGGATCTTGGTTCCGATGCCCTGGCCATGGACTCATCTGCATTGGGGTATCTATACACACTGGTGATCAATGAGTAGTATCCGAAAGCGCCCAGGTTGGAGGTAGAACCGTTCTGCCCCCAGCTTACCCTTAATTTCATGAAATTAACCGGTGCAATGTTCCAGAAATTCTCCCTGGAAACTACCCAGCCTAATGAAACGGAGGGGAAATTACCCACCCGGTTTTCCGGACCGAACAAAGTGGAACGGTCCGACCTGAAGTTGGTGGTCAAAATATATTTCTCCTTATAATTGTAGGAAATCCTGCCGATATAGGAGATGCGCCGGTTTTCATCATACCAGTCCCCGGCAATATGGGTAGAATCCGGGGTGGTACCTATATAGGCGAAATTATCGCTTTCCTGAAGGAGATTCGATCCGGATGCGGAAAGATTGATGTTCCTGTATTGTTGTATTTCTGAACCGGCCAGAAACTTGAAATTGTGATCTTCCAGTTGCAGATCATAGTTAGCAAAATTTCCCCATTGCCAGGTCTGATATCGTGAATAACCCCGGTAGGCTCCATTGATGTCACTCATGGACTGGATATTGAAATAATACTTTTGGTTCCAACCATTCCAATTTACATAAGCCAGATCGAAATCAAATTTGGATCGTATGGAAAGACCCTTGACCGGTTTCAGATCGACAAAAAGGTTACCGAATACCTTGTCCGTATTCGAACTGCCATGCTGGATTTCGAGCAGGGCCTTTGGGTTATAAATTTCTCCGTCCACGATGCGGGACACCCCGTAATAATTTCCTTCACCGTCATTCACAAGCAGGGGCCTGAAATCCTCACCTATATAATACAGGCTGTCAAACGGAACCGTCACCGGAGTTAAGGGATCCAGCAGAATGGACATGTTCATGAAAGAGTTGAAAGTCGAATTCTCAGGTAGGGAGGTTCTTTTCGAATGAGAATAGTTGATCTTATGACCTGCCGTCAACCAATCCTTAAGTTGGTAGTCAGCACTCAGCCGGGCAGTCAAACGGGTAAAATTCGCTTTGTCTCCGCCACCGATGCCATCTTGCGAAAAACAGGAAGCACTGGCATTGTAAGCCGCCCATTCATTCCCTCCCGTATAAGACAGATAATGTTCATACATGGGTGCAGGATTGATCACTTCATCAATCCAGTCGGTGCTGTAGGTTTCCTCTCCGGGCAAGGGTAAATTGCTCGCTATGCCTGCAGAATCTTTTCCTTCCATCAGCTGGGCACGCCAGCGGTAGTCCAGATATTCGGTACTGTTCATAACCTCGAAATCGGGATTGGAAATATTCTGGATCCCGTAATAATATCGGTAGGTTAACTGAGGTTTTGCTGATTTACCTTCAGTACCACCGGATTTCGTGGTAATCAGTACCACTCCATTCGCTCCTTCGGCACCATATATAGCAGCAGAGGCAGCATCTTTAAGCACTTCTACCGATGAAATATCGTTGGGATTAATGCTTTCTATGCCACCCATCCTGAGTCCGTCAACAATAAAAACGGGTTCCGAATTACCATTCGAACCGGTTCCCCTGACCCTGATGGTAAAACCGGACCCGGGTTGTCCGGACACCTGCTGGATGGACACACCGGCAGTTTTACCCTGGATGGCCTGCTCCACCCTTGTTGCATTGGCTTTCTCAATCTCTTCACTGCCCACCTTGGTGATGGAACCGGTAACCAGGCTTTTTTTCTCAACACCATAACCCACCACCACAACTTCCTCCATGCTGAGCAGTTCCGGTTCCAGGGCTACATTGATCTCTGTTTTATCTTCTACCTGTATGGCCTGAGCCTGATAACCTACAAAAGAAAAGACGAGCACATCTTCTGATGAAGCTTCAATGGAATATTCCCCGTCCAGGTTGGTTATTATGCCCCGTGTTGTTCCCTGGATTACCACGGTAGCACCGGGCAGGGGCTCGCCCTCATCTGTTGAAGTTACGGTTCCGGTTACCGTTCTGGTCTGCGCCATGATGCCGGCAACAGGCAGAAGCAAAAGAATAAGGAAGGACAGAAAACGTCTCATAAGTGTTTTAGTTAAATTTTGAGAATCGTTAGACCAAAATTAGGATATGAAGCAAGTCTACACCAATATCAGGACACAACAACAATACAACAGCAACAACACCTCACTACATCATTATTACTTCATATTTGATCATAATGCACAGAAAATATGGTTCTTAGTGAAGTTTGCCAGGCACAACAAACAACAGTACTGAGTTATACAGAACAGGCTAGATCTGCATGATATATTCTGTAAGATTGGTGTCCCGGTCCAGATTCAGTTTTTTGCGGAGACGATATCTGCTGATCTCGACGCCCCGTATGGAAATATTCATCAGGGGTGCAATTTCTTTGGTGGATATATTCATCCGTAAATAAGTACTCAGTCGCATTTCATTAGGCGTGAGATCCGGGTGTTTTTCCTTGAGTCGATGTAAGAACTCCTGGTGAACCTCATCAAAATATTGGTTAAAGACCTCCCAGTTCTTTTTATTGCTGATGTCCCTGTCGATCTTTCTGCTGATCCTTCTCAGCTCCTCTTCAACAAGTTCACTTCTGGCCTTGTCGCTCAAATTGGATAATTCCTGTTTGATGTAATTCAGGAACTTATTCTTTTGTATGATATGATAAGTGGAATTGACCAGTTCCTTGTTCTTGTGTTTCATTTCCACCTCAAGTTTCTCACTCCTTAAGCGGGCAACTTCTGCTTCAACATTATTCCGTTCCTCGGTAAGCTTCTGCTCTTTCTTTTCGAATACCTGCATTTGTTTTATTTTTTCATGGGCACGCGCTTTTTCAATCCCGCGGGTAACAAAGACAACAAGGGCTGCTAAAAGTACAACTGCGAGAATCAGATAGATCACAATCGCGATTTTAGATTGGTAAAAAGGAGGACTGACAATAAAACTGAATTGGTCGGTACTGCTTAGATTGTGATAAATATTCCGGGCACGTACTTCAAAGGTATATTCCCCTGCCGGCAGATTGGTGTATTCCTTAATATTGGAAGCGGCCCAGGAACTCCAGTCCTCTGAGAAACCTAACAGACGATAACTGTATTGTATATTATCCGAATTTTCATGATCGGTGCAGGTAACCGCGAAGCTTAAAGTATTATAACTATGGGGGATGGCGAACTGACCTTCCAGAAGTTCGGCATCAATTCCAGCATTACCTGAATAGTACCAGGTAGAATCATTTTGTTTGGATGCAATACTAACTTCTTTTATGGTAGATTGTATTTCATAGAAATAATCCTTGCTGATATTCGGAGCATAATGAACCAGACCATCCTGTGTTCCAATGAAAACATTTTCCGGATCCATTATGTACAGGTTCTCGAATGATTCAAAAATAGCTGTTTTAAAAATTATAAAAGGAGTGTATATTTCCTTGTAGGTAGCGTCTTCCAGTAAGCGGAAGACGCCCATTTGCTTGTCCGTGAAATACCAGATGTTACCACGTTCATCCTTCTTCAGATAATTTAAAATACTTAAATCACCCAGCAGATCATTCACCTCCCCGGGCTTGAAAAATTTTTGTTGTTCATGATCGTATTGGTATACCCCTTCATAGGTCGAAACGATCAAGGCATTGTTGAATTTGTGGATCCTGTAGGGTAGTATCCCGGGCAGTCCATCCGTCGTATCCATCTGTTTGTAAACCACAACGGAATCATATTCGGGATTGAGCATGACCCGGTATAATCCGCTATAGTCATGACTGATCCAAATGTTATGTTGCCGGTCCACTTTTATGATCCTGGATGAGATATCAATACCTTTGATATAATGACTGAATTTCCAACGGCCTTTTGAATCTTTGGCATAAGCGATCAGACCGTTGTAGGTGCCACTTAAAAGAAAATCATCCCGGGGATTTATTTTAAAGAAATTCCAGACGCCCCTGAGATCTGCAATTTTTTCCGAATGGGTACCGCTGATCCGGTATGCTCCATTATTATGGCCACAAAGTAACTGTCCGTCATGAACATTCAATTTCCATACCTGGCCATCGGTTCCTTCAACCATTTCGAACTGAGTTTTTTGATAATCATTCAATTCATCTATTTTCTTTGTAAACAGTCCCTGGTTGGTACCCACATAGATCCTGTCATTAAATACAATGGTCGTGTAGGCTGTTTCGATGTTGAAATTATAGTTGATCAGGGTAACCGGAAGGCTTGTTTTTATGTAATCGATACCATTATCCAATCCAAGCCATATATTGTTCAGTTTATCGGCATAGATGCTCAATACGGTGTTATTCTGAAGGCCCCTTAAGCGATTCATGTGCTGGATGATATTTCCGTCCCGGTCGGTAATAAACAATCCGTTCTTGATCGTACCGAAAACATATTGATCGTTGAACCTGATTCCACTGTATAACTTGTGATTCAGTAACTCTTTATTTACTTCTGCTTTCCAGCGCGTAAGAGCACCCTCCTTCAAGACAAACAGTCCGTTCGAAAGTGACCCGACAAGCAGGTTATTCCTTTCCAGGGGTTGAATGAGCCTGATCTCGTCTCGTGTAAATAAAGGGTCTTCAGCAATTGTTTCCAGCACACCGTTCTTATATATCCGGAGACCAATTCTTTTTTCGACCACATATAGATTGTTGTTAATATAGAACGAAAATCCAAAGCTGGAAACAGGGCGCAAGACCTTTACCGTATCGTTTGTATAGATGAATACATATTCAAAACTCTGAAAAACAATACCATACCGTGTTTGATGAATCTTCCAAACATCATCGAAATCCCTGGCGTCTTCGGGTATCAGATGATTTAATGAATGGTAGTTGGTTTTTCCCTTGTCACTTCTGTCCAGGAAACCTATTTCATTATAGGCTCCGACATAAACTCTCTGGTGGTTGGTGATCTCAAGGGATCGAACCATGGATCCGTTATTCACCTGGAAAACCTGCCATTCTTCTCCATCATATTTCAAAATGCCACTGTTATTCCCGAAATACATATTACCCATAGCATCTTCCACGATATCCCAATTTTGGGCATCCCCTTTGTATACATCCTGACGGTAGTGATCCACAAGGGGCAGGCCAATGGGTTTTATCTGACCCAGGGCCAGGCTCAGTTTCAAAAGGAATAAAACGGTCAATAAATGTCGGCCGGGATATTTATGATTCCTGAAAATCATTTTAATCAAGTTGCCTGGATAAATTTAGACAAGGAATTTACATATAATTAATTTTTTTGCTTCTAAAGCATCCGGGAAAAAAAACCTCAGTGACTTCAACATCACCGAGGTTAGTATAATCCGCGAGTTAGAGAATTCTATTTCTTCTTTTTTTCATCCTGTCCCGTGGACTTGCTGATGGAGTCGCGCATATCGGTATCGGCCTGTATGTTTTCCAGCCGGTAATAGTCCATCACCCCCAGGTTGCCACTGCGGAATGCATCTGAAATGGCAAGGGGCACTTCGGCTTCGGCTTCGATCACCTTGGCCCGGGCTTCCTGGGCCTTGGCTTTCATCTCCTGCTCCATGGCAACGGCCATGGCACGGCGTTCTTCGGCTTTGGCCTGGGCAATATTCTTATCGGCATTGGCCTGGTCCATCTGCAGCACGGCCCCGATGTTCTTACCAATATCCACATCGGCGATATCAATGGACAATATCTCGAAAGCCGTCCCGGCATCCAGACCTTTTCCCAGCACCAGCTTGGAAATGGAATCCGGGTTCTCCAGCACGGCTTTGTGCGAGTCGGCAGAACCGATGGAAGACACGATCCCCTCTCCCACGCGGGCCAGCACGGTCTCTTCACCGGCGCCACCCACCAGTTGTTTGATGTTGGCCCTTACGGTCACCCTGGCTTTGGCAACCAGCTGGATACCGTCCTTGGCCACGGCAGCCACGGGAGGGGTGTCGATAACCTTGGGATTAACCGACATCTGCACCGCCTCAAAAACATCCCGGCCTGCCAGGTCGATGGCCGTGGCCATCTGGAAAGGCAGGTCTATGTTTGCCTTACTGGCCGAGACCAGGGCATGAACCACTTTTTCCACATGTCCCCCGGCCAGGTAATGCGCTTCCAGATCATTTCGCTGCAGCTTCAAACCCGCCTTGGTCCCTTCGATCAGGGCCCTGACGATAATGGGGGGAGGAACCTTTCTCCAGCGCATCAGGATCAACTGCAAAAGCGAGATCCGGACACCGGAAACCAGAGCGGAAAACCACAAACCGATCGGGACGAAGTAAAGGATCACCCACAAACCGATGATCGCCGCTATGATGATGACAATGTAAATTCCTATTTCACTCATCTTCAGAATTATTTAATGGTTTAACAATAACTTGTGTAGTAAGGACCTTTACCACTTGCACCTTGCTGTGCTCCGGTATGAAAGTCCCGGTTGACTTCCCTTCTATGATAACATCGTTGATCTGTACCCGGCCCATGGGATTCAGGCGGGTCAGGGTTACTCCTGTATCTCCGGGCTTTATTCTCCCCTCCCTGTCAGAGGATTCGATCTTGCTTTCTATGTTGGAACTTAGCATCAATCGCTGCCATGTTCGGGATTTAAGGGTAAACACCAATGTTACGATGATCAGAACAACCGTTCCCAGGAGCGTGTAGTTGCCCACGGTGCTTCCATGGGTGGAATAGGCAAGGTAGATGGAAACGGCAAGCAGAACGGCCCCGCCGATACCGGCAACGGTTACACCGGGGACCAGTAAAAATTCTACGATGAATAGGAAGATCCCCAGCAAGATCAGCAATATGATACCCAGTAAGGACAATTTATCTTGACTTATTCAATCGTTGCTTTTAATCCTTTCTCAACCAAGCCTTTGCGGAAGGGCCGGAGATAAGAACCTGCACCTTTCTTTACATCGCATTTCCCCTTGTAATGTACAATATAGGTACACTGCTCGGCCTGTTCCTGTGTATGTTCACAGATCTCGATCAAGGAATCAATAACATAGTCGAAAGTGTGTTTCTCATCATTATGCAGAATGAGGTACTTTTCATTCAACCCGTCCGTTAGTTGCTCTTCATCCAGGACCGGTACTTCTTCTTTTTTTGTCTTTTCACTCATAACAATATCATTTATCCCCTGATCAAAAGTAGAAAAAATTCCTTTCTCATTCATAATAATCCCTGAGTTGCTCCTCATATACCTTAACCCTGGGCACCGGAAGCTTGTTGGTATTGATATAGGCCACCAGGAAGGCATCCTCAAAACCATACTCCCGTACCATCTGCAGGGCCTTACGGGCATCCTGGTAAGAAGTGAACTTACCCGCGTAGTAGCGGGTAAGTTTACCGTCAATCGTACGTTCCGCACTGATGGGACTGATGCCCCTGAAATAATGAAAATCGACAGGATTTGCAAAAGCCCCCAACTGGATACGGTACAGGATTCCATCGGTTAATTTCTCATTGAAAGGTACCGGATTGTTGGCATTATACGGTGGATACATGTATACGCGAAAATCTCCTACAGACTCATAAATAACGGGGTTCCCGGCCATTACATTGCTGGCATCCACAGGGGAAGGATCTTCTGCCGTACCGGTCCTGTACCTGTATACCGTAATGCCGCTGATGGTGCGATCGGGAATTATAAATTCATTACCCGGGTTTTTTTGAAGAAAGGCCGATTCGTAATCCCTTGCATGCCGATAGGTGGAATCAGCCATCTGCCGGTAATAACGCGATCGCGCTTCCATCTGCAGAATGAGTTTCTGAAGCAGACCCCTCTCGGTCTTATTGTCTATACCTTCAAGCTCCACCCGCGTTTGTCTTGCCACTGCAGCAAAAGAGTCGGAGCGGGCCTGCATGCTGAGCGACTCATTTATGAGTGCATTGTATTTCCCGTCGTTGATGAGTTCTGTGGGTGGTGCATATCCATCAGCACCGGCCCAAAATTCTGCAGTAGCCTGCACTTGCGGCGGAGCGATCAGGGATGCACAGGAAGCGGGATCGTAATCTTCAGGCACGGGATTCAGGTAAACCGGAAATTCTTCGGTGGCAATCCTGAAAACATGAACATAACCCGAGGCAACTTCACGCGATGATGCAAGCAGTATGCTGTTGCTGTCCTGAATGGGAACAAACAGAAAATCATCGGAGGTTGAATTAACCGGAAAACCGAGCTGTTCCGGCGGGGACCATTTCTTTCTCCTGGAATCATAGGCAGAGGAATAAATATCCAGCCCCCCCATGCTCCCATGGCCCTCCGAGGAAAAATAGAGCAGGTTTTGCTGACGGTCGAAAAAAGGATAGCGTTCGTCCAGACCGGTGTTGATCTCTTCGGGTAATCGCTCGGGACTGCCATAGACCCGCCCCCTCCTGTACTTCATCCTGTAAATATCGTAACTTCCTTTCCCGTTACCGGTCTTTGCAGAAAAGTACAGGTAATGCAAGTCACTGTCATGAATAAATAGCCGGTCGCCCGACAGCTCCAGGTCTTCAAGCTCCTCCTTCAGAACAGCCGAATCATACACGATCTGTCCCCCCAGGCTGCTGAGGTCATAATGTAAGGATAAATCCGCATAAGGCAACTCCTCATTCTGAACCACCTCGACCTGCAATGGCTGTTTCGTTAGTTTTTCCGCTTTATCAATCATGGCGGACAACAGTCCGGCGCCATATTTATCCCGCAGCCGCTTATCCGCCTTTTTCCTGAACAGGCCCAGCTCTTTCCGGGCCAGGTCAAACTGGTACAATTTAAGATGGGCCTTCCCCAGAAAATAATGAACTTCAGGAGGGGCCCCGTGTTCCCTGGCATACTCCAGGAGTTCAATAGCTTCTTCCAGCTCGATCTGCAATTCCACCTGGCAAGCGCCTTTGAACATATAGTACACGGGATCTTCGGGATAACGGGTCAGCAGTTCACTGAATCCAATGAAGGCTTTTTCAAGCAAACCGTCGTTGAAATCCCGGTAAGCCCGCGTTTTGATCCAGTCCCTGCCCTTGTTCCTGACCTGGGCAAACCCCCGGAGTCCGGTTGAAAAAATAAGAAGGCACAGAATAATCTGAAGGGGTAAGCGGAGTCTTTTAAACATACGATTCGACCGATTGTTATAGATCATGTATTGTCAGCAAATACGATCTGAAAATACAAATTTTATTTCTTCTGAAAGTCCCGTGTTAAAAAGAATTCAAAAGAATTCAGCGGGACCGGGTTTAATTTATAATTCATTGTTTTATCTTTACTTAATTGAGTGTTATGGCAAAACTAAATGAAGGTGTTCAGGCACCTGCTTTCGAAGGAAAAGACCAAAAGGGTAATACCGTACGTCTTGAGGATTTCAAAGGGAAAAAACTGATCCTGTACTTTTATCCGAAGGATAACACCCCAGGCTGCACTGCCGAGGCATGTAACCTCAGGGATAATTTTAAAGAGCTTAAGAATACGGAATACGAGATCGTAGGGGTCAGTCCGGATTCACAGAAATCGCACCAGAACTTCATTGCAAAATATGATCTGCCCTTTACCCTGATCTCCGACGAGGATAAAGAGATTCTTAAAGCCTACGATGCCTGGGGGGAGAAGAAGATGTACGGCAAGACTTATGAAGGGGTACTGAGGAAAACCTATGTGATAGGAAAAGAACAGAAAATCCTGAATATCTTTGACAAGGTCAACACCAGGGATCACACCAGGCAAATCCTGGATGCCATGGAAAATGCATAAATCCGAATATCATGTCGAAGGAAAACAGCGAAAACGTCAACAAGGAAAAACTGAAAGCGCTCCAGCTAACCCTGGATAAAATTGAAAAAGGCTACGGCAAGGGAACCATTATGAAACTGGGGGATTCGGCCATCGCCGATGTTCCGTCCATCTCCTCAGGCTCCATTGCCCTGGATCATGCCATGGGTGTCGGGGGATATCCCAGGGGCCGGGTTAGCGAAATATACGGACCCGAAGCCTCCGGTAAAACCACCCTGGCCATCCATGGCCTTGCAGAGGCACAAAAAGCCGGGGGACTTGCCGCCTTTATTGACGCCGAGCATGCCTTCGACAGGTTCTACGCGCAAAAACTGGGAGTCGATATTGAAAATCTCTATATCTCCCAGCCCGATCATGGAGAACAGGCCCTGGAAATAGCGGATCACCTGATCCGGTCGGGTGCCATTGATATCATCGTGATCGATTCAGTGGCCGCCCTGACCCCCAAGGCAGAGATCGAAGGGGAAATGGGGGATTCCAAAATGGGCCTCCAGGCCAGGCTGATGTCCCAGGCCCTCAGGAAACTGGCCGCCAACATCAACAAAACCCATACCTGCTGTATCTTCATCAACCAGTTAAGGGAAAAGATCGGGGTCATGTTCGGCAACCCGGAAACAACCACCGGTGGGAACGCGCTTAAGTTCTACGCGACCATGCGCCTGGATATACGCCGTATCGGCCAGATCAAGGAAGGTGAAGAAATACAGGGAAACCGGGTTCGCGTGAAGGTGGTCAAGAACAAGCTTGCCCCGCCCTTCCGCAAAGCGGAATTCGATATCATGTACGGAGAAGGCATCTCTTCCACCGGCGAACTGATCGACCTGGGTGTGGACCACGGCATCATCTCCAAAAGCGGCAGCTGGTTCAGCTATGACGACACCAAGCTGGGCCAGGGCCGGGACGCGGTGAAGAAACTGCTCCTGGATAACGAGGAATTGGCGGAAGAGATCAAAACCAAGGTTGTGCTGAAGATAACAGGAGAAGAATAGGACTGTATTTTTAAATTATTCTGATTTCAGGCTATTCATTACGAGTTTCGGGTTACGCGCAGTAACCCGTAACCCGAAACGCGAAAAATCTTCTGATTAATTTGTAATCCCTCAGTACCTAAATGCAAGTATATTTCAAAATTTCAGGTACTTATCCAACCACCCGAAAAATTCCCTTTGCCAGAGCACGGCGTTTTGGGGTTTGAGCACAAAATGACTTTCTTCCGGGAAGAAAAGTAATTTGCCGGGAATTCCCCTGAGCTGGGCCGCATTGAAAGCCTCGAGACTTTGGGTATAGGGTACCCTGTAATCCCGGGCTCCGGTGATGATCATAATGGGCGTGTCCCAGTTCTGCACATAAAGATGGGGGGAGAAATCATAGCTCCTGGACCTGGGATCTTCCCAATAGGGTCCTTCCAGGTCATGATTCACGAAGAAAGCTTCCTCGGTGGCCCCGTACATGCTTACCAGGTTGTATATTCCGCAATGGGAAATGAAGGTCCTGAAACGGCCCTCGTGATGCCCGGCAAGATAGAATACCGAATAGCCCCCGTAACTGGCTCCGACAGCTCCCAGCCGGTTTTCGTCAATGTAATCCTGCTCCTTCATTGCATCAATGGCCGATAGATAATCTTTCATGTTCTGACCCCCGTAGTCACCCGAGATCTGCTGGTTCCATTCCGTTCCGAAAGTAGGCAGTCCCCGCCTGTTGGGCGCGACGATTATGTAATCGTTGGCCGCCATGATCTGGAAATTCCACCGGAAAGAAAAGAACTGGCTGACGGCGCTTTGCGGACCGCCCTGACAATACAATAAGGCAGGATATTTTTTATCCATATCAAAATTGGGTGGATATATGACCCAAACCAGCATTTCCTTCCCGTCGGTGGTCGGTATCCAGCTCTCTTCAACCCTGCCCATTTTTATGTGATCGTATATATGCTGATTGGTGAAGGTAAGCTGGGTTTCTGCACCCGATTCCGTGTCGATCTTGAAAATCTCCGGGGCCATGGACATGGACATTTTGGTTCCGCACAGGATCCCGTCCTTCAGATGGATGGAAATATAATCGTGTACCCCCTCGGTGATCTGTCCGATCTGTCTTGTTTCAAGATCCATCCGGTATACCTGGCAGGTGGCATGGATACCGCTGATGAAATAGAGGTGCCGGTCATCCTCCGACCAGGTCAGGTTGGAGACGTTTTGATCGAAATCTTTCGTTAAATATTCTTTCTCGCCTGTCAGCAGGTCCATGACAAACAAGCGGTCCTTATCCGCTTCATAACCGGGCGTGGCCATGCTTTGCCAGGCTATTTTATTCCCGTTGCTGGAGAAAACCGGGTATTTATCGTACCCGGGCATCCCCGTGGTCAGGTTCCTGGTTTCTTCCGTCTCAAGATCATAGAGGTAGATATCCGAGTTGGTACTGACCGCGTAATCCCGGCCTTTCATTTTTTTACAGGTATAGGCGATCTCCTTCCCGTCCGGGCTCCAGCAAAACTCGGCGGGATCCGGGAAAGGAGCAAGGGGTGCATCCCAGGGTTCGTCCTTCATGATGTCCTTGCCCCCGGTGACCTTTCCCCGGTAAGGTGCAACAAAAATATGACTGTAGCTGTAGTCGTGCCAGGAATCCCAGTGGCGGTACATCAGGTCGCCGATGATCCGTACCTTGGTTTGGGGCAGGTCGGGGTAGATCTCCCGCGGCGTGGGTTCCAGCTTTACCTCACGGGTGTACAAAAAATGCAGCAGATCCGGGGAATACCTGAAAAAGCCGATACCCCCTTCCACATCCGTGATCTGTTTCAGATCGCTGCCATCCGGATCGATCTCCCATAACTGGCTCGATCCCGAACGGTTGCTGATGAACCCGATCCTGTCCTTGCCGGGCAGGAAGACGGGCTGACTGTTGGAGAATCCGTCTTCGATAACCGCGGCGGCGGTTCCCTGTCCACCGGTTGTTGTGATATAGATGTCGGTCGTTCCCTTGTTTTCCATCAGGCTGTAACGGGTTACGGAATAAACCACCTGTTTGCCGTCCGGGGAAAGGCTGCCTCCCGATACCCTTCCGAATTTCCAGAGGATTTCGGGGGTCAGGATACCCGCCTCTTTTTCGGCTTCGGTAAGTTCAACTTTAAATTCGATACCCGGTTCTTCAGATTCCGGTCCTTTACAGGAAAAAAGAATTAACCCGAGAGACAGGATGAGTAGCAGACGATAGAACATGACGTTGGATTTAGGTTTATTCAAAGATAAGAAATATTGTTGCTCGGCTCCGCCTGTAGCTCATTCGCTTCGCTCATTGTTGCTCGCTTCGCTGTGGTTCCGCTGTCGCTGCATTTCCGCTTCGCTGTTGCTCGTTCGCCGCGCTGTATCTCGTTGCGCTGTGGTTCCTTCTACTTACTTCTTACTTCTTACTGAACTGAGCCTGCCCGTCAGCAGACTGAATTCTCATAATCCCTTTATCCCAATTTTATTACCTTTAGATCACCTTTAATCTGTTGCCGGATGAACAACTTCTTCCAGTTCCTGCTTCATTTCATCTTTATAGCCACCTTCCTGTTCGTGTTTATCGTGGCCATCATCATCCTTCGGCCTTTCAGGATACACAGGAAGCGCAAGACCTCGACCATCCTGCTTAAACTGAGTTACCTTGCTTATTTGCTCGTGTTCCTGACCTTCGTATACCTGATCCTTTTTTATACCCGGAACGCTCCCCCGGAAGTGGAAGAACTCTCGAATCCCACCATGACCCTCTATTACATTGTGGTACTGCTTGCTTTTTTCATCCCGAACATCGGGATCATGATCCGGCGGCGAATCAGGAAGGGACGGTCCCAATATAACTGGGTGATGAGTATCATAAATTTCATTTTTGTCCTGGCCCTGTTCCTGATCATGAACCAGATCGAATGGACCTTCTGAGTTATTCCGAAAACCGGCTGACTGTATTCCGGATCTTTTCAAGCCTGGCCTCATCATCGAGCGTACCGTCTATCCAACGGATATGGGTTCCTTTCCTTTCCATTCGCCCGAACCAGGTCATTTGTTTTTTCGCGAACCGGTGAATGGCGGTATTCAGCTCACGGAACATCCGGCCATAGTCATAAAGGCCCCGGATGTAGTATGCCAGGTATTTATACTCTAAACCGTAATATGCCAGATCCTCATAGTCGAGGCCCCTTTTTACCAGATCCCTTACTTCATCGATCATGCCGGCATCCAGTCTTCTCTTCAGCCGCTCCGTTATTCTTTTCCGGATCTCCTGCCGCTCCAGCCGGATCCCGAAGATGAGCGGCCGTATCTCCCTGAGATCGACTGATCCTTCAGGATGTTCCGACTGGTAAACGGCAATTTCCAGGGCGCGCAGCAAACGTTCCCTGTCCTCTGTATCGGTTATATTATGCAAATCGCGGTATTGCTTCAGCATTTGGGTCAGCTCTTCCATGGATTGGTGTTCAAGCTGCTTCCGCAATCCGGAATTCTCCGGAACGGGGGCCATGCGGTAATCATTCAGGACCGCCTCCAGGTACATACCGCTGCCACCGGCCAGTACGGGAATCCGGTTATCCTGTCTGAACCTGTCGAAGGCTTTTTTAAAATCGCCCTGGTATTCAAAAACACTGTAACGGTACCCGGGATCATGAATGTCGATCAAGGCAACCGGGACCTTTCGTCCCTTTACCCGGTAGTCATCCATATCTTTACCGGTACCCAGATCCATTCCCCGGTAAACCTGCCGGGAATCCGCGGAAATGACACCGGATTTCAGCCTGTCCGCGAGCAAAGCCGCCAGGCGTGTCTTCCCGGTTGCCGTGGGTCCGAGTATGACCACCAGGTTGATTTTCAATTCATCTGATGCCATCGGGGCACAATTTACAATTTGTTTTCAAGAATCTGCTTTCTATCTTTGCGAAGCTCCGGCAGAGCAAAGGATGCAACAAAAGATAAACATAAAGAACAAGAAGGCTTTCCACGATTATGAGATATTGGAAAAGCTGGTGGCCGGAATCGAACTGACGGGTACGGAAATTAAGTCCATACGCCTCGGTAAAGCCAGCCTGGTTGATTCCTATTGCATATTCCGGGATCATGAGTTATATGTCACGGGCATGCATATTCCCGAATACAAACAGGGGAGCCACTACAACCACGAGCCCTACCGTGAGAGAAAACTGCTGCTGAACCAATCAGAACTCAAGCGCTGGCACAAGCGGGTCAGGGAAAAGGGATTAACCATCACTGCCTTACGTTTATTTTTAAACGAGCGCGGCCTGGCCAAACTGGAGATCGCACTGGTTCGGGGCAAGAAAGAATACGACAAACGGGAGACCATCAAACAAAAGGACCTGGATAGGGAAATGGGCAGGCTCAGGAAATTGGGCTGATCATTGCCGGAAGAAGAAATCGTTCAGTTCATAGATGTCTCCCGAGCTCAGGTCGGTTTCAAAATCAAAATACCGGTCGATGGTATCCAGCAACTCGTCGAAAGAAATGTACCCGTCCCCGTCCCGGTCCACCGATCTGAATTTGGGAGGTATCTCGGTGATCCTTACCTGGCTGTATTCAGAATAGAATCCCTCCCGGTTCAAATATTTTTCAACCTCACTCCGGCTTACGGCATCCCTGAAAGATAATAACTCAGCCAGTTCTTCAGGACTAATGGCTCTTCCCTGGTCATCCACAAAAGTACCCGGGGGGGTATCCAGTTCTACATCCTTGTAATCGGGAACACCGTCCTGATCACTGTCAATGGGACAGCCCAGGGTATCCACAGCAACGAACTTCGGCGTACCCAGGCATTCATCCTCCATATCCAAAACCCCGTCACCATCTTCATCTTCAAAGAGGCTGTAATCGAAATCCTCGAGTTCCGCAAACACCAGTTCTTCCGTCTGAACCTTGGGTTCGGAGAACAGGTCCAGCTGTATCATCACGTAGGAAAAAGTGTACCAGTCGTTTTGACCGTTGCCCAAACCATCCACCTCGCTGCTGACATTATCAATATAATCAGTGAGGGTATAATGCAGGGATGAAGCAAGCCGCAGACTGGTTCTCTGGGTGAAGGAAAAATCAAAGCCCACATCCACCGGAATGGAGAATGCATTTCGTGAATAGTTACCCAAGCCATAAAGGTCCAGTTCCCTCAGATCGGTCTCGTAGTTATAATCCCGGTTCAGTATCCGGCTGGGTTGTGTCCGGCCCTGTGTTTCGCTGATGTTCCGGATGGTCCCGTCGGACCAATAATGATATTCGAGCCCCTGGCTGTTGGTCCGGTCCCCCTTGGTATTGAAAGAAATATTTTCCAAACCCACCGAGATGAAGGGCCTGAAGCTGCGCTTGTCCAGATCAAAAAAATTTGAAAAGGTATATTCCAGGTTGATCCCGAAATTCGTTATGGTGGATTTGAAATTAAGGTTCTTTTCCAGGTTGGTAAAAGAACGCTGATTGGCCGTGATGGTGCCCATGAGAAGGTTGAAATTGGCCCGGAACAATCTTTTTCTGTCCAGGTAGGTGGAGGCATTGATCTTGAATGCATTGTTCCCCAGCAGGGGGAAATAGTTATTGTTCCTGACATCCCCGAAAAAATTCACCACGCCTGCGCCGGCACCGATCACCGGCTTATAGACCGGGGTTTCAACGATCACGGTCTTGGTGAGCAAACTGTCATAATATTCATCTTCCTGCGCATAAGCCTGTTCAAGGGCCGGACCCAGTACGATCAATATCCAAAAACCTATGGGAAGCCAATGTTTCATGCCGGTTTCATGGCTTAGTGCACTAAATATATTAAAAAATGCTTACTTAAACCATTGCTGGTTGGTGATCATCAGTGCTTCCTGTACGGTTATCCGCTCCCCGTTATTGTATGAAGTGACAAAGGCACCGTCAATACTGGTGTTGTGCCATACCAGGTTCCTGTAATCCCGGGCAGCTCTATAAACCTGGAAGGTGCCGCTGGAATACTTCAGCCAGCCCTGGTGGGCTTCCACTTTAACATCGTGCTGCAGATTGTATTCGCCAAAGTAAGAAGGAATATTGACGGGTTTATGACCGGCGGCTACCTGTACCCTGTAGTGGACCCCGGATTCAACCGGTATACGGTATTGCGGATTGAATGACATGGTTGCCGGGGTAGTTACCGGGGTAGTCACCGGCTTCTCTACCCTGATGCTATCCCTGGATTGCTGTTCCCTGTCGGCAACAAGAGAAAGGCTGGCATCCCTTTCGGAGATGCTCTTTGTTTCATTAATCTGATCCCTTTTCTCCTCAACCAGTGCCAGCACCTTTACCTGGTTCATTTCGGCAACGGGAGCATCATCCTCAAGAATTTCAAGGGTCCGGGTCCGGCCGTCGGTAACATAAGAAAAAGTCCCCTCCAGGTCAAGGTGGGTTGTCCCCTGCCCCTCTTCAGGTCGCAAGGCATATTGCACCGTGAAAAAATCTTCTTCCGGAAGTTGCATCCACAAGAATTTGGCAATACCCGACTGGAAAGTGAATACCCCGTTCTCTGTTATCTTTTCCACGGCCCTGAAGCCGGCAGGGACCTTCTCTTCGATCCTGGCGAATTTGCTAAACCCGTTCTTATACACCAGTAAGTTAACGATGATATCCTCACTGCCTTCTATAATATAAGGGACTTCCCGGATACACAGGGCCGTGGCAAGGGATGCAGGACCCGGTGTGCCGAATACCGCATCGAAATCGGCAAGATCTACAAGGAGGTCGGGGACCACGGCAGGATTGGGCTTAATGTTCACGGTACCTGCCATGGCTTCCAGCCTGTTTCTCTCGTTATCCCTGATATATGAAAATTCGCCCTGCAGGTCGAAGGATCCCTTCAGTCTTTCATGGGCCTGCAGGGTATATTTTAAAACAATTTTCTCTTCTTCGGGCAAATTGAGCCAGATGAAGCGTACTTTACCTTTCTCAACACTGAAATCGGCGTTCCCCTTTTGAATAGCAGTAGCAGTCAGGCCGGACGGCAGTTCATGCTGGAAACGGGCAAACCCCCTCAAGGAACCTTTTTGTATGGTCACGGTTATTTCTGCAGGCTCTCCTGCCGTTATCGAGTCGGGTGCCGCGATCCTAAACTCAACCTCATCCTGTTGAAATATCCCGGGAAAAAAGACAAAGATGAAGTTCAGTACAATAATGATGTACTTAATCATGTATGGATCAATTGTTTGGGTGAAAATAACGGAAAGGGGAAGGTTTTGAAATAGGGATGGGGATCAAAGAATTAACATGGAGGTGAAATTATGAACAATGAATCAGGATTCAGCCTGCCTGCCGACAGGCAGGGATTCAGGATTCAGCCTGCCTGACGGTATTCTAAGATAAAAACAAATATTTACGATATTAATTCAACGGGTCCATGTATCTAGCCCGAGTTTCCGGGTTATCGAAAACAGAGGGTATAATATACTAATAAA
>CAYQQR010000035.1:0-46045 GCA_964420035.1 uncultured Bacteroidaceae bacterium | reverse complement strand
CTCATTGTCTCATTGTCTCATTGTCTCATTGTCTCATTGTCTCATTGTCTCATTTACGCTTAAGCTCTTCTGCTCTTAATCCCTTAATCTCTTAATCCCTTAATCTTTATTTTCCATGATCTCTTTATAATAAATTTAATCTTGCTGCATTTATAATACGTAAGTTATATCAACTAAATTTGCTGGACCCAGAAACCAAGGATCATGAAATTGCATTTGTTCCAACTTTCACTATTAATCCTATTAAGTCCCTTCTGTCTCTCAGCCCAGGAGCCCGGTCTTGATGAGATCTTCCAGGAGATTATCCTGCGTGTGGATACCAATCAATATCTATACAGCCAGGATCGCATCAGCTACAATAAAACCGCCCACTTGCCCTTTCTTTATGACAAGGAAGACGAGGTTGCAGAATTCGACCTGATTCCCGCTGACACCATTGTGATAGAAGAGATCGGATTGATCTTTTCAGGTGATTATGAACTGATTGATTCCCTGTTGGACATGAACGGAGAATACTACCGGTTCAAAGTTCGTTTTCAGAATATCACCCGGACGGATTTCCTGAAAATATTGCTTTCGGTTAAGACGTCCGGTGATGAAAAGACATACAAACATGAAATAAAACTGCTCCCCTTTACTGCAACCAGGGTTCAACTGGCCGATGATGTGGAAGAGCTTTTTATCGGGGAAGAAAAAGTAGTTGAACTGATCTCCAACAACCTGGAAAACATTAAGGAGGTTGCCGAATGGACCCGCGGCAACGGTATTGATTACCGTATCACCCGCGATTTTGATCAGCTCAGGCTGCATCTGTTGCCGAATGCACTGGGACGACGGGAATTGAATATTAAACTGCAGACTTTTAAGCCTTTCCTGGCCCCGGACGGTCGGCTTGACTTTTCCTATCCCCGGATTCAGGAAAGTATGACGGTAAAACAAACCCGTTTGCAGTTCCTTAACATCGATAAAAGAGAAGTTACCCTGAACGAAGAAAACCGCAAAGAAGGTATCGAGATCCAATTGGACAATTCAAGGCTCCTTAGAATGCAAAAGACCTACAGGATCGAAAACCAGGAAGAAACGGGGGGTGCCTTAATTGCTGAGATCTTCACCCGCAACGAACTCACCAACAACCGGGTGGTATGCTGGATGCGGGTTTTTAATTACCACAGAAAATCGGACGGTTACCTATATATTAAAGACGGTGACCAACCCTTGTTTATCACCAATATTGACGTAACCCCCCAAACCAACATAGAAAAGGTGGGTGTATTGCACGAGGGCAAAGACTGGTCCTCCAACCTGAATGTCAATCCCGGGGAGACCGTTGATATAAAGATCGAAGGGCAGGGTTTGCATAAGGCTTCCTTCTTCTTTGAGGATGTGGTTAACCTGGAGCAGGATACCACCATCCGCAACGAAAACATGGTGATCTACAAGATCCAGATCCCTGTAAACATTAATAAAAAAACAATCAACCTGTACAACCACGGTCATCCAACGGGATATCAACTTAAGATAAAGGAATTCAGGCGGCCCCGGGCGTTGGATTTCGTCTACGTCAATTTTGGGAACAGGAACCTGCAGGTCGATGCAGTAACCGGCCCGGTTATGTACGATCAGACCATCACCGACGTGGTAATCCGCTTCAATGAGAACAAAATCGACCGGGAGGATATTCTCTACGGGAACCAGTACCTTAAGATAGATATCAAAATAACCAACAAGGAAGGGCAATTGCTGGAGATGAAAAGTCTGGATAATATCCTGGTAAGCCCGGGTCCCAAATCCAAACGTTATGGCTATTACGAAACAAAAAACAAGATCACCGACCAGATAAGCCTGAACAACTACATCCGGAAAAAAACCTACGACCTGGAAGAATGGGCCCGCGTACAGATGGATATTTCCCATCAGAAAGACAAATACGGCGGTGAAGGCTTCAGTAAAACCGTCGAGATCATTCTGCAAAAGCATTACAGCTTTGATATTGATGTGTCGTTCCCGGCCGGTTTGGTTTTTAAAAAATCTACAGAAGAAGAATTCCGGAACTTCGGTGGGATCAGCATGGCCATGATCGCCCAGTTCAGCTTCTACCAGAAAGACAAGATTAACCGCTACCGGCCCTACAAGATCGGAGCCGGCTTCCTGGCTTTGAACGCTTTCAATTTTGGCAGCGACGAGAATGTCAAAAGGGACATGAGTATTGTTATACTGGGCAGCATCTACCCCACCACCAAAGATGCGAAATTAACCTTCCCCCTGTATATTGGAGGAGGCTATATGTTATCAGGAGAATGGTTCATGCTGCTGGGTCCCGGGATTCGTGTACGGCTGTAAAAACATCCCTGTTATGGCACTGGTCCGCAAACCCGTGGAATTTATGTTGGAAATTATAAATTTTAACAAAAAATACTTGTAAAATAGGAATTTAGTATCTTTATTTGCCATATACTTTCAATTACTCCACTTTTTTGTAGTAATTGATTTATAAAGAAGAGGCGAGAGAACAGGCTCCGGGACCCTCTGGCAACCTGCCCACCTTTGTGGTAAGGTGCCAAAACCTGACCATGATGCAAATTCATGGTAATTATAAATTAATTAACAAATAACCACAAGCATGTCACTCAGATTCGAAACTTTACAGCTTCATGCTGGGCATGAGATCGACCAGCATACCCTTTCCAGGGCCGTCCCGATCTACCAGACTTCATCCTATGTATTCAAAGATGCCGAACATGCAGCCAGTTTGTTCGGATTGAAGGAATTCGGGAATATTTACACCCGGATCATGAATCCAACAACGGACGTTTTTGAAAAACGAATTGCCGCCCTTGAGGGGGGTGTTGCAGCACTGGCCACCTCATCGGGACAGTCGGCACAATTCATTGCCATCACCAACCTGTGCGAGAGCGGTGACAACATCATCAGCACTTCCTATTTATATGGCGGAACCTACAATCAATTCAAGGTTCAGTTCAAGCGCCTGGGTATTGGGGTGAAATTCGTCACGGGAGACGATCCGGTGGAATTTGAACGATTGATTGATGAAAGAACCAAAGCCTTATATATTGAGACCATAGGCAATCCCAAATTCAACATTCCTGATTTTAAGGCCATGTCGAAGATTGCACGAAAACACGGGATTCCTTTGATCGTTGATAACACATTTGGGGGTGCAGGATATCTGTGCAGGCCCATTGAGCACGGAGCTAATATTGTTGTACAGTCTGCCACCAAGTGGATTGGCGGTCATGGCAACAGTATCGGCGGAGTGATCGTGGATGCCGGTAATTTCAACTGGGCCAACGGCAAATTCCCGCAATTTACCGACCCTTCTGAGGGTTACCACGGACTGAAATTCTGGGAAAGTTTTGGCCCGGGCAGTCCATTCGGGAACATGGCCTTTATCCTTCGGGCCAGGGTGGAGGGATTGCGCGATTATGGCAACGCCCTGAGTCCGTTTAATGCTTTCCTGCTGATACAAGGACTGGAAACCCTGTCGCTGAGAATGCAAAGGATCTCGGAAAATGCCCTGGCGCTGACACACTGGCTGAGGGAACAATCCTGGGTAAGTTCGGTAAACTATCCGGGTCTGGAGGATAACCCTTATCACCGGCTGGCAAAAAAATACCTCAGGAACGGTTTCGGTGGGGTATTGACCTTCAATGTGAAGGGAGGCCAGGTGGCGGCCTCAAAACTGGTTGACCGGATTCAGCTTATTTCGCACCTGGCCAACGTAGGCGATTCCAAGACCCTGATCATTCACCCGGCCTCAACCACCCATGAGCAGCTCTCAGCCGAAGAACAATTGGCTGCCGGGGTGGAGCCGGCACAGTTGCGTTTATCCGTTGGGATCGAGCATATTGAGGATATAAAAGAAGATCTCGTGCAGGCGGTATTCGGTAGGCAGTAGGCAGTTGGCAGTAGGCAGTTGGCAGTTGGCAGTTGGCAGTAGGCAGTAGGCAGTTGGCAGTAGGCAGTAACAAAGCTACAGCGACCCCCAGGTATTCGGGGGAGCGAGCAGCAGCGAAGCGAGTGACAGCCGAAGGCGAGTGACAGCCGAAGGCGAGTGACATTTATAAAAAATAACCTTATCAAAATGAACCATAGAGTTTATAAACACCAGGGTGATTTAAAACTGGAATCCGGGGAGGTATTAAATAAACCGGAGATTGCCTACCATACATACGGAAAATATGATCCGGCGAAGAACAATGTGGTCTGGGTTTGTCATGCACTCACAGCCAATTCAGATGTATTTGAATGGTGGCCGGGTCTTTTCGGTCGTGCAGATTTTTACAATCCCAATGACTATTATATCGTTTGTGCCAACATCCTGGGTTCCTGCTATGGGTCCACCGGACCCCTCTCTGAAAACCCCGGCACCGGTAAACCCTATTACCACGACTTCCCCCTGCTTACCGTTCGCGACCTGGTAAAGGCCCATGAACTGCTGCGGGAACACCTGGGCATTGAAAAGATCCATACCGTCATCGGGGGCTCACTGGGCGGTCATCAGGCCCTGGAATGGCTTGTGGAAAAACCTTCCCTGATCGATCACGGGATAATCCTGGCTTCCAATGCAAGGCACTCGGCCTGGGGCATTGCTTTCAACGAATCCCAGCGCATGGCTATCGAATCGGATCACAGCTGGAAGGAAAAAAGGAATGATGCGGGTTTGGAGGGTATGCGGACCGCCCGTTCCGTGGCCCTGCTCAGTTACAGGAACTACGAGACTTACCGGATCACCCAGACCGACAAGGATCCGGAACTTCTGGATCATTACAGGGCCCGGTCCTATCAACGCTACCAGGGACAAAAACTGGCACGCAGGTTCAATGCTTTTTCCTATTACAGTCTTTCCAGAACCATGGACACCCATCATATCGGCAGGAACAGAAAATCGCTGAACCATGCACTGAACAGCATAAAAGCCTCGGTTCTGTGCATCAGTCTGGATACCGATATTCTGTTTCCGACCCGGGAACAGGCATTCATAGCAGAACAGGTGTCTAAGGGAAAACACACCATCCTGAGATCGGTATACGGTCATGACGGTTTCCTACTGGAAACGGAACAAATTGCGGCAGCCATCGACGGGTTTTATAAACAGAAGAAATCAGGTAGCTTTTTACCCGGTTTTCTCTATGTAAACTGATTTATTGTTCCCGCTTGATAAAGCAGGCGGGGTTTTTCCGGAAGGCTTCGATCATCCTGTTGCTATGCTAACTTCGCGGTTAACCATGCATGCCAGTTCTCCATCCCCTCCCCTGTTTTGGCGGAACACTCGATGACCTTAAGATCAGGATTCACTTGATTAGCATAAGCTCTCGCCTTCTCCAGGTCAAAATCCACATAGGGCAGCAGATCCGTCTTGTTGATGATGCACAGGCCGGATGTACGGAACATGTCAGGATATTTTACGGGTTTATCCTCTCCTTCCGTCGTGCTCATGATGACGACCCGCTCCGATTCACCCAGATCAAACAAGGCAGGGCAAACAAGGTTGCCTACATTTTCAATGAACAGGACGGAACCCTTTTCGGGTGAAAGTTCCTTCACGCCTCTTCTGACCATATCCGCATCCAGGTGACAACCCGAGCCCGTGTTGACCTGAACCACCGGTACGCCGGTCTTATGGATCCGTTCGGCATCGTTCATGGTTTGCTGATCCCCTTCTATAATAAAAAAACTGATCCTGTCTTTTAATTCGGTAATGGTCCGTTCAAGAAGTGTGGTTTTCCCGGATCCCGGGGAAGACACCAAATTGACACTGAAAACACCCAGTGCTTCCAGGTATCCCCGGTTTCTCTCGGCCATCAGGTTGTTCTTGCCCAGAACATCTTCCTCAACGGCAACCCGCCTGCCATGATCGTGATCGTGATGATGCTCATGTTCATGATGATGGTGCCCGTGAGCATGGGCATGCCCGTCTTCCTGCCCGGGTTTCCTGATGGTTACTTCCGTTCCTTCACCGCATCCGCAAGTATCACACATATTGTTCGTCGTTTATTGTTATTGCAAAATTAGTATTAATAATTAACTATTTCGATGATATTGTCAATGTTGCGGGTTACGGGTTACGGGCTTCGCAATCCCTGCCTGCAGGCGTAATCCGCGACTGACTCTCCTCGCGGCTTGCCGCGAGGAACCTTTAGCCCGGCGGAGCCAATCATCGATTCATTGTTTATTTTAATGGTGCTCGCTTACCCCGCGGCAGAGCCACGGCGAATGCGCTCGCGTAATTCATTCCTAATCCACAACGATTGATTTGACTCTGAGCTCCCTCCCTTTGATTACCTCCGGTGCACACTGCCCGCATTTCGGGCAGGTTTGATAGGGGTTGTTGGTTTCAAAAACATGATGACAGCTTTCACACCGAACCTTCCCTTTTACCAGTTCATAATTGATCCTGGCCCCTTCAGCCAGGGTTCCTTTAATGGCTGATTCCATGGCGAATTTCATAGCATCCATTACAACACCCGATAATGCACCAACCTCCAGTTCAATTTCAAGGACCTTGCTTGCGTCCTCTTTCTGGACGTGGTCCGACACAATGTCCACAATATTTAAAGCCAGCGAGAACTCGTGCATTAGTCTCCCTTCGATGAGAGCACAAAAGTACAAAATCCATAAGATACCCGGAACATCATAAGGAATCCTGTAATTGACAATGTGAACCCGCCCCTTCCTTACCAGATACGTTCATCACAACAACAGGGTCACAACAGGTCAAAACCGTTCCCGATATCACATTTCAAATAACAGGCATAATGGGGGAGACAGAAGATTGCACGGGATAATCTTTTTTATTATATTGCTTGTTACATCGCGGACAACATTTCTGTAATTGTTGTCAATCTGTTTCAACCATTCAAAAATTTACACTATGACCACGATCAACATGATTTTAGACCAAAAAGGCCGCGAGTACTATAGCGTCAGACCCGGTGCCACCGTTTACGAAGCTTTGCAAAAGCTTGCAGAAAAAGATATCGGAGCTTTAATGGTGATCGACGAAGAGGGTAAACTGGTGGGCATGTTCTCTGAAAGAGATTATGCACGTAAAGTCATACTCAAGGGCAAGTCATCAAAAGAATCGAATGTTGAAGAGTTCATGACCACGGAGATCACCTTCATCAGTCCGCATAAAACCATCCTGGATGCCATGGCCCTGATGACCGAAAAGTATGTCAGACACTTACCCGTGCTCGACCACAATAAGATCGAGGGGATCATCTCCATTGGAGATGTTGTAAACCAAATCATTCGCGAGCAACACTTCACCATACAGAACCTGGAGAAGTACATTACCAGTTCGGGCTACGGACATCAGTAGGATTCAGAATTAAAATTGACCACAGACCACGGACCACAGACGACGGTACGTGATAGGTAGTACAAAACAAAGGATGTTGAGACAGATAGCTAAAGAGCCAAAGAGCAACGTAGCTACGACGAGCGCAGCGAGTGAGAAACAGTGAGCGAAGCGAACGAGATGCAGCGTAGCGAGAAACAGTGAGCAAAGCGAACGAGTTACAGCGAGTACATACCATATTCCCCGGATTCTTCGATTAATTTAGATTAAATCACTATTTTTGTCCTCCAAACGAAACAGGAGGCGTTGATATGTGCTTAGCGGTACCGGGAAAGATTCTTTCTATATATGATCATGAAGAGATGAAAATGGCCAGGGTCGACTTTTCCGGCGTGGTCAAAGACATTTCCGTACAATGGTTATCCGACGAAGTTCAACCCGGGGATTACATCCTGGCCCACGTGGGTATGGCCCTGAACAAGATCGATGAGGAGGAAGCACTGGAAACCCTGAAACTGCTCAAAGAACTGGGAGAGATCACTCTTGAATAGCCAGTCCGTTTCAAAAAAATCCCTGCACTTTTGAAATACGTTGATGAATACCGGGATATTGCAATCGTAAAAAGTCTTGCCGGCAGAATAGCTGAAATAACCACGCGGGAATGGACCATCATGGAGATTTGCGGCGGCCAGACCCATTCCATCATGAAATATAACCTGCAGGAGTATCTGCCCGGGCAGGTTAGCCTGGTGCACGGACCGGGCTGTCCGGTTTGTGTAACCCCCCTTGAGATACTGGACCAGGCCATACATATAGCCCGGCTTCCCGGGGTGATCTTCACCACTTTCGGGGATATGATGCGGGTGCCCGGATCCAGACAGGACCTGCTGGCTGTAAAGGCCGGCGGAGCAGATATTCGCATGGTTTATTCCCCAAGCGACGCGGTCAGGATCGCAGCGGACAATCCATCCAAAAAAGTGGTCTTCTTTGCCGTAGGATTTGAAACCACGGCCCCGGCCAATGCCATGGGAGTATTTGAAGCAGAAAGGAAAAAACTGGATAATTTCTATGTCCTGAGCTCACAGGTCCTGGTATCCCCGGCCATCCGTGCGATCTTATCCGCTCCCAATAACAGGATACAGGCATTCCTGGCTGCCGGACATGTTTGTACCATCATGGGATACGGGGAATACATCCCCCTGGCAGAGGAGTTCAGCACCCCCATCGTGATCACCGGTTTTGAACCCGTGGATATCCTGCAGGGCATCCTGGAAACCATCACCTTGCTGGAAAAGGGATCCCACGAAGTCCGTAATGCCTATTCCCGGGCCGTCAGAAAGGAAGGCAACCCGGCAGCCCGCAACCTGATGAACAAAATATTCAGGGTTTGTGACCGCAACTGGCGGGGGATCGGGCTTATTCCCGGCAGCGGACTGGCCCCGCGGGATGAATATGCCCGTTTTGATGCAGCGCTTTATTTTGACGTGGCCGGTATGACCAGGGAAGAACCGGACGTGTGTATAGCCGGTCTGGTATTGCAGGGTGTAAAGAAGCCATTTGAATGCAAGGCCTTCGGCAAAGAATGCACCCCCGAACATCCCCTGGGAGCACCCATGGTATCTTCGGAAGGCGCCTGTGCTGCTTATTATCGATTTCAACCTGTTAAGCATTAAGTCCATGGACCCAACTGACGGAGATTCCTTTGAACTATCCTGTCCCATACCCATCTCGGATTATCCCGAGATCACCATGGCCCATGGCGGAGGAGGAAGGATCTCCCAGATGCTCATCGAAAAGATGTTCCGCCCCACCTTCGACAACCCCAAGCTGGATAAACTGCACGACGGGGCATTGCTGGACCTTCCCGCTTCCCGCATTGCCTTTACCACCGATTCATTTGTGATCCAACCCCTATTTTTCCCGGGAGGCGATATCGGGGAACTGGCGGTGAACGGAACCGTGAACGACCTGGCGTGCTGCGGGGCAAGACCGGTATACCTTTCCGCGGGCTTTATACTGGAAGAAGGCTTTCTCATGCAGGACCTCTGGAAGATCGTTCAATCAATGAAAAAAGCGGCCGATGATGCCGGGGTGCAAATCGTTACGGGCGATACCAAAGTGGTTGAAAAAGGAAAAGGGGACGGGGTATTCATCAACACGGCCGGTGTAGGTATCATCCATCCTCAAAGTAAGATTGATCCGGCATCCTGCAGGCCGGGCGACCGGATTATCCTTAGCGGCAGCATTGCCGATCATACTGTGGCGGTGATGTCATCCAGGGAAAACCTTGGTTTCGAAACCCGAATTCAAAGCGATACGGCCCCTTTGAACCAACTCACCGAAGCCGTTCTGAATGCTGTACCCGGTGTTAAAGTATTCCGCGATGCCACCCGGGGCGGACTGGCTACCGTATTGAACGAACTGATCAAAGCTTCCGGCTGCAGTGCCCGCATCCATGAAAAGCAAATTCCCGTTAAGGAAGCAGTCAGGGGAGCCTGCGAGATACTGGGCTACGATCCCCTTTACCTGGCCAATGAAGGTAAATTGGTAGCCGTGGTGCCCCCCAAAGATGCCGAAAAGGCCCTGGGGGCTATCCGCGAACTTCCCCATGGAGAGGAAGCCTCCATCATCGGCGATTTCACTGAAGAAGCCGGTAACAAACTCCTGCTCACTACCTCCATCGGCAGTACACGGATCGTGGATACCATAGCCGGGGAGCAATTACCCAGAATCTGTTAAGTTTCTTGGTTCCTTGAAAACGATCACTCGAACTGAACTGAGGAACTAAGTGTATTCCGGTTTTCCGACACTCCCCATAAATACGATGGCTCCGGTGGAGTTCTCTTTTATTACGTAGAGGAATGGCCGGTCCACCTTGAAGATGATGGGTCCGCCCCCACCACCAACACTGGTAAAAGAGATCTCTACAATGGTAGCGGCAGCCGCTTCCGTCCCCTCTTCCTGCACATCGATGAAAGCCTGGTGGATCACCCGGGAAATATACAGGTCGCCCGCGGGATTGATCCGGGTAAAGTCTGCCCCTCCTGAAAATGCCACACCCATACCCAGGTTTTTCAGGGGATCATTAAGCGAGTTCTTGAATTCATATTTGAACTTGGGCAATTCCACCTGCACATTGTGCATCACGGCCTGTCCGAACCAGTCTTCCCAGTTGGATACGGTAAGCTGGTCCACCAGGTCGCCGACTTCCTTACCGGGCCGGGGCAGCATCACCACCATGCTGAAGGTGCTGTCGCCATAGGGCAGTTCTACCGCTGTAAAATCCTGATGGCCGGTGTATACAAAATCACCGTTCACCTTCATGAAGTCCGCGCGGTGGTTCGTCCCGTCAGCCAGGGTGAAGTCCCCTTCGTAGGTATCTTCCTTCTCGAATTCATATTTCCAGGTGGCATTGAAGTATATCGCGTTAATCAGGTACATGACCGCATCCGAGGGAATATAATCGAGCATATCCTTGATCTTCCCGTTGGTCTTGTTCCATATCCACTGATTGATGAGGTCGACCGTTGCGGGATCCAGGAAATCGGCTTCCCTGACTTCTGCATCAAAATACTCCTGGTTGGTCTCGATGAACTCAGCCAGTACTTCGAAGCCCTGCCGGTACCATATACTGTTGGCAATGGAAAACTCCACCTGATCGTCCAGGGTCACCAGTTGGTCCATCAGGTCCTTATAGCTTTCATTGACCTCCTGTTCGGTGAGTCCCTCGAAATGCAGCACCTCTTCAAAAGCATCCAGGGTGGTGCCGGCAGCCCCGTTGTAGGTCATGCCCAGGGCATAGGAAACGCTCAGGGGAGAGATCATGATGTTATCCTCGTCGCTCAGGGAGTACACTTCCCGGAACAGCTCAAAGCCGAAGGCCTTATCGGCCTCGATGATCTCGGCGGCTTTCTTGTTCAGGCTGATCTTGTTAGGCTCCTTATCGAGGGGTTCTGAATCTTCACAGGACCCGGCGACAAACAGGCTTACCAGTAATATCGAAAGTAGTTTTTTCATGGCATTGATAAATTAAGGATTATACCCGGTAGATGCAAACGGGAAGCAAAGGGTTGCTTGAAATTCCTTGGTTCCTTGGTTCATTGAAAACGATCACTCGAACTGAGGAACTAAGGAACCAAGGAACCCTAACGGAGAGAGGCGACCCATACCTGTCCCAGGGAGATGCCCCCGTCGTTGGCGGGCACTTTTCTATTGGTGAATACTTGCAGTTGGGCATCCCGGAGTTTCCGGCCGAGTTGTTCCAGGATGATCTTGTTCTGGAACACACCGCCTGAGAGGGCCACGCACTTTATACCGGTGTTCCGGCTAATCTTTTCGATCTGTTCCAGGGAGGCCTGAACCACGGTATTGTGAAAACGGCTTGCAATGGTACCGGCCGGGGTTTGCTCTTTCAGGTCCCGGATGATCTGCCGGATCATGGGAAGGAAACTGATCTCATCACTTAATTCATAATCATATATCCCCTCTTCCATACCAACTGCTGCATCTTCCAAACGCATGGGTGCCTCTGTATGAAAGCCTGCATGGGTGCACAGGCCGGTGAGGGCGGCAATGGCATCGAACAGGCGTCCTGCCCCGGAGGAGAGCGGACAATTCAGATCCTGCCCGAGCATCTGGAGTATGGCCCGCAGGACCGGTTCCCTGATACTTTCAAGGAAGGGAAGTTCCATCCAGTCGTCGCCCGGAAAGGCTTTCCTGAGAAGGGAAACGGCTATTCTCCAGGGTTCATAAACAGCCTGGTCCCCACCGGGCAGAGCCATATATTGAAAATGGGCCATCCGCTCAAAACCGGCCCCTTCGACAACCAGGAACTCACTGCCCCATATATGGCCGTCTGAACCGTACCCGGTACCATCCAGGCTCAGGCCGATCACCGGCTGCTCCAGCCGGTGTTCGGCCATCACACTGGCAATATGGGCATGGTGATGCTGCACTTTGAGCAAGGGAATACCGGAAGATTCAGCGTAACGCGAAGAAAGATAATCGGGGTGCATGTCGCATGCCATGCGCTCCGGACTGAACCTGAAAAGCCGTTTAAAACGTTCTATGGATTCTTCATAGAAAGCCAGGGTCTCGGCATTTTTAAGGTCGCCGATATGCTGACTGACGATGGCTTCCTTTCCCTTGCCCAGACAGAAGGTATTGACCAGTTCGGCCCCGGTTCCCAGGATCCCTTCCACATCCCTGTTGAGCCGGATGGGTTCCGGTACATATCCCCGGGCACGCCTGATCAGTCTTTCTTCTCCATCCATAACTCTTCCTACAGCATCATCAACCCGGTTATGGATGGCCCGGTTGTGCCAGACCATTCCGTTGCTGACGGGCAGCAATTTGACGCGTGCCTCTTCATCGGAAATCACGATGGGCTCGTCGGCCAGGTTCCCGCTGGTCATGACCAGCACTTCCAGTTTGCCGGCACGGAAAAGAAGATAATGAAAGGGAAGATAGGGCAACATGGCACCGATGGTATGAAAGCCGTTACTTACAGATGGAGCCAGGGCTTTGCGTTCTCCGAGGATCAGGATGGGCCGTCGCCAGGATCCCAGCCATGCTTTCTCGGTTGCATCCATATGTGCATATTTTCCTGCAGCCTGAAGGTCCCGGAACATCACTGCAAAAGGTTTGGCTTCCCTTAGCTTGGCAGAACGAAGTTTGCGAACCGCTTCTTCTTCCAGGGCATTGCAGGCCAGGTGGTATCCACCCAGGCCTTTTATGGCCAGTATTTCCCCTTTTTCAAGACCGCGGGCACATTGATCAAGCACTTCACGGTCGCCTTCGATAAGTCTGCCATCATACTGCATTTTCATCGAGGGTCCGCACAGTCTGCACGCCGTTGGCTGAGCATGAAAACGACGGTCCGGGATATTCTCATATTCCTCCCTGCAGCCGGGACACATCTCAAATTCCCCCATGGTAGTGTGAGCCCGGTCGTAGGGCAAATCCCGGATGATGGAGAAGCGCGGACCGCAATTGGTGCAATTCAGAAAGGGATAATCCTTCCGCCGCTTCTGTTGTTGCATATCCCGGAGACAGCCCGAACACACGGCGATGTCGGGACTTACCCCGGTGATGGTTCCAAAAAGATCGGCACTTTCTGCAATACTGAATTCCTTATATTCCCGGGTTTTGCATTTTTCCCTCTTTATTCCATCGATCCTGGAAGCAGGAGATGCTTTAGTACCGAGATCCCGAATAAAAGAATCAATGGCACTCTGGCTGCCTTCGATCCAGATATTGACCCCTTCATTGTCATTGTTCACCCAACCCTTCAGGCCATGTTGATGGGCCAGGCGATAGACAAAGGGCCTGAAGCCAACACCCTGTACCAATCCTCTTACCTTGAGCTTAATTGCTTCCATGGAAAAACGAAATAAGATTTAAAGATAGTAAAGAAGATTCAGAGCTAAAGAGCCATCCTCCTACGCCAAGGCTTCGGGGGACGCGGAAGAGCAGAAGGGCGGAAGAGCTCCATAGCTATAGCGAGCGCAGCGAGTCCCGAAAAACAGCAAAGCAAGCTTTGCGTTGATTTTCGGGACGAGTAACGGACGAAGGCGAGAAGCTAAGTTTCCAATTCCATTCTTTCCTCTATTCGAATGAGTAAGCTTTCCAGTTCGTTCGAGATGCGGACGTTGCTGACCAGCACATGTTCGGGTAAATGAAGTATCTGGGGAGAAAAATTGAGTATACCGATAATGCCATTTCGTACCAGGAAGTTTGCCATTTCCTGTACTTCGGAGGAAGGAATGGCCAGGATGGCCGTCTTTGCATTCAGGCCGGGAAGAACCTCCGGCAGTTCATCGACAGGATACACGGTTATTTCCCCCCGCTTGCGGCATTTGGCCGGATCCAGATCAAAGCCGGCCACAATTCTGATGTTGTTTCTTTTGAAACCCTGGTAGTTCAATAAGGCATTCCCAATATTTCCCAGCCCGACCAGGATTACGTTCCTTTCTTCATCCCGCTTCAGTATTTTGTCCAGTTCGGATAACAAGACTTGCACGGGATAACCTCCCTTTTTGTTCCCCTTTAATCCAAACCTTGAGAAATCTTTACGTACCTGTTCCGGACTCACTCCGGCTTCCCTGGCCAGGGTATAAGAAAATACAGTTTCAAAGCCTAATTCATATAATTTCCTCAGGCCTGAACGATACTGAAGCAACCTGAAAATAACCTTTTCCCTCATTTGTGTTATGAAAATACTCAATTTTTAAACAAGATAATACTTTTTGTTACGATCGTAACATTATTTATTTTCTTTATGTGCTTATGTATTTGGCCAGGCTGACTTAAAACAACAGTCATAACATATTATAAAGCATGTATAAAAAGTTTTTTCGTGACATATTTGGAGTTTCATCATCATTAAGCTACATTTATTGTGAAAGCATGAACATTATTTGTTTTATTATGCAAGGTATTGAGGCAGCGGGGAATTAGCATATTTCTGGATGTCATTTTCATTGTTTCAATTTCATTTTCATACAGTTTTATTTCCAATTTCAGTTTCAGTTTCATTGTAAGTTGTATTTCTGAAACACCCGTACTCAATAAAATTGGTATAACCAAATCGAGCAACCATGAATTCATACCCGACAACCGGCTTGTTCATCTGCAGATGGACCAATGGAGTGGTGCCTGAATTTACTGCCGGGGATCTGAAGAACTTCGCGAAAAAGCTTGAACATGTAAAGAAGATCTGGATCGATGAAGGGGAGCTTCCCCCTGATGCGAAGATCCTGTCACAGGAAATAAAAGAAAATGGCATCGAACGCCTGGTGATCGCGGGTCACAAACCCGGTTTCTATCTCAGTCTTTTCAAGCGGGCCATGGTATTGGCCGGAAAAGATCCGGAGAACATCAACATGATCAGTTTTCATGAGCGGGGTATTCACAGCAGTATGCTTGCCGAGGCCAGGCTTTTTTCGGCCCTGCATGGCTATCCCTTTGAAATGGCAGCCATTCCGGATGACAATCCGGTAAATAAGGAAACCATGGTCATTGGCGGCGGCATCGCGGGCATACAAGCATCACTTGAAATTGCCAATGCCGGCTACAAGGTCTGCCTGGTGGAAAAATCGGGAACCATAGGGGGGCATATGGCCATGTTCGACAAGACCTTTCCTACCCTCGACTGTGCTGCATGTATCCTCACCCCCAAGATGGTGGAAGTGGGACAGCATCCCAACATCGAACTGATCACCTATGCCGAGGTTGAGTCGGTACAGGGACAGGCCGGCAACTTCAAGGTTAAGGTTTTGAAGAAGGCCCGGAGGGTGGATCTGGCCACCTGTATTGGCTGCGGCACCTGTTCCGAAAAATGCCCCGCCAGGGCCATAAGCGAATTTGATGCAGGAACCTCCCTCAGAAAGGCCATTTACATTCCTTTTCCCCAGGCGGTTCCCAACAAGTACCTGATCGATGCAGAGGCCTGCACCTATGTTCAGAAGGGGAAATGCGGGGTATGCGCCAAGGTTTGTCCTGTTGAAGACTGTATCAACCTGGACGAACAGGATGAGCGGGTTGACATTGAAGTGGGGAACATCATCCTGGCCACAGGATTCACGGTTTTCGACGCCAGCCAGATTGAGAACCTGGGGTATGGAAAGTATCCCAATGTGGTAACCTCCCTTGAATTCGAAAGACTTATCAATGCGGCCGGACCGACAGGGGGTTCGATCAGATACCGGGGTCAGGACAAAAGAGGAAACTGGATCTTTTCCCCGGACAACGAGCAACCTTCTTCCGTGGCCCTAATACACTGTGTCGGCAGCAGGGATGAACGATACAACAAGCATTGCAGCAGGGTTTGCTGCATGTACTCCCTGAAGCTGGCACACCTGGTCAAGGAAAAATTGCCCGATGCGGAAGTCAGCGAGTATTACATTGACATGCGCGCCTACGGCAAGGGATACGAAGAATTCTACGAGCGGATCAAATCCGAAGGTATCAATGTAATCCGCGGCCGGACAGCCACGGTGGTTGAACAGGACGGCCAGCTCCTGTTACGCACCGAGGATATCATCCATGACCGTCTGTTGGAAAAGAAAGCGGACATGGTCATCCTGTCCATCGGTCTGGAACCTTCGCCATCCACCGCAAAACTCGCGAACATGTTGCATATACCCCGGGATGAGTCGGGCTTTTTCAGAGAGTTTCACCAGCACTTTGACATCACCTCCACCACCAGGGGAGGGATTCACCTGGCCGGAACCTGTAAGGGTCCCAAGGACATCCCTGATTCGGTAGCTGAAGCTTCTGCTGCTGCAGCCCGTGTTATCCAGTCCCTGAGCAGGGGTAAAATAAAACAGGGGCTGTCAGAGATGGACCCCAATCAAATCATGGAAGAAACGCGAAAATTAGTAAGCCAACAAAAAGACCAATAACCATGCATCAGAATGTAGATCCCACTTTCAGGGAAAAACTCAGTAAATACGGCAGAAAGCAGGACTGGAACGAATGTTTTCACTGCGGTAACTGCACTGCAGTCTGCAACCTGACCGAACAGGGTATACTCTTCCCCCGGAAATGGATTCGGGGCATGCAAATGGGTTTAAAGGAACATTTGCTCAGCAGTACCGAGCCCTGGCTATGTTACTATTGTGGCGATTGTTCTGAGACCTGTCCCAGGGATGCCAACCCCGGTGAACTGATGATGACCGCCCGCAGATGGCTGACCACCTGGTACGATTGGACCAGGCTGGCCGGGGTTTTCTACAGATCCCTGACCGCCAACATTATCGCCTTTGTTCTGATCGCGCTGGGAATATTGGGGGTGGCTCATGCGCTGAACTGGAACCAGGAAGCCATCATGCATATCGGTCACCGCTTCGAGATGTTCCTTATCCTGAGCGTATTTGCCCTGATCCTCTTGCCCAACATCGTTCACATGCTGTACCTGACCGTGGTAAAGCCGGGTGTTCATGCACCCATAGGAGCCTATGCACGTGCGGTGGGAAACTTGTTCCTGCACATGTTCACACAGAAGAAAACCCTGAAGTGTGAGGAACAAACATTCAGGTGGCTTTCTCACTTCTTCGTGGTCCTCGGCTATATCGGTCTGCTGGTTACTACCGTCTTTCTGAACTGGTTCCAGACCACCAGCCGGTTCGTCGTATACCTGGGTTACTTCACGGGCGGACTGGTATTTGTTTTTACCCTGACCCTCATGATCCCCAGGATCATGAAGACCAGGGAGCTGAACAAATTCTCGCATCCCACCGACTGGTTTTTTGTAATATGGCTTTTCCTGATGGGAATAAGCGCAGTGCTGGTCAGGCTGTTCATCGACCTGGACCTGCTTGCCAATAATTTCTGGCTCTACATGGCGCATATCATCATCCTTGCCCAGTGGGGGATGGTTCTGGTCCCCTTTGGTAAGTGGACCCATTTCCTGTATCGATCCTTTGCGATCTCCTTTTCAGATTTGAAAGCTGCGGACCGTTCAAAACAAACCGCATCGAATATGGCCCCGGCTGTCTAATCAAAACAAAAGCACAATGGAAGAAAAAAGAATCGGTGTATATATCTGTTGGTGCGGCAGCAACATTGCCAAGATGGTTCATGTAGAAAAGGTTGCCGAAGACATAGGCAAACTGCCCAATGTTGTCATATCCAAGGACTATAAATATATGTGTTCCGACCCCGGGCAGGACCTGATCATCAAAGACATCAAGGAACACGATCTGAACCGGGTGGTTGTGGCTGCATGTTCTCCGCGCATCCATGAGATAACCTTCCGGAAAACATTGGAAAATGCAGGCCTGAATCCCTATATGTTCCAGATGGCCAATATCAGGGAGCAGGTCTCCTGGGTCCATACCGATAAAGAAGAAGCCACCCGCAAGGCCCGTTCCCTTGTAACCGCGGCGGTACACCGGGTCATTCATCATGAAGCACTCGACAAAAGAACGGTGGAGATCTATCCGGCCACATTGGTTATCGGTGCGGGTATCTCCGGGATAACGGCGGCACTGGAAATTGCCGAAGCCGGCAAGAAGGTATACCTGCTGGAAAAAACCGGTGCCCCTGGTGGAATAGCTTCCAAAATCCACAGCACTTTCCCCCATATGTACAGCGGAAAGGAAATGATCGATCCCCTGATCCGGAAGGTGCAGAATCACCCGAATATCGAGCTCTACCTGAACACCACAATTGAAGAGATCTTCGGTTACATCGGCAACTTCAAGGCCACCATTGTGAGCGAGGGTAATGAGCATGAGTTTGAATTCGGGAATATCATTGTGACCACCGGTTTGAAAACTTTCAATCCCTCAGCAGTAAAAGAATACGGTTATGGTAAATACAAAGGAGTTGTAACCTCGCTGGAGTTTGAAGACATGCTGAAGCGTGGCAGGATTGAAACACCGGATGGAAGAAAACCTGAACACGTGGCCATCATTCATTGCGTGGGCAGCAGAAACAATCGCTACCATGAATATTGTTCGCGTACCTGTTGCCAGACCGCCTTGAAGTATGCCAACGAAATCCGGTCGGCTCTTCCGGATACGGCTGTTTATGACCTGTACGCGGACATGCGCGCATATGGAAAGGGAGCAGAAGAGCTTTATGCATCCACGGGCAAGAAAAAGGTTCTGTTCCTGATGTTCGACCAGAAAGAAGGTCTGCCCGTGATCAAGCCATCCGGCAACGGTCATCACCACCGTTACCAACTTGAAGTAAGGGAACAGCTTTCAGGAGAGAATATATCGGTACCGGCCGACCTTGTGATACTGATGACCGGCGTTGAGGCCCGGGAGGATGCTAAGGAGATCTCCCATCTGGCGGGGATCAGCATGTGCGGCAACGACTTCTTCATTGAAAGACATCCCAAATTGGATCCCGTGGCAACAACCACGGATGGCGTTTACATCGCAGGGACCTGCCAGGGACCTAAAGACATCACGGAATCTGTGAGTCAGAGCAGGGCCGCAGCAGCCAGGGTATTGGCCTCCATCGCGAAGAAACTGGTGGAAGTTGAAGTCACCACGGCAGTAACCAATGAAGATATTTGCTGCGGTTGCCAGACCTGTGTTAAGGTCTGCCCTTACAGTGCCATAAGTTTCGATGAAGAAAAGAAGGTTTCTGTGGTGAACGAGATACTATGCAAAGGGTGCGGAACCTGTGGTTCTTCCTGTCCGACGGGTGCCATCCGTTCAAGACATTTCACCGACGAACAGATACTGGCCCAGATCAAGGGGCTCATGCATATGGAGAAAACAACTTAAGAAAACAGATATGGATTTTAAACCAACCATTGTATCCTTTCTTTGCAACTGGTGTTCTTATACCGGTGCGGATCTGGCAGGTACCTCCAGGATGCAGTATTCACCCAATCTCAGGATCATACGGGTGATGTGTTCAGGAAGGGTGGATCCTACCTTTGTACTAAGCGCATTTCGCGAAGGTGCTGACGGCGTGCTGATATGCGGTTGTCATCCGGGCGATTGTCATTATCACGAGGGCAACTATAAATGCCTGAGACGTTTCCACCTTTTACAGAACTACATAGGGCAAATGGGTATTCATCCCGACCGTTTGAGACTGGCATGGATCAGTGCCAGTGAGGGTAAAGAATTTGCGACTCTCGCGGACGAGATGACAGAAACCATTTTAAAACTGGGTCCCGCCAAAGTAAGTGCCGAACTCAAGACCTACTCTTAAAACCAGCTTGTTATGACAGCAAAAGATAAAGAACCGAAAAAACTTAAGATGGCCGTTTACTGGGGTGCTGCCTGTGGAGGATGCTGTGTTTCCGTGTTGGATGTACATGAAAAATTATTCGATGTGGTGGCCGCAGCCGACCTGGTATTCTGGCCGATCGCACTGGATATCAAGTATAAAGACGTGGAAGCCATGGCAGATGATACAATAGATGTCACCCTGTACAACGGGGCCATCCGGAACAGTGAAAACGAACATATCGCCCGATTGCTGCGTGAAAAATCGAAGATCGTGGTCGCCTATGGCAGTTGCGCCCATCTTGGAGGTATTCCCGGACTGGCCAATTTTTCGAACCGGGAAGAGATTTTTAACAGGGTCTATAAGGAAAGTGAATCAACCGATAACCCAAAAGGGGTTGTCCCCAAAACAGAAACCAAGGTAAAAGAAGGAACCCTCGGTTTGCCAGAGTTTTACAATGATGTTCGTCCACTGGACCAGGTGATCGATGTGGATTATTATATGCCGGGTTGCCCGCCCCAAACCGAACGTTTGCTGGAAGTATTCGGGGCTATTGTGGGCGGGGAGGAATTACCGCCCAAAGGATCGGTGATCGGGGCCCTGGAAAAATCCCAGTGCGATGAATGTGCCCGTGAGAAAACAGACAACAAAGTCATCAAGGAGTTCAAACGTCCATGGGAATATGAAGACGACGGCGAAACCTGTTTTCTTGAACAAGGGGTCATTTGCATGGGACCCGCCACCCGGGGAGGTTGTGGTTATCGCTGTATCAAGGGCAATGCCCCATGCCGTGGCTGCTACGGTCCCCCGCCCGATGCTCCCGATCCGGGTGCCAAGATGATGTCGGCCATTGCCACCATGATCGACTCCAACGATGAAGAGGAAATAAAAAAAATTGTGTCCCAGGTAGTCGACCCGGGAGGCACCTTCTACCGGTTCAGTTTGCCTGCCGCCATATTACGCAGAAGACTCTATTCAGAAACAGAAACCTTCACCATATAATTCGGTCTCATGAAAAGAATTACCATAGATCCCATAACGCGCCTTGAAGGTCATGGCAAGATAGAGATATTCCTCGATGATCAGGGCCGGGTGGAAAACGCCTATTTCCAGGTCCCTGAACTCAGGGGATTTGAAAAGTTTTGCGAAGGCCGGCCCGTGGAAGAACTGTCACAGATCGTCACCAAGATTTGCGGTGTATGTCCGGGTTGCCACCACATGGCTTCCGGCAAGGCTGCCGATGCGGTATATAAAGTAAGTCCCACACCTACCGCCAGAAAGTTAAGGGAACTATTCTATATGGCACATTTCGTGCACAGCCATACGGCCCATTTCTATGCCCTGGCCGCCCCGGATTTTGTTGTCGGACCGGACGCCCCGCCGGCTGAAAGAAACATACTGGGTGTAATCGGTAAAGTGGGTAAAGAGACCGGTACGGAAGTGATCAAGCAAAGAAGGCATGCCCAGGAGATCCAGGCACTTTTAGGCGGTCATCAAACCCATGTGGTCATGAATGTACCGGGAGGCGTCCGACGCGGTTTATCGGAAGAGGAACGGGATGAGGTCGTGGAAAAAGCCAAGGGTTTTGTAGCGTTCGGGCAGTTTTCCCTGAAGATCTTCCACGACATTGTTCTGGGCAATGACGAATATGTAAAATTGATCACGGGGGGACCCTATTCCCTGAATATTCATTCCATGGGACTGGTGGATGAAAACAATAAGGTGAACTTCTATGACGGCAAGGTACGGGTAGTGGATACCGAAGGCAAGGAATTGTGCAAATATGGTCCGGAGGCCTACCGGGATCATATTGCCGAACACGTGGAAAGCTGGTCCTACCTTAAATTTCCCTATCTGAAGAAAAAGGGCTGGACCGGTTTTAAGGAGGGACAGGACTCCGGTGTGTACCATGCCACCCCGCTTTCCAGGTTGAATGCAGCTGACGGGATGGCCACGGCTCTGGCTCAGAAAGAATATGAAGTCATGTATGAGACCCTTGGCGGCAAGCCCGTGCATGCCACCCTGGCGATGCACTGGGCCCGCTTGATCGAGCTCTTATACTCTGCTGAACACTGCCTGGCCCTGGCCGAGGATCGGGAAATAACGGGCAAGGACCTGCAGACACCGATTACAGAAATACCTGAAGAAGGCGTCGGTATTGTTGAAGCGCAGAGAGGAACCCTGACACATCATTACTGGACCGACGAGAAGGGGATTGTCAAAAAGGCCAACATCATTGTGGGAACCACCAACAATAATTCGGCCATTTGCATGTCCATAAAGAAAGCTGCTGAAAAGATACTGGCAAATGGTCCGGGCGGAGATATGAACGGTAAACTGAATATGATCGAGATGGCTTTCAGGGCATATGATCCCTGCTTTTCATGTGCCACCCACCACCGGCCGGGGGAAATGCCGATGGTCGTAAATTTCAGGGATTCTGAAGGTAAAATTATTTATAGGCTGAAACGATAGTTTAGAATTTAGAATTTAGAATGAAAAAAAAAGATACGTTAATATTGGGAATCGGGAATCCCATTTTAAGTGATGACGGCATAGGAGCCGTAATCACGGGGCAGCTAAGTATGCGGTCCGGGCTCAAGAGCAAAATGTGCTTTCGTAGCTCGGGGACCGGCGGTCTGGATTTGCTGGAACATATCTGCGGATTTTCCACCGTGGTTTTCATCGATGCATGCAGAACCGGCCGGAAACCTCCCGGTGAAGTCAGTATTTACGGTTACGATGAATACGAGGAGACCCTGCATTTATCCAATCCGCATGACATAACATTCAAGGGAGCCATCAATATGGGCAGGCGGCTGGACCTGGATATGCCTGAAGAGATCTATGTCATTGCCATAGAGATAGAAGAGGATAAGACATTCAGCCGGCAAATGACACCGGCTTTACAGGATGCCTATGATCACATATTAAGAAAGTGTTCTTTGTTTTTATCCGGACTGGCGAAACGAAAAGAAAAAAACATACAAAAAAGAATCAAGCATGAGAAGATTTGATCGTCGGGGAATGCTCAAATTCCCTGAACTTAAAAAGAAAAAAGCGTTGAAAAAAGATTCAGACCAATTGGTCGTCAGCGCATGTTACTGCTCCCAGGGTCATTCCATGGTCAGCTCAAGGGTAAAATTTGAAGGACATGATGCCATCCTCATTAAAGTTCAACGGGGAGATGAAACCGGACTCATTGCCCTGAGTTCTATCTGTGGCGACAATCGGCGGGCAAGTATCGATATCGAACTAAAGGAGAAGGAGATCTATTCCCTGATGTGCCCTGCATGTGGAAGTTTGCTTCCCGTATATTCCCCCTGTGAATGCGGGGCGCAAATGGTTACCCTCTTTGCCGACTCCAATGCGGATTACCGGAATTGTATCGGCATATGCAACCGTATTGGCTGCACCCATGCAGAGATCACAGACGGAGGGAAATTATTCGAAATGAACCGTATCAAGGCATCCCTGGGATGAAACGAACCTTTATTCATTATTTATTTTCCTTTTCAGTGAATCCGAGTACCTCGATATCTCTTTGAAGTCCCAGTAATATATTTGTACGGTAATACTGAATCTCACGCGGTAATTCATTCCCGGGAAAACCTGTCAGGATATTGCTTACATCCGGCTCGAGCCCCTTTAAGCTTTTTAAAACTTCGAGGTTTGGTGCCATAGAAACTTCCCTGCTGAATTCCACGAAAGGCTTATTATCGGTATTTTTTTTGGCACCGGCCGTAAAGTTCTCTATTTCTTCTCCATCCATTAGATAATAGGCCAGTAAATTAGCCGGGGACCGGATATCGGCCTGTTCCAGGATGTCCCGGACCTTCTTATGTTCCATTCGTTCTTTGAGCCTGTGCATATCCAGCTCGTGTTCACCCTTTGAACCTATGGCCAGGGTTACGCCCCGGTTAACAAACCACAAGGAAGCATCCGGAAAAACATCCACAAAAGTGGCCAGGAGGGTTTTATACTCATCCTCCGAGAGCCAGTTGACAGGCATCCACTGGCAGATGACTCCTTGTTCATCCAGGTGAGCTTTGCATAATTCATAGTACTCAGTGGTATAGAGGTTGTTGCCGAATCTCGGATGAATGGCATCACAGGTAATGATGTCGTATTTCTTCCCTGAAATAAGCAACCAGCTTCGACCATCCTCTAAAATGAGATTCAGCTTGGGTGCATCGGCAATATTATCATTTACTGATCCGAAATGCTGCATGGAAGCCTCCACTACTGGCGGACAGATCTCGGCAACATGGATCTTCTCTATTTCAGGCTGATCAAAACAATTGGCCGTTACTCCCAGTCCAAAACCCAAAACCATGGCCTCGGAAGGATCAGGGTGGAAAAAATAGGGCATGAAGGCCAGCATGCTGTGGGATCGTAAATCATCTTCCGTATTGTAGGCAAACAATACGGAATTGATGGACAGAGCCTTGTAGCCCAGGGGATATTGGTGCACCGAGACCGTGCCACAGGCTTTTTCTTCATAATAGACCAGCTCCTCCCCTTTCTTGCCCAACCTGGTCTTGAACCGGGCATTTCGGGGAATAAGTGCTATCAATAAAACAGCAAGGACCAGGAAGGGTATCCAAGCCAGGGTTTTCTTAATGCCAAATCGTGCGGTATGCAGTAAGACCCCTGCCAGGATATTCAACAGGGCCACCAGGAAAAAGGATTGAATAATGCCAAGAAGGGGCAGCAGGATGAAACCGGCAACCAGCGAACCAAATACCGATCCCACGGTATCCAGAAAGCCCACGAAACCCATGTTCCTGCCCAGGGTTCTCAGATTAACGGCCATAATGCGGGCTACCAGGGGAAAGGTAATCCCCATGAGACAAACGGGAAAGATCAGAAAAAGAAATATAAATATATACTCTCTGCCGGAGACACTGAACCAGGCAGTTTCCAATTCCCTTGCCTGCATCATTCCCGGCAGTACTTTTATGGCCGCCAGCAACTGTACCAGTGCCAGCAATCCGATCAGGTATTGGATCCATGACATCAGGCGCACCGGGTATCTCATTTTGTCGATGAACCCGGCAATGAGATACGCGCCCAGTGCCAAACCAAAAATGAAGGCCATGATGATGATTGTATAGAGATAGGTGCTTTTATCGTAAGAAAATTCAACAAATACACGGGTCCATAAAACTTCGTAGGCCAGCGTAGTGAAACCTTCCAGGAAGAATACGGCCAGCACTGCCCGCACCAGCCATGGCTTCATGGGAATGGCACCTTCATTCTCGGCAGACTTAATCTTGGGCTGCGCGTAATGGTCCGGTAAACGAAAAAGCGCAGAGAGGACCAGGAATACATTAAGAATGTTCAGCAGTGCGCCCATCTTCAGGCTGGCTTCAACACCGACGAGCCTTATCAGGAAGAACCCGGTTACAAAAGTACCCAAAAATGCACCCAGGTTGTTGGAAGCATAGATCAGCGCTATCCTCAACCCCGATCCCTTAATCCGCTCTACCATGATCTTGATCAATACCGGCAAGGTCCCGCCAATAAGTAAAGAAGGAATCAGAAGAAAAAGAAATGAAGCGGAAACCCGGATGAGCTCCACCAGTAACAACTGATCATTGAACAGAACCGATGTACTGACATAGAACCTGGAGAAGGCATTGAAGATGGGATTAAAGAAAATGGCAAAAAGGGCCAATAAAAGCTCGATCATTACAAAGAGGCGCAGCGGATTGATTCGATCCGACCACTTTCCGAACCAAAAACTGCCCAGGGCCAGTCCGGCCATAAAGGCCGCGAGCACCAGGCTGACGGTCAAAACCTGCAGGCCAAAAACATGACCAAAGCCTTTGATCCAGATGACCTGGTACAACAAGGCTGAAAAACCCGATAAGAAAGCAACAGGTAGAAATATGAACCTTGGTGTTACGCGTCCGGACAATCTCATGATCCTAAAGCTCAATCACTGATGCGGGAATAAATTTCGACAAAGCTTTTCATCCCGGCAAAATTATCATCCCTGTATTTCATTATTTGTTCTTTCCTCAAAGTGGTATCCCCTTTCTCATAATAGGCATCATAAAGTCCCGGGCTCTCCTCAAAATGAGCGATCAGTCCCTGCAGAATATCCGTATTGGGCATAAGCCTGGTGTCCGTGCTGAATTCAACCAGGGGATGATCATCCGTATTTACGGGAACATTCCGGGCGTACCGTTCCAACGCCGGTTGTGTAGCGATCAAAGCACCCATAAAAGATGCAGGACCGGGTATGTCAACATCTTGTAAGCGGCTTTGTACAGGCTCTCGCATCAGGCGGTCGATGATGACCCTGAGATCACGGACCGGTTCCGTCTTTGAACCCAGAAGTAATAAATGGCTGCGGGTCACATACCATAGACTGGTGTAGGGAAATACCTCATTAATGGCCAGGATCAGCGATTTGAATTCCATAACATTGACCCAGTTATTGGGTAACCATTGACAGACCAGTCCGTTTTCCGTAATTCGTGATTTACAAAGTTCATAGAATTCCCGGGTATATAAGTTTGCACTTAGTTTGGGATGCACCGCGTTGGAGGTAATGATATCATATTCTTTCCCGGATCGCAGCAGGAAGCTTCGCCCATCCTCCAGGTGTATATCAACTTTCTCATGCTCCAAAACCCGGTGGTTCAGGTACCCAAAACAGGAATCGGCAGCCTCAACGACAGAAGCCGATAGTTCCGCAACATCGGTTCTTATATCCAGGTCCTGCACCAGGCAATCGGTGGTCACCCCCATACCAAAACCTATGACCAGGGCATCCCGGGGTTCAGGATGAAAAACCCAGGGAAGGTAGGCCAGTAATGTATGAACCCGGAGATCGGAAGAATTGGAAAATGCAGTTTTAGCGCCATTGATGGCCAGGGCCTTATAATCATTGGGCATCAGGTGTACCGAGACGGTTCCGCTCAAACCCTCATTATAGTATATGATCTTTTCCCCGGGATAGTACTTCAGCCGGTTTTTCAGAAACTCCGAAGGAGAGAGGAACAAAAACAAGGCCAGGAGCAATATCAGCTGGGGCAGACTGAAACGCCAAAGTCTGTAACCTGGGTCACGAGGCATGCGCCAGATCAAGATATTGCCCAGCAGGAGATTGATCAAAACCGTCAGGAGAAATGCATAATAGATGCCCAGGAAGGGTATCATCACCAGTCCGGCAGCAATGGAACCCACGATACTTCCCACAGTATCCAGAAAACCCAGATTGCCGAGCCGTTTACCCAATACCGGTAACCGGTTGGCATAGACCTTGGCCACCAGAGGATAGGTCATACCCATCAGGATGGCCGGGGGCAGGGTAAACAAAAGCATCAGACCATACTCCCTCCCTGAAATATGCAACCATGTTTCAAACTGGTCCCTGGCTTTTACGAGAGAAGGAGAAAGTTGCATGAACAATACAAACAAAAACAGGGAGGATAATCCAATCAGTACCTGAATGGATGCAATCCAGGATACAGGAGCCCTTATCTTGTCGATACGTCTTCGTATCAGGAAGCTACCCAGGCCAAGTCCCAGGATAAAGGAAAAGACCACTGTAGTATAAAAATATACGGTCTTTTCAAAAGCAAAATCTATGAAAACCCTGGTCCAGATCACTTCGTAGGCCAGGGTGGTAAATCCTTCCAGTGCAAATACCCACAACACCAGCTTAACCGTTCCGGGCGGATATTTTACTTGTAGCGGCTGGGCAAAAAACTCTTCAGTTCCCTCCTTCCCTGAATGAAAACGGCGGGATAACAAGGGAACGGCAAGCACAAAATTGACCAGGTTCAGTCCTGCAGCAATGAACAGGGCCCCCTGAAGGCCGCTCAGCCTGATGATAAGGAACCCGGCGAAGAAGCAACCCAGGGCGGCCCCAAAATTATTCAGTGCATAGACCCAGCTGATCTTGTTGCCCAGGTCCGGTAGCGCATCGATAAAATAGCGCCCGATTACAGGGATGATACCTCCCATCAGGGTGGTTGGAATCAACAAATAGATAAAAGAAAACAGAAAACGCAGGAGCTGGGCCTGGTATAGGGGTGCTGTGCCGGCGGGGACAACCGACTGGTAGAGTTCCATCATTTGGGAAAAACTCTGTCTGAAGGTCAGGGCAAAAAGGGCCAGGCCACCTTCGATGATGAGCAACAGAATTACGGGCCGCGAGAAGGAATCCGACCATCGTCCGAACAAATAACTACCCAGGGCCAACCCGGCCATGAATGATGCCAAAACGGTACTGGTTGAGATATAATGGATACCGAAGAACAAATTGAACTCGCGTATCCACGCGATCTGATAGATCAGCGCCGCAATCCCTGAGAGCAAGGCGATATTGAATACAATGATCTTCTTCAATGAAAAAAGTGGAATAAGCCCCTTTTAGTGTAATAACTGTACCTTATAAAAATAGCGGTTTTCTTTTAATTGCTATCCACGACAAAAGAATCCCGGTACATATAGCCGCTTTTTTGATGGATTCATCAATTGGTATGGACCCAAGGGCAAACCCTGGACCCTGAATTCCGGGGCAAGCTCCGGGGAACCGGGTTTACGAGCTCGGCGAAGCCAATTATACCATACCTTCTCGTCCGCCGAAGCGGACCGCGAAGGCGAATTAAATACTATATATTCCGGGAAGCATGGGCCATCATTGTTACCATCCGGGATTCTGTTTAAGTTTGCCGTTGCTCAGGTTAATCTCATAGAGGGGGATGGGCAGGTACTCATTTTTCTCTTTCTGGAACTTGGGAATAAGAGCTTCAATATCCACCCAGGGATCGTCCAGCTGGCTCCAGCGCACCAGGTCGAAAAAGCGGTGCCATTCGAATCCCAGTTCGATAGAACGTTCATGAATAATTGTCCCGGGAGTTACTGCCGTTACCGGATCCAGTCCGGCCCTTTCCCTGATGGCGTTGATACAATCCCGGGCCAGCTGGGTATCGCCATTTACCTGGTACTCAGCTTCTGCAAGCAATAACAAGACATCGGCATAGCGCATCAGTTTCAGGTTGGTGGGGCCGTTGTTGCTGATCCAGGAAGGATTGAAATACTTGGCCCATCCAAAACCCTGGGAAATGGCCGTATTCATATTGGTGTTGTTATCCCAGGCAACCGGCTCCCTGCCCGTATCCGGAAGATAATATATGGTATCACCGGGTTCATAGAACATCACGTACCTGCGGGGATCGTACTGCAGACCCGCCGGGTGGGTCACCGGTGCGGTTTCAAATTCATCCCGGTAGCCGGTAGTCGGGGCCAGGTTCTTATATCCGTCCGGGCCATAATACAGGCAGGTTAATGAACCGTCGGCCTGCCAGCCTCCTTCCCATACCTCCCATCCTCCTTCTTCAAACTGAATTTCAAAAATCGATTCCTTGTTGTTTTCACTGTCATAGGTCGCGTTGGGAGAGCTGAGGTCAATAGCTGAAAAATTACACTGGTAGGCATAGCAGTAATCCAGGGAATCGTTAGCCTGCGGCATCATCAAACCGTAAATGCCCTGATCCGCAAGGTCCTTAACTTGCATCAGGCAGGGTCTTGCCTCTGCAAACATCCCGTAATACATATAGGTCCTTCCCATTAAGGCCAGGGCAGCTCCTTTGGTGGCCCTGCCTACATTTGCATCATCATATTGCACGGGAAGATTATTTATAGCGAAGTCAAGATCCTCTTCGATCAACTGTAATATTTCAGCCCGGGAAGCATTTTCCATTTCGATGTTCAGGTCTTCTACCGGTTCCTCCAATAAAGGAGGTTCATTATAAACCGTGGTCAGGTAAAAATAATAGAGGGCCCTCAGAAAATGGGCTTCAGCAAGCAACCTGGTCTTCAGGTTTTCATCCATTTTTATGGGTGGGATCTTTTCCAGGGCCATATTGGTACGATACACGCCTTTAAAAAGGTAGGTCCAAATCTCCTTAACCCTATTCTCAGAGGTACTGAAAGAAAAATTCTCAATGGCTTTTGCTTCGTGCACCGAATGATCACTGAAAGTGGTGAATACAAAGAAGAAATTAATATTGAACCCACCGGGATGCTTCATGGGATCATAACAGGCCGTGATGGTCTGAATGGCATGTTCCTGTGTTTTATAATACTGTGCTTCACTCAGATTATTCTTGGGTTCTACATCCAGGATCTCCTCACAGCTGAATGTGAACAGCAGCATGAAGATCAACGCGCTTATGATATGGTTCTTTTTCATGGCTCAGCAATATTTTCTTGATTAAAAATCTACCTGTACACCAAAGGACCAGGTCCTTGGAATCGGGTAATATCCATTGTCAATCCCTGCTACCAGAGGATTCGTATCTCCAATTTCGGGATCGTAGCCCTGGTACCTGGTAAGGGTTAGCAGATTATTTACGTTTCCATAGACCCTGAAGCGGCCGATACCAAGTCTTCGTGCAAATTGTACCGGCAGGGAATACCCCAGTTGCAGGGTTTTGATCCTTACAAAGGAGGCATCCTCGACCCACCAGGAGGATATCCGGTTGTTCAGGTTCACATCAATGACATAGGGACGGGTTTGCTCGTTGGTAGGATTTTCGGGGGTCCAGTAATTCAGTACATTAACCAGCTTGTTCTCATCCTTCCCCCGATCATCGCCGGAAGCATTATTGATCTTTGCAAAAAGATTATTATAAACCTCCATATTTTGCATTCCCTGCAGGAACAGGGTCAGGTCGAAACCCTTGAACCAGGCATTGAAATTCAAGCCATAAATAAAATCAGGCAAGGGTTTGCCGATGATGATCCTGTCAAAGTCGTCGATCTTACCGTCCAGGTTCAGGTCCTTGAATTTAATGTCGCCCGGAGAGGTTTCAGTTTCCTGTTTTGGTCCCAGGTAATTATAGTTCCCTTTAGCATCCGTAACCAGGTTCCCATCCTCATCCTGCTCAAAATCATCCATCTGGAGGATGCCCTCGGCTACATATCCATAGAAACTACCCAGGCTATGACCGGGTTTTGCAATGGAATAGGTGGACTTAATTTCCGAAACACCGGGATCGATCACCTCGTTTTTCATCTGGGTAATATTGGCCGAAAGGCTGTACTGAAAATCGCCTTCCATTTGCCTCCAGGTGGTGCTTAGTTCAAATCCCCGGTTTTGAACTTTGGCCAGGTTGACCCAGGCTCCGACATCAGGATCTCCTCCATATTCGGAATATTTACCAAACACTTTGGAAATGGGTTTCCTGACCAGCATATCGTTTTGATTCTTAATATAATATTCAGCGGTCACCTGCAGACGGTTGCCAAATGCATTCAGATCGGCACCGATGTTTGTCATTTCCGCGGCTTCCCACTTGATCAGGGGGTTGGACTGGAAGGAAGTCACGGCTCCCCCGAGCCAGAGGTCCTGGTTGGTACCGAAGATATACCTCGAATTTTTCAGCGGATCGATCAGGTCGAAGTACATGTAATCATCCAGGTTTTCATTACCCGTTTGTCCCCATCCGACGCGTAACTTCAGCATATTGATCTGCTTGACAGTCTGGAGAAAGTCTTCGTTTATCTTCCAACCCAGTGAGAATGAGGGAAAGGTCCCATATCTTCCTGCTTTCGGACTGAACCTTGAAGAACCGTCCACCCGCACACTGGCGGTTAACAGGTACTTACCCTCGTAGTCGTATATAAACCTGCCCAGAAAGGATTCCAGGTTGTGCTCTTCTTCACCGCCATAGACCCTTTGTGGGGTTTCCGCCTGGTCCATTACAGGAAGTTCCAGGTTAGTGATATCCGCACCTTCCATCCCGTTCCATTTCCAGGATATCCGGGTTTGTTCGTAACCGAGCATTCCGGTAATGTTGTGTCCCCCGAACTGATTGCTATAGGTAAGTGTATTATTGAACAGATAGTCTTGAGAAGTACCGTTATCCAGGATCAGCTTGGACTGTTCACGGTCCCTGAGTTTCATGTTTCCAAGTGTGTACTTGGGTGACCATCTTCTTTGTTCATCGAATTTGAAATTGGCCCCCACACGGATGGTATAGGTCAGACCTTTTAACAGTTTGATATCGGCATAGAAACTGGAGAGGATTTTATACTCCAGCGTGGTATTTACATTGAGGGTCTGTTCCGCTACGGGATTGGTCCTTTCATTGGCACCGGTCAGTGTATCGGTCGGACCGCCGAATCCTCCCAGAGCGGTGGAATCATACACCGGCATTAAAGGTGATGTTATCACTGCAACATGCCAGGGATTCCCGTTGGTATAATGCGATTCCTCTTCCAGGTCCAACCGGGAAAGGGTCATGGATTCTCCGATCTTGATACGGTCGGAAAGTTTAAAATCCGAATTGGCCCGCAGGGTAAAACGTTCCAGTCCGGTATTGATCAGGATCCCTTCTTCATTGGCATAATTGGCGGAAAAGTAATAATTGTTGTTATCGTTGCTACCTGAAAAGCTCAGGTTGTAATTTTGTGTCTTTCCTATCCGCGTAATCTCTTTTTGCCAACCGGTATCCGTATCAAGATTCTCATTTTCTGCCCTGGCTTCAGGAGAATAAACCTGCAAATAAAGATTCTTATCATCACCGATGCCTGACCGCTCCGCATAGGTATCCCAGGTTGCTTTAGTGAACTCAGAGTATTGATCGGCATTCATCACATCATAGGTTCTGGGTATGAAAGAAAACCCGATATTGGAATTGAATCTTATCTGGCTCTTCTCTCCTACCCCGCGCCTGGTGGTGATCATGATCACCCCGTTGGATGCTCTTGCACCATATATGGCTGTTGCAGAGGCATCTTTCAGCACGTGGATGGATTCGATATCCTGGGGGTTCAAAACGTTGAGTATTTCTTCATTAATGGGAATGCCATCCACAACATAAAGAGGTTCAGAACTCAGACTTATGGAACTGATTCCCCGGATCTTAACCGAGGCGGCTGCTCCCGGCCGTCCGGAAGTACTGGTCACGTGGACCCCTGCGGCACGTCCCTGCAGCGCTTTATCAAAGGTGGTGAAGTTGGACTTGGTCATTTCATCAACTTCAATCACCGATACCGCACCGGTCAGGTCTTCTTTGTCCTGTGTGCCATAGCCGATAACAATAACTTCCTCAAGCTTTACCAGGTCCTCACTGAGACTGAGATCGATCACCGCCCGGTCGTCTACAGGTACTTCCCTGCTGATGTACCCGATAAAAGAAAAGACCAGTACCGGCTCTTCTGTTCCCAGCCTTATACTGTAATTTCCCTGTAAGTCGGTGATGGTCCCGTTGGTGGTACCTTTTTCAACAACATTTACCCCGGGCAGAGGTTCCCCGCTCGAGGCATCCTTCACGGTACCCGAAACCGTTCCGGGTTGGGCGGCTTCCCGGTTGCTTATCACTATAAGGTTATCTTCCATCAGCCGGTATCCATTGCCGGTAATAGCCAATAGATTGGATAACACATCCTCCACCGGCTCATCACTTGCTTCCACATCTACGGTCCTTCTTACATCGACCCGTTCCGTATACAGAAAACGGTAACCGGTTTGTTCCTGGATATTATCCAGCACCTGCTTCAGGGGTGCATTTTTGTATTGCAGGTTCACCTTCTTGTCCTGTGCCGTCAAAAGCACCGAAGACATCAGAAAAACAAACCCCAATACAACATGCCTGCACAGTACATTGTTGTATGAACCGCGTATCTCGTGATTCCTGGATTGTCTCAATCTTTCCATGTTTTCGTGCAATTAGTTAGTAGTATATGGATTATTATTTTCTTTTATGATATCGTTTTGAATCCTGGTCTTTTCACCGATGGGTTTTGAATCAATAACGACCCGGTCCTTCCGGATAAGATAATAAAAAGGTTCTGCAACCGATAAGGCTTCCAGGGCCTGTCCAAGGGTTTCATTTTCAAAGGCCCCGGTAAAACGGACTTCCTTTAGACTGCTGTCGCGAATCTCTATCCGGGCATTGTACCAGCGTGCCATACGACTGCTGAGATCAGAGAGCTTTTGGGACTGGAAAACCAACCGGTTTTCAACCCAGGAAAAGATCTGCTCCGGCTGACCGGGTCTTTCAATCTCCAGGCGCGATATTCGCACGGGTTCCAGTTTTTCGGTTTTTCGCTCCGGGGACTCGTCCTCATTCAAGGGGATCATTTTATTTAAATCCGGTTTGTCCCGGTGCACCCTGAGCTGGTGATCCCGGGTGAGGATCACGGGGGATTGATATTGCTCCTGGTCACCAACGGGCAATACTTTTACTTTTCCCGACCTGACCGAGGTTTCGATAATGTCCTCATCCGGGTAGGCTTTTACATTAAAGGCTGTACCCAATACATCAATACGGATGAGGTCGGTGTTGACCATGAAAGGTCTTTTTGCATTGTGTTCCACTTCGAAAAAGGCTTCACCTGAAAGAAAAACTTCCCTTTTCGTTGCAGAAAAATTTGCAGGACAACGCAGTGTGCTTCCCGAATTCAGCCAAACCTGGCTGCCATCCGGCAGTTCTATATGAGAACGGGAGCCCATGGGGACAGAATAGCGGATCATGGAAGATGCAACCCGTTCTTGTTCGTGCCGGAAAAAAGACCTGGCGGTAAATCCCAGGGTCATGGCCAATATTAAAAGAGCTGCATAGGGCAACTGTCTTAAATAAGGCCCCGGGGAGACATCTCTCTTACGAATCGACCGGAATAGGTTGTTGCCGGTTTCACGGCGGGAATACCTGAAACCGGAATGTGCTGCACGGGTTTGATATATATCATCCAAATCCTGAATAAGAAAGGATGCAAGTATTTCCCGAGACGAACGATCGTCCAGCATAGTATTGATAAGTTTTAACCTTTCGGCAGGGGAACTTGCCGCCATCAGACGTTTTATTTCCTCCGCATCCATGGTCGATTCATCAACATATTATAGTACAATTAAGCCTACACGAGTACTCAAAAAAAAACCGATAATTATTCTGTGGATAAATGATCCTTGAGATATTTCAGTGCACGGTAGATCTGGTTCTCAACGGTTCTTACCGAAAGTCCGAGGGATTCGGCAATTTCAGCATGGGTCATGCCCATTTCACGGCTCATCCTGAAGATCTTACCCTGCTGTTTGGGAAGACCGGACAAACATACTTTTATGTGTTCCTGCAGATCATTAAGGTATACTTCTTCCTGTGTAAAGTTGATACCATAAGGAGCGTGTGATAAATATTTCAAACGATAGTCCTGCTCCAACTTTTTCTTTTTCACGAAATTAATGAGGTCGTTGGCGGCAATCTGGAACAGATAGGCACGGAAAGAACGGGCAGAATCCAAATGTGACCTTTTTTCCCATATTTTAAGGAATATGTTCTGAACCAGCTCCTGACTGTCATCCAGGTTCCCGGTGTATTTGAGACAGAAAAAATACAGGGGATCGAAATAGTGTTTGTAAAAGCGTTTGAAGGCTCTGATCTTGCCCTTCTTCAACTGCTCCACCAGGTCCTTTTCACAGCTCAGACTATGTTGGTTCTTACGCAAAGAGAAATAGGATTAAGAGCTGGGCCAAAAACCAAACCGCCAACTCAGGAATTTCTTTTCAAATTTTATAAAAAAATATCAATTCAAGACCACTCCTGCTCTGAATGCCATATTCCCGGTAGTATTTAAAAAGCTTCTAAATTGTATCAACAGGATCAACATCCTGACAAAAAGCATTTGTTTTGTGTTTCGTTAAAACTAATTTTGTTATGTGAAAAGATTTTTATGACAATTATTTGTTTTTTTATGTTACATAAGTAACATTTTCTTATGACAATTAAAAACAGGATATACCGATTATTGAGCTATAAGCACTTGTTAAACAGGTATAAATCCCTTGGGATGGTTCGGGTTTTCTCAGACAACATCGCCGATCCCCTGGGAATCTCTGCTTCCCTTGTAAGAAAAGACTTCGGTATTTTTGGTATATCCGGAAACCAGAAGGGCGGTTACATCATCGATGATGTAGTGGAGAAGATCAACGAGGTACTGGGGAGCAATGAGATACAGCGAATCGTGATTGTAGGCGTAGGCAGAATCGGGGAAGCGCTCATCAACTACAAGGGATTTCAGCGGGATGGAATTGAAATTGTCGCCGGCTTCGACATTGATGCCAAAAAATTCAAATCGCATTCCAGAATCCCCATTAAACCCATGGATGAGTTACCGGAATATGTAAAGAAGAACCAGATCAGGGTAGCCATTATGGCAGTGCCCGATGTGGCTGCACAGCAAACACTGGAACTCTTAAAATCATCCAGGATACAGGGCATTCTCAATTTTACCTCTGTAAAATTCAAGAGTACGGATAAACTGACCATCAACAATTTCAACATTGAGAATGAGCTGGTCAACCTGATCTATTTTGTCAACAAATACAAGAAAAACGAAGAACAACCAGAACTAAAGGAATAATTAAGCATGAAGTCCATGGAAAAAACTATTCAAGAGATTATTAAAAAATACAAGGCCGACCGGTTGCGGCTGATGGATATCCTGCTCGATATACAGGAGGAGTTGGGTTATATTCCCACAACCTATCATCAGCGTATTGCCGACGAATTGAAGCTTTCACTGGTAGACCTTCAGCAGACCATATCCTTCTATCACTTTTTCAAAACAAAAGCTCCGGCCCGTTACAGCATCTACCTGAACAACAGCCTGGTTTCCCATATGATGGGTTTTGAAAAGGTAAAAAAGGCTTTGGAGGAAGAAGTGGGGGTTAAGTTCGGTAATGTAACAGCCGATGGCTTAATATCCCTGGAGGAGACCTCCTGTATCGGGATGAGCGACCAGGAACCGGCTGCATTGATCAACGGGGTGGTTTTTACCGGCCTGACCCCCTTCCGGGTTCGTGAGATCATCAGGAACATTCGCGAGGGTAAGGAAGTCCACAAGCTGGATACCACGAACCTGGGCGATGGGATGAATGCTACCAAACGGGTACGGGCAACGGTACATAACAACATCCGGCGTATCGGTCCGGTCCTGGCCCATGATTATGAAACAGGCAGTATCATCAGGAAGATCGTTGACATGGAACCCATGGAAGTGATCGAGAAGATCAAGCATTCCAACCTTAGAGGAAGGGGAGGTGCCGGATTCCCAACGGGACTCAAATGGGAATTCTGCAGGAAAGCCAGGGATCCGAAAAAATACATCTTTTGTAATGCAGATGAAGGTGAGCCCGGGACCTTTAAGGACCGGGTCATACTCACCGAGAATACCAGGCAGCTCTTCGAAGGCATGGCTATTGCCGCCTATGCCGTAGGCGCGGATGAAGGGGTCCTGTATACACGGTACGAATACCGCTACCTGCGAAAGCACCTGGAAGCCACCCTTGAAGAAATGCGCAAAGACGGATTGCTGGGTAAGAATATTGCCGGAAAAAAGGACTTTGATTTTGATATACGGCTACAATTCGGAGCCGGGGCCTACGTTTGCGGAGAAGAATCGGCCCTGATCGAATCGGCAGAAGGCAAACGCGGGGAACCCAGGGACCGGCCACCCTTTCCGGTCGAAAGAGGATACCTGGACCGACCCACCGTGGTGAATAATGTGGAAACCCTTGCCAGTGTGGTCAAGATCATGCTCCACGGGGGGGATTGGTTCAACACCCTGGGAACCCACGAGTCAACAGGAACCAAGCTGCTGAGTATATCGGGCGATTGCAGGTTCCCGGGAGTTTATGAACTGGAATGGGGATTCAGCATCTACGATATCCTGGAAATGGTGGGCGCCGAAAATACCAAGGCCGTCCAGGTGGGCGGTCCCTCGGGTGCATTGATAAGCCCCGCCGAATTCAGGAGAATACTCGGATACGAAGACCTGGCCACCGGAGGTTCCCTGATCATCATCGACAAAAGCAGGGATTTGCTGGGCCTGGTAGTCATGAATTTTACAGATTTTTTCATCGAGGAATCCTGCGGGTCCTGTTCCCTCTGCAGGAACCTGCCGGTAATCCTTCGCGATAAACTTAAAAAGATCCTTAACGGCCGGGGGGTTCTGAATGACATCGAAGAAATGGAACATTGGTGTGCCTATTTGAAAGCCAACCGCTGCGGTTTGGGTCATACTGCAGGTAATCCCATTCTTAGCAGCATACGGAATTTCAGGCAATTATATGAAGAAAAGGTCCAGAAAGACCGCGAATTTGACAGCGGTTTTGATTTGGCGGAATCAGTTCAGGAATCCTGCGAAGCCGTAGGCAGGGTCCCCAATCTTTAATCGAAAAAAAACAATGACAATGTCAAAAACCATAACTTTTACCATAGACGGCAAAGAATGTAAAGCCCGCGAAGGTGATTACCTGGTTGATGCAGCTAAGGAAAATGGCATCTACATCCCAACCTTATGCAATTACACCGGTCTTAAGCCCAAAGGAGGCTGCAGGATATGCACGGTCAAGGTAAACGGCCGGCTTATGACCGCCTGTACAACACCCGTTCATGAGGGCATGACCATTGAGAACAATATTGATGAACTCAGCGATCTGAGAAAATCCATCATCGAATTGCTTTTTGTGTCAGGCAATCATTTTTGCCCCGCCTGCGAAAAGAGCGGGAACTGTGAATTGCAGGCCCTGGCCTATCGTTTCAAAATGATGGTGCCCAGGTATCCCTTCATGTTCCCCCAGAAAGATGTGGATGCTTCCAGTCCGAAGATCATCAAGGAACAAAACCGCTGTATCCTGTGCAAACGCTGCATCCGTGGCATCAAGACAGAAGACGGAAAAAGCATTTTTGCCTATAAAAAGAGAGGGAACCGGGCCCTGGTGGTGGTCGACCCGGAACTGGGTGCCCGGATGACAGATGAAAAAGCCCGTGAAGCCATGGACATCTGTCCGGTTGGTTCCATCCTGGTGCGTGAAAAAGGTTTCGACGAACCCATCGGTACACGGAAGTACGATAACAAACCCATTGGAAGCGAAATAGAAGAATCAAAAAAATAACAACTAAACAAGAGGATAATGAGCAAACCAGTAGTAGCAACCATATCATTGGCCGGATGTTTCGGCTGCCATATGTCCCTCCTGGATATCGATGAAAGGATACTCCAGCTCATTGAACTGGTTGAATTCAATAAGTCACCTATTAACGACATCAAGCATTTTACAAAGATGTGCGACATAGGACTGATAGAAGGAGGATGCTGCAACAGTGAAAATGTTGAAGTATTGAGGGATTTCAGGAAAAACTGCAGGATACTGGTATCCCTTGGTGAATGTGCCATCATGGGCGGTCTGCCGGCCCTCAGGAACGGGATCCCCATCAAGGAATGCCTGCGTGAAGCTTACCTGCTGGGCCCCAGCGTGAAAGAAAACCATGAGGCCATCATTCCCAATGATGAAGAATTGCCGATGCTCACCGACAAGGTTTATCCCTGCCATGAAATTGTAAAAATGGATTATTTCCTGCCCGGTTGTCCACCGCGCGCCGATCTCATCTGGGATACCCTGGTGGCGTTAATAAAGGGCAGCGAGATAGAATTACCCTATGAAGTAATAAAATTCGACTAATAAAAAACAAGATAACATGCCAAGAAAGATAACCATTGAACCGGTCACCAGAGTCGAAGGACATGGCAAAGTAACCATTCACCTGGACGATGCCGGCAATGTTGCACAAACCCGCCTGCACATTGTCGAGTTCCGGGGCTTTGAAAGATTTGTACAGGGACGGCCCTACTGGGAAGCGCCCGTGCTGGTGCAACGCCTTTGCGGGATCTGCCCGGTATCCCATCACCTGGCAGCTGCCAAGGCCCTGGATGTGATCGTTGGTGCCGGAACCGGTGACGGACTTACCCCTGCAGGGGAAAAGATGCGCCGCCTGATGCATTATGGCCAGATCTTCCAGTCACACTCCCTGCACTTTTTCCACCTCGCCTCTCCCGACCTGATCTTCGGCATCGACGGTGATGTAGCCAAAAGAAACATCATCGGGGTGGCCATGGAGAACAAAGACCTGGCAGTACAGGGGGTTATGATGCGCAAGTTCGGCCAGGAAGTCATACGTGCCACGGCCGGAAAGAAAATACACGGAACCGGTGCCATCCCCGGGGGTATAAACAAACACCTGAGCGAAGAAGATAAAAAAATGCTCCTGGAAGGGGATGATCCCGTCAATGCCGACAAGATGATCGAATGGTCGCTGGGAGCCCTGGAGTTTTTCAAGGATTATCATAAAAAGAACAAGGACCTCATCGATAGTTTTGCAGCCTTTCCTTCAAACCACCTCAGCCTGGTGCGAAAAGACGGTGCCATGGACCTGTACCATGGCGTGCTCAGGGCCGTGGACAGTGAAGGCAAGAAGATCCTGCATGATGTTGACTACCAGGATTATCTGAAATATATCGGTGAGGAAGTACGGAGCTGGAGTTATATGAAGTTCCCCTACCTCCTCGAATATGGCAAGAAGGACGGCTGGTACACCGTGGGTCCGCTGGCCAGGGTGAATACAGCAGACTTCATCCCTACCCCCTTGGCTCAGAAAGAGCATGAGGAATTCAAAAAATACAACAAGGGCAAACCCAGCAGCAAATCCATGCACCAGCACTGGGCCAGGCTCATCGAGATACTGCATTCAGCCGAGATGATGAAAGAACTGCTCCGGGATCCCGACCTGATGCAAGGAGAACTGGTTACCAAGGGGAACAAAACCGACGAGGGGATCGGATTACTGGAGGCTCCGAGGGGTACGCTTTTCCATCATTATAAGATCAATGAACGCGACCAGATCACCATGTGTAACCTGATCGTCTCCACCACCAATAACAACCAGCCCATGAACGAGGCGGTAAGACAGGTGGCCGAGAAACAACTCACCGGACAGAAAGAGATCAGCGAACCCATGCTGAATGCCGTGGAAGTCGCCATTCGGGCCTATGATCCCTGCCTGAGCTGTGCCACCCACGCCCTGGGCCAGATGCCCCTCGAGATCTCGTTGTACAATGACAAGGATGAATTGCTGGATCACAAAAGGACCTGAAACCTGAAAAGTGGGACAAAAAGGGACAGTTCTGTTTTATGGTTACGGGAATCCAGGCAGGCAGGACGACGGACTGGGAAACCGGTTCATTGAAATGTTGGAAAGCTGGGCCGCGGCAAACAAGGTGGATTGGATCGAGACAGAAAGCAACTACCAGCTTAACATCGAGGATGCCATGAACATCAAGGATAAAGACCTGGTGGTATTTGTAGATGCCTCAACAGAGGAGCTGAACGGATTTACCGTGAGCCGGGTGGAGCCGGATGAAGGAAAAGCAGAATTCACCCTGCATGCCGCTTCCCCGGCCTTTGTGGTTGCCCTCTGCCTCAAGGTTTTTGAAAAAGCGCCCCCCTCCTATCTCATTCACATCAGGGGATACGAGTGGGAATTTAAAGAGGGGCTCAGTCCAGAAGCGGAAAAAAACCTGAAAAAAACTTTTCTGTCTGTGGTTCAGGTTATGGATAAAGATAAGTCCCTGAAAACCTACCTGGATTCTGTGGCAGAATCCGGGGATATCAAAACAAAATGAATAAACCTGCAAAATAAATACCCTATGAATTTGAATACCTCCTACCTCGGTCTGGATATGCCCACCCCATTCATCGTGGGAAGTTCCGATTTAACAGCCAATGCAAATAATACAAAAAAATGTGAAGACTACGGTGCAGGAGCCGTGGTGCTCAAATCGCTTTTTGAAGAACAGATCCTCCAGGAGATCAATTCCAAGCTCCAGGATAACGACATGTATTACTGGTACCCCGAAGCTACGGAATTCGTCAAGGGTATATCGGGGGAACATAATGTCAATCAATACCTGGAGCTGGTCAAAGAGGTCAAAGAATCGGTGAACATACCCGTGATCGCCAGCATCAATTGCCTTTCGGCCGACCGCTGGACCCATTATGCAAAAAAGGTGGAAAAGGCCGGTGCCGATGCCCTGGAGATAAACATCTATATACCTCCCGGCATAACCGATGAACATAACTCCAATGAAGAAGAGGTCTACCTCGAGGTTATCCGGAAGGTCAAGAGAAACGTCAATATCCCCGTATCCGTCAAACTGGGATATTATTTTACCAACCTGGCCCGCACCCTGCTGGAGATATCCAAATCGGGTGTTGAGGGCGTGATACTTTTTAACAGGTTCTATACCCCGGATATCGATATCGATGAAATGAAGATCCTTACCGACAAGAATTACAGCGCTCCCGCGGAACAACATATTCCCCTGCGCTGGATCGCACTCCTGTCCAACCAGGTGGATTGCGACCTGGTGGCCTCAACCGGCATTCATGATGCCGAAGCGGCCATCAAGATGATCCTGGCAGGTGCCACCGCAGTACAGTCTGTATCGGCTCTTTACGAGAACGGACTGAGGCACCTTGAAAAAATGGTGAACGATACCAGGACCTGGATGGAGAAAAAGAACTTCAAAAGTCTCGACGATTTTCGCGGAAAAATGGCCACCAAGCCGGAATTCAGGGCCGAGATGGAAAGAGTGCAGTTTATGAAGCGAAGTTTCGGGTTATAAACTGTATAAATTCGAAATCCGAAATTCGAAACAACCAGTAGTTAGCTTTTACTTCATAGTTGGTATATCGAAAATTAGAATTTCTGATTTCGGATTTCGAACTTCTCAAATCGGATATTTTCATCCTTTTCGTTAATTTTGTAGGCTTGAATTGACAGAGAAGGTTGAGAATGAAATATCATACCCTTGTACTGGGATGCCAGATGAACTATTCCGACAGCGAAAGGGTCAGGACGGTCCTGGAGCACATGGGATTTACATGGACCGGCAGGGAGGAGGAAGCCAGCCTGCTGGGGATCGTGGCTTGTTCGGTACGTCAAAAAGCCATCGACAAGGTCTACACCCGCATCCACAAATGGAACCGGTGGAAAGATAAAAAGAATCTTATAAGCTTTCTTACAGGCTGCATACTGCCTGCCGATAAAAAAAAATTCCTGAAACTCTTCGACCTGGTCTTTACCATAGAAGAACTACCGGAACTGGAAAATATGATCCGCCAGTACGGGGTCACTTCTCCCATGAGCGTTCATCCACCCGAAAGTGAACGTCCGGAACTTAAGCCTGAACAAGGAGGATCCCTAAAAGAGGAAGGGGCTTTTAAACTGGTGGAACTGGTACGGCAAAACAAAACCTTAAACCAGGAGGCACTGATCCTGGATCCGGCCGGGACGCCACACAGGGATATCCGCTCCTTCTGGCGTATTGAGCCTCATTATGAGTCGGGCTTCGAAGCTTTCGTTCCCATACAAAACGGCTGCGACAAGTTCTGCACTTTCTGTGCCGTTCCCTATACCCGCGGAAGGGAAGTATCCAGACTCTCCGGGGAGATAATCAACGAGGTCAGAACACTGGTGGAGCAGGGATATAAATCGATCACCCTCCTGGGTCAGAATGTCAATTCCTACGGACTGGACAAACGGGGAAATGAGATCAGCTTCCCGGAATTGTTGCGCCGTATCGGTGAACTGGGAGCGCAGATGGGCCAGGAATTCTGGCTCTACTTTACTTCCCCGCACCCCCGGGATATGACCGATGAAGTGATCAAGATGATTGCCCGCTACCCCTGCCTGGCCAAACAGGTCCATTTACCGGTACAGTCGGGCGACGATAAAGTGCTCATCCGGATGAACCGGAAGCATTCCATTCAGAAATACAGGGAGATCGTGCACAGCATACGCCGCCTGATCCCCCGGGCCACCTTGTTCACGGATATCATTGTCGGATTCACCGGAGAGTCAGAAGAACAGTTCCGGAACACCCTGGACCTGATGGATGAGTTCAAATACAATATGGCCTACATTGCCCAATACAGTCCGCGCCCCGGCGCGGCCAGCTCCCGCTGGGCCGATGATGTCCCTGCTTCAGTTAAAAAGGAAAGGTTCCACCGGCTGAACGATAAGCTCCAGGAGCACAGCTATGCTTACAACCAAAGTTTGATAGGCAAAACCCTCAAAGTGCTGGTCACGGGAAAAGCCCGGAAAGGCTTTTACCTGACCGGGCATACCGAGGGCAGGATCGTCGTCCGCTTCCCCCATACCGACCGCTCCCTGATAGGCCGGTTTGCAGACCTGAAGATCACTTCGGCAGCGGAACTCTCCATAGAAGGTGAATTGGCAGGTATTGCCGAAAGGAAGGAGGCCGTGAGCTCATGACAAAACGGATTGCTTTTAAAACCCTGGGGTGCCGGTTGAACCAGTTTGAGACCGATGCCATCGCCAACCGGTTCCACAAGAACGGTTACCGGCTCGTTGATTTTCAGGAGGATGCCGATGTCTACGTGGTGAATACCTGCACGGTCACAAACCAGAGCGACAGTAAATCCAGGAACATCATCCGCCAGGCCTCCGGAAAAAATCCCGGGGCCCTTACCGTGGTCACCGGATGCATGGTAAACAATCCCGCGGCCGGAAAGAACGGTCTGGAAGATGTGGATTACATGATCGATAATGAGCGCAAGAGTTCATTGTTTTCTATTATAGATGCCCATTATAAAGGGGAGATTGTGGACCCGGCAAGCCTGGAGAAGGACCTTTTTGCTTACCGGGCCGCTGAAGAGACTTTTCACACCCGGAGCCTGATCAAGATCCAGGACGGATGCGACAATTTCTGCACTTTTTGCATTGTGCCCAATGTGCGCGGAAGAGCGGTCAGCCGCCCGGTAAAGGAGATCATGGAAAACATAAGGCAGGTCTTGGATTTTGGCTACAGGGAGATCGTGATCACCGGGGTGAATATAGGCCGTTACCACTATGGGGATACCCGTTTCGACGATCTTATAGAAATGATACTAAAGCTGGAGGGTGACTTCCGCTTGCGTATCTCATCCATGGAACCGGACGGATTCGGGCAAAAGTTCATTGATCTGCTGGATCATCCCGGAATGACCCCCCACCTGCACCTCTGCCTGCAGAGCGGTTCGGAAAAGATCCTTCTGCAAATGAGGCGTATGTATACCCTGGCATCCTACAGGAACATGATCGATACCATCAGGAATAAACAACCGGACTTCAATTTCACAACGGACATCATCGTGGGCTTTCCGGGTGAAAGTCCGGAGGATTTTGAACAAAGCTGCCGGTTGGTCCAGGACACCGGATTCAGTCATGTACATACCTTCAAATATTCCCGGCGGAAAGGAACCCGGGCCGACCGGATGAAGGACCAGGTGCCTGAAAAAGTCAAAACGGAGAGAAGCAGGATCATCAGAAATATTGCAGAAGAAAACAAAAAAAGGTACAGGGAATCATTTATCGATAAGAAACAAACCGTACTTGTTGAAAGATCACAAAACGGATTGAATTCAGGCTACGGGGAACATTATGTGCCCGTCGAATTCAAAGATCCCGGTGCCGGAAGGAATGAGTTTCACAAGGTTCGTATAACCGGGATAAAAAAGGTGAAAGAACCTATTTTGGTCGGAGAAAAGATAAACTAAGGATTACGGATTGCGCGTTGCTAATTATCACACTCATGCCCGATACTCATGCTCAATCAGCAATCAGTAATCCGTAATCCGTAATTATCATTCTGAATTCTCTTCAGCTCTTCCGCTCTTTTGCAAAGACTTCTGCATCTCGCGTCCACACTACACCACCTCCCCCCTCGGCCCTTTCTATTATCCAGCATTTTATTGTTCTTTTTCCTCTCCCCCCGGCCCCCTCTCCACCGTGTGGAGAGGGGGAGATAAATTGATTATCAATTAATTACGAATTCCCCTCCTTCCCAGGGAGGGGTACTTTTCGCGCCAGCAAAAAGGGGGGTGGTTGAATTTTCCGGAGTTTTCCGAAATTCATATTCACCTACAAAAACAACCGTATGACAATCGTGTGACAACCTTTTTTCGCGTCCTTCACGCCTTCTTTGCGTCCTTTGCGGTTCAAAACAACCGCATGACAACCTCTTAGCCCCTGAATTCCTTCTACCTGCTATTTCTACTAACTTCCTACTGAACTGAGCCTGCTGTTGCTGTGTGTCTCAGGGTCTCAATGTCTCATCGTCTCAATGTCTCATCGTCTCAATGTCTCATCGTCTCAA
>CAYQQR010000034.1:0-46519 GCA_964420035.1 uncultured Bacteroidaceae bacterium | reverse complement strand
TTCGATCCGCCCAGGAGCAGTTTGGTTTCCCCGTTCACCGACCAGTAGGAGGGATGATCTTCCGAAATCCGGACAGTGAATTCAGGTTCGGTGTCAATAGTTGTTGTACAACCGGCAAGGATCAATAAAAATGCGGTCAGGTAGCTTACTGGATATTTCATGATATTTGGATTAAGAACAAGATGTAAAGATAAAATGATTAAGGGATTAAGGGATTAAGGGATTAAGAGATTGCCAATGCTACTGACAACTGACTTGGCGGTCTTTGGGCTACCTTCGCGAACTCTGTGGCTGGACTATGTTATTTCAAATCCTGCCTGAACAAGTTCCGGTTGTCCGGCGCCGATCATCGGATACGGGCTGCAGCCTCCTGCATAGATGCCATACCTTCCTTTCAGAATTATCTTTTTCCCTGCCTGGTCATACGATACCATCCGCTCCGGGGTAATGATGAAATCCAGCCGGCTGGGCTTTCCCGGTTCCAGCCTGACCCGCCTGAAGGCTACCAGGGTATAGTTGGGTTTGTTTTCGAAAGGATCTTCGTACCTCAGGTAGACCTGCACCACCTCCCCGGCAGCAACCTCCCCCAGGTTGGTCACCTTAACGCTGCATTCCAGGTTTTCCCCGGCTTTCATTTCTTTCCTGTTCAGCTCTATGGGATCATATTTGAATTTCACATAACTGAGTCCGAAACCGAAGGAAAACAGCATGGGCTTTTCCGCGAACCTGTATGTTCTTCCTTTCATGGCATAATCCTCGAATGGTAAAAGATCGTCTACCGAAGCGGGGAAGGAGACGGGCAATTTACCGGAAGGGATCGCATCCCCGAAGATCAGGTCGCCGACGGCCCTTCCGCCTTCTTCACCGGGGTACCAGGCGAAGAGGACTGCATCAGCCAGTTCATATAGCTCTGGATCAATGACAAGGCTGCCTCCTGTGAGTACCAGGATGAGTGGCTTGTTACCGTATGAGCGGAGCTTTTTGAAGTATTCCAGCTGGTTCTCAGGGAGTTTCAGACTTCTACGGTCACCCATATCCACCGAGCCGATGGCTTCCCCTTCCTCGCCTTCCAGGATGTTGGAAAGTCCCATCACGGCGATCACGGCATCGTGATCATGGGCCACATCGGTCCAATCCTGGCTGCTCAGACTTTTGACATTCAGCATGGTTCCCGGCCGGTATTCCACCTTGGTGCCCGGGTGTACTTTCTCCAGGATGCCTTCCAGGATGGTGGGAATTTCCGGATTCAGCCCGTGATAGTTCCCCAGCAGGCAATCGATGTTAGAAGCCTGGGGACCCGCGATATAGAGGGATGACAGATCCTTTCCGAGGGGCAGTATATTATTGTTCTTAAGCAAAACCATGGATCTGACCGCTGCTTCCCGGGCCAGTTCCCGGTGTTCACTGCAGTTGATGATGTCCATCGGGATATTATCGAAAGGGATCGTACCGGGGGGATTGAAATCACCGAGCTTAAACCGCACTGCGAGCATGGCACGAAGGGAATCGTCCAGGAGCTCCGCGCTCACCAGACCTTCTTTCAGGGCTTTGGGCAGGTGTCTGAAGGTGAGGCCCAGGTTCATTTGGACTCCGGCTTTAAGGGCCACGGCAGCCGATTCTTTGGCATTTTTGGTAAGGCCATGGTATTTGTGCAGGTCCACCAATGCATGCCCGTCGCTTACAACCAGGTTCAGGTAACCCCATTGGTCCCTGAGTATTTCCTTCAGGAGGTAGGGATTGGCGCAACAGGAAAGGCCATACAATCGGTTGTAGGTGGCCATCACCATCTGCACGTCGGTTTGCCTGACCAGGGCCTCGAATGCCGGCAGGTAGGTTTCGAACAGGTCCTTTTTACTTGGTTCAGGGTTGATGGTATGCCGCTCGGGGTCCGGTCCGCTATGCACGGCAAAATGCTTGGCACAAGCAGCCGCTTTCAATATACCGCCTTCTTCTTTCTGCAGGGCGTTTACAAATGCCACGGCCATCCTGGCAGTCAGGTAGGGATCTTCCCCGTAGGTTTCCTGGCCCCGTCCCCATCGCGGATCGCGGAAAATATTGATATTGGGGGAAAAGAATTCCAGTCCGGAATAGTATTCCCTGAAGCCCACTTCCCGGTGGGCCTTTCTTTTGGCCCGGGCCTCGTCACCGATGGCCGAAGCGATCCGGGAGATCAGCCCCGGGTCGAAGCAGGCTGCCAGTCCGATGGCCTGCGGAAACACCGTGGCCACCCCTGCCCGTGCCACCCCGTGGAGGCATTCATGACCGAAGTAGTACCGGGGGATATCCAGTCTTTCGATGACCGGTTGATCCATCATCAGGTAGGCGATCTTTTCTTCGGTGGTCATCCGGCCGACCAGGTCCTGGATGCGTTTTTCAAGGGGAAGACCGGTATTTCGGAACAGGTGCTGCTTTTGCATCAAGGGCTTTTAACTAATTGATAATGCTCCATGGTATTGAAGAAATCGTGGGGGATGGCGTATACGTGGAACCATTCCCAAAGGATTATCGAACGTTGATTTTCCGGTCGTTCCACCCATCCTTCTTCCGTGTAGGTTGGGGCGGGAATGGATCTGGATTCGGCCCAATCGATATTCTTCAGGATGGCCACGGCGGCCAGGTCGTAGAGTGAGCGGCCGGGCGGATCGCCCCACAGACCGGCTTCCTTGTAGAGGTTAACCGAATAATCCCCCCAGCACCGGAAGGTTCCTCCATGTCTTCCGGTTACTGCTTCCTCAATTTCAGGCCCCAGTCCGGGCATCCGGTGCAGTACCTGGTCGCGGCTAACCATAACGGCTGCGGTCCCTGAGGGTTCACCGTATCGCACCGTGACCATTTCAAAGGGCACTGCTGAATCCAGAATGTAATTCATGGAAGCAATATCCCAGTCCAGGTTATGCTCACCGGGTTGCGGGTAGTTGGAGCCCAGCCACACCACCCGGATACGGGAAGCAATGGAGGGTTCTTTTTCGAGGGCCAGGGCCACGTTGGTCAGTTTACCTATGGCACAGACCACCAGTTTCCTGCCGTCTTCTTCCAGTGCCTTTTCGATGATGAAATCAACGGCATCCTGTCCGTCGAATTCAGCAGAATCCAGGTCTTTCCTGATCTCTTCAAATGAACCCTGGGCACCGGTACGCAGGGGTATTTTTCCATACAGGCCCCCGCACAGTTGCATGACCCGCTTGGCTTCTTCATAATCTTCCGTTATAACCGAAGGGTTATTTGCCCCTGAATAGTGGCTGGTTGCATTCACCGTAATGCCTTCCACATCGAAACGATCCCCGTTGAACAGGAGATAGGCCAGGGCATGCTGGTCGTCCAGTTCATTGTTGGCATCGGTATCCAGGATGATCCGTATCTTTTCCCTGGGTTTTTCTTTTTCAGCCCGGGGAGCACATGCGTTTAATATCGAAAGCAATGCCAATAATCCAGGCAGAATGAAATGTTTCCGGCTCGTATTCATGGTATGAAGAATAAGAAAAATATAAAGCTAAGAAATATTCAGAATCCCCGCATTGAATTAGTTCAACCGACCGCAGGGAGGTTTTAAACTACCCGCAAGGCTTTTCACCGCCGAACGCGGTAAGGCCTCTCACCGGAACCCTTTATCTGTACTAAATAAACTATAAAGAAACTTTTGGTATTATACTAAAAGTATAATACTTTTGATATAATGGAAATCAATCCTTTTCCCATAACGGCTTATCGGGGTCCGGATTATTTCTGCGATCGCGGGAAAGAGACGGCCCAACTAAGGGAGGCCTTGATGAACGGCAGGAATACGACCTTGTTTTCACCCCGGAGGATGGGCAAGACCGGACTGATCCATCATTTGTTCGCGTTACTGAAACATGAAAAATGTCAGACCATCTATGTCGATATTTTCGGAACAGAGGATTTGAACGGATTCATCAACCGGCTGGCCAACGCGGCCCTTCAGGTCGTTGCTGAAAAAAAGGAAAGTTTCATCAACAAGGCCCTGGAGTTATTTGGCAGGATCTGACCTCAGGTATCCTACGATCAACTGAGCGGTATGCCACAGGTATCGTTCAGGCTGCAGGATGATCAGGAGAAGCAGGCCACCCTGAAAGAGATCCTGGAGATCCTTGAAAAACAGAAATACAGGAACTGCATAGCCATAGATGAATTCCAGCAGATAACGCGTTATCCCGAAAAAAATACAGAGCAGATCCTACGGTCCTATTTCCAGCATCTGAAAAACAGTTCTTTTATTTTTTCAGGAAGCCAGAGGCACCTGCTCACGCCCATGTTCTCGGATCCCCGGAGAGCTTTTTACCAGAGCAGCGGTTTTCTTTCCCTGGAAAAACTCGACAGGGAAGAATATAAGGAATTCATTCAGGGACATTTTTCAGCGAATGGACAATCGATAGGAGACAAAGAAGTCGATTTTATCCTGGAATGGACCCGGATTTACACATTCTATACCCAATACCTGTGCAACAAGATATTTTCCAAGGGACAATCAACGGTAAGTCTCGAACTGATAAGGGATTGCATCCTGGAGATCTTCAAAGAACGGGAGGTGGTTTTCTTCAACTACCGGAACCTGTTATCCCACCATCAGTTCCGCCTATTGGAAGCGATAGGGATGGAGGAAATCGTGTATGAACCGACAAGCCAGTATTTTCTTAAGAAATACGATCTCAGCAGTCCTGCTACGGTGAGAAAAAGTCTGGATTCCCTCATCGATAAGGAGATGATCTATGAACAAACCGGCACGGAAAAACCGTCATACCAGGTCTATGATGTATTCCTGATGCGATGGCTGCAATGGAGGAGGTAAGGAATTCAGGATTCAGGATTCAGGATTTAGAATGAGGGTGTGGGGTTTGGGTGTGGGAGTGAAGAGATTGTCATACAATTGTCATGCAGTTGTCATGCGATTGTCATGCAGTTGTTTCTTGTTTCGGGACTGCCCTTTACTTACCAATCCTGGTTCGCTGAGCATTGTAAAGGTCCTTTACCTCTACAGAATTCAGTCCTCTCTTGTAAAATGCAAAATCATCCACCAGCGCCTTGATCCCTACATTCACCCCCCGGTGGTAGTTAAAGCCGATCACGGCGGTGTCTGCGCCGATCGAGGCAGGGCTTACTTCATTCGCTACGGCGTCCACCATGGCTCCATCCAGATATAAACCGAGTAAGCCATTCCGCTGACAAAGGACCAGTTGATGCCATTCCTCAAGGGGGACCGCTCCGTCAGGATCATAGGCCGATGCATGCGTCCCCGCACCATTCATGACATGCACCTGATAATGATTCCTCCATTGAGGCGACAGGATAATATACCGGCTGTCGGAACGGATCAATTCAAAAATAGCCTGTCTTTGTGTGGTCGGATCCAGGTTCTTGAACCAACATGATACCGTATAGTTGTGCACATCGGAAAATACAGCGGGATCCAAAACGGCATGACCGGATACAGGGTTCAGTTTTAATACATTGCCCCTGATCTTATCGTTTACTATGGATGCATTCTCCATCAGTATGCAGTCTGAATTCCCCATGGCATCCGATCCGCCGGAATCAAAACTGTACTTGATGTAGGGAAGGGATGATGGGGAGACCTCCGGGAATTTCGCTCCGATCTTGTCCAGGTGATCGAATAATTTCTTTTTCATCGCATCTACCCGTTCCGGTTCCGTTGCAGCCAGGTCGTTTTTCTCACTCAGGTCCATAGCTAAATTGTACAATTCGCATTCATCGGTTTCAAAGAAGTAAATGAGCTTCCAATCCCCTTCCCGAATGGCGGAGGAAGGGGTATTTCCCACCGGGCTGTAGGTGGGATAATGCCAGAATAGAGGTCCGCGCTCAAATGCTTCCCCATGCAGCAGCGGGGCGAAGCTTTTCCCATTTGCATGCTGCCCGGGCAGAAGCGGCAGACCGGCCATATCCAGTAAGCTCGGATACAGGTCATGACTGATCACGGGCTCTTCAAGGGTGGAACCGGCCATAAGATCCGTTTTTGAGGGCCATTTGATGATCAGGGGTTCCCGTATTCCCCCTTCATACAACCAGCCTTTCCCTGCACGAAGCGGGACATTGGTGGTTGGTCCGCCGTTTCTATGGACCGACAGTCCGCCATTGTCGGAGAATAATACGATGATGGTATTTTCATCGATTCCGAGATCAACCAATTTCCGGTTCAGCATTCCTACCACGGAATCGGCGGCATACATCATGGCAGCATACTCCGGGTGGTTGTGAATGGTGCGGTTCCGGTAAGTGCCCTCAGGCTCCAGTCCGGGGTCTTCCGGGATGCCCAGTTCCTTGCGCCGCTCTCTAAATTTTTCTTTGAGGGGCTCCAGGGCCTCGATGGGTGTGTGTACCAGGTATAAAGAATGAAAGATAAAGAAGGGCTGATCCGGTGCTGTTTTCTGATGGTCTTCCATGAATTTCATGGTCTCTTCCGCCAGCCGGGTGGGCAGATACTCGCCGTCCGGGCCGTCTTCAAGCATGGGATTGTTGTAAGGTGCAAAATAATGACCGGGATTTCCTTTCATCCAACCGCCTTTGTTGATGTCAAATCCCATGTTATGGGGCCAGTATTCTTCTGTTTCTCCCAGGTGCCACTTCCCGCAGTAGAAAGTCTTGTAACCATTCGATTTGAAAGCTTCTCCCAATGTGACCTGGTCTTTGGGTAAATTCTTGTTGAAAACGGGAGGGATGAGTTTCGTTTTTCTTCTCCATTCGGAGCCGGAGCCCGAACCCAGCCAGTTGGTAATGTTCACCGCTGAATGCGCGGGATCTTTCCCCGTCATGATGCTGGCCCGGGTCGGAGAGCAGACCGGGCTGGCTGCATAGGAATTGCTAAACCGCACTCCGGAATTTGCAATCTCATCAATATGAGGTGTCAGATGATAATCATTCCCGTAGCAACCCAGGTCGGACCATCCCATGTCATCAAAGAAAATGAACAGCACATTGGGTTTTTGTTTTTGCGCTTTGGTGGCATGTGACAAAAGCAAAGCACCGATCACCGAAAGAATTATTTTCATTGTTTGGTGTTTAAGATTTAAGGGTAAATCAGTCAGATCAAATCTTTTCCTTTAATCATTTCGAGATGGATGATCGCACCGGAAAGATTCGGGTTCATGTCGAGGGCCTTTTGCAAATTCTTTTCCCCCTGGTCATGATCTCCCTTGCCGATCTTTCCTAAACCGATGAGATAGTAGCAATAGGCCTTGTTCATCGTGGCAATGTCTTCTTCCCAGATCTGCATATCCGGGTAGGAGACCGCGAAATAATCGATGTCCTGATCCTTGTCCAGGTTTTTTTCTCCAAATTCAATAAGGATGTCGAAGCGTTTCAGGCTTTCCGCTTTTTTGCCCAGCTTTTGCAGCGCCAGGCCCTGGTAGAATATCTTATCCGGTTCCTGGTCGTTATAATAAAGGGCAAATGAGGGTTCTACCGGCCCGGTTGCTGCAAGTTCCCAGTGTTTTTTTGCCTGTTTCGTATCTCCCAACTGCTCATGGGCTATGCCCATCCAATAGTTGATGTCGTTCTCCTGGGCACCGGCAAGCTTGCCTTCCCCAAGATTCACCGGGTAATGCCTGGCATCTTCAAGATAACCCAGCGCTTTCTCATGCTCATTGTTATTGATCGCCTCCCGTGCCAGTCCGAGGTTGCTGATGATGTATTGACCGGTCACCTTTCCTTCGCCTCCTTCCCAGGGATGGAATTTCCGGCGCCTGAGCATTTCCAGTGCTGGTTCGTACTGTCCGAGTAGATTCAGCATCTTCAGTTTTTCCAGGTATAGATCATCCCGCTCCCGGACCAGGTCGGGGTGTTTTTCCAGCAATTGCAGACGCTCTTCCGGTGGTGCCTGCATCTTTTCCAGCAGGTGGACCCGCTCCAGCAACATACGGGGCATGGGATCCAGTTCGAAGGCCTTTTCCATCAACTGAATGGCATCCTTGCCTTTATCCAGCTTGTTGAAACAGGCAATGGCCAGGTTCCTGTGCACGATCCCGAAAGAGGGATCCAGTTTTGCAGCCGTCTCCCAGGCATCAATGGCCTCGCTGTATTGCCTGTTGGCATACCAGTAATTGCCCAGGTAATAATGGGCCCTGGCATCCCCCGGGTTCGATGATACTGCACGCGACAGGGCACGGCTCTCCTCGAGCCTGTTGGGGAAGCAATAGTCCGGTGACCTGGTTGAAGCAATGCCGTATTGTTCCTGGGCGGCTGCTTTATTCCCATCCTGATCATGGAACCATCCCAGCAGGTAATGGACCATGGGATAGGCGGTTTTCTTACCGGAACCATGCTGCTCCAGCAAATCCATGGCCTCCCGGTAAAAACCTGCTGAGGCATAGGCCAGTGCAGATTCGATATAATTGTGCACGTAATCCCGGATCCTGGACTTGAATTCTTTCAAAAGATCCCTATTCCCGGTTACCAGATACTTTTCATAGATCAGGTTGAAATTGAATGCATCCAGCTGCAGTGATTCGTCTGCAAATGCTATGGCCTGCTTTGCATTGCCCAGTTTTCTCAGCAAAGCAGTTTTTAAGGCCCTGGATGCATGATTGCGGTCGTTGTTGAGCAGCGACCTGTTCACCATCTGCAGGGCATTTTCAAAATTCCCCCGGGTGCTGTCTAGGGTCGCCAGCTGGTAGTAGCTCCTTGATTTGAATTCGGCATTCCACACCGCTTTGTAAAAATGGTCGTATGCTTCGTCAAGGTTACCCTGGTACTTCAGGCACAATCCCAGATTGTAGAAAGCTTCTCCATTGAGCGGATTGGGATTTCTTTCCGTCAGGGTTTCTGTGGCCTTGCGGAAATGCTTTTCCGCAAGTTCAGGTCGCCCCCTGTTTAAATACCATAATCCCAGCGCATTGTTACTGGGGACATGGCCGGGTTCTCTTTTCAGGGCCTCCTTGTAATACCGGGTCGGATCAAAAGTGGCATGCCGGTATTGCTCCAAATGCAAACCCGAAAGATAAAGCTGCTCCACGGAAGGGATATTTTCCGGATCATCTATGGATTTGGCAGGCTCCGGCACTGCTTTGCCGGATTCTTTTTCAGGTTGGTAGGCTATCAGAAGCTTGTTGTCCTTATCCAAAACTTCAACTGCAAAATCCTGCAGGCTTTTTTGTTCATTAACCCTTATTGCCTTTTTATAGGACTTTTCGGGAGAAAGGTCCCGGTATTCATTTAAAAGGACATCATTCTTGAACAATAGCCGGATATTGGCTCTTTTGAATTCGGATGTCGTGTAAGCTTTGATCTCTATTTGGTCGTCTTTCTTTTCCAGGTTCACCATCGCTTCCTTACTTGCATTTTTAACCACCCCGACATCCCGGTAGGGCATGAAATATTGCCTGAAACTTTTCTCCTCATAAGGGGCCAGCCAGCTGAAGTCGGGCTGATTATCGGTATAAACCCCGCACATCAACTCAATATACGGGCCATCCTCGTCGGTCAGGTTCCGGTCCCAGGCCTGGCCGAAATCACCGCATCCCCAGGTCCATTGCTTTTTGCCCGGCGAGATATGATGGTTGGCCACATGCAACAGTCCCCCGTTCGTGTCGTGTTCATAGCCCCCGATAAAATCGTATTTCGACCGGACCGCCATGAAGGAGGTCGGAACCGGTATGTTCTTGTACCTGGAAATATCAACTCCTTCGGAATAATCATACTTGTAGTAGGTTCCGGTAGCAATGGGGAAGGTGGAGACATCCCGCTTCCCATGATCATAGACGGCGTGCACGTCCGGGGGGAATATGGACTGGTAATGATCGTTGACTTTTACCGCAGGATTGGCCCACCAGAGAAAGGTCTTCGGGACCGGTGTGGGATTGTACAATTGTACCTTGACCTCAATATAAGCCTTGTCAGGATAAAGCGTTATCCCTGCCATTCCCTTGGTCCTGAACATTCGCTCATGTTCGCTGAGCCAGACGGTTTTGCTGCCATCCTCAAATTCTTCGATCCGGTAATCAACAGGCTCATAGGTTGAGGGCCTGTGGTGCTGGGGCCAGTTGAATTCAATACCACCCGATATCCAAGGACCGGTCAACCCGACGAGGGCGGGCTTGATCACGCTGTTGTAGTAAACAAAATGGCGTTGCTTTGTTTTGTCATAAGCCATCTGGATTCGTCCACCCAGTTCGGGCAGCAACATGACTTTGATGTATCGGTTTTCCAGGAACACGGCCGTCCAATCCCGGTCTTTCTTCTGGTCCTCGACCTTCTCAATAATGGCATTTGGATATACCAGCCCTGAGCTCCCCTGGTAAACCCGTTTTTCAAGAAACATGGGCAATTTTTCGGGTTTACCTGTACCGTAGGTCGGGATGCTGACCACTTCTATCCACGCTTTTACTTCATTCATAAGTTAATTGATAAAAAAAAGGGATAGCCGGATTATTTAATTAATATTCAGATATTCAATTTGCTAAAACTTTATACAAATTTACTTTGAAAACAAAGTAGAGGGCAATATTATATTTTATGATTAGATGGATTATCTTATCATATTCTAAAATGGGTGTATTTAGGATAACTGAGGCCGGTCAGCAGGGTGTTGAGCTTTTTTTCTACTTATTCGAAAAAAGCTCTTTTTCAATTTCCTCGAGTGATTTGCCCTTGGTTTCGACGAGCCTGATCTTAATAAAAGTGAAGCCCAGAACACATATGAATCCGTAAAGCCAGAAAGTCCCGTAGGAGAGGAGATTGGCATTAAGGATGGGGAAGGTGTAGGTCAGGATAAAACTCGCGGTCCAAAGCGAAAAAGTGGAAATGGCCATGGAGGCTCCCCGGACCCGGTTGGGGAATATCTCCGAGAGGATCACCCAGGTCACGGGCGCCAGGGTCATGGCATAGCAGGCAATGCCGATGAGTACCAGCAGGAGCATGGGCCATCCCTTCATGTCGATAAAATAGAGGAAGCCCAGGATGGCATAGGTCAGGGCCAGTCCCCCGGAACCGATCAGCATCAGGGTCTTCCTTCCGATCCGGTCGACCAGGTACATGCCCACGAATGTAAATACCAGGTTGATGCTTCCGGTAATGACAATATTGAAAAGCATGGCGGAAACCCCGTAACCGGCAGCAGTAAATATATCCTCAGCATAGTTGAAAATAACATTGATGCCGCACCATTGCTGGAACGCCGCCAGGACGATCCCGATGATCAAAATGCTCCATAATTTCCTTTCGCCAAGCAGCTTGAGAATGCTGGTTTTGGTTTCTTTCTGTAAACTGTTCTTGATGTTGATGATTTCCTGCTCGTGGAAGTCTTTGTCTCCGATCCTGGAAAGTACATTTTTTGATTTCCGGATTTCTCCGTTCTTGACCAGCCACCTGGGACTTTCGGGCACGAACCACATCAGTATGAAAAAGAGCCCGGCAGGAACAATTTCCGCCCAGAACATCCATCTCCATCCCCACTGGCCGTTCCAGGAATTCAAAATTTCGTTCGGTGTGGCATCCACCGGCACGGGCTCAGCGATCTGCCAGTTGATGATCTGGGCCAGCAGGATGCCGATCACGATGGTCAGTTGATTGATCGATACGAAGCTTCCCCGGATCTTTGCCGGGGAGACCTCTGCAATGTACATGGGGGAAAGATTGGATGCCAGTCCAATGCCGATCCCTCCCAGGACCCTGAACCAGATGAAGGGGCCAAAAGACCCGGCTGCCCCGGTTCCGAAAGCTGAAGCCGTGAATAGCATGGCTGCCGCGATCAACAGTTTTTTCCTCCCGAAACGGTCACTCAGCGAACCGGATACAATGACGCCTCCCAGGCACCCGATCAATGCGGAGCTCATGGCCCAGCCCTGTAAATTGGGATGGGCATCGATGTCAAAGAATAATTCATAAAAGGGTTTGGCTCCCCCGATCACAACCCAGTCATACCCGAACAATAAGCCCCCCAGGGCCGAGATCATGGAGATGAAGAGCAGGTATTTTTTATTCAAATGCACAAATCTTGAGATCGCTGAATGATTGCTGAAATCAGAATTCAGACCCAAATGTAATCCTGATAAACGAGTCTATCAATATGGTATCTTATGAAAAGATAGATAATTTTATATTTTGTATAGGTTTTAAATAAAGTGTAGTATTGTTAAATGTATTGATTTTCAATATCTTAATATACAGTATTTGTGTTTTTACTGATTATTATTAAAATATATTATCAATGAAAGATGGTCGAAAAAATGGAGTCAGATCACAATTGTATAAAAAAGATGGTTTTGCAGGTGAGCTGAGTATTGTACTGCCTTTTTCTGATTTAGAAAAGGTCAGGAAGAATCCTTTGATCAACTCGCTCTATATTACCGATATCGGTTATTATCCGAATGCAAGATATCACTACCGGCGAAGACCCGGGGGGGTGGACCAGTATATATTGATCTATGCCGTTGACGGAGAGGGAACGATTACATTAGATAATGAAGAACATAGGTTGAAGCACGGTCAGTTCTTCGTAATCCCCAGTGACGTACCTCATGAATACCGGGCCAATGAAGAGGACCCGTGGAGTATATACTGGGTTCATTTCAAAGGAGCATGGTCCGCCAATCTGACCGGTCATTTCGGTAAGGTCATGACGATCGCTCCATCCGAGCTTTCCCGTACTGAAGAAAGGATCAATCTTTTCAGGGAGATTATTCATTGTTTGGGCATGGGATTGTATAAGGAAAATGTTGAATATGCCAATCTCTGTTTACCCCATTTGCTGGCCTGTTTTTTTTATGTACCCCAGTTCAGATATTTCAACCGGCAAAATCCCCGGGATATCATTGAACGTGTTATTCTTTACATGAAATCTAATATTGAGAAACGCATTTCACTCCAGGATTTATCCCGGGAGTTTCATTTGTCCATACCCCAGTTGTCCAAGTTGTTTTACCAGCGGACCAAGAATTCTCCGATTGACTATCTGATTCATCTGAAGATTCAGAGGGCCTGTCAATTGCTCGATTTCACCGATCTGCAGATAAAAAGCATCAGCGCAGAATTGGGTTATGATGACCCCTATTATTTTTCACGGCTATTTAAAAAGATCATGAATGCTTCACCCAGGGAATACCGGGAAAGACATTTAAGGTCTCAGAGAAAATCTCAATAAATCACCTGCTAAATTAAAATCACCCCATGGATACACCAAAAACTTATGGGATCATTTTGATCTTGTTATGGGCTTCAGAACTTCAGAACTCTTTCTTAGGATGATCTTATCTCAAATGAATCAGATGATAAGCGAGTAGAAAATGTGCTTAACAGAATATGGAATTCAAAGTGGAAAAGGGAGGTTTTAAAGTTTTTGCAGGAAATTCGCCCAGAGAAGAGGATTTGCAGGTATTGAAACTTACCGTCCTGTAGAGAATGGCTCAAGTGAAACCAAACCCGTGGTCCGGTTCCCTGAGAGAATAATCAGAACATTTGAAGGATTATTTTTAATCCCTTGCTGCTTTTATGTTTTATTTTGTTTTCGGCCAGGTGCCTTCATTCGGACCTGTTGGAATATGCAGCTTGTTCTGAAGTGGGACATTGCAGCCTGAATAACCATGCCCCTTACCGGATAATCTTTTGATCAACACAAAAATCCAATAATCAAAAAAACATGAAAAAACAATCGGTACAAACACTCTTTGTTTCAGCAGGTGCAGGGATTATAGCCCTGGCTGCTCCTGCTTGCAGTCAGGAGGACCATAAGGGGGACCGGGAACAACCTAATTTTCTTTTTATTCTTTCCGATGACCTGGGATATAAAGACCTGGGCTGTTATGGCAGTTCCTTTTATGAGACCCCCCACATTGATCAACTGGCGGAAGACGGGGTGAAGTTCACCCATGCCTATGCGGCATCCTCGGTTTGTTCGCCTACCCGGTCGAGCATCATGACGGGCAAGTATCCTGCCCGGACCCATAACACGGATTGGTTTGCTGCTCCGCAGCCCGGAGAAGCTAAAGGCCACTGGATGGGAGACCGGCCGATGATAACTGCTCCCTATACGGAAATGATGAAACTGGAGGAGGTCACCATTGCTGAAGCATTGAAGGAGGCCGGATACCGCACCTTTTTTGCAGGGAAATGGCACCTGGGACATGAAGAAAAATACTGGCCCACCCATCAGGGTTTCGATATCAACAAAGGAGGATGGAGCAAAGGACGTCCCTACAGGGGGGAAAATGCCAACGGTTATTTCTCCCCCTATGGTATTCCAACGCTTGAAGACGGTCCCGATGGGGAATACCTGCCTTATCGCCTGGCAGAAGAAACGGTTAATTTTATTGAAGATCACCAGGATGAACCATTCCTGGCCTTCCTGTCTTTTTACGAAGTGCACACCCCTTTGATGGCCCCTGAAGAACTGGTGAAAAAGTATGAAAACAAGAAAGACAGCCTGGGACTTGAGGTGCAATGGGGGAAAGAGGGTGACCACAGAAACCGGATTGTTCAGTGCCACCCGGTTTATGCGGGTATGATAGAGGCCATGGACCGGTCGGTTGGCAGAGTCCTTGCAAAGCTTGAATCTGCCGGGCTGGATGAAAACACCGTGGTGATCTTCATGTCGGATAATGGCGGTTTATCCATAGGCGGCGGTCAACCCACTTCCAATTTACCCTTACGGGCAGGCAAAGGCTGGTTGTATGAGGGCGGTATCCGTGAGCCCATGATCATAAAATGGCCCGGGATAATAAAGGCAGGTACGGTTTGTGATGTGCCGGTGATCAGTACCGACTTTTATCCCACCATGCTGGATATGGCCGGTTTGCCTATGCAGCCCGAACAGCATAAGGACGGGAAAAGTTTAACCAGCCTGTTCAGGGAAGGCGGTACGTTGGAAAGGGAGGCTATTTACTGGCATTATCCGCATAACAGTCCTCAGGGCAGCGGCCCGGCCTCGGCGATTCGTCACGGGCGATACAAGCTGATCAAATATTATGGGGATGATCATGTGGAACTGTATGATCTCAGTGTGGACATCGGGGAACAGCACGATATTTCTGCAGACCGGCCTGAGTTAACAGAGAAGTTACTGGAGGACCTGAATACCTGGCTGGAAGAAACCGATGCCGCTTTCCCTTCCAGTAATCCTGATTATGATGGATAATTTTATTCAATAGCTATAAAGGACATAATCCAAAAGGCAACACCATGAACGTATTTAAAACCGCATTATTCAGATTATTATTCGGGTTGATGCTTTTTTTGTCGACCCGTACCGAAGGAAAAGATACTGACAAGCCAAACATCATCTGGCTGATGGCGGAAGACATCAGTACTGACCTCGAATGTTACGGTACGCGAGGAGTACACACCCCCAACCTGGATAAACTTGCGGAACAGGGGATTCGTTATACCCATTGTTTCGGAACAGCATCCTCTTGTGCGCCCAGCCGTTCAGCCATGCTCACCGGGGTGCATCAGAACATCATCGAAGCGCAGCACCAGCGATGCAACCGCAATACCCCGCTGAAGGAACCCTATAAACCGATCACCTACTGGTTGAGAAAAGCCGGGTATACCTGTATTCTGGGATATCACGGAAAGGGTCACAAGATCGATGCGAATTATAAGATCTCCACCCTGGGGCCTTATGATGGGAAGGATCAGTTTGGTATATTTGACAAGCTGGATACATTTGAAATTTCAGATCAACCTTTCTTTGCTCAGATCACCCTGTACACGACCCACCGGGGCGATTGGTGGGAGCGCGTCAGGAGGGAGTCGGCCGATCCGGTCGATGCCTCCGATATCCGGTTGCCGCCTTTCCTGGCCGATCACCCGGTGGTGCGAACCGATTGGGCCCGGTACCTTGACCAGGTTGAATATATGGATGCCGAGGTGGGTACCATTCTGAAAGAGCTTAAAGAAAAAGGCTTGTATGACAACACGATCGTGATCTTCATCGGTGATAACGGCAGATGCATAGCTCCCCGGGGAAAAGGTTACCTCTATGATTCCGGTCTGAGGGTTCCCCTGATCATCCGATGGCCGGGTAAACTGAAACCCGGGCATGTATCGGATCAGGTCGTGAGCCTGACCGACATATCTGCATCTATACTTGCCATCGCGGGGGCAACCGTCCCGGATTATCTGACCGGACAGAATTTTATTACGGAAAAGTCTGACCGGGAAGCCGTGTTTTCTGTACGGGGCTTACTGGACGAGGTACTGGATAAGTCCTGGAGCATCAGTACCAAACGCTACCGTTATATACGGAATTACATGCCCTGGGTTCCTTATGATGCGCACCTGGGTTACTATGAGTTTTACCGCCCGGCCCTGCATATCATGCGGCAGATGCACATGGATCTGGAGCTGACTCCGGCTCAGGCTCATTTCTTTAAAAACCGGAAACCAGAGGAGGAGCTGTATGACCTGGAAAAAGATCCTCATGAAACCGTGAACCTTGTTGATGATCCCGAATACTCGGATGTGTTGCAAGACATGAGAGTCCATATGGAGGAATGGAAACGGAAAGTACCGGAAACCACCACAGAGGATTTTGACATTCGGGGAGCCAGTTCACCCACCTTACTTGACTTTGTACGCTACAACAAGCCCGAAGAGTATCAGCAGATGCTGGACGGTGAATTGATAGGCTTTCAACGGATACAAAGAGAATACAGGAGATACCGGGACAGTATAAGGATGGAGTGAACAAAACAAATTAGCTTATGAGATCTCTTAAATTTCTTATTCTTGCCTGCATATGCATGGTTTCTACTGCATTGGCCCAGGAGGATAAAGCTTGCACAATACAGATCAATACCGACATAAAGTATCAGCAGATCCATAGTTTCGGGGCCTCGGATGCGTGGAGGATCCAGTATATCGGGAAAAACTGGCCGCTGGAAAAGCGAAATCGCGTTGCTGATCTGCTGTTTAGTATGGAGCATGATGAGCATGGCAATCCGCGTGGTATCGGGCTCTCCATATGGCGGTTTTACCTGGGAGCCGGTACTAAGGAACAGGGTGATTCCTCCCATATAATCAATGAATGGCGGAGGGCATCCAGTTTTATAGATTCCTCCGATCATTATGATTGGACCAAATACGAAGGTCAGCGATGGTTCCTGAATGCAGCGAAAGAACGGGGCGTCGAAAATTTCCTTTTGTTCACCATTGCCCCCCCGGTATTTTATTCCAAAAACGGACTTGGTTATCCTTCCGGGGACAACCGTGGTTTTAATATAAAGCCCGGCAAATATGGTGATTATGCGAAGTATCTGGTGAATGTGGTAGAACATTTTGATCAAAAGGAAAATATTCATTTCAATTATATCAGTCCGTTTAACGAACCCCAGTGGGATTGGGAAAGAGGAACCCAGGAAGGGACCCCTGCCTTCAATGAAGAGCTATTTGTATTTATGCGGTATCTTTCCACCGAGCTTGATAAACGCGGGATGAGCACGAAAATCATTCCCGGCGAGGCTGCCAGCCTGCAATATCTATATAAAGAAACGGATAAGATTGCCAGGGATGATCAGATTAATGTCTTTTATAATCCGGAGTCACCGCTATATATTGGGGATTTCCCCAATATGGAGTATGCCATCTCCGGTCATTCCTATTTTACGACCTGGCCCCTGGAGAAGCAGATCAGAACCCGGCAGAAGCTGGCACAACGGATCAAAGAGGTGAATCCCGGACTGGATTACTGGCAAACGGAATTTTGTATCCTGGAGAAGAATGATGAAATAGGCGGAGGCTGGGGTCGCGACCTGGGCATGCCTACGGCATTATACGTGGCCCGGGTTATTCATTCCGACCTCACCATAGCCCATGCAAGAAGCTGGGAATGGTGGACGGCCGTTTCCCACTTTGATTTTAAGGGGGGATTGGTTTGCGTGGATGATGGTGAAGGCAATGCTCCACGGACGCATACCGACCCGCTCCTGGATTCCTTTAAATATGACGGTCGGGTAAAAGAATCCAAACTTCTGTGGGCCTTCGGGAATTTTTCCCGCTTTGTAAGACCCGGCATGAGGCGAATTGACCTGCAGATAGAAAACGGTCTCAGCCCGCTGGAGCGAGCCACCGACTTGCAGGCTTCTGCATACACCGATCCGGAGCATGAAACACTGGTCCTTGTTTTTATAAACCATAGCCAAAGCGGTAAAACGGTCCGGTTAAAAGGTGTGCCGGTTCATATGAAGCCCGCGGGGCTTTATGTTACTGATGAAACAAGGGATCTTGAAAAAACGGAATTCACCATGAATGAAACGGAGATTCCCAAAAGATCCGTATCCACATTGATATGGAACGGGCAATAATGCTTACCTTGTAGTTAATGAAGAAAATCTGGTTCTTCATATTATTGATCTATTCACCGGTTGTTATCTTTTCACAGCATCAGATCCATCCGGATTCATTAACGGGGGTCAAATGGAAACCGGATAACCTCGAAAACAGCGGCAGGGATTACGCGGTTTCACCGGACCTGGAGTATGGGAACCTGACCCGCCGTGAAGCCGTTGAAACGATCAACAACTACGGTATACATGCGGTTGTTCTGAGATATAACGAAGAGGACCGTATCGAACCGGACATCGAAGATCCCTGGCCCAGGGAGGCTTTTGATACGGCTGCTTTCGGCCTGGTCAAGGAGATCAAAAAGTACAGTCCCGGAACCAGCGTGTATTTCTGGAAGCGACAATGGTTCAACAGAAATGAGAGCCAGGTGGATGTTTTTGTGGAAGCCATGGCCCATTATATCAATACAGCCAAAGCCGAAGGTTTTGATGATGTCATAGCCGGGGTCTGTCCGATCGAAACCAACCTGGACAATGCCACCCAAACCTTGTCAACGGCCCTGGTGGTGGCCCGTGAGATCAATAAGAAAACGGATGACTGGCTCAAGGATAAAACCTTTTTCTGGCCGGGTGCAGGAATGGGCCAGTGGTTTGTGAATATTGATGTTGGAGGAGAATCCTTCTTTACATCCATGCAGAAGGAATGCAAATATTTTGCCTTCATATTCAAATACATGCTCAGTCAGGACAATAATGCCGGTATTCACCTGAATACAGAATTTGAGGATCTCACCACCAACGGCTCCAAAGAAGAGATCAAAGATTTCCTGCGAACGAAGCTTGGCCTGAATGAGCTCAAAGCCTACCTGTCCACCTGGGAAAATGAATATCCCCGGTATGCCAATGTGATCTTCTGGGGAGATAATGGTGACGGCATCAATGCTTTTATGGGCCGGAACAACAGCATACCGGTTGAAGCCATGCAGGAACTTTTCCTTGAAGAATACGGCTGGGGCGGGAATTTCTTCAATCTTGTGCTTGCCAATGAAAATGCCCATCCCAAGCGAACCGGCAAGACGATACTGCTTGAAGGCGACGGGGTAGTCTATGAGAACGGGGAGGTATACAATATCTGGGCAGGATGGAATGCAAACCAAACTGCTACAGCTGTTGAGAAAGAAAGCAGGGAGTTCCCCCGGGTGTATCCCAATCCTGCCGGCAGTATGATTCACTATAATTGTGGGGAAAATCTCTTACTATCGGTCAGTTTAACGGACATGGCGGGAAGGGTATTATGGAGTAAAACCGGTGTCGGATCCAGAGGGAGCATGGACATCTCTCATCTGAAAACGGGAATCTATCTCCTCAGGATCAAAACAGGCAGCCGGATATATACCAGGAAGGTCATGAAAAATTAGATCAATTTGATGGGTTTTTTCATTAATAGAAAAAAAGAGCTCTTACAGGGCAGCCATCATTTTTTTGATTGAGTGCTGATTTTTCATATTTTATGATTTGATAACATTACCGGATTACATAATTAGCAGTATTCTTTATTTTTATTAACCTTACCAACAATCCATGTTTTCAGGTTTGGATGCATGAGAAATACGGGGGTCGTTGATATGATGAACTTGGGCGAGATCAGTAAGATTGGGTCAAAAGGTTTGCTTTTTGGTTTGATGCTGCTTTGCATCCATTTCCGTGCATTATCACAGGCGGACAGGGAGTATTTTTTTGAAACGATCAACAGCAATGATGGATTATCTTCAGACATCGTAACAGACATTCACCAGGATCACGAGGGATTCCTGTGGATCGCCACGCAGAACGGGCTGAACCGCTATGATGGCTATTCCTTTAAAACCTTTAAACCGGATTACAATAAAGAAGTTACATTCACCAGCAATCACTTCACGGCCATCGCGGAAGATAACCAGGGCCGACTGTGGCTGGGAACCAGTAAAAATGGCATCAATATATACAACAAATATACCGGCGAGGTATCGGTTATTTCGACCACTTCCGGGGATCTGAAAATGCCGGATGACGCCATTTCCGCGCTTCACATTGATCAAGAGGGCAATAAGTGGATAGGGACTGCCAATTACGGGATCCTTCGACTGGACCGTGCCAATCGATTAACCATTTACCGGATACAAAAAAACCATCTTTCAGGTGTAAGGAGACTCAGGGTAATCTTTGAGGACAGCAATAACCGGATATGGATAGGCACCTGGGACCACGGCCTTTTTTATTACGACCGGCAGCAGGATGACTTCATTCATGTATCCCTGCCCTGGCCTCATCCTGTAGCGCACAAGAACATCCAATCCATTGAAGAAGATTCTTCGGGGCGCTTATTAATAGGTACTTGGGGACATGGATTGTTCAGGCTGGATTCAATCACACAAAAAACCCGGGACATTGAATATTGTTCCTACCTGGATAAAGACCTGGCAGAACAACTGAATGATAATGAAGTCGGTAACCTGATCTATTCCATAGAAAAAGATAAGAATGGCCAGATCTGGTTAGGGACCAATTACGGAATATTGATTTTCGACGGGGAAAACATCCGGAATCCCCGAAAAATCAAAGCGAATCAGAGAACCCAATATGCCCCGGATCATAGCCAGATATACTCCCTTCTATCCGACAGGGAAGGCATCATGTGGTTGGGAACCCATGGCGGGGGGCTGCATAAAGTCAACCTGGACCGAAACATATTTACGCTCAATGAGATCCCCTTTTCCACTTCAAAATTGATTCGGGAAAGCTCCGTATACAGTTTTTGTGAACTGGATCGTGAAAACTTACTTGTAGGGGTCAAGACAGAAGGCTTTTTACAGTATAATAAATCCACCCATACTTATAATTCATACACCGATATCGATGTTTTTAAGGAATTACCCCGAATCAACCTGGTATATGACTTCCATACAGATCAATTCGGACGAATGTGGATGGGCACCCGTTACAGAGGAGCATTTCTCTTCGATCTTAAAAGTGGCAGCTATATTAACCTGAATGACACCTACCCGGATTTTAATTGCTGGTCTGTTTACTGTTTTACGCGGGATGTGGACCAGAACATTTGGATCGGCACCAATAACGGGCTTTATGTGTTTAAGTACTTCGAAAACAACGAAAAGCAATATCGTGTATTCCATTTCAATCATTTCGTGAATGATCCTCATTCCTTAAGTGGCAACGATATTACTGCTATTTATCAGGATTCCCAGGGCGATGTATGGTTGGGAACAATGAACAGCGGGTTGAACCGGTATACGGGTATTTTTGTGAAAGATGAAATGAGCTTTCAACGCTATAAAGCCCACCCCCATGACAACAAAAGCATAAGCAGCAATATCATTAATGATATTTATGAAGACAGCAGAGGTAATCTCTGGATTGGTTCAGATGGAGGGGGTTTGATGAAATATAACCGTGATCAGGATAACTTCCGGTCGTATGGTAAGAAAGAAGGACTGATCGCGAACAGTGTGGCATCGATCATAGAATCGGCAGACTCATCACTTTGGATGGGGACAAACGAAGGCGTGGTCCGAAAGACTTATCAGCAAAACGGGGACCATCATTTTACCAATTATACCATAAATGACGGATTACAGGGCCGTATCTTTATCAGAGGCGCTAAGCATATATCTGCTTATGACCGCACCTATTATTTTGGAGGACATAATGGTTTCAACAGTTTTAAGCCAGGCCGGGTTGATTTTACTTCCATCCAACCGCAGATCGCGATCACCGAGCTGAGATTCAACAGCAAAATCAAGAATATCGATGCGGGATCGGAGGAATCCATTGAGGTGCCCCATCATGTAAAAACCTTATCCATAGAATTCTCTTCCTTATCCTTTAAAAATCCGGATCAGAATCAATATGCCTATATTTTAGATGGGTATAACAGTGACTGGCAATATGTAGAAGCTTCGGACAGAAAAGCTGTTTTTACCAATTTGCCCCGTGGCCATTATACCTTCAAGGTGAAAGCAAGTAACAGCAACGGCTTATGGTGTGAGGAACCGGTTACACTGAACTTTGCCATCAGGCCATCCCCCTATGCATCCACCCTTGCCTTGATCATTTACGGTCTGATCATATTGGGTGTTTTTTCAATGATCACGCGTATTGCTGTTTACAGAACAAAAATGAAACAAGAGTTGAAGTTCGTGGAAGAACTACGCGATAAAGAAGAAAAACAACACCAGTTTAAGCTTCGTACGCTTACCAATATTTCCCATGAGTTTCTTACCCCGCTCTCAATTATTTCTTGTGTGGTCGAGGATGCCAGGGAATTGAAAAATTTTCCCGGTCAGTCGGTCCGCATCATTCAGCGCAATGTTTCCATGTTAAAAAATTTGGTCAATCAATTCATGCGTATCCGGCAATCTGAGGCGGCAAACGCGCAGTTGAATGTAACATCCAATAACTTAAAAGACCACCTTACCACCATATACCAGACTTTTTATCCCCTGGCCGGCAAAAAAGGGCTTCAATATGACATGTTTCTTTCCAATGACCTGAAAGATGGTTATTACGACCGGGATAAACTGGAAAAGATCATGCATAATCTTCTTTCCAATGCATTTAAGTATACGGAAAAGGGCGGTGTGTCCATATATGGTCAGAACATGTACAAAGATTCCAAGCGATATGTCCAGATCAGTGTGAATGATACCGGGCAGGGTATTCCTGAGGATAAGCTCAACAAAATCTTTAAGCGTTTTAAACGAATTGAATCCAATAAGGCTGAAGGTATTGGAATCGGACTTGAATTGACAAAAAGCTTAGTTGAATTACATAAAGGAACGATCACGGTCAAAAGCCACATTCACTCGGGTACTTCCTTTGTTTTTGAATTTCCGATCGAGTCGTCTGCTTACCCGGATGAAGAATTTCAAATTATCCAGGATACGGGAGATCTTTCCGTAACCGCGACGGACCAGCCTGTTGCAGTACAAAATCATCACAAATTTATCTTTGATCAGGAAATACCTTTTGATGGCGGAAAGTGGAATGACAAGAAGGTTCTCCTTATTGAAGACAATGAGGAGCTAAAAAACTTGCTGTACAATAAGTTATCAAAATATTATGGTGTTACGGCCCTTGATAATTGTGATAAAGCCCTCTATTATGTCAAAAAAAATCACCCTGATCTGATTGTCAGTGATATCATGATGCCCGGTACAGGTGGGTACGAGTTCACCAGAAAAATTAAAAATAACCTGGAAACAAGCCATATTCCGGTTATCCTGCTCACGGCCAGAATTGACGACGAAAGTAAGATCAAGGGGTACGATTGCGGTGCCGATTCCTATGTTACCAAGCCTGTAAATCTGAAGCTGTTGCACAGCCGGATTGAATCATTGTTTAAAGCATGGGAAAATCTTCAGAAGTATTATTCCGGTAATTTTAGCGAATTTAAACCGGATTCATCCACGGTAAATTTGACTTCCCTGGACGAAAAATACATCAAACGGTCCATTGAGATTATTGAAAGCCATATGACTGATAATGATTTTAATGTGGAATCCCTGGTTCATGAGATGGGTACCAGCAATTCCATGCTATATAGAAAATTTAATAAAATTATAGGAATAAGTCCGAACGAGTATATCAAGAACAATCGCCTGAAGGTAGCTGCCAGGATGTTATACGATGAAAACCTTTCAATTTCTGAAGTAGCTTATTCAACAGGCTTTAATGACCTCAGCTATTTTGGGAAATGTTTCAAGAAGTACTACGGAAAATCCCCGACTGAATATAGAAGTTCTTAAGGAAATACAGCAGTATATCCCACATCATCGATAAGCCCCTCCGGTCAGGTTATTTAAATATTTTGAATAGTGCTGCGCTGAAATAATATTACCACAATATGAAAGGAATATCTCAATAGGAGATAATCTATTATCATACATTTAATTATAATTTATGCTGAAAAAGCAACTGCCTGTGCGAATCAATCCTGTTCCAAACCACCCCTCGGAAGCAATGGGATCACAGCAGGTTTTTCAACAAGCTGATTTACCCATCTATTCCCGGGAAATCGGCCGGCATCAATGACAAAAGAAAACAGATTATGAAAAAGATTGCTTTTTTGATTTTGATATTTTCCGCAATGTCTGTTTCCACCCTGTTCGCCCAGAATACGATCGTGGTTACGGGTACCGTAACGGATGCCGAAGGTATTTCATTGCCCGGTGCCAACATCTATCTCAAGGGTGGTATAGAAGGTCAATCTGTAGGGACGATAACGGACCCCAACGGTAAATATACCATTGAGGTACCGCCTGACGGCGTTCTTGTCGTTTCTTTCGTGGGCTTTCAAAGGCAAGAGATTCCCGTGGAAGGACGAAATACAATTGATATAGAGATGCAACCTACCCCGGAGGAACTGGAAGAAGTTATCGTCGTGGGTTACGGCACACAAAAGAAGGAGAGTGTTGTGGGTTCGATCACACAAAGGAGAGGGGAAGACCTGGTAAGGACCCAGGGAGACCTGTCCCTTTCCAGTTCGATCCAGGGTTTGCTCCCCGGGGTTACGGTCAGTCAGTTGACGGGTCAGCCGGGAGAACGTGCTACCAATATTCTGATCCGCGGCAAATCTACCTGGCAGAACAACGAACCTTTGGTCCTGGTAGACGGCATTGAGCGTGATTTCAATGACGTTAATCCAAGCGCGGTCGAGTCGGTTTCCGTACTGAAGGACGCTTCCGCCACCGCGGTTTTCGGTGTCAAGGGCGCCAACGGGGTGATACTGGTTACCACCAAAAGTGGAAGAAAAGGGAAGATGCAGATTAATTATTCTTCCGATATAGCAGCCAAACAGCCCACCAATGTATGGAGATACCTGGAGCATCACAGGACATTGGAGTTGGCCAATCAAGCCTATGCCAATGACGGGGACTGGAGTAATCTTTACACGCGGGAGGAGATTGAAAACTACAGAAGCGGCGATCCATACCTTTACCCGGATATAGCCTGGTATGATGAAGTAACGCGTGATTTTGGATTTCGCCAGAAGCACAATCTGAACATCAGCGGAGGGAACGATTTTGTCACCTATTTTACCTCTTTTGCTTATGCCAGGAATGGGGATATCTACAAGACCGAAAAGCAGGATTATTATGATCCAACCTTCAGTTATGAGCGCTACAATTACCGTTCAAACCTGGATTTCAATATCACGCAGACCACCACCGTAAGACTGAAACTTTCGGGTATCGTCGGCATACAAAACCATACCTCCTATTACCAGCTTAATGAATGGCATCATGACCGGTTCTTCCAGGAAATTCACTGGACCCCACCTTATAAATTCCCGCCCCGCTACCAGGATGGCAATTATGGTGGGGATCCCACAGCCCAGAATGTCGTCAATCCCCTGGTCCGGCTTAACGAGGCCGGTCAGACCAAAACCAAAATAGCGCAGCAATTTGCTGATCTGGCATTCGAGCAGGAACTTCCCTTTATTACCAAAGGACTGAAGGTCAGTGGAAAATTGTCATACAATTCTTCCTTCCCCTACAGGAAAACCATTGATAACGGGGAAGTCAGGAGATATAGATACACGGAAACCGATACCACCGTTGTTCCAAGTGCTGACTTTTTCGAGAAACCGGCGAGTGTAGGCTGGGAATATCTGGTTGACGGTTATGGATACGACTATACCCGGTCACTCTATTATGAAGCCGCGCTGGATTACGCCAATACCTTCGGCAATCACAGTTTTACGGCAAAGGCGCTCTTTTTCCGCAGAGAGGGAATAACCAACCTCGATTTCCCGAGATATGAAGAGCATTGGGTCGGCCGTGTCACTTATGATTACAAGAGCAGGTACCTGGCCGAGTTCAACGGCGCCTATACCGGTTCCGAAAAGTTTGCCCCCGGAAAGCGTTTTGGTTTCTTTCCCTCCATAGCCGTGGGCTGGGTTGTTTCCAACGAATCTTTTATTAAAGATAACCTCCCCTGGTTGAACAACTTTAAGCTTCGTTATTCATACGGGCAGGTAGGGAACGATCAGGGGGCACCCCGTTGGGCTTACCGGACCGATTACAGCAGGGGTGCAGATTTGACCATGGGGTATCCCCGTCAAACTTACCCGGTCTATGCCGAAGGTGGAGCGGCCAATGTCAATGCCACCTGGGAAACCGGGATCAAACAAAACCTTGGAATGGAAGCCAGGGTACTTAATGGGCTCACCATGACCTTCGATCTTTTTAAGGAAGACCGTGAAGGAATTCTGATGCGGCGCCAGACCGTACCCGTTTGGTTTGGCCAGCAACCGCCAACGGCCAATATTGGTGAAACCAAAAGCCAGGGTTTTGAATTGGAGATGCGCTACTCTGGAATGATCACCACCAATTTAAGCTACTGGCTCGGCGGAAATATAAACTTCAGCGAAAGCCGCATTGTCTTTCGCGATGATCCGAAAAACCGGCCGGAATATCAGAAGGATGCCGGAAAACCCATTGGATGGCAGTCTAAGCTCATCGTGGAGGACCTGCACGATTCCTGGGATGATGTGTACAATTCCACCCCTTCAATATGGCTTCCCAACAATCGCATTCCCGGCGATATGAATTATATTGATTTCAATGCGGATGGGGTCATCAACGACCTGGATTTTGCGCCTTATGGTGATCTGACCTACCCGGCTTATACCTATGGGTTTGATTTTGGCGTGGAGTACAGGAATTTCGAACTTTCAGGAAGGTTCTACGGGGTATTCGGTGTACAGAAACAAATGCCTGGCTTTATCCTGTGGGCATTTAACCAGCCTACTTCGCTGGTGGCCCACGATCACAGCCTGGATGCATGGACGCCCGATAATAAAGATACCGATGTGCCTGCCCTGCATGCAAGCGACAAACAGGCCCATAACGCCCAGGCCAGCTCCTATAGTTATGTGGACACCGACTATCTGAGACTTAAAGAGCTCCAGCTGTCCTATTTCCTCAAATCGGATTTGCTGCGGGAAGCGCTTGGTGTACGACAGCTCAGGTTCTCGATCAGAGGTCAAAACCTTTTCACCATCTCACCTCTGGACGACCGGCTGGATCCTGAATCAAGCAGCCTTGGGGTTTATCCCCTTGTTCGATATTACAACCTGGGTGTGGAAGTGAATTTCTAATGAATTGAAAGAAACGGATTGATCATGAAATATTTGACAAAAATACTTGGATTTCTGCTGATCTTCCTCATTGCCGGCAGCTGTGAAGACTACCTGGACAAGGCCCCTGAATCAGGTCTCACCGATGAGGAGATATTTACCAATTACAGCAATTACCGGGGTTTTAACGACCGCCTGTATAAATTTCTCAGGGATTTCCATTTCTGGCATCCCCGCTATACCCCCGGATGCATGGCAGACCTTGAGCAGGTAGACAAAGACTGGCAGGACGTTAATGCCGTGACCAACGGGAACTATTATAACCAGCCCATCAATCGTGCCGTTGGCTGGGAAACCCGGAACATACGCGGTGCAGCTTCCGCCGTTGCCGGGAATGCTTTTCCGGCCTTGCGTATTGCCAATAAATCCATTGAGAATATTGAACTTTTGGTCGATGCTACGGGGGAGGAAAGAAATCACATCCTGGGACAGGCTTATTTTTTCCGGGCGTGGTACAATTTTGAGCTGATCCGCAGGTATGGGGGCATGCCTTATTTTGACAAGGCCTTCACCCCGGACAGCGAAATGGACCTGCCCCGGGAGACCTACCGGGAGTGTACCGACCAGATCGTGGAGGATTGCAACAAGGCTATTGAACTCTTACCCCGGGAATGGCCCCAGCAGCATTGGGGCCGGGTAACCGTCGGGGCTGCCATGACCCTGAAGGGAATGGCCCTTTTGTATGATGCCAGCCCGACGATGAACAACGATCCGCTGGATCCCGAACGCAACAGTCTAACTTACGATGCGGACCGGGCCAAAGAAGCAGCCAGTGCGCTTTATGAGGTGATCGAACTGGCCGATGAGGGGGTCTATTCCCTTGTGCCGGGTGAGAACTACAGGAATATCTTCTTCAGCAGGAATGAATTTGTCAGTGTTGAAACCATTTTCTACAGGGTCCCCGGTGCATATAACTGGACCGCGGAACAGACCACGACACGGCGGCCCGACGCACTGGACTGGAAAGGATTGTATGTGCCCCAAACCTACGACATCGGGAACTGGGTATCGCTACCTACGCAAAATGCCGTCGACCTTTATGAAACAGATGACGGCTGGCCGATCGACCATCCCCAGTCCAGCTATGATCCAAACCAGCCTTATCAGAACCGGGATCCCCGTTTTTACAACAACATCCTGTATAACGGGGTCCAATGGGGACGGAATGATCAGGGCGATTCGCTCTACATTGAAACCTATCAGGGGGGCAAAGATGATACCAAGGATATAGCCCATCCCACAGGCTATTTCAATCGCAAGTACTGGCCGGAAACCGGTAACAAATGGCAGAACGATTACAACTATTACATGAATTGGATCTTCATGAGGCTTTCAGGCATTTACCTGTACTATGGCGAGGCTGTCAATGAAGGCTGGGGCCCGGACGGTTCCGCACCGGGCGGGTCATTGACTGCCTGGGAAGCGGTTAACACCATTCGTAACCGCGTGGGTATGCCTGATGTAAAAGAAGAGTTCCGCAACCAGGAAGATTTCCGGGAACGGATCCGCAACGAGCTCGCCGTGGAACTTTTCGGGGAGCACAAACGCTGGTGGGACCTTCGCAGATGGCACTTGATGCACGAACCCGAGCATAAGCGTATCTACCGGATGCGCATTGACAAGATAGCCGGGGATTCATATACCTATACCATAGAAGAAATAGAAACAAAACGAAGGGTGTTTGATGAAAAGCATTATTGGTACCCCCTTCCGAAAGACCATGTTGAGATGTTGAAGAACCTTGAACAGAATCCGGGATGGTAGAGCCGTATGCATTGTTTTCACGAATAACAGATTTTGACATGAAAATTTGGACTATGAAAAATAACAACAGGACCCCTCTGAAAAGCAGCATTAGAATATTTTTTCTGTTTCTCTTTTTGGTTACCGGATACAGCAGCTATGGCCAGCAGGTTGAGGTAGTAGAAATAAATGGTACTGTTGCTGAAAGCGAGGGCAATGCCATTCAGGGAGCGCAGGTGCTTTTTAAGAACGGTTCGAAATCCACCGTCACAGACAGTGAAGGTAATTTTTCCCTGGAAACGGTCCCCACCGATGTGCTTGTGATCAAAACCCGGAAATATGAGACGAAATACATTGACCTGCAAAGGGCCGATCTTTCGGACCCCATCGTGCTCATTGACATGCCGGTCTATATAGGCGAGGATGACCAGGTCAGTCTCCCCTACCACAAACTTTCCGAACGGATGGTCACCGGAGCTTTTTCCAGCGTAAAAGGGGAGGAGTTGGAAGCTTTTCCGGCGATCAATGTAGCCAACTCACTGGCCGGCAGAATCCCCGGCCTTCATGTATCACGGGATTACGGGCGCCCCGGCTGGTCGGAGCCTGCGATCTACCTGCGGGGGCTGCACCGGAGCGGCAATAATGCGCCCGTGATTTATGTAGATGGTATTGAAAGGGAAATTAGCGATTTGAGCGCCCAGGAAATCGAGTCGATTCATTTTCTCAAGGATGTTACGGCCAAGATTCTGGCAGGCCCTAAGGCCATTAACGGTTTGCTCTGGATCGAGACCAAACGGGGCAATCCCTACCAACGCCGGATTGATATCAACGTGGAGCATGGGGTGTTTATGCCCACCGACTTGCCCGAGTATCTGGGTTCTCATGCCTATGCCCAACTGTATAATGAGGCCCGGGCGAATGACGGGAGGTCGCCCTTCTATTCCCAGGAGGACCTGGATGGTTATCAAAATCAAACAGACTCCATCCTTTATCCCGATAACGATTTGTACGCTGACTTTCTCAAGGACCAGATGCCGTTTACCCGCATCAGTTCCCAGTTGTCGGGTGGTGATGATAAGACCCAGTATTTTATCAACCTCTCCTATGTGAATTCCGGCGGTCTCGAGAAGATCGGTCCCACAACGAATTACGATGAATTTAAGGCCAGGGCCAATCTCGATGTCGCTCTGACCGATGTAACCACCATGCATTTGGATATCAACGGCAGGCTGGAGTTCCGTGAGTGGAACAACATGGCTCCCTCGGAATTTTTCGGTATGCTCAGCGATCATCGGCCCAATGAATACCCTTATTTTATCAATGATTTTGAAAGACTTGACTCTGCCAGGTTCGGTGCTTCCTATCAATATACCGACAATGTATACGGAGAAGCCACGCAAACCGGTTACCGGAAAGACTTCAACCGGATGGGGCAGGTCAACTTAGGACTGGATTTTGATCTGAGTCGTTATCTGGAAGGCCTGAGTGCTAAAACTTATTTAATGTTCGACTCATACAATTACCTGAGGTACAACAAATCGGGCGATTATAATGCCTATATCCCTTATGAGGATGGGGATTCTTTGGTCTTTCAACAGGTCAGCCTGCGGCAGGACCTGAGTACCCAGAGCTACCAGGCAGATGATGTGTACAGGAGACTGGGTACTTACGGGGCACTCTCCTATGAGAATACCTTCAACACAAAACATCATCTGCAATCCAATATACTGGCCCGGTATTATCAGACAGAGCTTAAGAATGAAGCGCATACTCCGGGAAACACCGTTATAGCCCTCAATTCCCATTACATGTACGATAATAAATACATCCTGGAAGCCAACCTGGCCTGGTATGGGAGTCCACGTTTCCAGGAGGGTAAACAGTATGGCCTTTTCCCTGCCTTTGGAGCCGGATGGATACTCAGCGAGGAATCGTTCCTGGCGGGCAGTTCGGTAGTGGATTTTCTTAAATTCAAGGCTTCCTGGGGGATTATGGGAACAAGCCGCAATTTTGCCTCCCACTACCATTACCGGGATGCGTGGTGGCGCGGCGGCAATTATTATTTCGGCCTTAACAACGGGAACAGCGTTCAGCAGCTTGCTTACATCAATGTCGCCAATCCGTCCATCGACTGGGAAAGATCCCGTGAATTCAATATTGGTTTGAAAGGTCTTTTCTTCTCAGAAAGATTGCGGGCGGAGGCGAACTATTTCAACGAGCTCCGCTCCGGTATCCTGGTCCAGCGTACCGGCCATTACCCGGCTATGTCAGGAAATTATCTGCCCTATGAAAATTATGAAGAAATCGCCAACACCGGCGTGGAGGCAAGCCTGGGGTTTTCTGACCAGGTTGGTGATTTCAGCTATTCTATCGGGGCCAACGTCGCTTTCACCCGATCTGAGTATAAAGTAGTTTCTGAACCGGATTACCCCGATGAATACATGAAACAGGTTGGCCAGCCCGTGGATGCCCAGTTCGGTTGGGTGGATGAAGGCCTTTTCCATGACCAGGAAGCGATCGACAATGCTCCGGAACAGATGTTAGGCGAGGTGCGGCCGGGTGATATCAGGTACAGTGATTTGAACGGGGACAGTATCATCAATCATGAGGACATGAAGAAAGTCGGGAACTGGTTTCCTGATATGGTCTATGGCCTTGAACTCAGTCTTGGTTACAAAGGTCTGCAGCTCTATGTCTTAGGAGTCGGCGTTCAGGGGCTCAGTCCTGTTGCCAACGACGAATACACCTGGGTCAATGGAGAAGATAAATATCCATCTTATATCCAGGAAGAGCGATGGACACCGGAGACAGCAGAAACAGCAACCTATCCCAGGCTGACCACCACGGAAGGAAGCAACAACTTCCGCAATTCCACTTTCTGGGTCCGCAGCAGGGATTATTTTAAGATCAAGAACATTGAGTTATCCTATTCATTACCCCAAAAGTATGTATCCTACCTGGCCATGCAGGAGGCCCGGATATTTATCCGCGGGGTCAATGTCATGACTTTTACACCTTTTGAACGGATGAACCCGGAAAGCCCTTCTGCAGGGATTGTTAACTGGCCGCTTTTCCGTGCCTACACCGGAGGGGTAAAATTTACATTCTAATGAAAAAAATGAGTCCGATGAAACATATAATTTATTCTGTCATTATTGTGGCCCTGGCAGGTATGGTCTCCTGTGACGAGGGGCTTCTGGAGCCCAATTTCGACGGATCACTGACCGAAAAACAAGTATGGAGCGATCCGGATTTTGCAGAGGGTGTACTCATTCAGGCTTACAGTGGCATTCCCGGGTTTTATGCCCATTATGGCGGGCAGTTCCTGGATGTGGCCACCGATAATGCAGTCACCAACCAATACGATGCTTCCATATACAATGTTGCTACCGGTGGATGGACCCCTGATGTCAACCCCGTGGCTTCCTGGAATAGCGATTATCAGCAGTTGTATCATATCAATCTCTTTTTAGAAGAAGGCCTGGATGCACCTTACTCCAGGGTAGATGAGAAAAAGAGAAAGGCAATCCGGGACCGCCTCAAAGGTGAGGCTCACTTTCTGAGGGCTTACTACCATTTCAGGTTGCTACAGGCATATGCCGGTCCGGATGGCTCGGGGAACATGCTTGGGGTGCCTATTGTAACCGAGGCACTGAAACCGGATGAATTGTTTTTGTCCAGGTCAGGCTATGATGCAGTTGTCGAACAGATCGTAGCAGATTGTGACTCTGCAGCATCCCTGCTGCCACCCGAATATGCTTCCGGGGCCGACGAATGGCTGAATGACACGCAAACCGGCAGGGCCGACTCTGTTGCTGCCCTGGCGCTCAAGTCGAGAGCCTTGCTTTATGCCGCCTCACCTGCCTATAATACGGGAAATGAACAGCAAAAATGGATTGATGCAGCAGAGGCTGCTTATGAAGCCATTCAGGCCATTGGTGGTGATTTGCCCTCGCTCAACTACAGTAAGCCGGGCGATTTATTTCATGATCCCAACCATAGTGAGATCATCCTGCGCCGTTATGCTGAGAATAACTGGATGGAAAACAGCAATTTCATGCCTGTTCTTTACGGGCAGGGCCAGACCAGCCCTTCCCACAACCTGGTGCAGGCTTTTCCCATGATCAATGGTTTTAACATAGATCACGGCCAGTCCGATTATGATCCCCAGAATCCCTATCAAAACCGGGATCCCCGTTTGTATGCCACCGTGCTCTTTAACGGAGCCGGCTTCAAGGGGGAAACGGTTAAAACTTATGAAGGGGGCCGCGATGCAGCGGGAAGTTCAGTCAATGCCACCCGCACCGGGTATTACCTGAGAAAGTGGATGAGCAGCGAGGTGAGCTTGAAACCCGGAGAGATCAGTAGCGACAAACATTATTTTGCTTTATTCCGGAAAACGGAACTGTTCCTGAACTTTGCCGAAGCTTCCAACGAAGCCTGGGGCCCTCAAACAACCGGTGCGGACATGGGTATGACTGCTGAAGAGGCCATGCAGATGATCTGGGATCGTATTGGTTATGAATCGGATTTTCCTCTACAGATCGCAGCACTTAAGGGAAAGGGAGGTTTTCGTGATTTGATCCGCAACCAGCGCAGGCTCGAGTTTGCCTTTGAAGGACACCGTTTCTTTGACCTGAGAAGATGGAAAGTTTCGCTGAATAAGCTGAATACCCAGGTGCAGGGCGTCCGGATCCCGGAAGGCGGGGGATCTTTCAGTACGTTCGTTGTAGAGGAACGGGACTATAAAGATTATATGTACTACGGACCCCTGCCTTATGATGAAGTTATTAAAAATGACAAACTGGTTCAAAATGCCGGTTGGTAAAAAAACAGAGAAGATTTAAACGAGCGATACTATGAAAAAGTATAATATAGCATTGGTCTGGCTGCTTGTAATAGCCTTTATCGGCTGTGAAAAGTACGAGGACTATATATCCGACTTCGATTACACCACCGTCTATTTTCCCTACCAGGATCCCCTGAGGACGGTAGTGATGGGTGAAGGACTGGATTTTGAAGTAGGGGTGGTTCTGGGCGGCCGACGGGACAATCAGCAGCAGGAAACCGTCCGGTTCGAGAAGGATATCGCCCTGCTCAGCGGAACCGGATTGAGGTTGCTGCCTGAGGAGTATTACAGCTTGAGCGACGATTTGCAAATGATCATCCCCGCGGGCAGCATCTTTGGCAGAATAACCGTGACCCTGGATTCTTCCCTTTTTGTCAATGATACGCTGAGTTATGAAACCAACTATGCCCTGCCATTGCGAATCACAGAAACTACCGCGGATTCCATACTTCAGGGTAGTTACAACGAAGCGACCGGTCAGTATGATGTAGCACCGAAAGATTATACCGTTGTAGCGATAAAGTACATTAACCCCTATCATGGCAGCTATTACCATAAAGGGAGAGAATTCGTTTATGATCCGGGTGGCATGCTGGTCGACACCAACGTGTATTCCCTGCCCAACCTGGTGAACAATTTCACCTGGGATCTGGATACCCGTGGACCTGAAGAGTTGTTTACAACCGGGATCGGTTCTTACATGAGTAACGGTCAAGGGACCTATGCCATGAAATTAATTATTGATGGCAACGATGTATCCATTCAGAATGTGGATGATCCCCTGAGTGATATTACGACGGTAGTAGGCGGATCTTCCAGCTACGACCCGGAAAACCGGATGTTCTATCTTGATTATTCCTATACGGATTCTGACAGTATGCGCTATGAATCTACGGACACCCTGTTTTTCAGAGATAACGGTTTGGAATTTGAAACCTGGTAATAAAGGTTCTTTGCGATGTTGAATATAAATCTTAACTATTTCAAATAAATCAATTGTCTAACTAAAAACTAAAGCTTATGAAAAAGTTTACGTTTACATTATGTGTAATGCTTATGAGTCTGGGCACGGTTTTTTCCCAGACGGTAGTGGATCCGGTATTGTATTTACCATTTGATACCGAGAAGATTCCTGCAGGAGAGGATAGGGTTTCCATCATTGACAGCATCAACTCGGTGCATCCCAATCCTACCACGCCCCATCAGCGCTGGATGGATTATCCCGGCGGAGCACTGGTGGATACTTCGCAGCTTGCTGACACCACCATGGACCGCGGAACGGTTCTCCAGATTGATGACCATACCTTTTTTAAGGTGGAAGAGAAGTTTTTCGAAGGTAAAGATCAGTGGACCATGAGCTATTGGCACCGGTGGCTTTACCCGCAAGGCTGGTGGACGTCTCATGCCATCTATCTCGGTACCCAGGCGGATACCTTGGTGGGTGGCTGGACCCACTGGAAAGGCTGGTATGGCAAGGGCGATCTGTCCGGCCTCGGCGGACTTCTGGGTGCCGGCTACAAATGGCCGAATAAAGATTGGCTGCATGTCACCATTACCTATCACGATTCCACCCTTACCTATTATATGACAGACACCGTCTATAGCCAGGGTACCTACAACGATTTAAAGAACTGGGAGACCCTCACCTATATGATAAGCTTCAAGTGCCAATTCATTGATCAGACGCACCTGAAGCTGCATGTCAATCCGGATTCTTCTCATTCCTACTGTCAGGAAGTGCAATTGGATGACTTCCGGTTGTTTGATATTGCACTCACGGGTGACGAGGTTGCCGCGCTCCATGATGACCAACCGGTTATGCGTACTTACATATCATCCATTACTGTGGGTACGGAATCCGGTGAGACAGTGATGCAAATGGAGAACGACAGCCTCCAGATGACTGCCGATATTGCGCCACTGGATGCAAGCTGGCCGCAGGTAGCCTGGAGCGTTGAAGTTGGAACCGGCTCAGCGACCATCGATGGTACGGGTTTGCTGAAGCCTGAATCCATAGGAACAGTTACGGTCAAAGCCACAGCCACGGATGGTTCTGATGTTACTGCAACGAAGGAAATTACCATACAAGGCATCATGGTTACCGACATTGTTGTTTCTTCTGATGCGCCCGGTGATTCGGTAGAGGTGGACCAGTCAATTCAGATGTCAGCCGATGTCAGTCCCGGGGATGCATCCGATCCATCCGTAACCTGGAGTGTTGTCAATGGTACAGGCAGCGCGCTGATCGATGAAAATGGACAATTGATTGGTGTTTTAGCCGGGACCGTAGAGGTCATTGCCACGGCCAATGATGGCTCGGGCGTAACGGGAACACTCGAAGTGACCGTTTATGACGTAACCGGTCTTGATCCTGCAGCTAATTCTGCAGTGAAGGTTTATCCCAATCCTTCAGACGGTACATTCAAGGTATCACTGGCAGACAAGCAGGCGGTTGAATTTGCTGTTTACAATGTCATTGGAGCCAAAATACAATCAGGCATTCTTGAACATAATGGAACGCTTAAATTGAAAACAAGTGACAAGGGGTTCTATTACCTGAAATTAGATACACCGAAAGGTGTAGCAGTAAAGAAACTGATTGTTAAATAAATACCTTGTTTAGAAGTTTTTGAGAAGAAGAGAACTCAAAACATTTGAGTTCTCTTTCTTCTTCTCAATAAACATTTGACAGGGTTTAAGCAATTGATTTCATACCATGAAAAAACTGTTTTTTATTTTTCTTCTCATCAGCACGGGTGCCATCAGTATTTCCGGCCATCTCCCTGACAGGAAATACATCCAAGATGCCGGTATCCGCAAGGCTGAATCTCACATCCATATCAATGCAGTCCAGACCGGCCAAAATGCAACCACACCCCTGTCTCCAAAAAAAAGCGGCTATGAGGTTATTGTTTCGGATAGCCTGCAACAACAGATGCGGTTTGGAATTGATAATATCGTGATGTGGTTCTGGCACCCCAGCCTGGCAAAGCCCCTGGCTGAACTGGGTGTTAAGGATATCGACTCGGATTTTGTGCGCGTGGCTATAAACTGTGCCTATGAATTGACAGAAGGCGATAAAAACCCCGATGCGTACAATGATATTCTTGACATGATGACGGCTATGCGGACGGCCAATCCGGATATTAAATTCTTTGGCAGCCCCCTCCCCCTGTGGCATGCCTACGGGGATCCCGATTCTGTTCCATGGACGCCCTATCCCATGTGGATTCAGGAATGGGAAAATATCGGTACGCAAGAGGATCCCCAATGGAAAAAAGGACCCTTTCATGTAGATAAACTGGTAGATTATTTTGCCGATTATTTGAACCTTATGAATCAGCATGGTTTTGATATCCACTATCTTGACCTGACCAACGAACAACAAATCCTCCAACCCCATCATGCGAAAATCGTTGCCGACAGCCTTCCTCAATATCTTGACGGGGGTATTCAAATGCCAGAGTTTATTGTACCCTCAGGCTGGAGTCATCAGGTATCTATTGATTGGCTGAGATCTGTCGATAAAGACAAGGATGAACACCATGCTTTTTCCATTGCTTCTACCCATAACACCGGCGGTGAATATCTCGGTGAGATCCTGGTGAATGAAGCCAGGGAATTGGGGGACAAAGAGGTTTGGAGTACGGAACTTCACGATTGGGGCGGGGTGGAATCCGCTGAAGAAATCCGGAATTCAGATGTTCTGTGGAAACATATACGCGATGGCTTCAATGGCTTTGATACCTGGCTCTTTTATGGAAATTACGAGGGACGGTTTCATTCCATGATATGGTCCCATCCGTATAAAGGGATCCGTAAATCGACCAAATATGAGATCTTTAAAAAACTGGTCAATAACACCAACCGGGGCTATTACCTGTCTGCCCCGTCTTTTGCTTCAGAAGTGTACACCACTTCCTTTGCAAAAGGAAATTTCCTGACCCTGTGGGTGCTGAATAATACCCAGGATACCTTTGATTCCGTACGTTTTAAAATGGAGCAATTCACGATCGAATCCAATGTTGTCGAAGAGACCCTGTGGAACGAATTCACTCCCCGTAAGGGAACCAGACATATTCTTATTCCAGGGGAAACATCCTTCACCCGGACTGTTTTACCCAATTCACTTTATTGCTTCAAAATGAAGCTGGAAAACCCGGTAGGGGGTGGCAGCGGCAATCAGCCCCGCCAAACGCTGGACAGTATCCATATGGAGCAGGCTCTGACTCTTGATCCCGATGGTTATTCCGAAGGCGTTTTCCAGTCCACTTTGCCTGCCCTGACAGATTCTTACATTACCGGGATGGACAACCGGGATTTGAATTTTATCCAGACGCCTGAGCCGGGCACATTGATATCCGGTTCAGATAATGAAGTGCATATTTCCATTAGTAATGACGCTGGAGATACCACGCGTCTGTATTTAATTGTTCATGTAGGGGAAGATGATCAAATACCTTTGATCACCTGTAAGAAGGATACGACTGTTTATGTCGAACCCGGTACCGGTTATCTTGTCAACGGAAACGAACTGGCTCCGGCCTATGTCTATGATAATACGGCAATAGCCAGCATTACCAACAGCATCAATGATTCTTCAAGTCTAGCCAATGAACTCATTTCACCGGGAACCATAAAAATTTACTGGACAGCGGCAGATGTAGCGGGAAATGAAGCGGTATGTGCTTTTGAGCTTACCGTAAAGGAAGGACAGGTAAGTACCGGAACCATACAGGGGGAAGGTATTTCGGTATACCCTAATCCAACCGAAGGAAAATTATTTTACGACTGTCCGGAGCAAACTATTCAGCTGATCAAGGTTTCAGATCTTACAGGGAAGGTTTTGATCAAGAGAGAATTTCCGCATAAAAACGGTATAATCGACTTGTCAGATTATAGCCGTGGAGCCTATATCCTGAGATTCACCACAGATATGGGTGTTTATACCACTAAAATAATAAACAGATAGAAGATGAACCGGCATATTTCAAATCAATTCAAATAATAAGACAATGAAAGTAATTCAATGGATATTTATTTTATTCCTCAGTGTCATTTTGGTTCAATGCATGTCTCCCTCTGAAAAGAAAGAGTCCATTTCTCTGAATGGAACGTGGAAATTCCAACTTGATCCTGCGGATGAAGGCATTCAGCAACAATGGTTCAGTCAGGATCTATCCCAAACCGTTAATCTTCCCGGTTCCCTGCAGGAACAAGGCTATGGCAATGATATTGATGCTTCCACCCCCTGGACCGGAACCATCAGGGGAGGTTTTTATGAGAAACCGAAATACGAAGAATACAGGACAGAAGATGATTTTAAGGTTCCCTTCTTCCTGAATCCGGAAAAATATTACCAGGGTGCCGCATGGTATCAGAAACAGGTCAAGATACCCGGAGCCTGGCAAAATCAGCGCATCATTCTTTGCCTGGAACGTCCGCACTGGGAGACCATGGTGTTTGTTGATGATCAGAAAGTGGGTGTTCAGAACAGTTTGTCTACACCTCACGAATATGACCTGACCGATTATCTCGTACCTGGGAACAAGCATCGTCTGAGCATTCGTGTTGATAACCGGATGATCATTCTTGTGGGTCCGAATTCCCATTCAGTCACCGACCATACTCAAACCAACTGGAATGGTATTGCAGGTGATCTGGAAATAAAAACTGAACCATTGATCTTTATAGAGGATGTTCAGGTATATCCCGATCTGGAGAATAAGCAGGTAAAAGTGAAGATTCAGTTGGGTAATGAATCCGGAGCGCCACAAGAGGGTAAAATAATATTGCAGGTGCAGGAAAGGGAATCGACCCAGGGTGAGACCTTTCAAAAAATCACAAAGACATCAGAAATTGCAGATCTTCAAACACTGGAAGTTATTTACCCCATGGGGAAGGAACCGCAGCTGTGGAGCGAGTTCAATCCCAAGCTTTATGATCTGAAGGTTCAATTGGATGTGGCCGGTCAGGAAAACTCCGGTCAACGCCTTATTCGCTTTGGAATGCGCGAGTTTACCACGGATGGAACGCGCTTTTCCGTAAATGGAAGACCCATTTTTCTGAGGGGCACACTGGAATGTGCTATTTTCCCTGAAACAGGTTATCCTGCTATGGACTTAGCCGAATGGGTTCGTATATTCAAGACCATAAAAGCGTATGGTCTCAACCACATGCGTTTTCATTCCTGGTGCCCGCCTGAAGCAGCATTTATCGCGGCCGATAAGGCCGGTATTTATCTGCAGGTGGAAGCAGGGAGCTGGGCCAATCAGGGTTCTGAGCTTGGAGCAGGTATGCCGGTGGACGAATGGATATACCAGGAAACTGAACGCATCGCCAAAGCCTATGGGAATCATCCTTCTTTCTGTATGATGGCCTATGGAAATGAACCTGCCGGGGATAACCAGGAAGCGTATTTGACTGATTATATTCACTTCTGGAAGGATAAGGACAGCCGGAGGGTGTACACGGGAGGATCCGGGTGGCCGGTTATTGAAGCCAATGAGTTCCACGTTACCCCCACACCCCGTATACAAAGATGGGGTGAAGGATTGCAAAGCATCGTAAACAAGGAACCGCCCCATACGACCTTTGATTTTTCAGATTTTGTTTCCCGTTATGAGGTGCCGGTTATCGGGCACGAAATCGGCCAGTGGTGCGTATACCCCAATTTCGAAGAAATGGAAAAGTACACCGGTGTTTTGAAACCTAAGAATTTCGAGATCTTCAACGATATGCTGAAAGACCATCATATCCTTGATCAGGCTCATCAATTTCACATGGCTTCCGGAAAATTACAGGCCTTGCTTTACAAGGCAGATATTGAGGCTGCATTGCGAACCCCGGGTTTTGCCGGTTTTCAGCTCCTCGACCTTCATGATTTCCCGGGCCAGGGAACTGCACTGGTAGGGGTACTTGATCCTTTCTGGAACAGCAAAGAATACATTACACCTTCGAAATACAGGGAATTTTCAGGACAAACCGTTCCTCTGGCTGAAATGGATAAAAGGCTCTATCGTAATTCGGAATCCTTTCAGGCTTCCATTGAAATAGCTCATTTTGGTCAATCCAAAATAAAGGATGCAACCGTTCAATGGAAAATTAAAGGCAAGAACAGGGATATAATTGAGGAAGGAGCGTTTTCCGGGCAAAACATTGGGATAGATAATTGTCAAAAGATAGGCGATATAAGCTATTCTTTAAATAACATACAGGAACCGCAAAAGCTCACTCTGACCATTACCATGCCAAAGCATGGTAAAAATTCCTGGGATTTCTGGGTGTATCCGGATGAACTGGTTATGCCGGAAAAGAAGGATGTGTTCGTTGCCACCGCAATAAACCAGGATGTAAAGGATAAACTGTCTCAGGGTCAAAATGTTCTGTTGATCCTGAATGATAAAATAAATGATGTGCAGGGTGGAAAGATCAAGGTCGGATTTTCCACCATATTCTGGAATACCCTGTGGACAGACAATCAGGCGCCCCATACCATGGGGGTCCTTTGTGATCCGGAACACCCGGTTTTTGATGATTTCCCCACAGCCTATTACAGCAACTGGCAATGGTGGGATATCGTTACCGGCGCACAGGTCATGAACATGAAGGATTTTCCAAAAGAGATCACCCCCTTGATCCAGGCTGTACCGGATTATCATAAGAACCAAAAACTTGCCTTCGCGTTCGAAGGAAGGGTGGGAGAGGGAAAAGTGCTGGTAACCTCCATCGATCTCGTCGAGAATCTTGAAGATAGGCTGGCATCCAGGCAGCTTTATTACAGCATCCTTGAATATATGGCAGGCCAGGAGTTTTCACCCGAGCATTCCATTTCCCTCAATACCCTTGAAGCTTTGATACAATAATGAGCAGATTCAATTAGGACCAACATCGTTATGCATCATTTCATAAAAATATTGGGTGTATACTGTTTGATCGTTTATTCATTTGATCTAACCAATCTTCAGGCCCAACAATTATCTCCGGTTGCAGAATATACTTTTAATGATGGAATGGTCCGGGATGAATCCGGAAATTCAACATTAAAACTATACCGGGGTGCCGGATTGTATGCAGATGACCAGAGAGGTCTGGTTTTAAGGTTTACTTCAGCCGATAAAAGTTATGCCACTCTCAGCGGGCAACTGTTGAATACGGACAGCTGTACCTTTGCCTTCTTCTTTTTTTGGGAGGATGCAGGGGCTACAGTCTGGCACCAGCTTTTTGAGACTTATAACAATCAAGACGGTTCAGCTTTGTATCTCACTCCGGCCGACGGCTGGAACCAAAAACTCGCCCTGATCAGCAACACCAGGAAATACGACGATTTTCAGGCGATCTTCACGCGGAGTGTACCGCAGAATGAATGGGTACATCTGGCTGTTAGCTTTGCAGATAAACGTTGCAAAGTATATGTAAACGGTGCGCTGGCCGGTGAAAATTTGCTCATGTTCCCACCGGAATTAATTCAGGGAGACTCGCTGTTTCTGGCAGGCAATCCATACAGAGCGGACAATTTTTACATCACCGCCCGCTATGACGAGATCAATATTTTCCATGAGGCACTCGCTCCGAACCAGATTCAGGCACTGGCACTGGAAAATGATATCCCGGAAGCTGAAAGGGAACAAACCTCCTGGGAACCTTCAGGAGAAGCAGTTTCTGTTAAGATCGACCTGAAAGACAGAAAGCAGACCATCCGTAATTTCGGTTCTTCTGATGCCTGGTATATGGAGGCCGTTGGCGAGTACTGGCCGTTGGAAAAGAAAAAGAAACTGGCCGAACTGCTGTTCAGCAAGGAAAAAAACGAAAACGGGGATCCTGAGGGATTGGGACTTTCCTCCTGGCGGTTCAACATCGGAGCCGGCACTGCCGAACAAGGAGAAGCCAGCCGCATTGCCAGTCCGTACAGAAGAACCGAAGGATTGCTCAGTGGGGACGGCCAGAGTTATAACTGGAGTGCCCAGGCAGGGAAGCAGTGGTTCCTCAACAAAGCTGTGAAGGAATACCATGTACCCCATATCATTGGCTGGCAGAATAGTCCCCCGGTGGCCTATACCCGGAATAACCTGGGTTTCAGAGAGTATGACGCACCCATGTCTACTATCCTGGAATATGAGCATTTTGATGATTTCGGGGTTTTTCTCGCTGATGTAGTAGAACACTTTGCAAGCAAAGGCATTCATTTCGATTACATCAGCCCCCTGAATGAACCAAAGTACGGATGGGCGCCCGATGCGCCAGGCGAGGATGCCAAGCAGGAGGGCAGCCCATGGACCAACCAGGAAATTTATGATGTGGTAAGTGCCATTGATGAAGTATTCACACAAAGAAACCTGGATACCAGGATTTTTATTCCTGAGGCAGGAAAAATCGGCCACCTGCTGAGAGGTTCGGGACATGCGAGCAACCAGCTCTATACCTTCTGGAACGATGCTTCAAACCTCTCTTTGCTCTCGAAAGATGCCTTTACTGATATTGTTGCTTATCATAGCTACTGGAACGATTATGGGACCCAGCTTGTCACCGAACGGCAGGAAATACGAAACCGGGTGGATAGCCTGAGCAATCAGCCTGAAATATGGCAGACAGAATATTCCCTGCTGGGCGAAGGATACCGCTGGAACCAGCCGGATGGTCGCAAACTTACTGAAATGGAATGTGCCCTGTCCCTGGCACGGGTGCTGGTCACCGACCTTAATGTCGCGCAAACAACTGCATGGCAATGGTGGTCCACTTTTGGAATAGGTAAACACAACGGTGAATCCAGGTTTGACCTGATCCATATATTCCATAATCAAAATCAGACGGACGGATTGTATCACGTGAACAAGCTATTCTACACCTATGGGAACTTTTCTCATTTTATACGGCCGGGTATGCATGGGGTGGGTTTGAGCAGGTCGGATGGTCTTACGGACTATGAAGCCGTCTCGGATGTCATGTTTTCTGCTTTCTCGAATGATTCGGAAGACCAGTTGGTGTTCATCGCTGTGAACATGACGGGGGAAGCCCGTTCACTGGTTTTATCCCTGGAGGATAGTACGACCGGAAAGCTTGAGAATCTGGAGGGGTATTGGACCAATAAATTTGAGAACCTGGTCCGGCAGGACCGTTCCTTTTCACCTGAAAATAGTGTTGTGCCGGCGCATTCCGTCCTGACCCTTACTGCGGATATTTCAAAGGAAGGCCCTAACCGGATTGCTGTTGATTCTGTGCGCGCGGACCGAAATTATTTTAAGGCATACCATGATATCAATCAGAATGCTGTTATTGTATCCATTGATGAAGGATCGGATTACAAGGAAATACAGCTATATTCTATAAAAGGAATAAAGTTGGAACATAGAACACTTAAGGCTGGACAGCTTAAAATGGTCATTCCTGTACCGGGCCTGACAGCAGGTATTTATATTATTTCGGCCCATGGAGCCCGGGAACGAAATACCCAGAAAGTGATGATAAAGCCATGATCATTAATAACTTCAAATAAACATCAATATGAAAGCAAAAACCAGATCCAAAAATGATTTCTCTTCAGATGCAGGGAGCAACCTGCTGGACCGGCGCGGATTTATCAAATCATCGGCCCTCGGACTGGGTACCATCGCTGCCTGGAACGTATTACCCGCGGGCGCCATGAACGTCTTCATGCAAGAGGCGGGACCATTGTGGGCGCAAAATCCCCTGTATAAAAAAGAAAAGCTGAACATACAATTTGTCATAAGCAGTGTAATACATGAATCGAATGCATTGGGACCCTGCAGGGGAGGCACCCGTGAAATGAACACCCAGGAAAAGGAGTATCAGCGGCATATGGATAATTTTGCATGGCGGAAGCAACAGTTGAAAAGCCTTTCTTTTCCGCGGGAAGCTAATATCCTGGAGCCGGTGGATTTCCAATTATGGGTAAGAGAGAAAAATGTTGAGTTTGATTTTCCGGAATCTGAATTTGCCAAACTGGAGGAAAAGGTGGATCAGGTTGACCTGTTTATTGTATTGGATGGATTTACGGGGGATGTGGCTGTGAAGCTGGCTCAGCGGTACAAGAAGCCGGTGGCAACCGTGGCCTACAGTCGCGACAGAAAGTTTTATGACCGGCCCTTCAGTGGCTGGCTGGTGGATATGGCAGCTGCATTACGGCAGCGGGGATTGGAAGGCTACGTGGCACTGGACTGGAAGGATATGAACCGGATCATATCCCTGTTATGGATCAAGAAGGCCTTTGACAGGACAAAACTGTTGATCTTTACTGACCGCTTTGGAAAGGCTCCGTTTGGAATGGAAAGTGTGATCTATGATTTTGATGCATTGAAAAGCATGTATGGGATGGAATATCACCATGCCTCCAACCAGGACCTTGGGAACGAAATAGAGCGGATCAGGGGGGATGAATCTGAGCTGAATCAGGCCAGGCAAATAACGAAAGATCTGATGAATATAGCATCGGCGGTCCATATGCCTGAAAAACACCTGTTGAATTCGATCATTGCCTACCGGGCTGCAAGAAATCTGATGGACCGCTTCGGCTGCAATGCATATACCATTGAATGCCGGGAGATCTGTCCCCTGGAGCTGGCCGACAAATATAAATTCACACCCTGTATAACCCATTCCCTGCTTAAGGATAACGGATTTCCATCGGCCTGCCAGACAGATGTGAATGCCCTGCTGGCCATGATGGCCTTCATGTATACATCGAAAAAATCGACCTACATGGGCAATCCGGAGTATGATGTAAAAAGCAATATTCTGACCCTCTGGCATGATGTCCCCGGGATCATGATGAATGGCTTCAACCATGACCCCCAGCCCTTTGAGATCAGGAATTTCACCAGTGAAGGCTGGGGTGCTTCCCTGAAATATAATTTCAAGAGGGATGCCGGAAAAGTTGTTACGCTCGGAAGATTCAATGCCCCGGGCACCAAAATGTTCCTGACCAAAGGAGAGATTGCGGATGGCTTTGGCATGCATGGATCAGGGTGTACGTTGGGTGTGGACATGGAAGTCAAAGATGCCCGTGATATTTTTGAGAAATTGAAGGATTTCGGGTCCCACCTGGTCATGGTCTATGGGGATTATACACAAGAAATAAATGATCTTAGTGAAGTCCTCGGGTTTGAGGTGGTGTCATCCATGTAATACCGGCAAAGCAATACTATTGACTAAGTCCTTGACCTGTGGCCATTTGGGGAGATACATAAATGGTTTTAGGGTTTTATGATTTAGGGTTTTAAGGATTTAAGGTTTTTTACCAGAGACGAGTAGCCAGCTTCCAGCAACCAGACCACAGCCTGAAAGGCTGTGATGTATAAGCAAAGGATAGAGTTTTCAAGTCCAGGTCATAGGGACGAGAAAAACGGCAACTTTTGTAACGAAGGTATGGATAAGACGACTGCATCTTCTTATTTCCAAAGATCCTATCTTAAAACCACCCCGGCCCAGGAACCTTCTCCGGGACAAGTAAGGACATCATCATCTGAGATC
>CAYQQR010000033.1:0-46994 GCA_964420035.1 uncultured Bacteroidaceae bacterium | reverse complement strand
GATTAAAAGAAGAGATCACATGGCAACGGCGACCCCGAGCACTCGGGGGAGCGAGCAACAGGCGAAGCCGGGTGGCAATTTTTACGAACTTATATCCCAGTCTATCTCCTCCTTCCCTATCGTACGAAGAATCTCGTTCGTTTTGGAAAAATGCCTGCATTCGAGGAAGCCGTTGTTGGCGGAAAAGGGAGAGGGGTGGGCGGCTTTGAGGATGAAATGTTTGGCGGCATCGATCATTTCCTCTTTATCCTGGGCGTAGCGTCCCCAGAGCAGAAAAACCAGGTCCTCCCGTTTTTCGGAAAGTTTGTGTATGGCCGAGTTGGTAAAGATCTCCCAGCCTTTGTTCTGGTGTGATCCGGCCTGGTTGGCCCGTACGGTAAGGGTGGCATTGAGCAGCAACACCCCCTGGCCGGCCCATTTTTCCAGGTTTCCGTGGTTGGGGATGGGAATCCCCAGGTCGTCGTGCAGTTCTTTGAAGATATTTACCAGGGAAGGAGGGGCCTTTATACCCTGAGGTACCGAAAAGCAAAGACCGTGTGCCTGGCCCGGTCCGTGGTAAGGGTCCTGGCCGATGATCACCACTTTGACCTGGTGAAAGGGGGTATGGTCGAAGGCCGAGAAGATCTTATCGCCGGGGGGATACACGGTATATTTACGTTTTTCTTCCACCAGGAAGGATTTGAGCTCCGCGAAATAGGGAGCCTGGAAATCATCCTGCATTACATTTTTCCAGCTTTCCTCGATCCGAAGTTCTACTTTTTGCATGGGAAAGGGAACTTTCGGCAAATATACCGGGATTGTTTAAATTATAGGGGCTATTGTTAAGAAAGTGTTTCAGGGAACCCGGGAAATACGCCTAATTTTGAATGAATTACGCGAGCGCGTTCCCCGTAGCTCTGCCGCGGGGTAAGCGAGCAGCATTAAAATAAACAATTAATCGAGGATTGGCTCCGCCGAGCTAAAGGTTCCCCGCGGCTTGCCGCGAGGAGAGTCAATTGGCTATCAAAATGTATTGACTATGGGAAGAAGGTGGTTTGCATTGGTGTTGGTGGTAGCAGCGCTTGCGGCTATTGTATTTACTTTATGGCGGCTGGAGCGGGATACACGGGGAGAGGCGGATCTTTACCGGCCGGTACCGGTGGATGCGATCATAATGATGGAGGCCCGCGGCTTGAGTGATCTGGTGGACCCCCTGTTCGCGGAGCACGAGATCGTGAACGCGCTGTATCGTTTCGAGAGGATGGAAGATTTGCATTATGGTGTATCCTTCCTGGATTCGGCCCTCCGGGCCCTGGGGCGGTACAATTTACTTTTCGAAGGGTCCCCGGCCATCCTTACGCTCCATGAAACCGGCAAAGAGCGTTATGATTTTCTGCTGGTGGTGGCAACCGGGCACAGGGTCGGGGAAAAGGATATTTCCGGTATCCTGGAAAAGATCTTTGGCGCGGAACAATCTTCCCGTACCCGTCGCTATGAGGATGCAAAAATTGTTGAGACCCGGGTGATCCGGGGCGATGAGCAATTCTCCTTCAGCTGGACGATGGAGGGGGGATATTTCATGTTCAGCTTTTCCTCTTTGTTGCTGGAAGATGCCGTCCGTCAGAGGAAGCAGGAGACCGGGATCGATGACATGAAGGGTTTTCAGAAGTTGATGCCCACGGCCGGCAGGAATGTAACCGCTAATGTCTATGTACAGTTTAAGGAATTTCCCAAGCTGGTCCAACCCCTTCTGCAGAACCACCAATGGAAAAGAGCCCGGAAGCTGAGTGAGTGGGCCCAATGGTCGGAGCTCGACCTGCAACTGAAGAACAACCTTTTACAGCTTACCGGTTTTACTTATGCCGACCCGGCCAGGGCAAGCTTTCTGAATGTAGTCAGAAACAATGATCCCCAGCGGATCACCATAGACCAGGTTATACCCAGCAACATCGCCGGCTTTTTTCTGGTCGCTTTTGAAAACCTGGAAAGCTTTCATAAAAGTTACTACAACTATCTCGATATGCTGGGGCAGGCGCAAGCGCTGAAGGCTGAGATAAAAAACATGAGATCGGAATTTGGCGTGGATGCCGCCGGTATCTTCGAAGATATCGTCGGTCATGAGATGGCCCTGGTCTTTATGGACATCAAGAATTTCACACCGGAGCAGAACACTTTCATGGTTCTGAGCCTGCAGTCCAGGACCAACGCGCGAAACAGCCTGGAGAAAATGCTGACTGAAATTGCAGCAAAGAAAGGGTTGAAGCCCAGGGACCTGGTTTTTACTGCCACGGTGGGCGATGATCTGAGCTATCCCATGTATCAGGTTCCCATCCCCTATTTCTCCAGGAACTTCGCGGGGAAGATGTTCGGGGACATCCAGGTGCCCTTCTGCACCCTGATCGATAATTACCTGGTCTTTGGGCATGATGTGGAGGCCCTTTCCAAATTTGTTTATTACAATGTACTGCAGTCAACCCTGCGCAGCGATGTACATTACAAGTCGCTGTCGGACCAGCTTTCGTCCCGGTGCAACATGATGATCTTCTGCCGGCCCCGCCCGGCCCGCGGTCATGCCGGTGAATATTTCAAAGAAAGCCTCATGGAGAACTGGGAAGAAGCACAGGAGCTCCTGGATCGCTACGAGGCTTTTGCCCTCCAATTCAGTGCCGGAAATCCCATGATCTTTACCAATATCTTCCTGAAATATAGTGAAGAGGCACAGCGCCAGACCCGCGGCGTGTGGGAAAGCCGGCTGGATACGGTTTCGGCTTTCAAGCCCCGCTTCGTGACCAATCATTATACCGGGGACAAGGAGATCTTCCTCCAGGACGAAGCGGGCCGCATCTGCCTGATCGGAGCCTCGGGCCGTATACTCTGGGATCAACCCCTGAAGGAGAAGATCATGAGCGAGGTGTACCAGGTGGATTACTATAAGAACGGAAAGCTGCAGATGCTTTTCAATACAAAAAATCAGCTGCACCTTATAGACCGCAACGGTAATTATGTGGAACGCTACCCCATTTCGCTCAGGTCCCCCGCGGCCACGGGAATATCGCTCTTCGATTATGAAAAGAATAGAAACTACCGGATATTTGTACCCACGGAAGATCGCGGGGTATATGTCTACGACCTGGAAGGCAGGATCGTGGAAGGCTGGAACTTTGAACGGACCGATGCTGTTGTGGAAGTGCCCGTGCAGCATTTCCGTGTCGGAGAAAAAGACTATATTGTCATCAAGGACCGGGTAAGGAACTATATCCTTGACCGTACCGGGAAGACCCGTGTAAGACTGGAAAAGCAATTTCCCGGGTCGCCAGGGAACGGTTTTTACCTGGAATACGGGAGCGGTAACCGGCGTTCCAGGCTCATCACCACCGATACGGCGGGCCGGGTGATGTCGGTTTATTTCGACGGCAGCGTTGAGGCCATGAAAGCCGGAGGGTACGGTCCCGGTCACTGGTTCGTTTACGAGGACCTGGACGGGGACAGGGACGGAGATCATATCTTCGTGGAAGGACGGGAGCTGGAGGTGTATGATGAAACAGGGGAAGAGCTCTTCAGCCGGAGCTTCAAAGACGCGATCGATTTTCCGCCGGCGGTCTACCGGTTTTCAGCCACCGATAAAAGGATCGGTCTGGTATCCCGGGATCTGCACGAGATATACCTGGTCCGTAACGACGGCACCATGCATGGTGGATTCCCCTTAAAAGGGGCCACCATGTTTTCCATCGGTAAGCTGACGTCCAATCAGCATGCATACAGCCTGATCGTAGGCAATATGGATAACTTTCTGTACAACTATTCCGTAGAATGAATAGTCTATACGAAAAAACCCGGATTATGAAGACTCATAAATTCCTGCTTTTACTTTTGTTTGCCGGTATTCTTGTGCTGACAAGTTCATGTTTCAAGGACCTTCATTATTTTGACAAAGAGCTGGATACCACTGTTGAACTGGTGCCCGGTATCAGGGGTCCAATCGTTTATGGCAGTCTTTCCCTGGCCGACCTGGTCACCGGGCTGGATGAAGAAAGCTTTGTGCAGGAGTCGGATTCCGGACTTTTGTTCCTCTATTATACCGATGAATTATACAGCCAGACGGCCCGCGAAATTATTGATATTCCCGACCAGGAATACCTGGAGGTCTTCATCGACGCGGAAGTCAGCATTCCCGCCTTCCTTCTGGGCGACGTGGGGGACACCACCACTTTTCCCCCGAAGGAAAAGCGTTATGAATTTGTCTTTGAAAACAACGAGCGCATCGACAGTATCAACCTGAAGGACGGCGATCTTGTATTGAGCGTGGAATCCACTTTTAAGCATGAAGGATTCCTCAAGATCGAATCCGAAAATATCATGTTCGACGGGGAACCTTACAGTGAAACCGTAACCATAAGCGATCCGTCGGGGAATTTCACCTATAACAAGGTCCTGCCCCTGGACGGTAACAAGGTCACCCTGGACAATACCGATCCCGATACCACGGTGCTGCCCATCACCTTTACCCTTAGTCTGATCAACTCCGGTGCAGGGGTAACGGCAGGGGAATATTGCCGGATTACCATGGACTTTGTGGATATGGATTTCTATTCGGCCTTCGGTTATGTAGGGGATTATGATCTTTCCCTGGATGAGGACACCCTGGATATCGATATTTTCGATGTGGATTATGAGGGGGAGCTGTATTTTGTCGATCCCCGGTTTAATTTGATCATAGATAATGCTTATGGGATTGTCATCGGGGCGGACCTGGGGAACCTGACGGCCTACAATTCAAAAACCGGGATCAGCGTACCCATAGAATTCGACCCGGGAACCAATCCATTTGTAGTGCAATCACCCTTGATCGATAGCATAGGATATCCGAAGCAAACCAAGATCTCCATACACCGGGGCAACAGCAATATCGATGAGGTACTTAACTCAGAACCTACGGCACTTTATTATTCCCTGGAGGCGGAGACCAATCCCGACTATGCCGACAGCACCTATAATTTCGTGACCGACAGCAGTGGATTCAGGGCTGATTTCGAAGTGGTACTGCCCCTGTGGTTGCGGGCCAAGAACTTTGTGCTGGAGGATACCGTTGACCTGGACCTTGAGGATGCTTTGGGAGACCTTGCCGATTATCTGAAATACCTGATGATACAGCTTAAGGTCACCAACGGACTGCCCATGGAGATCGACCTTCAGCTGTATTTTGCCGATGAGAATTATGTCGTCCTGGACTCGCTGGTCAACGACCCCCGGGGTAAGTTCCTGGATGCGGCACAGGTTGGTGCATTCGACCGGGTTACAGCGGTCACGCGGGATACCGTACAGCGGGAATTCATCGTGGATGAACTGGAGAACGATTTTGAAAAGATCCGTCCCACCAAGTACGGGATGATCCGGGCGGAAGTGAACACCGCCGGGGATGCCTTGCAGAATGTGAAATTCTTTTCAGACTATACCGTCGATTTCAGCATAGCCATGGATGTGGATGTCCAATATAATTCAGAAGAAGAATAAACAATCCCTCCTCATGAAACATCAAGCGAATAAGCTTTTCTTTCTGATGCTTCTGTCCATCCTGTTTTCGGGAACTGTTCCGGGGCAGAATATGAACACCGCCTATTTCATGTTCAACGTGCCGCAGCGCCATCATGCCAACCCGGCACTGCAACCCCGGTGCAATTTCTATTTGGGGTTGCCGGCGGTTTCTCCCCTGATGTTGAATTACCGCAGCAGTGCATTGTCCATCGGAGATGTTATTTTCTACAATGAACAGATCGATTCTTTGATCACCTTTTTACATCCGCTGGCAGACAAAGAGGAATTCCTTTCTGCTCTGGGTAGCGGTTTCAATAGCAATAGCTTCGAGTTATCCACTAATTTACTGTCTACCGGTCAGCGCATCGGGAAGATGTACTTCTCCTATGACATTACCATACGGGAAAGCAATTACGTGAACTATCCCACCGATCTGTTTGAATTTGCCCTTTATGGGTCCAATCGCCAAAACCAGTTTGATTTCAGCAACCTAGGCGTTGAACAACTTTTGTATACCGAATTTTCCGTGGGGGCATCTAGGGATTTTCTGGATCTGTTCACCGCCGGGGTTCGGGGTAAGTTCCTGCTGGGATTGACCCATTTGGATTTTCATAGTTCCGATATACAGCTCACCACTTCCCCGGAAACGGATCTTCACAGTCCGTGGATCCTGGATGCCAATTTCGATGCCCGGATGAGTGCACCATTTTTAAGTATTCCAACCGATTCAGCCGGTTATTTTGAGTTTGACACCATCAGCATAGATATCCCGGAACCGGAGATCAGGGGGCTGAATGATGCCATTGATTACGTGAGCGACCTGGCTTTTTTGAATCCCGGTTTTGCCATTGACCTTGGGGTTGAGGTGCATCCACTGGACTGGTTGTCGGTTTCTGCCAGTTTTATCGACCTGGGATTCATCAAATGGAAGGAGTATACCTATAAAATCGTGGAGGACGGGCAGTATGACTGGGAAGGTATTGAGATGGAATTGGACGTGGATGCAGAGGAGATCACCGAACGGTTCCTGGATTCGCTGGAAGCAGAGTTAAGGCCCAAAGCCGAAAAGATCAGCTACAGACAAAGTTTGTTCGGCAAACTCTATTTGGGCGCGGATTTCCATCCGGTAGAAAGACTGAGACTGGGCGTTTTGTCCCGGACCGTCTTTATTCCCGGCGATCCCCGGCTGGAATTTACCTTCTCTGCCAATTACATGCCCATCAATATGTTCAGTATCACGGGCAGCTACAGCATTATGGACGGGCGTTACGACATCCTGGGCCTGGGTCTTGCCCTGCGGACCGGACCGCTGAACATGTATCTGATCTCCGACAATGCTCCGACGGCCGGTTTATGGTTGGACAAAGCCCAGCATTTAAACCTGCGGTTGGGGTTGAACATTATGTTTGGCTGCCGGAAGGTTAAGAAAAAGATGCAGGATCTTCCCCTGATAGAATAATGTTTCATCCTTTCCGTTTATCCCCAAAGGAACTATCTTTGCAGGGCTATGAGCGCATTCTTCAGATTCTTACTCTTCGCGGTTTTCGTATACCTGGCTTATATTTTGTTCAAGGATATCTTTTTTCCACCCTCCAAACAGAAGAAAAGGCAGGAGGGGAAGACGACCATTAAGGACCGCGAACGGCGGAGTAAGAAAATCGATAAGGATGAGGGTGAGTATGTCGACTACGAGGAAGTCGATGATGAATAATAAAGTTCCTCAGTTCGGTTATTCTGAATTACGCGAGCGCATTCCCCGTGGCTCTGCCGCGGGGAGCGTCAATAAATATTTTCCAGGATCACCCGGGCCGCATGCTGGGGGTGGGTTTTTTGAATGCCGAAGCGAATATAGTCTTTTATCGACCAATGGCGCAGTACGGCATCCAGCAGGGATTGCCGAACGGTCCAGAGCATTGGGACATTTGCAGCAAGGCTTTCCTCTATGCCTTTGCCCCAGACCTGTCCTTTCATTTCCAGGGGACCCACCTCGTCGATCATGAGCAATCCTTTTTGTCTACCTGCTTCATGAATGCTGTCGTATCCTTTTATCAGGGCATCCGGATTGAACCAGAACCTGCCGGCCCGGATCCAGTCGCCCTGGGGCATTTCTGAAGAGAAGGGAATCTCTTCGCCGGTGTGGACCAAAAAGAGGGTGTACTGACGGCTTCCTTCCTGCCGGCTGGCCGCCTTGGCCAAAAAGCCATGCAGGGGGAGGGTGGACCGGCGCAGCTGGGTCACCACCATATCGAGAAATACGGTCTTACCCCCTGATTGCACGCCTTCAATGATGAATAAAGAGTTCAAACCTTTAGCTTTTATACTCAGATGCGGGCCAGGGCCTGGTCCAGGTCGGCTATCAGATCTTCCCGGGTTTCTATTCCTACCGAATAGCGGACCAGTCCATCTGTAATGCCGGCTTTGAGCTTGCTTTCCCGGGGCACGGCTGAATGGGTCATGGAAGCCGGATGCTGGATCAGGGTTTCTACTCCCCCCAGGGAAACAGCCAGGGTAGCCAGTTTCACGTGGTTCATCAGGACCTTGCCGGCCTCAAAACCGCCTTTGACCTCGAAAGAGATCATGCCCCCAAAACCTTTCATCTGCCTGGCGGCCAGTTCATATTGTGGGTGGGACTTTAACCCGGGATATTTGACCCATTCAATCTTAGGGTGATCCTCCAGGTAGTGGGCCAGGGCCAAGGCGGTTTGCTGGGAGCGCTCCATGCGCAGGGACAGGGTTTTCACCCCGCGCAGGGTGAGAAAAGCCTGGTGCGGGTCCATGTTACAACCCAGGATAACCATCAGGGGCCGGATTTTCCTGTACAATTCTTCGTTGCGGGTAACGATAATACCACCCACCACATCGGCGTGCCCGTTGATGAATTTGGTGACGGAATGAAAAACCACGTCGGCACCGTGGCGGATGGGATTTTGCAGGTAGGGACTGCAAAAAGTGTTGTCCACCACCAGGGTCAGGTTATTTTCCCGGGCCACGCGGGCACAGGCTTCCAGGTCGGTGATAGCCATAGTCGGGTTTGCCGGGGTTTCCACATACAATATCCTGGTGTTGGACTTAAGGTTCTTTTTGATATTTTCCGTATCGGCAGTGTCGATGTAGGTGTAGGAAACCCCGAAGCGGGAAAAATGATTTTCGATCACTCCCCGTGCCGGTCCGTATACCGACGCCGTACTGAGGATATGCGCACCCTCTTCCAGCAGGGCAAAATAAATGGTATTGGCTGCACCCATGCCCGAGGCTGTGGCGATGCCTCCGTATCCACCTTCCAGTTCAGCGATATTATCTTCCAAAGCCTTAATGGTGGGATTGGCGATTCGGGTATAGATATAGCCTTTGTCGGTTCCTGCAAAGCAAGCCGCACCGTGTTCAGCAGAACGAAAAGCGAAGGTGGAGGTTTGATAGATGGGCACGGTGGCACTACCGAAGGCATCTTCATATTGCCCGGCATGCACCAGTTTGGAGTTAAATCCAAGATCCCTGGTTTCCATATTTGGTAAGTTTATTCAGATTCGTTAACAGTGATCCCTTAAGGTGTAAATGTACCCAGTAATCCGCGATGAAAAAATGATAAGTAACAGGTGTAATGCCCTCTTTACTCTTTTCCGGGGTTTCCTTTCTCCTGCAGCTGTATCTCGTGAAGTTTCTTGGCCAGGTTGGAGGCGAAAATGAATTCCCGGAGATAGGAATTGTCCGTATCCAGAATCTCGTCTTTGCTGCCTTCCCAGCATTTCATGCCTTTGTAGATGAATACCACCTTGTAACCAATTTCCATCACTGAGTTCATGTCGTGTGTATTCACCAGGGTGGTCATCTTGTATTCTTCCGTTATTTCCCGTATCAGGTTATCGATAAGGATGGCCGTGCGGGGGTCGAGACCGGAGTTGGGCTCGTCACAAAACAGGTAGCGTGGATTCAGGGAGATGGCGCGTGCGATGGCCACTCTTTTTTTCATGCCACCACTGAGTTCCGAGGGATATAGCTTATTGGCATTGACCAGGTTCACCCTTTTGAGGCAGAAGTTGGCACGTTCTCTTTTTTCTTCATAGCTCTGGCTGGTGAACATATCCAGGGGATACATCACATTTTCCTCGGCAGTAAAAAAGTCGAAGAGTGCCGCTCCCTGGAAGAGCATGCCCATTTCTTTCCGTATTTCTTTTTTCTTTTTGAAGCTAAGTTTATTGAAGAGCCTGTCCCCGTACCAGATCTCTCCTTCATCGATATCATACAATCCGACTATGCATTTCATCAACACCGTCTTGCCGGACCCGCTGGCCCCGATGATCAGGTTGGTCCTTCCCCGCTCAAACTCCAATGATATATCGTCCAGCACCGTGGTGCCGTTGAATGACTTAAATATTTGGTTTACCCGGATCATGAAAGCATCAGTTGTGTTAATATAAGGTTGGCCATAAGTATCACAATACTGCTTTGCACCACGGCGCGGGTGCTGGACCGGCCCACTTCCAGGGAGCTTCCTTCGGCATAGTAACCATGATAAGCCGAAATGGAGGTTATGATGAAGGCAAAGGCCACCATTTTCTTCATGGAATAGGACAGGTAATGTGGATAGAAGACATATTGGATCCCGTATACATAATCCTGTGGTGATGTGACCCCGGTGATCAAACAGATCATATATCCCCCGAAGATACCTACCGCGGCACTGAGAATAACCAGTAAGGGGAAAAAGAACATTGAGGCAATGATCTTCGGCAGGATCAGGTAGCTGGCAGAATTGACCCCCATGATCTCCAGGGCATCGATCTGCTCGGTCACCCGCATGGTCCCCAGCTCCGAAGCTATGCTGGAACCCACTTTTCCCGCGAGGATCAGGGCCACCATGGTGGAAGAGAATTCGAGCAGCATGGCATCACGTACCCCGACACCCACCAGGTACCTGGGGAGCAATGGGCTTTCGATATTATAGGTGGTTTGTATGGCGATGACCGCACCCACAAATACGGATATGATCACCACGATACCGATGGAGTTTATCCCGAGGTTTTCCAGTTCTCTCATGGTTTGCCTGTAGTAGATCCTGTGTTTTTCAGGACGGGAAAAAACCTTGGCCAGCATTATATAATACCGGCCCAAATGTGCAAAAAGGCCCATAGCAATTTACTTTTGCTCAAAAGTACTAATTATTGTTATTTTTGCAGTCCGATAATAAATTCCCGGTATGGAAAACAACAATTACTGCATCATCATGGCTGGCGGCGTAGGCAGTCGTTTTTGGCCCCTCAGCCGGATGAGCAAACCCAAACAATTTCTGGATGTGCTGGGCACGGGACAAACCCTTATCCAGGCCACCTACCAAAGATTCAGGAAGATACTTCCTCCAGGGAACATCCTGGTTGTTGGCAATGCAGAGCACCTGGACCTGATCCGTGAACAGCTGCCCGAACTGCCGGAAGACAATATCCTGCTGGAGCCCCTGAGAAGGAATACGGCTCCCTGCATCGCGTACGGCAGTTACAAGATCCATAAAAAGTCGCCCGAAGCAAACATCATTGTAGCCCCCTCGGACCACCTCATTGTCCAGGAAGATCGTTTCCTGAAGGCCACCCGGGAAGGGCTGGAGTTTGTGGGCACGCACGATGCCTTGCTGACCCTTGGTATTCCTCCCAGCCGCCCCGAAACCGGTTATGGTTATATTCAGGCCAACGGGACCAGGCAGATGGATGCCCCCTGGGAAAATTTCAGGAAGGTTAAAACCTTTACCGAAAAGCCGGATCATAAGATGGCCAGAGTTTTCCATGAAAGTGGTGAGTTCTTCTGGAATTCGGGCATTTTCTTCTGGTCGCTGAAATCCATTCTTCAAGCCTTTGAAAATTATCTTCCCGAGATGGATAGCCTGTTCCGGGACGGGATGAAACATTATGATACGGAAAGGGAGCAATCCTATATTGAAGAGATATATGCCAGCTGCAGGAATATCTCTGTTGATTATGGCATCATGGAGCATGCTGAGAATGTGTACGTGCATACCGTTGACATAGGTTGGTCCGACCTGGGCACCTGGGGGTCGATTTACGATAAGATAAGTCAGGACGACCAGGGGAACGCGGTGATGGGCGATAAGGTCATGTGTTATGATATGGAGAACTCCCTGGTCAGGATGCCGGAGGGCAAGCTTGCCGTGTTGCAGGGTTTGAAAGATTATGTGGTGGTGGAATCCGATAATGTCCTGCTGGTGTGCAGGATGGAAGACGAACAGAAGATCAGGAACATCGTGAATGATGTGAAGTTCCGGCAGGGAGATCAGTTCATATAAAAAAAAGAGCGCCGCGGCGCTCTTTTTTATTATTTCTTCTGGGGACCCGGATTAATATTCCCAGAGGTCGTGTTCGTATTCAAAGATCTCCTGCTTGATCCTTTCTGCTTCATACTGTGCATCCAATCCGGTCATATACTCAACAATGGCCCGGTTGTTATAAACGTTGGATGCTTTAAAGATGTAACCGTTGAAACGGCGCTGCATGAAAAGGTCGTCATAAGAAATTCGTGCAGCATCGTTGTTGCGGTTATACACCTCATAATTGGAAAGCAATGGTCTGGATTCAGGATAGTATACCCAATAGAGAAGCTGTTGATTAATATCGCCCGTCGGGTTCCCGTCGGCATCCAGCTGGGGGAATACCTTGATGGGGCAGATCCCGACGATCATGGGGCGCATTACGGAATGCTCCTTATCGAATATCCATTTTTCCTTGATCAACAAACGGCTGATCAGGTGGGTTTTATAATCCATCCCGGTGGTATCCATGACAATATTTCCGCTGGCGTCCAGCACGGGGTTGCCATCCTGGTCCACGCGGGGTTCCATGATCACATCCACTTCCATCTTGGTAACCACATCCTCCGGGGTAAAGGGTTTCTCGAATTCATAGGGCAGGTCGGGGTCATAAGCGGTAAGCTCCCCGTTGATAACGGCCTTGGTCAGCAATTCGGGAATACTGATCCACCGGTTCACTGCTTTCGTGGGATAATACAGGGGGAGGTTCATTTTTTCCCTGAGGTTGACCATTCTCCAGATGGTTTTTTCCCACATCACATTGGCCTCACGGACAAATGGATAGGGGGCCGGAGCACGGTCGACGATATGTTCCCGTTTATAGATCTCCGAAATATCGCTTGATTGCGTTAAAGGTTGTGCATTCAAGCTTACTGCAGCAATCAGAAAGATCGTTGTTAATACCAGATTTAGCCTTTTCATTGCTCCTTGGTTTTATTGTATTCTTAATGACATCAATGGCAGGTCCCTTTCGGTACCATCGGGGCCTACTGCTTTTATATCCTGGAAATAGATCCGCTGACCCGGTCCCAGGTTCCTTATCAAATCTCTTTGTTCCGAGGTAAAGTTCGCACCGGTGGTTCTCTTTTCCTGGTAGAAACCTCCAACGGTTGCCGAAACGCTGAATTCCGTAATGTTGAATTCCAGTTCGAATTCGAACCATTCCGGCATACTGGCTTTCAATCCAAGTTCCCTGAGTATGTTGGAAGTGGAGATTACTCCCTTGGTCCTTCCGGCGATGGTCGGATAGGGGTCCGGAACCGTCTTCACGCGGAAGGGCTTGCTGCCCATTCCTCTTCTTTGTCCATCCACTGTAACGGCTACACTGACGGCTGCATTGCCTTCCCGGGTGGGACGGACGGTCCATTTATTACCGGAGCCGTTAATGCGGCCGTTGTTGATGCTGGCGCTGATGCTTTCGGAAGGATATCCGGGCACGGAAATTTCCACGGGGTTATCCACCGCCAGGTAGAACACGTTCATTCTGGTCGGGGCCACCACCAGGCTAGCCGGGGCGACCGTAAAGCTTTCCCTGAAGGGTTTTTTGGTAAGACTTCCATCCAGGTTCTTGATCTGGATCAGTCCGGCCCATCTTTTGGGTCCTATGGTACTGGCCTGCCTTCTGAATATACCCCGGCCCTGTTCAACGGGAAGGCTATCATACGAGCCCACCATATTGTATTCGACAGTACCGTCATCGCGTACCGTGGAATCATACTGACCCACCAGGACTGTTGGGGCCTGGGTAGTATCAAAGGCTGCCAGGAATACTTCTGCCCGATATTCGCCGCCCTGGGTTACGTAATTGGATTTCGGAATGACGGTAGCTTCCAGCATATTGAAGCTGAAACCGGTTTCAATCTGGGAATGCAGGTATTGTATGATGTCGGATTCAGCATTTCTGACATCCGACTGCAGTTTGGTCATTAAAGCTACAACGGCGATCAGGGGTTTATGGTCGAAACGCTCGGTTACCCAGGTATGGGTGATGCCCTGTCTGGGGGGAGGATCGTCGGTATTGAGGTTGGTCGCGATGGACTCTTTCACGGAAGGGGCTCCTTCACCGACCAGACTCAACAGATATTCCCTGTACTCTTCTATAGCCGATTGCAACTGTTTTCCCTTGCCCCTGGTTATCATATGCTCACCAGGTTTATCCATGTTGTCTTTTCCCCCGATTTCCATTCCGTATACTTCACCTTCCTGAATGGCATCGGTATCTTCTCCCTCACTGGCCCGCACGAGTTCCAGTTTCAGTTCCTGGATATAGCCCACCAGTTCGTTGGAGCGTTTCTTCACTTCGTCTGCTTTGGTTTTCCAGGGTCCGGCTTTTACCGGGTTTTCTGCGGCAGCCTGATCCAGGTCTGCATAAACCATCTGATTTTTCTGGGAGAAGTTTTCGGTTGTTTTGGTCAGACTTTCATCGACCAGGACGAATGCATCCAACACTTCCGACTGTACTGTAAGAGCCAGCAGAGCCAGCAGCACGAGATACATCATGCCGATCATCTTTTGTCTCGGGGTTTCCTTACCGTGAGCCATAATCTAGGATATATAGATAAGTAAAGCTTATGATCATTTCACATTCATGGCAGACAGCATGTTGCCATATATATTATTTAATTCAGCAAGGTTTGTGCTGAGTTTGCTCATTTCCTCCTTATACTTGTTGGTTTCTGCAACAGAATCCTTCAGGCTCTTGAGGATATCTTCCAGCCCTTTGTATGCTTCTTCCGAACCTTTCAGATGCTCGTTTGATCCTTTAAGCTGCAGTTCATAGGCTGCGTTCAGCGCGGAAAGATTTTTGTTCAGATTGGCCAGGTTGCTTCCGAATGACTTATTGTTTTCAGCGATACCGCTGTAATCATTCTTAATCTGCTCGGTCATCTGGCTGTATGAGTTGGCGAAATCGTTTCCTGACGCTGCAAATTTAGCTGCAACATCGGCACCCGACTTGGAAATAAGATACGCGGTTTTTTTATAGCTTTCTGCCAGGGTTCCGACGGAACTGTTCAATGTTTCGGAGGAGGCATTGTAATTTGTGGTAAGGTCGCTCATGGATTGAGCGGCTGTCTGCATTTTTTCGAGGTATTCCTTGGTTGCCAGCGAGGAAGCAGCAACATCGGACATTTCACCGGCGGTCTTGCTCAGGTTGTTAAGTCCCTGCCCCAGCCTGTTGATGGCTTCCGGATCAATCTTGGCTTCCTTGAAAAGGTCGTCAAATTTCTCAAGGGAAACGCCTCGGCCTGCAATGGCTTCATCCTTATACTGGTCTACCTCGTCCGGATCCGTCATTCCTGCCAGTTCCGGGTATACCAGGGTCCAGTCCAGCTCTTCATGGAGCGGTTCGAACGCTGAGAAGAAAAAGATAATGGCCTCTACCGTCAGACCAATAGTAATGAAGAACCCCCCCATGGGCCAGTGCTGAATTTTAAACATAGCACCAACGATAACAACCGATGCGCCAATACCATAAAGCTTGGCCATGAAGTTCCTCCAGCCTGAACTTTGAACAATTTCACTAAGATTCATTGCTATAGATTTAGATTGTTTTTTATTTATTTCCCATATAAGATCTTACACAACGGAACCCGATGTAAGATTTGGCCGAATCCTGATATTCATAATCACGGGTACTGTTTTGCAGGAAGAAAGCCACATCTTTCCATGATCCGCCGCGAATGACTTTTCTCTTCATTACCGGAGGATCATCCGGTCTGGCATTGTATTTATAGTCCGGGTTAAGATCATGGGTAAATACATAGGCGGATTCATCGTATGCATTGGAGGTCCATTCGGAAACGTTTCCTGCCATTTCGTAAAGACCGTACTCGTTGGGTTCATAGAAGCCGACCTGTGAAGTGGTTACGGCACCGTCGTCGGCATAATTACCGCGCATGGGCTTAAAGTTGGCCAGGAGGCATCCGTCCCGGTTCCTGGTATACAGACCGCCCCAGGGATACATGGAATGATCCAGTCCGCCCCGGGCGGCGTATTCCCATTCAGTTTCCGTGGGCAGGCGGTAGTCTGCCACGGGCCATTCTCCACCGGCAAGCAATGCCGAATTCAAAAAGGCGGTTCTCCAGATACAGAAGGCGCTGGCCTGCTTCCATGAAACACCCACCACGGGATAATCGTCAAATGAAGGGTGCCAGAAATAGCGTGCGGCCATGGGTTCGTTGTACGAGAAGGTAAAATCGCGAATCCACACCAAAGTGTCGGGATAAACATTAACCACATCCTTGATGATGAAGGCACCCCGGTTGTCAATCGGGTTGGTGGCACCTTCCTGGTCTATTACATATCCATCGGGATTGTACCGGCCGGGATCGGCTGTGATATCGGTGTTAAAGTCGTTTTGGAACTTATTGAAGGATTTCGCGGCCTGCTGGTAGTCAACCCAGTAATACCTGTAGTTCAGCTTGTGAACGTTGATGTCTTTCCTGCCGTAGAATCGTTCTTCCCGGCTCAGGTACAAGGGCTGAACAGCATCGCGGATATCCTGCTCCCTCATATCCATCTTTTCGTCCCAGACCAGGTAGTAATCCCTGTCGAAAAGATCGGGTTCCAGTGGTTCCTGGTATTGGTTTTCCGTGATCCTGAAATTATCATTGACTTCTGCAATGAGTTCCCTTTTCAGTGAGTCACGGACCCAATAAACAAATTGACGGTATTCATTATTGGTAATTTCCGTATCATCCATCCAGAATGGTTCTACGGTTACCCTTTTGGGAACCATATTCTGCGCTTTGTTAACCACCTGGTCACTGGGTCCCATCGTATAGCTTCCCTGTGGGATGAAACGCATACCGTAGGGATCGGGCTCAAAGTATCGTTTGCGCCCGGGGACACCGGTCAGCTCACCATTGTATTGATTTCCGCAGCTGCTAAAAATGGCCAGAAGAATCGCGATGCTCAGTAATTTTTTCATGGCTTTTGGCTGTTTATGAAATGCAAGATACCCAAAATGTCTGGAAACCTGCAAATAAACAAAAATTTAGATAAATTTATATAAAAATAGTTATAAAAATCTTATACTCTTATATTTTCGGGGAGACTTCTCAAGACTAAGACTGAAGCAGTATCCAAGCCAAAGTTCATGACTGCCTCCACTGTGATTCTGTATATCGGTTAAAGTAAAATCGTAAGAATAACCAACTTTGATACCATTGAATATTTCCAGTCCCAGGATGCCGATCAGGGCGTCACCGGTCCTATAAGAAACGCCGCCCCAGAATTTCTTATTGTATCGAACCATGCCTGTAAAGCTTGCCTGGTTCACCACACCGTCCGAACTGAGGAAAACGGAGGGCATGATCTCAAAGAGCGGATTGGTCAGTTGAAAATTGTATCCGGCCACCAGGGCATAATGCCGGACCAGGTACTGGGGTTGGGCTTCTCCGAGTTTTATCTCCGGTTGGGTTGCCCGCACGCTGGAGATACCAAAGTATAAATTATTGGCTGTATAGGACAGCCCGAAATTCATATTAAAGGCCACCCTGGAATCTTTGGCGTTCGGTTTCAGGGGGTCTTCAGTGGAAAAGAATTCCGGTTCGGATGGGTTGGTCAGGTTGGTCGGATCGAATGACCTGTTGGTTACACCGGCGTTCAGTCCAACGCCCAGCTTCCCCGGACCGGCATCAAAAAATACGGCCAGGTCGGCCGCTATGGCCAGGTCGCTGACCAGCCCGTTGCCGTATTGATCGTTCAGTATGGATAAACCGGCACCGGCACGCTGACCGAAGGGCTTGAGGGGGGCGCTGGCCGTAAAAAAGGAAGTAATGGGACGGCCGGGAAAACCCATCCATTGCTGTCTGTTGGTTGCGGAAAGGCAAATCTCTTCGGTATTGCCTGCAAACGCGGGATTATAAGCGTTCAGGCTTTGCATGTACTGGCTGAGTACAGGGTATGATTGGGCATATGTCATAAATGCAACACTGCTCAATGCCAGAGAGATGAAAAATCGCTTCATAAAAACTTGCTCAAACTATTGTTCCTCAATCAACTAAATCCCTTTATGAAATCAGTAAATTAACTAAAAATATCCATATCGGGCAAATAATATCAACATTGTTGATAAGCTCTGGCTATTATTTACCACCTTATACAACGAAAAACCCCCCAGGGTTTCGTATATTCCATGAAATAATTGATTAAAGTTCTTAAATCGTTGATGAAAGACGACAGGGAGTGCAGCAACATCAATTCAGCTTCCTGTAGAACATGTACCACCGGTCGGGGATCTCACGCTTGCAAGCCTTCTGATAGTCTTCATAAGAACAGGCCACCAGAATTTTCCTTTGTTTTCCGTTCCTGGATTCGGGGATCTCCATCCACCAGCGGTCGGTTTGCATGCTTTTATAGAAGATCACATCCTGGTTCACCTCTTCCATTCGCACCATAAATTGTTTGAAATTGTCCTGGTCGGCCCGCGGTCTTTCGATCTTTCTTTCCTGTATGCCTTCCATAAAGTACCAGACCACCTGGGCAGCCAGTTTCACGGTCTGGTTCATGATGTCTTTTTCCGGGATGATATTATAGATGCCGAAAGCAGACAGATGGTCGCTGCGCCCGGCATAGTTGGCCAGCTGGCATATCTCTTCACCGGCAAGGCCGTTGGGAGAAGGGTACATGCTGGCCGGGGCGTCGGATTGGCGTACGCTGTTGATGTCCAAACTGACCAGGTCCGCATCCCTCAGGATAGGTTCCACGCCTTGCATGTGTCCGCGAAGGATGCCCAGGCGCACCGTTTCATGTTGCTGCTCGAACAGAAAATCCAGGTCTTTCTGGTCCACGAAATATCGCTGGTGTCCCAGGTTGGTAAAATGAAGGAGACGGTCTTTCTTACTGGATAAAATAGGTATCAGGTAAGATTCCGGCCGGATCTCATCCTCGATGATCCCCATGTCCAAACGGGAATCCAGGGCCACGTAGCGCAGCCGGCCCAGACGTCCCTCCAGTCCCATAAAACTGCCGTAGCTCATATCCTGGCTCCCACCCAGGACAATGGGTATCACTTTATGGGAAACCAGTTCGTCAATGACATCACGCAGTGCATAATAGCTGTCGTGAATGGTATTTCCGGGGACCAGGTTACCCAGGTCGATGATCTTCAGGGAGTTCAGTTTGTACAAGAGATAGAGTTCGGCCCGTATCCTGTCGGGAGCCTGGGCGCTTCCCTTGATGAATGCATTCCGGTCGTCTCCCACCCCCAGGATGGCCACGTTGTATGGACCGATTTGTTCAATGGGGGCATCCGGGGTATGTACCCGGATGTTTCTGAAGAAGATGGCCTGGTCGGAAAGATGATAACCGGCAGGTTTTTCAAGGGCTACAGGAGTAAAATAATCGTTCAGGTTCATTTTCAGGAGGATTTACCCGGGCCGGCATTTTTCTTATCGGCCCGTTCGATGATCTCCAGGCATTCCTGGTAGCTGAGTTTTTCGGGGTCCATTTTCTTGGGGATCCTGTAATTTTTATCACCCTTCTTGATATATGGACCATAGCGCCCCCTGAGGATGGAGAGTTCGGCATCTTCATCAAAACTTCGCATGACCCTGCTCTTGTCCCGGGCCCTTTTTTCCATTATCCGCTCTATGGCCGTATCCTTGTCGATGGTCAGGGGATCATCCGCGTCCTTTCTCAGGGAAACAAATTTCCCTTTGTGGCGGATATAGGGACCGTATTTGCCAATCCCCGCGACGATCTGCTCATCCTCAAAACTTCCCAGCTTCCGGGGCAGCCGGAAAAGGTTCAGGGCTTCCTCCAGGCTTATGGTCTGTATGCTCTGGCCCTTCAAAAGACTTGCAAAGCGCGGTTTTTCCTCGTCCTCCACGCTGCCAATCTGTATGATGGGCCCATAACGGCCTATTTTGGCGACCACGGGTTTGCCGGTTTCCGGATCATTTCCGAGGAAGCGCTCTCCTTTTTGTTTTTCCGACTCTTTCAGGGTGGATTCCACGCTTTGATGGAAGGGAACATAAAACTTATCCATCATCTCGGTCCATTCCATCCGGCCGGAGGCGATCTCGTCAAATTCCTTTTCCACCGTAGCGGTAAAATTGTAGTCCATGATCTTCGGAAAGTTCTCGACGAGGAAATCGTTGACGATCATGCCAATGTCGGTAGGAAAGATCTTGTTCCTGGCTGTGTCCTGGGTTTCCTGTTTTTGTTTTTCATTCACTTTTCCTTCGGGGGACAGTTCCAGCAGGGTGATGTCGCGACTGGTCCCGGGGCGGTCCTCTTTAACGGCATAGCCCCTGTTCTGGATGGTGGATATGGTAGGTGCATAGGTTGAGGGCCGTCCGATGCCCAGTTCTTCCAGTTTCTTCACCAGGCTGGCCTCGGTATAACGCGGAGGGGGCTGGGTAAAGCGCTCATCCGACCAGGCTTTCAGCAGGTTCAGCGAATCCCCCTTTTTCAGCGGGGGCAGCAGGACATCGCCGCGGGCATCTTTTTCTTCCTCGGTTGATTCCGTATAGAGTTTGAGGAAACCGTCGAACTTGACCACTTCGCCGCTGGTTACAAAGACTTGATCCGAATTGGAATGGGCGATCTTTACTGTTGTTTTTTCCAGCAGAGCCTCGCTCATCTGGCTGGCCACGGTTCTTTTCCAGATCAGCTCATATAGTTTCTTTTCATTGGCATTGGCCTGGATGGTATTTTTGTCCAGGTAGCTTGGCCGTATGGCCTCATGGGCCTCCTGGGCCCCCTTGGTCCTGGTCTGGAACTTCCGGGTACGGGAATATTTTTCACCATAGTTCTTCATGATGATATCCCGTGCCGAAGCAATGGCCATGCTCGAAAGGTTCACCGAATCGGTACGCATGTAGGTGATCTGTCCCGACTCATACAATCTTTGCGCCAGTGTCATGGTTTGGGATACCGAAAATCCGAATTTCCGGCTGGCTTCCTGCTGCAGGGTTGAGGTGGTAAAGGGCGGTGCCGGCGATTTTTTCGTGGGTTTCCTTGTCAGGTCCGATACCCTGAAATCTGCATTGAAGCAGGATTCTAAAAATTCCCGGGCTTGTTCCTTGGTTTTCAGCCTGTTTTGTAGTTCTGCATCGAACTGATGCTCTTTTCCGTCGCGCAGTAGTTTGAAACGGGCATTTAGCCTGAAGGAAGAGCTGGATTTGAAATCGTTGATCTCCCTTTCCCGTTCAACCAGCAGTCTGACGGCTACCGACTGCACTCTTCCGGCCGAGAGGGCCGGTTTTACTTTTTTCCAGAGCACCGGCGACAGTTCAAAGCCCACCAGCCTGTCGAGAACCCTTCGTGCCTGCTGGGCCTTCACCAGGTTCATGTCGATATCCCTGGGATTTTTGACGGCCTGTTCAATGGCGTTTTTTGTGATCTCGTGGAAAACGATGCGTCTTGTTTTCCCGGGTTGCAGCTCCAGTACTTCAGCAAGGTGCCATGCGATGGCTTCTCCTTCCCGATCCTCATCCGAGGCCAGCCAGACCAGTTTATACCGCCTGGATTGTTTCTTCAGTTCGGCGACGATCTTTTTTTTGTCTTCCGATATAATATATTCAGGCTGATAGTTGTTATTTAGGTTGATGCCGAAATTTTTTTTCGACAGATCCCGGATATGCCCGAAACTGGATATAACCTGGAAATCATTACCCAACAGCCTCTCTATGGTCCTGGCTTTTGCAGGCGATTCAACAATTACAAGGTTTTCTTCCATCTGTCAGGTCGGGCATTTAGAATTTCGCAAAGTAAAGTAAATACGGTTCTAATGACAAAATTTTCATTCAAATAATTATTATTTTTAGGCCAAACGGAAGTATTTGAATGTCTTCGAAATCCAAAAAATACCAACCTTACCTGATTGTTTTATGGACCTTGTTCAGCATCCCATACCTGACCCTTATCCTGTTGTTCATCCTGCTGAGAACCGGGAACCTGGGTTTTGTACCCAGCTTTGAAGATCTTGAAAACCCGAAGAACAACCTGGCTTCTGTCGTATATTCACGCGACGGGGAGGTTATGGGTAAGTTCTTCCTGGAAAATCGCACCTATGTCGATTTTGAGGAGCTATCTCCCAATATCGTCCAGGCGGTGCTGGCCACGGAGGACATCCGGTTTCACCGACATTCGGGTATCGATGCCCGGGGACTGGCCCGGGTGATCGTCAAAACCATCATTCTGGGTCAGGAGGAAGCCGGCGGAGGCAGTACCATTACCCAGCAGCTGGCCAAGAACCTTTATCCACGGGATACCACTTATTATTTTTGGCGGCTCCAGCGGCTTTTCCACCTGGGCATCGCCAAGTTCAAGGAATGGAACACGGCCGTTAAGCTGGAACGTAATTATACCAAGGACGAGTTACTGGTCATGTATCTCAATACGGTTCCCTTCGGGCACAATGCCTATGGCATCAAATCGGCTGCCAAGACTTTTTTCAATACCACCCCGGACTCGCTGAAGATTGAAGAAGCGGCCGTATTGGTGGGATTGCTCCAGGCCCCCACAAGATACAGTCCGGTTAAGAACCCCGAGCGGTCCACCATGCGCCGCAACGTGGTCCTGGGTCAGTTGAAAAAATACGGATTTATAAACGAAGAAAGCTATGATTCCCTTGTAACCGTGCCCATAGAGCTGGAATATAAGATGCAGGACCATACACGGGGGCTGGCGACTTATTTCCGGGAGTTTCTCCGGCTCACCTTCACGGCGGATGAACCGGAAAGGAATGAATATTTTAATTACCGCTCCTATCAGGAAGATTCTGTACGGTGGTTCACGAATCCCCTGTATGGATGGGTGAACAAGAATCAAAAGCCGGATGGGAGCACCTATAATCTTTACAAGGACGGTCTGAAGATCTATACAACGATCGATTCCAGGATGCAGGCTTATGCCGAGGGGGCCATGAAGAAACACCTCTCCGAAAACTTGCAGCCTGCTTTTATGGCGGAGAAGAAGGGGCGTCCCCATGCGCCTTTCTCCAGGGATGTCAGCCGCCAGGATATCGATCGTATCATTCAGCGGTCCGTCAGGAATTCTGAAAGATACCGGGTTATGCGAAGGCAGGGGCTCTCGATGGATTCCATCATGGCTGTATTTAAAACCCCGGTGGAGACCAAGCTTTTCAGCTGGGAGGGGGACATCGATACGGTGATCAGTCCCATTGATTCCATATGGTACACCAAGCATTTCCTGCGGGCAGGTTTTATGGCCATGGAGCCCCAAAGCGGGCATGTGAGGGCCTACGTGGGGGGTATCGACTTCAGGTATTTCAAGTATGATCATGTCACGCAGGGAGCCCGCCAGGTCGGGTCTACCGTTAAACCTTTCCTTTACACTTTGGCCATGCAGGAAGGCTATTCTCCCTGCTATATGGTTCCCAATGTCAGGCAGATCTTCAAGGACAACGACAGTATCTGGTCCCCCCGCAATGCCGGACCTTCTGATTTTGACGGCAAGGAAGTGACCCTGAAATGGGGATTGGCCAACTCGGTCAACAACATCTCCGCCTGGCTCATCAAAAGGTTCCATCCGCGGGCCGTGGTAGATATCGTCAAGAAGATGGGGGTTAAATCGGATATCATGGCAGTCAATTCGGTGATGTACGGTACCTCGGACATCAAGCTTTCAGAGATGGTGGGAGCCTACAATACCTTTGTCAACAAGGGTGTTTATATAGAGCCCTTGTATGTAACCCGCGTTGAAGATAAGAACGGCAACCTGCTATCCACCTTCAGCCCGGAGCAGATTGAGGCCATCAGCGATCAGACGGCTTACCTGATGATCAACCTGTTGCAATCGGTCGTGGATGCGGGTACGGCCAGGCGCTTGCGTTACCTGTTCGAATTTCAAGGAGCAATGGCCGGCAAGACGGGGACCACCCAGAACCAATCCGATGGCTGGTTCATGGGATTAACCCCCAATCTTGTCGCCGGAACCTGGGTCGGTGGCGAGGACCGTTCGATACACTTCGATGGATTGGGTTTGGGATCCGGGACCAACATGGCCCTTCCCGTTTTCGGCTATTTCATGCAGGATGTTTACGCCGACTCCACCCTGAACATTACCGAAGAAGATCATTTTGAAGCACCGCCCAACTTTGATGTCGACATTAACTGTGATGTCTACGGAAACCGCCTGAACGAATCGGGAGTGATACGCTACGATTATGATGAGGATGATTTTCGTTAATCAATGACCGCCCGGATCAATTCCCTGGTATAAGGATCTTTTGGGTTTTCGTAGATATTTTGTGCAGGACCCTGTTCCAGGATCTTTCCGTCGCGTATGACCACCAGGCGGTCGGACATATATTTGACCAGGGCCAGGTCGTGGGAGATAAAGAGGTAGGTCAGCTCCAGTTTTTCCTTCAGGTCGTTCAGTATATTCAGCATCTCGGCCTGTATGGAAACGTCCAGTGCCGAGACCGCCTCGTCGCAAACGATCATCTCGGGTTCGGTGGCCAGTGCCCGGGCCAGGGTGATGCGCTGGCGCTGACCGCCGGAGAACTCATGGGGATAGCGTTCATAACTTTCCGGACTGAGCCTTACCAGTTGAAGCAGTTCGTACACTTTGTTTTTCTGCTCCTTCCGGCTCAGCCCGGGCCGGTGAACACGCAGTACTTCCTGTATGGTCTTTCCGGCCTTCATTTTCGGATTCAGGGAACCGTAGGGGTCCTGGAAGACCACCTGTACTTTCCTGTGAAACTCCTTCAGTGCACTGCCTGAAAGGTGCGCCATATCCCTGCCGCGATAATACATCTGTCCCTGATCCAGGGGAAGCAATTGCAGTATGACCCTGCCCAGGGTGGTTTTTCCCGAACCCGATTCGCCGATCAACCCCAGCGTTTCTCCTTTATATATTTTCAGGTCAATATCTTTCAGTGCATGAAACTTTCTCTTGTCAGTCCAGCGGGACCTGCCCCGGTGAAAATATTTATTCAGGTTTTTGATCTCCAGGATCACTTCCTGATGCTCTTTCCGTTCTTTTTGCCGGATGCGGCCATGACTTTCTTTGGTTTTTTCAAAGGCAGTTTGCAGGGTGGGAAGCTTTTTGTCCGGGGGATAATCCAGACCGGGCCGGCAGGCCATCAGTGCCCGGGTATAAGGATGCCGGGGATGATGCAGTATTTTTTCCGTGGGTCCTTGTTCAACGCAAAAACCGTTCTGCATGACGGCCACCTGATCACTCATTTTTCCGATGATGTTCATGTCATGACTGATGAAGATCATCGAAGTCTGATACTTTCCTGTCAGGCTGAGCAGGAGATCCAGGATGGCAGCCTGGGTGGTTATATCCAGGGCCGTGGTGGGTTCGTCGGCAATGATCAGTTCAGGCCCGGAAGCCAGGGCCATGGCGATCATCACCCGTTGACGCTGGCCCCCTGAAAACTGGTGCGGATATTTCTTCAAGCTTCTTTCGGGCTCGGGCATTCTTACTTCCTGCAGCAATTGCAGGCACCGGTCCCTTATCTGCTTTTTGCTGCCGCCGGTGTGCAGCTCAAGCATCTCTAATAACTGCCGTCCGCAGGTAAGGACCGGGTTCAGGGCGGTCATGGGCTCCTGGAAGATCATTGTCATTTTCCTGCCGCGTATGGCGCGCATTTCCCGGGCATCCTGGCGGAAAAGGTCCACGGGTTTTCCTTGTACGGTGTTAAACAGGGCTCTGCCGGATACCCCGCGCAAGGATGCAGGAAGCAGGCCCATCAGGGAAAGGGCCGTCAGGGATTTACCCGAACCGGACTCCCCGACCATCCCAAGCACCCGGCCCCGTTCAAGGGACAGCTCTTCAATGTCTACCAACCTGGTTCCCGAAGGTTCCTGTATGCGCAGAGTTTCAATTTTCAGTATGCACGGGGTGCTCTTCATAAAGATTCAAAGATCAGTTTCTGTGAATGACCACCTTGTTGTTCATCAATTCGGCAACCCAGTTATTATTCAGTATCCTTAAAGCATAGCGGTAATAAAGCTTGGTCCGTATGCTGGTTGTACCCTCGTCGTTATTGTCCTTGAACTCCCCTGAAAACTCGTAGGAGTCGGAAAAGGGATGTTGCTCATGGTACAGGCGAATAATCTCGATCAGGGTGGCGATGATCCGGTAGACCTCTCCACGGTTGGTTTCAGAATATTCATCTTCAAATTCATCGCTGATCACACTGAAATTGATGATGTTGCCCAGGTAGTTATCCTTTTTCTTGCCAAAACGAACCTGGTACACCAGGTTGCTGTCGGTAGTGAAATAATAGGTGTCTCCTGAGGCAATATCCGGTTTCCGGATTTCATAGGGTTTTGATCCGGGTTCATAATCTTCCCTGAGCAGTGGAGTCGTTTTCATCAGGAAACTGCCTTATGTAGTTTGCCGGCCATGAAGACAGGTAAAACAGAACAAGTCATTTCTTCTTTCCGGTAAAAAGTTTTTTCACCAGATCTTCAACCTTGTACACGTATTCTATCCGGTTCTTGTTATCCAGCTCTTTCAGAGCACGTTTGCTGTATCCCGAAACAAAAACGGATTCAAATCCGAGTTTTTCTGCTTCTTTAACCCGGGTATCAATACGCTGTACCGGCCGTATCTCACCGGTCAGTCCTACTTCAGCAGCAAATACCGTTTGTTTGGGAATGGGGATGTCAATGCTGGACGAGAGAATGGTGGCCACCACGGCCAGGTCGATGGCCGGATCATCCACCCGGATCCCGCCGGCAATGTTGAGGAAAACATCTTTGGCGGCCAATCTGAATCCTGCCCTCTTTTCAAGTACCGCCAGCAACATGTTCAGGCGCCTGATGTCGAAGCCGGTGGCTGAACGCTGGGGGGTGCCGTAGACGGCTGAACTGACCAGGGACTGTACCTCTATAAGGAAGGGTCTGATCCCGTCGATGGTGGAAGCGATGGCAATGCCGCTGATGTTTTCCTGGTGGTCGGATAGCAGTATCTCCGAGGGATTGGGTACCTCCTTCAGTCCCCCGGAGTCCATCTCAAATATGCCCAGTTCAGAGGTGGAGCCGAACCTGTTTTTCATCGAGCGGAGGATGCGGTAGTTATGGTTGCGGTCTCCTTCGAACTGCAGAACGGTATCCACAATATGTTCCAGTACCTTGGGTCCGGCCAGCTGACCGTCTTTGTTGATGTGTCCGATGATGATAACGGGAAGGGCGCTTTGTTTGGCCATTTTCAGGATGCGCGAGGTGGATTCCCTTATCTGGGTCACGCTCCCGGCCGGGGATTCTATTTCATCCGTATGAACGGTCTGTATGCTGTCGACGATAAGCAGACCGGGTTTGACCTGTTCGACCGTATTGAGGATCTGTTCCAGCAGGGTTTCGGTGAGTATATAATTGCTTTCCGCGATCTTTCCCAATCTTTCTGCACGCATCCTGATCTGCCTGCTGCTTTCTTCACCCGAAACATAGAGGGAGCTGCTATTGTCCAGACCCATGGCCAGTTGCAAAGCCAGGGTGGATTTTCCGATACCGGGCTCTCCGCCCAGCAGCAGCACCGATCCGGGAACCATGCCTCCTCCCAGGATCCTGTTCAGTTCCTGGATGCCTGTATCCAGCCTGGGCTCCCGGGTATGATCCACTTCTGCCAGTCGCTCGATACGCGGGCGGTCCCTGAGGGAATCCAGGGTCCGGCCCGGACTTTTAGATACGACCTCTTCGACAAAGGTGTTCCACGCACCGCACGACGGGCAACGTCCCACCCATTTAGGGGAGGATATTCCGCAATTCTGGCAAATGTATACGGTTTTTGCTTTGGCCATTTTTCAGGTAGGATCAATGTTTTTTAATATGATCGATAATACGGGTGGTGGAGTAACCTTCAATCAGGGGTATGGTCAGGACCTTGCCCCCGTGACTCATTACCGTATCATAGCCGACGATATCCCGGACCCGGTAATCCCCTCCCTTGATCAATCGGTCGGGGATCACCGCATCGATAAGTTCTTCGGGGGTGTCCTCATCAAACAGGCTTACCGCATCAACAAACAACAGAGCGGCCAGGGTCATGGCCCGGCTCTGCTCATCCTGAACGGGTCTGCCGCTGCCTTTGATATTGCGAATGGAGCGATCGCTGTTCAAGCCGATGATAAAACGGTCGCCTTGCTCAGAAGCCTTGGCCAGGTATTCAATATGACCCCGGTGCAGAAGATCGAAACAACCATTGGTGAAAACGATAATTTCTCCCTTTTCTCTCCATTCCTTTACCAGGGAAACCAACTCCGGCCGGGAGCTGATCTTTTGAACTATTTGTTGCATAATCCCCATATAAAAGGTGATCTGGCGATCAGGTCAGCTTGTTGCTGGCGGTATCCGGGAAAATAATGGCGGGTTTGAACTCTTTGGCTTCCTCCACGGGCATGGAAGCGTAGGCTATGATGATGATCACATCCCCCACTGCAACCTTCCTGGCTGCCGGTCCGTTCATACATATTTCACCGGACCCGCGCTCCCCGGTGATCACATAAGTTTCCAGACGTTCGCCGTTATTGATGTTGACCACCTGCACCTTTTCACCGGCCAGGAGGTTCGCCGCGTCCATCAGGTCCTCATCTATGGTGATGCTGCCCACGTAATGCAGATTCGCCCCCGTAACCGTCACCATATGAACCTTTGATTTTACTACCTCTACATACATCATAATACTCCAAAATTAAGAATAAAATTTGATATTGTCGATGAGCCTGACCTTTCCCGCGTGAACGGCAATGAAACCCCGGGGGGTTTCGGATTCCTCCCATGAATTGAGCTTTCTGAGGCTTTGCTCATCGCGGATCTCAAAATATTCCGTTTTGAAGTCTTTTATGTTGTTGATCTCCCGGGTGACAAATTTTTCTGTTTCGGGAAGGGACATTTTGTTTTTGTTGCTGGCTGCCTTGAACAGGACATCATAGATACTGGAAGCTTTATCCCTGAGCGGGGATGGAAGCAGTTGATTTCTGGAGCTCATGGCCAATCCGTCCAACTCGCGTATGACCGGACACCCGATAATTTTGGTTTGATAACCCATTTGTTTGGTCAGTTCGCGGATGATGATGAGTTGCTGATAGTCTTTTTCTCCGAAATAGGCCCGGTCGGGTTCGATGAGTTCAAACAGCCGGGAAACGATGTGAGCCACCCCGCTGAAATGCCCGGGCCGGTGCTTGCCTTCCATCACTTTGCCCAGGGGTCCGAATTTAAAATGCCTTTTGTCTTTTGACGGGTACATTTCCTTTTCCGTTGGGGCAAAGACCAGGTCGACCGGCAGCTGTTCCAATTGCAGCAGGTCTCCTTCCAGATCCCTGGGATAGGCTTGCAGATCCCTGGTATTGTTAAATTGCCTGGGGTTGACGAAGATACTGACGACGGTGCAGTCGTTTTCCTTATTGCATTGTTCGATCAGGGAGAAGTGTCCTTTATGCATGGCGCCCATGGTGGGTACAAAGCCGACACTTTTTTGTTCCGACCGGAATTTAGCCAGTTCCTTGCGCAGCTGATCTTTGGTACGGGTCAGTATCATGGGTTATGGTTTAATCCTCCCTCGTGTTCCGCTCCGGCAAACGAGAAGGAAGGGGCCCGGTTCCCCGGGGTTCTGTTCCGAAAAAACGGGTCCGGTGTTCTACTCCGGGGTCAATACCATAATTATGTGCAAAGATAAAAGTATCGATCGAATCATAAGGGTTAAAAAAACAAGGAATCCGGCCGCTCCGTAATTTATTAATAACAATGGAATTATACATCAAGTCGGTAAAAATTTGTAATTTTGCAGTTCAATGAAGAAATCCTAAACACTTCATGAAAAAGAAATCCAGAGTTCTTTTCATATCCCAGGAGATCACACCCTATCTGCCGGAAACAGAAATGTCCATCATTGGCAGGTATCTTCCCCAGGGGATACAGGAAAAGAGTAAGGAGATAAGAACATTCATGCCCAAGTTCGGGAGCATCAATGAAAGACGGAACCAACTCCATGAAGTCATCAGGCTTTCAGGAATGAACCTGATCATCAATGATGCCGATCATCCCCTTATCATCAAGGTGGCTTCCATACAATCTGCCAGGATGCAGGTTTATTTTATTGACAACGAAGAATATTTTTCCAGGAAGTTTGAACTCAGGGATGAGAATGGAGAATACTTCGATGATAATGACGAGCGGGCTGTTTTCTTCGCGCGGGGGGTTTTGGAAACCGTGAAAAAATTGCGGTGGTCCCCTGATATCGTACATTGCCATGGCTGGTTCACAGCGCTGGTGCCCCTGTATTTGAAGAAAGCGTATCGTGAAGATCCGCTTTTCACGAATTCACTTGTGGTCTATTCCGTGTACAACGATGCATTCAATAAAAAGCTGAATTCTTCGTTTGCTAAAAAAGCAATGATGGAGGGGGTCGGTAAAAAGGATCTGGAATTCGTTAAGGAACCCGATTTTGAAACAGTCACACAACTTGCAATGGACTATTCAGACGGGATCATTGCAGGTACAGAAAATCTGAGCAAAGACATTGAAAAGAAAATCAAGACAAGCAATAAGCCCTACCTTCCTTATCAAAACACGGATGAATACATTGATGCCTATTCTGAGTTCTATGATGAATTGCTTGAGAAGAGAGCGCGATAAATATCTCATCTTACCCCGGATCGACATAAGGAATATCATGAATGGCCGTACAGGAGTATTTTTGATTGCCATAGGGTTGTTTACCATCGCTTTTGGCATTCAATCCTGTGAAGATGACCCCCAGATCCTGGGACGCGACCTTCTTCCCGAGGATGATGATTTCATTGTTCGCTCCGACACCCATTTCATCATAGAGACCTATACCGAACTTCCTCCTCCCATAATTTCAGGCAATAAGTTCATCGGTATTTTGGGAAGTTATCAGGATGATCAATTCGGCAGGTCCAGGGCTGAATTTTTAACCCAGGTAGGATTGCAAGAAAACAAGGATTATGATCTGGGAGAGAATCCCGCGGTGGATTCTCTTATTGTATATCTCCGTTATGATCTTGTGTTCGGCGATACCATGAGCGTCCAGACCGTCAGGGTATTTGAACTCACAGAAGATCTCCTCGACACCAGTTATTACTCAGACCTTGATCCCACCGGCATGTTCGATCCGGTGGAACTGGGAAGCAGTACTATATCGGCCCGGGACACCATTGCCAGAATAAAGATTACGCGACCCGATTTCCTGGAGCGCTTTATTTCGGGAGAAGACAGTATTTATAAGGATCCTTTTGATTTCAAAGACTTTTTCAAGGGGATATATGTAACCACCGATACGGTTGACACCGGCGGGGCCTTTTATTATGTGAAGTTCGGATCCCCGGGTGTGAGCAGCTTTTTGCAGCTTTTTTTCCGGAACGACTCCACCGATTCCCTGGACCATGTTTTTACGACGACCACAACGGAGATAAATGTCAATCCTTTCCGGCACAGCTATGCCGGCAGTGCTGTTGGGAATTTTTTCTCTGATGAACCCACCACCGACAGCGTTTTATTTGTTCAGGCCATGGGGGGAGCCAGGATCCGTTTTCAATTTCCCGAGTTAAAAAATTGGCACGACAGTATGCCGGTTGCGATCAATTCGGCTCAGATGGTCCTGTATCCCGAAGATACCCTGCTTACGGGACTCAGTGCTGATCAATATCCTGTGAAGCTGTTCCTGCGCTTTGTGGAAGAATCCGGAAATGAGACCCGGTTGCTCGATTATGTCATTGAGAAGGAGGGCAGCGAACTGGTCGACGGGAACTTTGATGAAGAGAATAACCGCTACCTTTTCAACATCGGGTATCATTTACAGAATTATCTGAATGGGCTGGTCCCATTCCCCGATCTGATCATTGTCCCGGCCAATGCAAATCTCTCAGCAAACCGGGTCATATTGAAAAGTCCTTTCCATAATTCCCCCCAAAGGATGCAGTTAAAGATTGTATACACAAAACTTTAATTATGTGTGGCATTGTTGGTTATATCGGTAAACGGGAAGCGTATTCAATACTCCTCAACGGATTAAAAAGACTGGAGTACCGGGGATATGACTCTGCCGGAATCTCAATTTTCGACGGAGGTTTACAGGTTTTTAAGAAAAAGGGAAAGGTCAGCGACCTGGAGCATTATACCGCGAATAAGAAGCTGAAGGGCAATATAGGTATAGCCCATACGCGTTGGGCTACACACGGTGAACCGAATGATGTCAATGCCCATCCCCACTCTTCTGAAAAGGATCATTTTGTTTTGATACACAACGGCATCATTGAAAATTATGCCACACTGAAAAAGAAGCTTATCAACAGGGGGGTGACTTTCAGGACCGATACCGATACGGAGGTGTTGGCCAATCTTATCGAGTACATTTACCTTAAAGGACAGGTACGTGCCGAACTGGCGGTCCGGCTGGCCCTGTCCAAGGTAGTGGGAGCGTACGGTATCGTGGTCTTGTGCAAAGACGAACCCGACAAGCTGATCGCTGCCCGAAAAGGCAGTCCGCTGGTCATAGGCATAGGCGACAAGGAATACTTTATTGCTTCGGATGCTACGCCCATAGTGGAATATACCAATTCGGTCATTTACCTGAACAACGACAATATTGCCATCATCAAGCAGGATGAGCTTGTACTGACCACTACCGATAACCAGGAGCTTGAACCCAAGATTCAGAAACTCGACCTGGATATCGGTGATATTGAGAAAAACGGGTACGAACATTTCATGCTCAAGGAGATCTTCGAACAGCCCCGTTCCATACAGGATACATTCCGCGGACGGGTGGGGCAGGATCTCAAGGATGTTCACCTGGGTGGCCTGTACACGGTTTGGGACCGCATGATCCATGCACGAAGGATCATCATCATCGGTTGCGGTACATCCTGGCACGCCGGACTGGTGGGAGAGTACCTTTTCGAAAACCTGGCCCGTGTTCCGGTTGAGGTGGAATATGCATCGGAATTCCGTTACCGCGGTCCCCTGCTGTATGAAGATGATGTCATCGTCGCCATCAGCCAGAGCGGCGAGACTGCAGATACCCTGGCGGCCATACAGATGGCCAAAAAAGCCGGTGCCCTGGTCCTGGGCATCTGCAATGTTGTAGGTTCCAGCATCCCACGGGAAACCGATGCAGGGGTATACACCCATGCCGGTCCCGAGATTGGTGTTGCTTCCACCAAGGCTTTCACGGCCCAGGTGACGGTTCTGACCATGATGGCCATCGCGCTGGGAAGAAGGAAGAAGCAGATCGACGATAAGAGATTTGAGCAACTGATATCCGAACTGGTACAGATTCCCTCAAAAATCGAGCGGGTGCTGGCACAGGATGAGCAATATCAGAGTATTGCCGATCTGTACAGGGATGCCAATAATTTTCTCTACCTGGGGCGGGGATATCTTTTTCCCGTTGCACTGGAAGGCGCCCTGAAGCTCAAGGAGATCAGCTATATTCATGCCGAGGGTTATCCTGCCGCCGAGATGAAACATGGCCCCATAGCCCTTATCGACGAGAACATGCCCGTGGTGGTTATTGCTACCAAGGATAAGTCCTACGATAAAATCGTCAACAACATCCAGGAGGTCAAGGCCCGCGATGGAAAGGTGATTGCCATTGTAACCGAAGGCGATACCGTAATAAAGGAACTGGCGGATCATGTATTGGAAATCCCGAAGGTCAAGGAAGAGCTGGCCGCCCTGCTGGCCGTCATTCCCCTGCAGCTCCTGTCTTACCACATCGCCGTAATGCGGGGCTGTAATGTCGACCAGCCGAGGAACCTGGCGAAGTCGGTGACGGTTGAATAAAACATCGGATTTTCACCTTTGATGATACTGTTTTTCGTAATACTTTTGATAATCCCCGCTCACCACATGTTCCAGCCATTCCCTGTTTTCCAGGTACCAATCCACTGTTTTTGAGAGGCCCGCCTCGAAGGAGGTGGTGGGTTGCCAGCCCAGCTCTCTTTTGATCTTGGAGGCATCGATGGCATAGCGGCGGTCGTGCCCGGCGCGATCTCTGACAAAAGTGATCAGTTTCTCCGAGCTGCCGGGCTCCCGGTCCAGCTTGTCGTCCATGATCCTGCACAGCATCCGGATGAGGTCTATGTTTTTCCATTCGTTGTTGCCACCCACATTATAGGTTTCCCCGGCTTTCCCTTTGTGAAAGAGGACATCCAGGGCCCGGGCATGGTCGACCACGTAGAGCCAGTCGCGGACATTTTCACCTTTTCCATAGATGGGCACGGGCTTTTTGTTTTTGATGTTGTTGATGGCCAGGGGGATCAGCTTCTCGGGGAACTGGTTCGGACCGTAATTGTTGGAACAGTTGGAGATCACCACGGAAAGCCCGTAGGTATGGTACCAGGCCCGCACCAGGTGGTCGGAGCTTGCCTTGGAGGCGGAGTAAGGGCTGCGGGGCCGGTAGGGGGTCAATTCGGTGAAGTAGCCGGTGTCTCCGAGGGAACCATACACCTCGTCTGTTGAGATGTGATGGAAGCGGATATCTTTGGGTTCCTTCCGGATTTCCCTTGCGGCATCCAGCAGGTTCAGCGTACCGGTGATGTTGGTATGTATAAATTCACCGGGATCACTGATCGACCGGTCCACGTGTGATTCTGCCGCCAGGTGAAGGATGCCCTCAAAGCCGTGTTCCCGGAACAGGTCCATGATTTTGCCCCTGTCGGTAATGTCGGCCCGGATGAAGGAATAATTGGCAGCTTTTTCAATATCTGTAAGGTTTTCCAGGTTTCCGGCATAGCTTAATTTGTCGAGGTTGAAGACCTGGTATCGGGGATATTTTTTTACAAAATGGCGGACCACGTGGGAACCTATGAAGCCTGCCCCCCCCGTGATCAGTATCTTTTTAACTGTTTGCATGATCTTTTCCCTTGTTACTGCCGCGATAGTTTTGTTCCCATTTCCAGGCGGTTTGCAGGCTGTCGGCCAGACTTCTTTCCGCCTTCCAGCCCAGTTCCCGGTTGGCATAGGAGGTGTCGGCCCATACTTTTTCAATGTCACCGGGACGCCGGTCCACGATCTTATAATTGACCTGTACCTTATTGGTTTCCATAAAGGTATTGACCACCTCCATTACAGAAACGCCTCTTCCGGTCCCCAGGTTAAATATCTCCAACTCTTTTTTGTTCCGGTGTTGCAGCAGTCTGTCAATGGCCACCACGTGTGCCCTGGCCAGGTCGACAATATCAATATAATCCCGTATGGCGGTACCGTCGGGTGTGTTGTAATCGTTCCCGAATATCTTCAGTTCCTTTCTTATACCGGCTGCCGTCTGGGTCACAAAGGGAACCAGATTGTCGGGAACCCCCGTGGGCAGCTCTCCGATCTCGGCCGATGGATGGGCCCCGATGGGATTAAAATAACGGAGGGATATGGATTGCATGCTCTGATAGGCACGAATGCTGTCCTCAATGATCTCCTCGCTGATCTGTTTGGTATTGCCGTAGGGAGAGAGGGCCCTTTTCACGGGGGAAGATTCGCGCACGGGGAGCTCATCGGGCTGACCATAAACGGTACAGGAGGAGGAAAATACCAGGGCACCGGCCGGATGGGTTTTCATATTCCGGAGCAGATGGATCAGGGAAAGCAGGTTGTTTTCATAATAGTCCAGTGGCTGCTCCACCGATTCACCCACTGCTTTTTTGGCCGCGAAGTGAATGACGGCTTTCAGCCGGTCATACTTTTTAAAGAAAGACGCCACCTTTTTCCCGTCTTTCAGGTCGAACTGTTCCAGGAGGGGTTTCCTGCCGGTAATGCGCCTGATGCCTTCCAGCACTTCCGGCATGGAATTGGAGAAATCATCGATGATAACTACTTCATAGCCGGCCTCCATCAGTTCAACCGTGGTGTGTGAACCAATATATCCTGCTCCGCCGGTTACCAGTATGAGTTCTTTCATGGCTCCTCGTTTACAAACTCCAGTATTTTCTTTTCTTTACCTTATCTCTTAATATACCTTTGATATCCAATATAATACCATCCTCATGGGTGGATTGTACGAAGAAATCTTCCTGCTTACTGGTGTAATCGTCATGACTTACAGCTACGATGATGGCGTCGTAGGGAGGATTAAGCTCCTCAATCAGCTGAATGTTGTATTCATCCTTTACCTCTTCCGTAATGGCATGGGGATCAACCACATCCACCGAAAGGCCGAAAGAGAGCAATTCCCTGTAAAGGTCCACCACCTTCGAATTCCGGATATCCGAGACGTTCTCCTTGAAGGTGACTCCCATGATCAATACACGTCTGCGATTCAGGTTCTTTTCCACCGCGATCAGTTGTTTCACCAGTTGCCTGGCGATGTATGCACCCATACCGTCATTGATCGCCCTGCCTGCATTGATGATCTGGGCATGGTGTCCGAATTCGCGGGCTTTATAGGCAAGGTAATAAGGATCCACCCCAATGCAGTGCCCGCCCACCAACCCGGGATAAAAATTCAGGAAATTCCATTTTGTGGCAGCGGCTTCCAGGACCTCATAAGTGTTGATGTTCATTTGGTTGAAGATCATGGAAAGCTCATTCATGAAAGCGATGTTGATATCGCGTTGTGTGTTTTCTATGATCTTTGCCGCTTCAGCAACTTTAATGGAGCTGGCGCGGTGCACCCCCGCTTCAATGATAAGCTCGTAAATCCGGGCGATGACCTCGGCCGATTCCGGGTCACATCCTGAGGTCACCTTGGCTATCCTGGTCAGGGTATGTTTTTTATCCCCGGGATTGATACGCTCGGGGGAGTATCCCACCTTGAAGTCTTCAATATATGTCAGGTCCGATTCCTTCTCCAGTATGGGTATACAGTCTTCTTCCGTGCAGCCGGGATATACGGTGGATTCATAAACCACGTAATCACCGGGTTTCAGGACTTTGCCAACTGTATGACTGGCATTGAGCAGAGGTTCCAGTTCAGGTTGCTTATGTTCATTGATGGGGGTGGGTACGGCAACAACGAAAAACCGGGCTTTTTTCAATACTTCCGGATCATCGGTAAATAGGATATCCCTGTCTTTGAAATGATCATTATTAAGTTCCCTGGAAGGGTCAATGCCCTTTTTCATCAATTCAATCCGCCGGGAATGATTATCAAAGCCTATAACTTTCAGCTTTCTGGCAAATTCAAGGGCAATGGGTAGTCCCACGTAACCCAGACCGATTACGGCCAGTTGATGCTCCCCCCTTATAAGACCTTCAAGCATGTTCATGAACTATTTGATATGTTTTAACATTGGGTGATACGCTCCCCGCGGGCCCACCGCTTCGGAATTCCTGATGGTAAATACCGTCTCTATGGATGGGCGGACCTCGTCCAGACCAAAACCATTGCCTTCCAGAATGTTTTTGTAGACCATGGTGTGGAGGTCGGTGAACCCGTCACTGAATTCAATCTCTTGTCCGTCAACCTTAATGGAGCGCCAGGTGCGCTGACCTTTCTTCAGGAGATCCTTCGGCAGATCGTCCCTGTCGATGCTCAGCAACCATTTAACCCGGGCCCGCTCCAGGGTCAAAAGACCCGCCGCCTTTGTTTGCCGGGACAGGTGGGTTATGTTTTCCTTTACATCACCAAAGATCCAGCTGAGCATATCGAAGAAGTGGACGCCGATATTGGTGGCAATCCCGCCTGATTTTTCAACATCCCCTTTCCAGGAGAAATGGTACCAGTTGCCCCGGCTGGTGATATAGGTGAGTTCAATATCATAGATTTTATCCTCCGGTCCGTTCATTATCTTTTCCCTGAGTTTCCGGATGGCGGGATGTAACCTGACCTGCAGAATATTGTAGACCTTTTTGCCCGTTTGTCTTTCATATTCTATAAGGGCATCGATGTTCCATGGATTCAGCACGACCGGCTTTTCGCAAATGGCGTGTGCCCCGCTTCTGAGAGCAAAGCGGATATGGGAATCGTGAAGGTAGTTGGGGGAGCAGATACTCACATAGTCCACGGGCTGGTCCGAACGTCTTAATTTATCTATATGCCGGTCGAACCGTTCAAATTCCGTAAAGAAATAAGCATCGGGAAAATAATTATCGATGATGCCTACACTGTCGTTCGTGTCGAGTGCGGCTGCAAGGTTATTCCCGGTGTCCTTAATGGCTCTCAGATGTCTTTCGGCAATATATCCGGCAACACCGATCAGGGCGAATTTCCGCGGGTCAGTCATAGATTCTCCGTGAGAATTAGAAATCAGGCTCTAAAGGTAGCAAATAATCATCCAATTTTCCTGACAGAATCATCTTTCAGGCGGTATTTTTCGCCGCTTTCCGGACAGGTGGCTTCGCCCATTTCATTGAATGCCAGTTTATGTCCGAATTCACTCATCCAGCCGGTCTGCCGCCCCGGATTGCCCACGATCAGGGCATAGGGAAGGACATCCCTGGTGACCACCGCACCGGCACCTATAAAAGCATATTCACCGATGGTATTACCGCACAAGATGGTCGCGTTGGCACCAATGCTGGCACCTTTTTTAACCAGGGTCTTTATATATTTCCCTTTTCGCACCACGGCGCTGCGGGGATTGATGATGTTTGTAAATACCATGGAGGGACCGAGGAAGACTTCATCTTCGCATATTACACCCGTATAGAGCGATACATTGTTTTGAACCTTAACGTTCCGGCCCAGCACCACATCGGCAGCCACCAGTACATTCTGTCCCAGGTTGCAGTTCTCCCCCAGTCTTGCTCCAGGCATGATATGGCTGAAGTGCCATATCTTGCAACCCTTGCCGATACGGCAACCCTTGTCGATAACGGCGGTTTCGTGTGCAAAGTATTCCTGATGCTCCATATTATTTATTCTTGTTGATAAACTCTTTCACCGCGTCCGCAATATAATTCAATTGTTCTTCGTCCAGTTCAGTGTGCATAGGCAGGGACAATACTTTTGAAGACAACTCTTCCGTGACAGGAAAATCCCCTTTCTTATATCCCAAGTCGCTATACGCTTCCTGAAGATGCAAAGGCAAGGGATAATAGATCATGGAAGGGATCTCCCTGGATGAGAGATGTTCCTTCAGGGCATCCCGGTTGTGTTGATCCAGGACCATGGTATACTGGTGATAAATATGACTGCTGTTCTCGTCCCGCTCCGGTATTTTCAGTCCTTCGATATTTCCCAGTGCCCTGTTGTAATAGCGGGCGGCTTCAGTGCGCCTTTGGTTGTATTGGGACAATCGTTTCAACTTGACCCGGAGTATGGCCGCCTGCAGGGTATCCAGTCTTGAATTCACGCCTACGTACCGGTAATGGTATTTTTCTTTCATACCATGGTTGACAATAGATTGCAGTCTTGCGGCCCGCTCCGGATCATTTGTAACGATGGCCCCCCCGTCCCCGTAACAGCCCAGGTTTTTCGACGGGAAAAAGGAGGTACATCCGATGGTTCCCATGGTTCCGGCAAACTTATTCTCTCCCGTTGAGAGGCGGCAGCTTGCACCCAGGGCCTGGGCGGCATCTTCAATGATCCACAGATCGTGCTTCCCGGCAATATTCAGCAGGGATTGCATGTCGGCACATTGCCCGAAAAGATGCACCGGAATGATCGCCCGCGTACGGCTTGTGATGGCCGATTCCACACGTTCCGGATCGATATTGAAGGTCCCGGGCCGGATATCGGCCAGGACCGGTTTGAGCTTCAGGAGTTTTATCACCTCAATGGAAGCAATAAAGGAAAAGGGCGTGGTAATGACTTCATCGCCGGGTTCCAGCGGCAGGGACATGAGTGCCACCTGCAGGGCATCGGTGCCGTTTCCGCAGGTGATGACGTGCGGTACCTTCAGGTATCCGGCCAGCTCTTCCTGAAACTTTTTTACATCCGGTCCGTTAATAAAACGGCCGCTTTTCATGATCCCCCGGATGGCTGTATCGACCTCTTCGCGGATCTGTTCATACTGGCTTGTCAGGTCGACCATTCTGATCGCTTGCATGCTGCGCTAAATTACATGTGAAAATACAAAATATCCGCGGTTTCAAAACGAAAGGGATCATTCATAAAGGATCGAGTCATATATTTTATACATTTGTTTCATTGAATTTCACATTCATTTCATGCGTATCGACCGGTACATACAGGAACTGCTTTTTGAACATGATTGTGTGATTCTGCCCGGGCTGGGCGGTTTTGTCGCCAACTACCGGTCGGCAGAGATACACGTGAACCGGCATACCATTTACCCGCCCTCCAAGGCTATTCTTTTCAACAGGGACCTGAAGCATAATGACGGCTTATTGATCAATCACGTTGCCCGGCGAAGGAGCATAACCTACAAGGAGGCGGAACGAATCACCGAAGCATATATTCAAAAGATCAGGCGCAGAACAGAGCAGGGCGATCCTTTCCGGGTAGAAGAGCTGGGTTCGTTCTTCAGGGATTCCAGTGCCCGGCTGCAGTTCCGTTCTGAAATCAGCCTGAATTTCCTGACCGAATCCTACGGTTTGTCTTATTTCACTTTCCGGCCGCCGGAGCATCCCATCGTTACCCGGTCACGCGGCTTTCAGGATCGCGGACCGGAACATCCGGCCCATCGTTCGGCAAGAAAATGGATCTTGCTGGGTGCCGGGGTGACCATGGTAGCGGCCCTTATCCTTATCCCGGCCAACAAAGGCTGGTTCCGCGGTGCCCCGCTGGACTATTCAACACTCACGCCCCCGGTTCATAAGAATTCGATACAGCTTAAGGCCGAAAGCGGCGACAAAGAGGATATTTCAGACAATCAGGATTATCACGCCACGGTGGCACCAGAGCAGACCGGTCCTGCTTATCACCTGGTTGCCGGGAGTTTCATTTCGGAAAAGAACGCTGAGCTGTACAGGATCATACTGAAAAACAAAGGTTTTGAGCCTGAAGTACTCGGTCAGGAAGACTCTTTTTTCCGCGTTTCTGTCGGGCAGTTTGAGGATAAGTTTGAAGCCGTCAAGAAACTGCACAGCATCAGGCAGCTTGAAGAGATGGAAGAAGTGTGGTTGCTGACCCTGGATGTTTCCTGATCACCGCACCACGGACCCCGGGGGTATATCTTCACCGGGTTGAATAAATACCAATTTTCCGTTCTTGTCTTCAGCCATCAGTATCATTCCCTGTGATTCTATGCCACGAAGCTCGCGGGGGGCAAGGTTCACCAGGACAGCAATCTTTTGTCCGGGAATATCTTCCGGCTTAAAATGTTCCGCGATGCCTGCAACAACGGTTCTTTGATCCAGACCGGTATCTATGGTGAGTTTCAGCAGTTTGGTGGTTTTGGGCACCTTCACCGCGTCAAGAATCACCCCGGTGCGGATATCCATCCGGCTGAATTCTTCATAGCTGATCTCTTCTTTTTGTTCCGGAAGATCCGGCATGCTTTGTTCGTTCATGGCGCGGGCTTTACGAAGTTTTTCCAATTGGTTTTCCACGGTCTTGTCCTCAATTTTTTCAAAGAGCAGACCGGCTTTGTTCAGGCTGTGGCCCTCGGCCAGCAGATCGGTTTTACCGGCACCGGACCAGGGCAGGGGATTGATGTTGAGGTATTCATCAAGGGTTTTTGCAGTATCCGGGAGAAAAGGTTCCATGATAATGGACAGATTGGCCGTAATCTGCAGGGAGATGTTCAGAATGGTCTTCACCCGCTGTTCATCCAGCTTGATGATCTTCCAGGGTTCGCTGTCGGCCAGGTATTTATTTCCCAGACGGGCCAGATCCATGGCAAATTTCAGGGCTTCCCGGAAACGGAAATGATCCAGGCTTTCTTCCACCTGCTTAATGATAACGGGAATCTGTTCCAGGGTTTGCAGGTCATAATCCTGCAACTTACCCGGTGCAGGAACCTCGCCATTGAAGTATTTGTGGGTCAGGACCAGGGCCCGGTTCACGAAATTACCCAGTACGGCTACCAGTTCATTGTTGTTCCTTTGCTGAAAGTCCTTCCAGGTAAAATCATTGTCCTTGGTTTCGGGTGCGTTGGCCGTGAGCACATAACGGAGAATATCCTGTTTTCCGGGGAATTCCTTCAGGTATTCGTGCAGCCATACGGCCCAGTTCCTGGAGGTGGAGATCTTGTCCCCTTCCAGGTTGAGGAACTCGTTGGCCGGAACGTTCTCGGGAAGGATATAGGAACCTTCCGTGTGCAACATCACCGGGAAGATGATGCAGTGAAAAACGATATTGTCCTTCCCTATGAAATGAATCATTCTTGATTCTTCACTTTTCCAATAGTCTTCCCACCGTTTTGTAAGATCTTTTGTGGCTGAAATGTATCCAATCGGTGCATCGAACCAGACATAAAGGACCTTGCCTTCGGCATCATCCAGGGGCACCGGAATTCCCCAGTCCAGGTCCCGGCTCACCGCCCGGGATTTGAGTCCCTGGTCGAGCCAGGACTTACACTGGCCGTATACATTCACTTTCCAGTGCTTATTCTCTTCCAGAATCCACTTTCTCAGAAAGGGTTCGTAGTGATCCAGGGGAATGTACCAGTGTTTGGTTTCTTTCAGAACCGGTTTACTGCCGCTGATGGCAGATTTTGGGCGGATCAATTCGGTGGGACTCAGGGAGGTACCGCATTGCTCGCACTGGTCCCCATAGGCATTTTCGTTTCCACAATGGGGGCAGGTACCGGTGATATAGCGGTCGGCTAAAAATTGCCCTGCTTCATTATCATAGTATTGTTCGTTGGTCTTTTCAACAAAGACCCCTTTATTATAAAGGGTGGTGAAGAATTCAGAGGCCGTTTTATAATGGGTGGGTTCCGTGGTGCGGTGGTACATGTCGAAAGAAATACCGAATTTCCTGAAGGAGGATTTGTTCAGCTCGTGGTAACGATCCACGATGTCCTGAGGTGAGACCCCTTCCTGCCGGGCCTTGATGGTGATGGGAATACCGTGTTCATCCGACCCGCAGATATAGAGCACGTCCATTTCTTTTTTTCTGAGGTAGCGGGCATAAATATCAGCGGGAATGTACACCCCTGCAAGGTGACCGATATGAATCGGTCCGTTGGCATAGGGCAGGGCAGCGGTAATGAGATGTCTTTTGTATTTTTTCATGAATCCTCTGAAAGTTAAAGAAACAAAGATAGTTAAGAAATTTTGCAATATGCAGGAGAAGGTGAAGTAGAATAAAATGATTATTTTTCATTCATGTTTGCACCTGAGCCGCTCAAGAAAGGAGACTTGGTTGGTATCACTGCACCGGCCAGGAATGTATATCCCGTGGAAATTGAGGAATTTCACCGGGTCATGGAGGATTGGGGTCTCAGGGTAATTGAAAGCCCCGCCCTGTTTAAATCACACCATCGCTTCGCGGGGGACGATGAAACCCGCCGGGATGCTTTCCAAAGGCTTCTGGACCAGGAAAAGGTGCGGGCCATATTTTGTGCCCGGGGCGGATACGGGACCAATCGTATTCTGGATAAGCTTGATTTCACAAAATTCAGGGAACATCCCAAATGGATCATCGGCTACAGCGATATAACCTTGATCCATGCCTATTTGCAGAATGTTCCGGGTATCGAGAGTCTGCATGCCATCATGCCCTTTACTTTCGGCAAAAAGGAAAAGGGCAGGGAGGCTTCCCTGGAATCGCTGCGCAAAGCCCTGTTCGGGGAACCGCTGAGCTACGTTTTCCCGGAAGTAAAGATTGGGCGGCCGGGAAAAGGGCAGGGGGTCCTGCAGGGCGGCAATTTGTCCGTCCTGTACAGTTTGCTGGCAACGCCGGGCGTATGGAACCCTCAGGGCAGCGTACTTTTTATTGAAGATATCGATGAATACCTGTATCATATCGACAGGATGCTGATCGCCATGGATGTTTCGGGGAAACTGGACAGGCTGGAAGCTTTGTTTGTGGGGTACATGACCGGCATGCGTGACTGGGACCAGCCTTTCGGGTATGGGGTCAGGGAAATAGTCGACCGGGTCATGGAACCTCATAAATATCCCTATGTTTATGATTTCCCTGCTGGTCATGAAGAACCCAATCATTGCCTGATCCTGGGCCGTGCCCTACATTATGAAATTGGTGATTCAGGAATGGAACTTAAATTTATTCAACCCCATGGCTGAACATAATGAGACCGGTAAAAAAGGTGAGGAGGCCGCCGTTGAATACCTGGTGAATATGGGTCATGAGATCCTCGACCGGAACTGGTATCACGGCAAGCATGAGCTGGACATCATCTCGGAATACCAGGATAAGCTGGTCGTTACCGAGGTCAAAACCCGCGGTGGCGACCTGGACGTACTGCCCAGGGAGCTGGTGACCCTGCCCAAGCAAAAGATCATCGTAAGGCTGGCCGATGCCTATGCCCGGAAGTTTGGTATGGGTATGGAGGTACAGTTCGATGTGATCATTGTAAGCGTGTATGAAGATGGCATGGAACTGGAACATCATGAGGATGCATTTTATCCCATGGCCTGAACACTGTGATTCAGGCCGGGGGAATCATTAATTCGACACGGAAATGAAAAAGATTGTCAGTTATTTTTTCAGGGGCTTGATCTTTATCGCCCCTTTGGGTATAACCATTTATGCCCTATATCTTTTGTTCAACCTGGTAGACGGCATACTACAGAAATACATACAGCAATACCTGGATATTACCATTCCCGGATTGGGCATCCTGGTTATATTGATCTTTATCACCCTGCTGGGTTTTGTGGGTCAGACCATCATTGCCCGTCCCTTTAAATTGTTTGTGGAAAGAATTATTCGTCAGGCCCCCCTGGTCAAAGTCATTTATACATCCATCAAGGATCTTTTATCGGCTTTCGTGGGCGAAGAGCGGAAATTTGACAAACCGGTCCTGGTACTGGTCAATCCCGTGACCCATCTTGAGAAGATGGGATTCATGACCCAGAAGGACCTGTCCCACCTGGATATTTTGGACAAGGTCTCTGTATATTTCCCTCATTCCTATAATTTTTCCGGCGAAATGTTCATCGTTCCCCGGGAGAATGTCAGGCCGCTTGACGTACCGGCAGCTGATGCCATGAAATTTATTGTATCAGGAGGAATAACCACTTTATCTAAAACAGAACTAAAAAAACCATGAAGAAACAAGTCATTTTCATCGCCGCGTTGTTCCTTGTATTCAGGGGTCTGTTTGCCCAACCCGAAGGCTACGGTTTTCATGATATTAAGGAACAGCCCATTACACCGGTCAAGGACCAGGAGAGAACGGGAACCTGCTGGTCCTATGCCACAACTTCCTTTATTGAATCGGAGATCCTGCGTATGGGGGGACCCAAGGTGGATCTTTCCGAAATGTATTTTGTGCGTCAGGCTTATGAAGATAAGGCCGAACGTTATGTCCGGTTCCACGGAAAGAGCAATTTCTCCCCGGGCGGGCAGGCTCACGATGTCATGACGGTCCTCGAGGATGAAGGAATGGCCACAGAAGAGTCCTACCCGGGCTTGGACTACGGGTCGGAAGAACACCGGCATACGGAAATGAACAACATGATCAAGGCGATGCTGGATGCCGTATTGAAATCAAGGCAGATGACCCCCGTATGGATGGAAAGTGTTGAACGTGTCTTGGACACTTACCTTGGGTGTGAGGACATCAGTATTGAATACGAGGGAAAACAATATACTCCCGGAGCATTCCGTGACCTGTTCGATCCGCGGGCCGATGATTATCTGGAATTCACTTCCTACACGCATCATGCTTTTTACGAGCCCGTGATTCTTGAAGTGCCGGATAACTGGAGCCACGATTTTTATTACAATATACCCCTGGATGAATTGGTGCGTTTGGTTGACCATGCCGTGGACCATGGATATAGCGTTTGCTGGGACGGGGATGTGAGTGAACCCGGATTTCAGCATAAAAAACTACTGGCAATCTTACCCGGTAAAGACTTAACGGATATGGAAACAGAACGACAGGAAGCTGCCTTTAAAGAACCCATCAAAGAGATGGAGGTGAGCCAGGAACACAGGCAAAAGATGTTCGATAGCTTTGAGTCCACCGATGATCACCTGATGCACCTTGTGGGTAAGGCAAAGGATAAAAAGGGAAGGCGCTTTTATATCATCAAGAATTCCTGGGGACCCGGATCCAATGATCATGAGGGGAAATTGTTCATGTCGGTGCCCTATCTGCGGTTGCATACTGTTGCGGTTATGGTGCACAGGGATGCGGTGCCGGATTCACTGAATGAAAAGTTGGGACTGCGATAGAATTAAGTATTCAGAGTTCAGAATTCAGAATGGGGATTACTGAAGTTGATAAAATTTTTTCCATTGATGAACAGAAATTCTCTAAGCTCTGCCTGGAGGTTTTTCATTATCAGGCGAAGAGAATTCCTGTATACAGGGAATATTTATCCCGGTTAGACATTCAACCTGAATCCATCCGGAACATCCAAGAAATCCCGTTCATGTCGGTTGAGATGTTCCGGAATCGAAAGATAATGCCTGCGGGTAAGGAAGCTGATCTGGTCTTTGAGAGTTCCGGTACCACGGGTCAGGTGCGCTCAAAGCATCACGTCGCAGACGGAAGAATGTACATCAAAAGCCTGCATCAATCTTTTCAATTGTTCTTTGGCGATATAAGGAATTATTGTATCCTGGCCTTGCTGCCTTCTTACCTGGAAAGGAAATCATCATCCCTGGTTTACATGTGCGACCAGCTTATCAAGGGAAGCGGGCATCGGAACAGCGGGTTTTACCTGAACGAGTTCAGGAGATTATATGATGTTTTAACAAAACTTGAGGCTAAGGAACAAAACACGATTCTGATCGGAGCCAGCTTTGCCCTGCTGGATTTTGCCGAGCAGTATCCCATCAGATTGAATAAGGTCAGGATCATGGAGACCGGTGGAATGAAGGGTAGAAGAAGAGAAATAACAAGGGCAGAACTTCACCAAAGGCTTAAAGACGGTTTTGGTATTCAAACGGTGAGTTCAGAGTACGGCATGACCGAGATGTTGTCCCAGGCTTATGCAGCAAGAGACGGGATCTTTCATGCTCCCCCCTGGTTAAAGATTTTGATCAGGGATCCTTACGATCCGTTCAGTTATCTGGAGCATGGGAAATCCGGGGGGATCAACGTCATAGACTTAGCTAATATTTATTCTTGTTCTTTCCTGATGACCGGAGATCTTGGACGTTTAACCGGAGACGGGGCATTCACCGTGGAGGGCCGCTTCGACCAGAGTGAGATCCGGGGATGCAACCTACTGGTTTAATTCAGGATTCAGGATTCAGAATCACTACTGTCCGGGTAAATCGCAAGATAACTAAATGA
>CAYQQR010000032.1:0-48616 GCA_964420035.1 uncultured Bacteroidaceae bacterium | reverse complement strand
CTTGTGAATAACCGGCATTATTTTTTATATTTTTGGATACCAGCTAAACAGTTACCAAAATAGTTTCTTTCACGGAGTTTTTGGTAACCCCGGTAGTCATATTTTTGAATTCTTTCAACAACGGCACAAACAGGGACCCCGTCCACCTTGATTTCATGCAGGGTTCCGTCGGGGGGCCAGTACGCGTGTTCTAACTGGAAGGGGTTGATATAGGAATTGGCAAAAACTGCATAATCCCAATTGGCGTTTCCCCTCGAATAATAGCGGGTGTATACCGGTCTTACCTTGTCCCCGTATTTCCTGAAGTAGTAATTGATATTGTAATTTGTTGCAACATACATGGTGCCCGTATCCGGTGCTTCCTGTATCACATTTTCAATGAGCCATTCGGAACCGGCCTTAAGACTGTGGAAATAGTAATCCATCTCGTAGCGGCCAAAGGCACCCCTGGTGCCGCCAATCAGTTCGTTGTAATAAATGTATTGGTGTGGATGATTGGCCACCACATGTTTTATGGGAAAGAAGGCCCCTATGACCAGCAGAGCGATAAGAATATATTTCGGCCATACCGAACGGAAAAGCTTGAATAAGAGCTCATATCCCAGTACAGCAGCAACGATCAGGGTGGTATAAGTGAACATGGAATGTCTCCAGCCACCATAAACATTGGATTCCTTATCAATGATATAAATGATGGGGAATACAAAGGTAAAAGCAACCATGAAGATGTACAGATAATTATATCTGGATCGCATTTTGGGAACCAGGAAGAAAAAGGGTATTAAGCCTGCCAGTACAACAACCGGTACCGTAATCAGGATGTATTTGGGTACATAATACCAGGGTACGGTATTGGACCAGATGATATTTCCTTCGAACAACTGCCTTATGCTGGTTGCATAATTGGTCATGACATCCAGTGCATTGACAGGATTAGTCAGGGGATCCTGCAAAGCATAGGGCCACGCGGCTATGCCAATGGCGTAGCCTGCTGCACCCACAATGATCAGATAGATTAGCATGCGCCCCAGTCGCCTGAGATTCTCCGACGAAAGTAATTTTTTGAATTTACTGCTGAAAAGCCAGTGTAACCCGGGGAACATAAACAAGTAGACAATCAGCATCAAACCACCAACACGCACCCCGATAGCAAAACCTATCCCCAGTGCTATCAGGAGCAGGGTTGAGAAACGGGGTTTAGGAAATTCCTCGATAAAACGCAGGATAAAGTAAATACTGAAAATATATCCCAGGGCAAAGGGAATGTCTTTCGGATTATTGAAGGCATGTCCCAGAAAACGCGGAGAAAAAAACATCAATATCAAAACCATAAATCCGGCTCGCCAACCTCCTATGGCTACAGCAAGCATTCCGGCAATAACAATGGCCCCCCAGCCTGCAAGTCCATTGATCACATGACGGGTTTCATAGATCTTATCCGTATCCAGGGTCTTAATTACAGCCACTGTGATCAGGTCAAACATGGGACCGTACAGGTGCAATACGCTGTTTTCATATTTCAGGGCTGAAGTATCCGCACCCGAGGTAGCGAAGTAATTGTAAACGTTCAGACCGTGCTTGTAGTGAAATCTTTCTTCATCTCCCGAATTTCCAGCACTATAGCTCATGATGGGAAGGAGGAAAAGCAGAATAACAGCTGTTGCAGCAAAGAGGAAGCGGTAGATGGGATTGATTTTCACAAAGGAATATTTTTTTTCAGGTCTTTGGGTGAATTCTTTAAGCGGCAGTTTAAAATACCAGTTGAACAAGAATTTTGGTCTCAGGACCAATGGTATTCGATCGGACTTTCTTTCTTTTTTAACTTCACCAAAAGGATTCGTTTGCGGAACATCAAGTATTTCCGTTTTCAGCCTCAATCGTCTGGATTTTGCCAGCAGCTCTATGTCGAAATCCCTGTTTGCCAGGATGGGATTGGAACAGCTGTAGTTAGGGATATCCCGGTGGCATAACAAGATGCGCCTTAATGAACAGGATTCCTGTTCCCGGAAGCAAGGCAGGTAAAAGCTGTTATTTTTGAGCCGGTCCTTCTTGATTGAAAAGAAATTCTCGAAATTGAAGCTGTTCTCCAGTTCTTCCGTATTGAACCAAAGTATATGTTCCTTGATGCTGAGAGAAACAGCCTGGCGGAATGCATCCAGCGAAATCGGTAACTTGTGCTCCAATGGTCTGATTATATTTTTATCCAGCAAATGCCGGATGCCTTCCGGAAGTGCATCTTGCCAGTCAGATCCCTCCCGGGCAATTATGATGATCTCGTAATCTTTCTGGTAGGTTTTTTTGACCCGTGACAGACTTTCAAAGAAACTTTCCAGTCCCTTACGATTGCCCCTGTAGGGTAAGAGTATACTCAGACTGAGGTAAGGTTCACTTTCCTGTGCTTTTGAGGAGCTTCTTTTCTTTTTTGCAGGCATAATACAATAGATCGCTTATTCAAATAATTTAATCAGAAACCAGTTAAGCCAGGGTATATCTACGAAAAACAATATGGTTAGCATGAGTGTAAGACAAACAAGATACAAAATAAACCAGGTCTTCCTGTATAGTTTCTCCGGATTCTGAACGATGGAGTCGGATTCAAAACCGAGTTTTAAATACCAGGCAAAGAGCAGGGCCAGGAAAGGAAAACTCAGGAGAAGCTCTATCCTGTATTTAATCAGGAAAATGCCCAGGAAGAAGGAAGAGGTGAGGGCATAGAAGAAAATGGAGATCAATAAACGTTGCTCGTTATAATACTGGAAAGATTCGCGGTAAAGTCCCGCCAGCTTGGGGTCCCTGATGAACCTGTATTCCGCGAAACGCTTGGTGGCCATAAGAAAGGCGCCCCCCATTCAGTAGGCCAGCAAAATGCTGGAAGGTGGTAGGGGAGCGGGGATAATAATCAACCAACCCAGGATGAAACGGATGGGATTGTTTAAAGATTCAGAGAGCACATCCAGGTAGGGTTTGTCTTTCGTCCTGATGGGCGGAACATTGTAGATGAACCCCATAAAAAGGAAAATGGCTTCCATCAGCATGAAGCCGGGAGACAGCACGTGAGCCAGCGCCAATCCTGCTGCTGCCAGTAAAACATATTCAAAATAAACCCAACCCGCTTTCAATCCGGCTACCACCGAGGGCCGGTTTTTCTTAACCGGATGGAATTTATCAAATTCAACATCCAGCCATTCATTTATCACATAATTTGCACTGGCGATCAGGCAGGTACTGAAAATGCCCAGAAGCATCTCCAAAAAAAGCACCGTATTGAATTCCGGTCTGGCATACAAAAGGGCAATGACGATGCCCGGCAGCATGAATACATTTTTAAACCAGTGATCGGGCCGGGCTATAAAAATATAATACCGGAACTTAGTCATGTTTCAAGGTATAAAAGGCCATCCAGGAATCCCTCAGGTTAACCGGGATAACCATTTTTTCAGTAAATGCCGGTGGCTTAAAACGCATGAATTCAGGGAAAAAAGAGCATAAGCGGACCAATAAATACTTCATGGTAAAATACCAGGTGGGTCGGCTCATTTTTAACAGGCGAAATCCGCATCTTTCTGCAAGCATATTCAGGTTTCTTTTATTGAAGTATCCGATATGGGCCACCCGGAAGTGCCACCACCTGAATTTCAGCAAGCGGGCAGGAAAAGAACGGACATCCGGGGTCACCAGCACCAGGATACCGTCATTTTTGAGTTGTTTGGCCATTGCCTGCAACAGTTCTGCCGGATCAACAACATGTTCGATTACGTCAATACAGGCAATGATGTCAAATTCACCTTTTACCGAAGAATGGGGAAAAACCCCTTGGTGCACAGGAAGTCCATGTTTTTGGGCCAGCTCCTGCAACCATTTGGAAGGTTCCACACCCTCGGCTCCATAGCCCTTTTCAAGAGCTGTCTCCACCATAATGCCGCTGCCCGCGCCGATGTCCAGCAGCCGGCCTGATGGTTTAAAATGAGCGATCTTTTCAATGACTTTTTTTTCCTGGAGTTTCCTTTCATTGCGGGTATTTTCGTATTCTTCGTCCCGGAGGTCCTCGTAAAAATGAATGACCTGGTTGAGGTCGGTGCATTGAATAAAACCACAATTTGTACATTGTACCAATTCCCCTGTTCGTCCGTAATCGTAATTGGTGATGGCAAAATTATCGCTGCCCAGTTCTTCGGGAATGTCGGAATCCTTGATCTTGTTGCCCTGCATGGAATTGCAGACCCAGCATCGATATGGGGCGTCTTTATTGTTCAAGAAGTTGGTTCTTAATCATGTTAAATGCATCCGTATGTTGCGGACCCTCGCGGAAAAGTAAAAAGGATATTCCTGCCCGTTCGGCTGCTTTTCCGTCGGTATCGCTGCGGTCGCCGACAAAAATACACTGTTCAGGACGGACGCCAAATTTTTTCATCAGCGATTCCAATCCCCGGGTTCCCGGTTTCAGTTCATTGATTTCTGGCTTCAGGCTGTACAGCATTGCATCGGCCGGCAATTCCAGCGCCTTCATTTTATCTGCCACGGGGTAATCGGAATATACGGCAATGTTTTTCCCTTTTTGATGCAGGAGGGTAAAAAGCCCTGCAACGCCCTTATATTTATACCTTTTCAGGTAGGGAAGGGGATAGCGGTACATCCATTTTTCTACAAGCTTCTGTACCTGACCGGGATCATAAGCTGTTTTTGAAGCCGTTTTAACAAAAAGCTGATGCGCCGGGTCGGGGTTCCCCGAGTCTCGCATTTTTTCCACTTCAATCCGGAAGCGGCGGATAACCGACAGTTCCCTGATGCGCCAGGGGCGGAAGAGATAATATCCCAAAAGGACCTTGCGCATGAAGCTCCTCAGGGATTGCTGATCATAGAGCGTTCCGTCCAGGTCGAAAATAAACAGGCGAAGCTGATCCCAATTGATTTTAGCGGACATTAAAGGGACATTCAGTATAGGAACAAAAAAAGCAAAATATTAGGAATATCTTGCTTTTTGTGATCAGTTTATACCGGGTTTATCAGGACTTATGCCTGGATTCGTCTGAAACCGATAGTCTTTTCCGTCCTTTATTTCTGCGGGTATTAACGATCTTACGGCCATTTTTTGTGGCCATCCGGGCCCTGAACCCGTGTTTATTCTTACGCTTTTTATTTGATGGCTGAAATGTTCTCTTCATAATGTTTCCCCCTTTATTTCAGGATGCAAAAATAAGGTTTTTTTTATTCAGACAAAAAAATGATGCTAAATACCCGGATGTTCTTAATGACCCTGTCTCACGGGTACATAGATGATCTTCTTTGTACTGAAAAAGGGTTCTTCCAGATAATTATGGAGTTCTATTATTTGTGCTTTCCGATTAATTTTGGATACTTCACCGCTTAGCTCCCCACCCGCCAGGTAAAGGATACCGTTCCGGCTGTTCAATTCTCCGGCTCTCAGTTTTTGATGCACCCAGGCATAGAAGAGTGGAAAAGCGGTAACTGCCCTGCTGACGATGAAGTCAAACTCTTCCCTGATCTTCTCGACCCTTGCATGACGGGTGGTCACATTGGTCAATTCAATGCTGGCTGCAATGCCACGGACGGCCCGGATCTTTTTCTTCATGGAATCAACAAGCAAAAACCGGCATGAAGGGAACATGATCGCCAGGGGTATACCCGGAAATCCTCCGCCGGTTCCTGCATCCAGTATTTTACTTCCCTTGGGAAAATGAAGGAATAAAGCTATGGAGAGTGAATGCAGCACATGCCTTTCATAGAGATTTTGCAAATCGTTCCGTGAAATGAGGTTGATCCTTTGGTTCCAGTCGGTGTACAATTTTTCCAGTGCTGCAAATTGCCGCTGCTGAACCGCGGTAAGTTCTTTAAAATACTTGTGGATGAGCTCCATGGTAATGGATCAGATGCTGGAGGAGGAACTCTTGAGGATATTGAACAACAATTCCCTTGCTCTGAAAAGTTGGGCCTTTACCGTACCAATGGGAAAGTCCAGTTCTTCAGCGATCTCTTCATAGGAATATTCTTTGAAATAACGAAGTTCGATAAGGGTTCTGTATCGGGGTTTCAGTTTGGTCACCACCTCCCGCATCAATTTTATTTTCTGTTTGTTGATCATGAATTCTTCAGGATCCGGCGTTGCGGATTCAAGATCCATGCTCGGACCATTTTCCGTATCATCGGGGGATTGATCCAATGATATGGTGGCTGCCCTTTTCTTCCGGATGAAATCAATACAATTGTTGGTGGCAATCTTAAACAACCAGGTACTGAAAGCAAAACTCGGGGTATACTGTTCAATATTCTTAAAGGCCTTTCCGAATGCTTCAATGGTCAGATCCTCTGCATCACTCTGGTTGTTCACCATTTTGAGCAGCATGAAGTATATGGCATCCCGGTATCTTCCCATAAGCTCAGCATAGGCTTTCTGATCTCCCTTCCTGGCTTCACGAACCAATCTGAAATCATGCTGTGCCTTTTCTGATAAATTGGGATTTTCCTCCATGGGTGACCGGTTAAATGTTCTTAAGACGCCTGGATTGGATATAATTTGAGATATGGATCATGCTGTATATAAAGGGAAGAGCGATATCCCACAGCAGCGAAGATACTAATATTCCTTTTTCATTCAAACGTTTCTGATTCAGGTAAAATAGGATCATCTGACCTATAAGTCTGAACAAAAATACTGCCAGAATCCAATAAGGAAATGATGTTAACAGAAGCAAAACAGGAAAGGAAATATATAAACCAGCTCTTGAAGCAAATTCCGAACCGAGTATCAGCTGCACGCAAGCCTTGTATTTCACTCCGGTAGTCAGGTGCCTTTGCTTCATACGGTACCATGTTCTGAAATTTGCAGGTTGTTTTGACAGGGTATGCGCTTCGGGTTCATGACATATACCGGTATTGTTCCTGTCAGCGATCTTTTGTACCAGCAGGTCATCATCTCCTGAAGGTAAATGTGTATAGCCCGCAAATCCTTTGTTTTCAAAGAAGACCGATTTCCGGTAGGCCAGGTTTCTGCCTACACCCATGTAGGGAAGTCCGGCACGGGCCAGGCCCAGGTATTGCAATGCGATAAAGAAGGCATCGAACCGTATCAGTTTATCCAACCAGCCTTTTTGGGGTTCATAACCCCCGTAGCCCAATACTATGCTGTTTTTTCTGGTAAAATGCCGTTCCATGAGGCGAACCCATTTTTTTGATTTGGGTCTGCAATCTGCATCGGTCAGCAACAACCATTCATTACGGGCTGCTTTGATCCCGACGGTAAGGGCCAGTTTCTTCCCTCTTTCGAATTGGTGCTCCTGCAAAATCTCCGTGGTTCTTAAATTTTTATATCTGGATTTAAATTCCTGCAGCACTTCCCGGGTCTCATCTCCGGACCGGTCATTGACCACCACCACTTCAAATTCAGGATAGTCCTGCTTGAGTATATCGGGCAGGTGGGCTTTAAGGTTTCCGGCTTCGTTATGGGCGCATATGATAATGGATACCGGGTTGTGTTTATGTTTTGAACGGGTTTCAACCGGGGCAAGCGGTCGGAGGAAAATGAGAAAATACTGTAGCATCTGGAGCAGCCAGGACAAACTGAAAATTCCCCAGCTCAGCCATAACAGGACTTCTTGGTTGGAAGGAGGATAGAACAATTCAGTGAAAACTTTATGGCATAATTTTAGGAAAGTTTCCCCAGCTCTCCAAGGGTGGAATACAGGCATTTATCCACATGATTATTTGCTATCTTTGACCGGCCATGAAATTCAGCGTGGAAGACAAGGACCCTCGATCCGGGGCACGTGCAGGAAAGTTCCGGACCGCACACGGGGATATTCCCACCCCGGTATTTATGCCGGTCGGAACGGCAGGCACCGTCAAGGGCGTTCATCAGCACGAACTAAGCGGAGAGATCAATGCACCGGTAATACTGGGCAATACCTATCATCTCTTTCTGCGCCCGGGCATGGACGTACTTCATAAAGCGGGAGGCCTTCATGCTTTCATGAACTGGCAGCGGCCCATCCTGACCGACAGTGGTGGCTACCAGGTATTTTCCTTGGCAGAAAACCGTAAGATTAACAGGGAGGGTGTATTGTTCCGCTCCCATATCGACGGTTCAAAACACAGCTTTACCCCGGAATCCGTTGTGGACATGCAAAGGATCATCGGCTCGGATATCATGATGGCCCTGGATGAATGTACCCCTTATCCCTGCAAGAAGTCTTATGCACGTGAATCGCTGGAGCTTACAAACCACTGGCTTGAAAGGGGTAAGCAACACTTTATGAAATCAGGTTCGCTGTATGATTTTGAGCAATTCTGGGTACCCATCGTCCAAGGCAGTGTTTATAAAGATCTGCGGCAGAGCTCGGCAGAGTTCGTTGCTTCATTGGATATGCCGGCCAATGCCATTGGTGGACTATCGGTCGGTGAACCGGAAGAACAAATGTATGAAATGGTTGAAGTGGTTCATAACATTTTGCCGGCCGGCCGGCCGCGTTATCTGATGGGAGTGGGTACTCCTGCCAACCTGCTGGAATGTATTGCACTGGGTATCGATATGTTCGATTGTGTCCTGCCCACCCGGAACGGCAGGAACGGGCAGTTGTTCACCTCCAGGGGCATCATCAACATTCGCAATGAAAAATGGCAGAATGATTATTCCCCGCTGGATGAATCCGGATTGTGCAGGGTGGATACACAATATTCAAGGGCATACCTTCGTCATTTAATCATGGCTAAAGAGCTTCTGGGCGCACAGATTGCATCCATCCATAATCTTTGCTTTTATATGTGGCTCATGAAGGAGGCCAGGGCACAGATTGCCAGCGGGGACTTCCGGAACTGGAAAGACAGCATGGTACCGCATCTTACAAACAGGTTATGAGGATTGGTTTTCTGAAAAAAATAGACCTTTACATCATTAAAAAGTTCCTGGGAACCTTTATATTTTCCATTATCATCATCCTTTCCATTGCCGTAATCTTCGATCTCTCTGAAAAGATCGATGATTTCCTGGAAAACAATGCCTCGCCGCGTGAAGTGATATTTGATTATTACCTGAACTTCATACCTTACTTTGCAGTTTTGTTCAGCTCCCTCTTTACTTTCATTTCGGTGATCTTCTTTACATCGAAGATGGCCTACAATACCGAGATCATTGCCATCATCAGCAGCGGCATGAGTTTGCACAGACTCCTGCGGCCGTATTTCATCTCTGCTTTTTTGATCGCCCTTTTTTCCTTTTTTATGAGCAATTATGTGATTCCCCCGGCCAATAAGGTCAAGCTGGATTTTGAGGAGAAATACATCCACTCGCGTCCCTTCCGTTACAGTCAGCGGAACATTCACAAACAGATCAGCCCGGGGGTTTTCATCTACATGGAGAGCTATTCCAACATTTCCGATATCGGGTATAAATTCTCCATGGAAAAATTTGAGGATGGTAAGCTGGTTTCCAAACTGATGTCCGACTATATCCGGTGGGATACCACCAAACAGAACTGGGAGATCCGTAACTACTACATTCGTGAGATTCGGGGCCCGCGCGAGATCATTCAAGAAGGCAGGAAAATGGATTCCACCCTGAGCATTCGTCCTGAAGATTTTTCCAGGCGGGTCAATTACGTGGAAACCATGAGCATTCACCAGCTGAACGACTACATTAAGGAATTAGAAATGCAGGGAGAGTCGAATATATCCATATACCAGATTGAAAAGCACAAAAGATATGCTTTTCCATTTTCCACTTTTGTACTAACCCTGGTGGGCGTTTCGGTCTCCTCACGAAAGATTAAGGGTGGCATGGGTGCACAGATCGGATTGGGCCTGTTGGTAAGCTTTGCCTATATCTTGTTTATGCAGTTTTCCACCCAGTTTGCCGTGGGTGGCACGCTCAGTCCTTTTTTGGCTGCCTGGATCCCTAATTTACTGTTCGCGGGCATTGCTTTCTTTCTTTACAAGATGGCACCAAAATAATTCAGGATCCGGGATTCAGAATTCAGGATTGTAATGCTGAATCCTGAATAATTTAACTATTTTTGGCAGCTTGAACCAGGGTCGTTTTACGCGAAAAATATTTTTTATTAATTAAGGTTTTCGTAATGTTGTACCCACTTTCTGGTGTTTATATCAGCAACTAAAATTTGTCAGATGCCTTTAAAAAGAAAAATTCAGGAATTGAAAAAGCGCCGCGAGCAGGTCTTGCTGGGTGGCGGGGAAAAGGCCATTGAGAAACAGGTGGCCATGGGAAAGATGACTGCCCGGGAAAGGATCGTTTCGATCCTGGATGATGGGACCTTCAATGAGTATGATTTATTCGTTGAGCATGATGCAAGGGATTTTGATATGGACAAGAAAACCCTTCATGGCGATGGGGTGGTCATTGGTACGGGAACGATTTACGGTGCTCCGGTATGTATTTTTGCCCAGGATTTTACCGTAGCCGGGGGGTCGCTTGGTTCGATGCATGCCCGGAAGATTGTAAAGATCATGGAGCATGCCCTGAAAATGAGAATGCCGCTGATCGGCATCAACGACTCAGGAGGCGCCCGTATCCAGGAGGGGGTGAATTCACTGGCCGGTTATGGCGAGATCTTTTTCAGAAACACCCTGGCTTCCGGTGTCATTCCCCAAATCTCAGTCATACTGGGTCCCTGTGCCGGTGGTGCGGTGTATTCGCCGGCCCTGACTGATTTTGTGTTTGTGGTGGACAAAATCTCCAAAATGTTCATCACGGGACCTGAAGTGATTAAAACCGTATTGGGAGAAGAGATTACCATGGACGACCTGGGCGGGGCCAAAGTACACAGCCAGATATCCGGTAATGCTCATTTCTATGCCGAAAGCGAGCAGGAGTGTTTCGAACAGATCAAAAAGCTGATCACTTATATTCCCTGGGATAATTCCCGTAAGGCACGGAGATTTGATCCCAAGCCGCCGAAACCGGAATTCGATATAGAAACCATCGTTCCCGGGGATCCAACCCAGCCCTACGATGTAAGGAACGTAATCCGGGCTCTGGTAGACGAGTCCGATTTCTTTGAGGTACAGGAAAGATGGGCCGAAAACATGGTCATCGGCTTTGGCCGTATGAATGGAGAGACCGTCGGATTTATCTGTAACCAGCCCCTCGTGCTTGCAGGTGTTTTGGATGTTGATTCATCCGACAAGTCCGCGCGCTTCATTCGTTATTGTGATGCATTTAATATTCCCATCATTACCCTGGTTGACCTGCCCGGCTATTTGCCGGGGGTGGACCAGGAACACTCGGGCGTAATACGGCATGGTGCCAAAGTGCTTTATGCATACAGTGAGGCTACCGTACCCAAAATGACGGTTATTTTAAGGAAAGCCTATGGCGGTGGATATATTGCCATGAGTTCAAGGCATCTTCGGGCCGATTTTGTATTTGCATGGCCCAGTGCTGAAATCGCCGTTATGGGACCGGAGGGAGCAGCCAACATAATTTTCCGGAAGGAGATTGCTGCAGCAGATGACCCGGAAAAGATGAGAAAGCAAAAAGTAAAGGAATATAAACAAAAGTTTGCCAATCCTTATGTAGCGGCCTCCAGGGGTTATATTGATTCGGTGATCGAACCCAAGGAAACCCGGCAGATATTGCTTCATGCCATTGAAGTATCCAATAAAAAGGAAGTATATCTGCCTAAGAAGAAACATGGGATACCACCTTTCTAAAAACAGTTGCATATGCCAAGTCTGAAATCAAAGGACCAAACAGGGGGCAACCGGTACAATGGTTCCGGGAGGTCCAACTCAAAAAAAATGTCTTCTGAAAAGAAGAAGAAGTTAATCGGCAGCATAGACTGTGGAGGGAAAATGGAAAACGAAAAGAAAAAACGGTGCAAATCATTGCCTATTGAAGGGACCAAATACAAAACCTATTTCAACAAGAAATTTGAGGACCGGGCGAAATGGGCCAACCCCGACCCCCGGAAGATACAGTCCTTTATCCCCGGCACCATCCTGAAGGTCTATGTTAAGGAAGGACAGGAAGTAAAGCAGGGGGATAATATGCTCGTGCTGGAAGCCATGAAAATGAAAAACAGGGTTTATTTCCCCTATCCCGGCGTTGTAAAGAAGGTGAATATCAAAGAAGGGGACCGTATACCCAAAAATTTTATCCTGCTGGAACTCGAATAGGCTCCTGTAATTTTTCTTCCCATACAAGCTTATCTGCCAAATCCTCCGGGAATTCAGGTTTTTCCCGGAACAGGCCATAGACTGCTGAGCCGCTTCCGCTTAACGAGGCATAGACTGCACCAAGTTCGTACAGGCAATCCTTTAATTGCTTCAGCTCAGGATACCGATGGAACAGGCTCCGTTCGAAACGATTGAAAATCCCTCCGTGCCATTGGACCGGACTGTCTTGAAGCATTTCCAGGATATCCATTGAAGATACACCGGGCTCACAGGATGTGTAAGCCTCAGGGGTCGAAATGCTGAATCCGGGCCAGAGTATAACCAGGTGCCAACCTTCCAGGGACAGATCCACCGGATGCAGTTCATCCCCTTTGCCGGTAGCCAATGCCGGACAGGGATTGATAAAGAAAGGGCAATCAGAGCCAAGCCGTCCGGAGGTCCCGAGTAATTCCTTCTCCGGCAGTCGGGGTTCCAAAAGATCATTCAAAGCCCGCAGGAAAAATGCCGCATCGGAAGAACCGCCGCCCAGACCGGCACCCGGGGGAATGAGCTTGTGGAGGTGGACCTGAAGGCCAGGCAGGATTCTGGTTTCAGCCAGAACTTCATGTGCTTTTCGTATAATATTGTTCTCCTGGGGAATGTCTTTAGAGATCCCGCTTACTGTAAGTTCCAGATTACCGGAATCATCATCGGGGACCGGGATAACTTCCATAATATCCGCCAATCCTACCGGATAGAGCACAGTCTCGATCTCATGATAACCATCCTTCCTTTGGTGAAGAATGTCCAATCCCAGATTGATCTTGGCATGGGGAAATACGATCATGCGGTAAAGATAATTACGAATTACGGATTGCGGATTACGGATTGCGGATTATCATTATCTACATCCAATCCGCAATTCGCAATCTTTATTAACATTTTGTTAAGAAAAGATGTTGCTTCATTGTTTAAAATATATAGGTTGTGAAATGGACCGCGGTTTCATTCTTTTTTACCTTTGAATCCCGCGAGCGAATTCCCCGCTGCTAGCGGCGGGGTAAGCGGGCACAATTGGGATATTTTCTGGATCGATGATTGGCTTCGCCGAGCTAAAGGTTCCTCGCGGCTTGCCGAGAGGAGAGTCCATGCTTCAAAAACAGTATCTGATGGCACTAAAACCGCAATCAAAAACATCCGTAAACCTGCAGCAGATCAATCTGGATATCGGCAGGATGCCCCCTCAGGCTGTTGATCTTGAGGAAGCGGTTCTGGGGGCAGTCATGTTGGAAAAGGATGCAGTATTAACGGTCCTGGACATTTTAAAGCCGGAGAGTTTTTACAAAGAGGCCCATCAAAAGATTTACAAGGCCATCATCGATCTTTCCCAGCGGGAAGAAGCCATTGATATTCTTACGGTGACAGAAGAGCTGCGCGGGACAAAAAACCTGGAGGATGTGGGCGGACCTTTATATATATCACAGCTAACCAGCAAAGTGGCCTCCGCGGCACATCTTGACTTTCATGCCCGCATCATCCAGCAAAAATACATCCAGCGCGAGCTGATCCGGGTTTCCAGCTCGACCATTCATAATGCCTATGATGAGACCATCGATGTGGATGATCTGCTGGATGAAGCCGAACGGGAATTGTTCAATATCGCCGAAGGTAATATCAAACGGGAAACCGCCCAGATCAATGTGCTTATCAAGGAAGCCATTGAACGTATACAGGAAGCCGGCAAACGGGAAGACAATTTAAGCGGTTCCCCATCGGGTTTTACCCGACTGGACCGGCTAACTTCGGGTTGGCAGCAATCCGACCTTATTATCATCGCGGCCCGTCCTTCCATGGGTAAAACGGCTTTCGTTCTGTCCATGGCCAGAAATATGGCCATCGATCATAAAAGGCCGGTTGCTTTTTTCTCCCTGGAAATGTCCTCCGTCCAGTTGGTCAACCGTTTGATCGTCAGTGAAACGGAACTACCCAGCGATCGTATCCGGAACGGTAAGCTGGAAGATTACGAATGGAGGCAGCTGGAATATAAGATCAAATCCCTGGAGGAAGCCCCTATATTTATTGATGACACCCCTGCCATTTCAATCTTTGAGCTCCGGGCCAAATGTCGTCGCCTGAAAGTACAACATAAGATTGAAGTCATAATAGTCGATTACCTCCAGCTGATGTCCGGGACCGGCGATCACCGGGGGAGCCGGGAGCAGGAAGTCAGCATCATCAGCCGTTCCCTGAAAGCGATCGCCAAAGAACTGGACGTGCCGGTAATTGCACTGAGCCAGCTGAACCGTTCGGTTGAATTGCGTTCGGGGAACAAAAGACCCCAGCTTTCCGATTTACGGGAGTCCGGAGCCATCGAACAGGATGCGGACCTAGTGTTGTTCATACACCGGCCCGAAAAATATGGCATCTTTGAGGATGAAGACGGCAATTCCATGATCGGCCTCGCGGAGATCATTCTGGCTAAGCACCGCAACGGGCCGGTTGGTGATTTTCAGCTTAGGTTCCGTGAAGAATATGCCAAATTTGCCGAGCTGGACAGCATAGAACCCATCAGTTCCGAAGAAGGAGTGGGTTCCATGGTCATGCCCTCAAAAATGAACGAAGACCTTAGTAAAAAGGATGAGGATGATTTTGGGTTTGGTCCCCCTCCCGATCCGGGGGATAACATCTAATTCAGGATTCAGGATGATATTGGAAGTATTAATTGGATATTAATATATTTTCCATTTTCCATAATAACCGTAATGAACATCGTATATCTGCTTATAGGCCTGATTACCGGGATTATTCTGGGGCTCTTGCTTTATCGCCTCTTGTTCGGAGGAGCAGGTAAGGAAGCTGAAGAAAAACTGCAGCTTATGGAAGGTTACCTGAAGGAAAACCGGCAGAAACTCGAGGAACGTGAGCGAGAACTGCTTGACTTGAACAGGCAGCTGGCAGCAAAAGAAGCGGACTTTAAGAATCTCTCCCAACAGATGGCGGAACAGAAAACAGAGGTGGAAAAGCTTTATCAGAAGTTTAACACCGAGTTCAAGAACCTGGCCAATGAGATACTGGAAGAGAAATCCAGGAAATTCACCGAGCAAAACAAAACAAACCTGAAAGCAGTGCTCGATCCCCTGGGTGAGAGGCTGAAGGATTTTGAAAAGAAGGTGCAGGAAGCTTATGACAAGGAAGCACAGCAGCGTTTCTCCCTGAAGGAAGAGGTGCGGAACCTGGCCGAACTCAATAAACGGATTAGTGCCGAAGCAGATAACCTTACCCGCGCACTGAAAGGGGATTCCAAGACCCGGGGATCCTGGGGGGAAATGATCCTGGAAAGTATTCTTGAAAAATCCGGACTCGTAAAAGACAGGGAATACTTTGTTCAACCTTCCTTTACCCTGGACGACGGGACACGCTTGCAACCCGACATTATCGTTACATACCCGGGAGATCGTAATGTGGTGATCGATGCCAAAGTTTCGCTGGCTGATTATGAAAAATATAATTCCGCCAATGACGAGAAAGAAAAGGAAAAAGCCTTAAAAAACCATCTGAATGCAGTGAGAAATCACATACAGCTCCTGTCCCGGAAAAACTATCAGGACATCTATGACCTGGATTCACTTGATTTCGTGATGCTCTTTATGCCCATTGAACCGGCATACCTGGTAGTTATTGAGAAAGATCCGGATCTCTGGAACTATGCCTACCAGAAAAGAATTTTGTTGCTGAGTCCCACCAACCTGATTGCTGCACTGAAAATGATTGCAAGCCTCTGGCGCCAGGAATACCAAAATCAGAACGCCATGGAAATAGCACGGCAGGGCGGAGCATTGCTGGATAAATTCTATTCACTCCTTGACGATCTTAAAATGGTTGGTGACCGCCTCAGACAAACCCAGAATGCCCATGAAGATGCTGTTAAAAAACTTTCGCGGGGCCGTGGAAATCTGATCAAGAGGGCGCAGGATATAGAGGCACTCGGGGCCAAGGCCACGAAAACAATACCCGATAAATTCAAAGAATAAAAAAAGGAACCCCTTGACGGGTTCCCTGAAACACATGGAGTCTTATGTGGTACGCGCTATAAGTTTTCGGCTAATTGCAGGCCGGCTTATGAATGAAACCGCCTTTCTGAAGCATCCAGCTTTCCAGCTTGAGTTCTTCTTCTGCAACTTCCTCCTCAACAAATGTTTCCTGTTGCCTTTCCGTAAAAAATGACCTGGTCATCCAGTCTTCAATCTCCAGCTCTTCTTCTATTACCGCTTCTTCACTGTCAATCCTGTTAACAGCGACCCAGTTTTCTGAATCCACCATCCATTCTTCAATCATGAGCTCAGACTCAAATTCAAAGTCTGTTATCATGTTCATTTCGTCATAATTCACCCTGACCTCAGAAACAACATAGCCTGAAATATCGGCAACCAGGTAATTCGTGTCAAGGATGACAAGGTTTTGCTGCGCCTTAAGTGCATTGCCTGCCGACAGGAGTAAGGCCAATAGACACGCGTAAGGTATCGTATACCGGATTAAATTTCTGATCTTTGAATTAGCGCGTTTCATGATTCTCGGTTTATAATGTTGTTTGTCTTTTCTATATCATTTTCTGTGCCAAAGATTGTAAATAGCTTAAAATAAATAAGTTACGGAGATATTTTCACTTTTTTGGTCGTACAGAAATGACCGCTGATGAACATCATTGTTCGGAATCGCACGGAATTAGATACAAAAGGATCTCTTATTCTGAAGTACCTACTGCCAGAACGAATTCTCCTTTGGGTGGATGGGATTTGAAGTGCCCGATAAGCCCGGTAAATTTACCCCGAAGGGTTTCCTCGTGAATTTTGGTGAGTTCCCTGGATACCGAAACGGGTCGGTCACCCAGAACTTCCAGCAGGTCCTGAAGTGTACGGATCAGCCTGTACGGGGACTCATATAAAAGGATGGGGTAGGGACATTCGGCCAGCTGATTTATTCTTTTCTTTCTGCCTTTCTTGTGCGGCAGAAAGCCTGCAAAAAGAAAGAGATCTCCGGGGATGCCGGAGACGGCCCAGGCAGGGACAAAAGCAACGGGACCGGGTAAACATTCCACGGGGATATCCTGCCGGATGCATTCACGAACCAGTAAAAATCCCGGGTCAGAAATAACCGGGGTGCCGGCATTGCTAACCAGGGCCATGCTTTCTCCTGCTTTCAAGCGGCTGATGATCGTTTTCAATTGCCGGTGTTCGTTGAACTTATGATAGGATAGCAGGGGTTTATTTATTTGATAATGCTTCAGGAGATTGCCGGTTTTACGGGTATCCTCGGCAAGCACAAGGCTAACCTGTTTCAAAATATTCAGGGACCGGAGGGTGATATCTTCGAGGTTACCGATTGGGGTTGGAACCAGGCAGAGACGAGACATTATTGATGAAGTATGAATTTCCTTCTGACCAAATCCAGTATGTTCTGCACGGCTTCGCTCTCCATATCCCAATCAAAGGTATTCTGGATATAGGAGAAGGCGACATTGAAATTCGGGGCATTGTTCAGATAGTCAATGGTTTTCTCAAACATCTCCCGGTCGCCGTTGAATAATTCCCGGATCAGGTGAAAGCGGTCATTCACTCCAAGGGCAGAACCGATATCATCAATGGGTTTTAACTTAAGTTTGCTCGAGAGATCTTCCTTCTTTTGGGTGGCTCCCAGTGATTCATTCACATAATGGGTTTTGTTCTGATATTGTTCTGCAAGGATCTCCGGCTCTTTCCTGGACCGAGCGGTTTTTTTCTTTTCTTCATCTTCAGGCGGCTCATCTTTTTTCGCCTGAGGTTTTTCAGCCGCTTTTTCTTCTTCAATTTCCAATATCTCATCCTGTTTTTCATGCTCAGGCTTTTCCCCTGTTCTCCCTGTCTTAAGCTCTTCACCGCTTTCATGCCGTGCTGTGACTTTAATCTGTGGGGAAAGATACACGGTTTCATAAAGTTCCCTTATTCTGGACAACAGCAGGTCCCGCTCAATGCCATGGATCTCCTTTAAATGCTCCTCCTCCTTATAGAACTTGTTGAATTCCTCCAGTGCCGACAATATAGACTTTAACTTACTCATGCTTACTCCGGATTTAAACTGTAAAGTTATTTAATATTTAACGGGAAAGGAAGGGCAATAGTTATAAATTGTTAAGATATGATCTTGATTTGGATCTTATTTTCAAGATTCTTTTCACCCACCCTCTTAATCTCCCTCCCTAAGGCAGGGAGGTAGAAATAACATCCTGATTTAAATCAAGTTAGAGCTAAAGCGAGAAATATAAAGCCCCTCCCTGATTATTGGGGAGGGGTTGGGGTGGGTGAATTGAGATTGGAGAAGAGTCTTTTGATTCACTTATGCAGGTAATGAGCCCTTTGAACCAATTTATAGTATCTTTGAAGGAGGATGGATTTCGAGGAGCATCATATTGAATCCCGCAACAGGGGTTGGATTGAAGTGATCACGGGTTCCATGTTCTCCGGCAAGACGGAGGAATTGATCCGTCGCCTGAAAAGGGCCCAAATAGCCGGATTGAAGGTTGAAATATTTAAGCCGGGGATCGATACACGGTATTCTGAATTGGACGTGGTTTCCCATGATCAGAATACCATTCAGTCGACGACGGTTTCGGCTTCCCGCAATATATTATTAATGGTCTCAGGTGTAGACGTGGTGGGCCTGGATGAGGCGCAGTTTTTTGACATGGGCCTGATCGAAGTTTGTACCTCCCTGGCAAACCAGGGCATCAGGGTCATTGCAGCCGGTCTGGATATGGATTACCTGGGCAATCCTTTCGGACCCATACCTTCCCTGATGGCAGAGGCTGAATACGTGACCAAGGTCCATGCCATTTGTGTTCGCTGTGGCAGTCTGGCCAACTACTCGTTCCGAAAGACCGGCCAGGAGGAACAGGTATATATCGGGGCACGGGAAGAATATGAACCCCTGTGCCGCCGTTGTTTCAATAAGGCTATGAAAGCCCGCGAAGAGCAGATGAAAAAATAAACTTATGACCGAAGCACTGACAACAGCCGATATTGCCCGCATTGTTAAAGGCAAAGCCTATGGTGCATCGAATAATCCTGTTCGTCATCTGCTCATCGACAGCCGTTCCCTGACCCATACGGGGGAGCTTATGTTTGTCGCCCTGGTCACTTCCAGCAACGATGGTCATAAGTATATAGACGAATTACTCGGTGCAGGGGTTCCTGTTTTTTTGGTCAGCAAATTACCCGAGGATCTTCACAAATACAAAAAATCTGCATTTATACTTGTTGAGGATACCCTCGACGCTTTGCAGCGGCTGGGAGCCTGGAAGCGTTCTGTCTATAAAGGAAAAGTTTTGGCGATCACTGGCAGTAACGGAAAAACCATCGTCAAGGAATGGTTGTGGCAGGTTTTAACCCAACAGATGCCCACCTATCGCAGTCCGCGCAGCTATAACTCCCAGATCGGGGTTCCCCTGTCTGCCTGGTACATGGCAGACGAACACAAGCTATCCCTGATGGAAGCCGGGATATCTCAACCCGGTGAAATGGACCGGCTTGAGAACATTCTGAAGCCTGATTTGGGGATATTCACCAATATCGGTCAGGCGCACCAGGAGAATTTCAGGGATCTGAAGGAGAAGATCCTTGAAAAATTCAGGCTTTTTAAAAAATCTGAAAGCCTGGTGGTCTGTTCCGACCAGAAAGAGCTCTTCCCCATCCTCGCTGAGGAGGCTACCCGTGAAGGGATGAATTTACTCAGCTGGGGAAGCGGGGCTCATGCCGACGTTGTTCTGAAGAACAGATCCCTGAAGCAGGGTTCCCAAACCGGGATGGAGGTACAATACGGGGATCAGGTCTATAATTTCATTATCCCCTTTACCAACCCGGCTTCTGTAGAGAATGCCATGCATGTTTTCACCGCCTGTATCTTTTTGGGAGCAGATCTCAGGGAAGTCTGCTCAGCCATGGAAAAACTCGAGCCCGTTGCCATGCGCATGGAATTGATCAAGGGAATTGACAATTCTTTGATCATCAACGATACTTATAATGCCGACCTGGTTTCCTTGTCAACTGCCCTGGAATTTTTGCAGCAGCAGAAAAAACCCGGTCCCAGGGTCCTGGTTTTGTCGGATCTGTTCCAGACCGGCATGGATAAAGAATCTCTTTACCGCCAGGTGGCCCGGATGGTGGATAGCAAAAAGATAGACAGGATGATCGGGGTGGGCGAGGGACTGAAACGGCACGCCCGTTTTTTTGATACCCCGGCCCAGTTTTTTAAGGACACCGGGGAACTCATTGGAGAGCTGTCTTCTGTTAAGTATGCTGATGGGACTGTATTGCTTAAAGGTTCAAGAAAATATGAATTTGAGAAGCTGGCTTCCCTGCTTGAAGAGAAAACCCATCAGACCGTCCTCCAGGTTGATCTGAACGCCCTGGTTCATAACCTGAATCATTACCGCACCCTGATCCGTTCCGAAACCAGGATCATGGTCATGGTCAAAGCTTTCTCCTACGGATCGGGCAGTCATGAGATTGCTTCGGTCCTGGAAAGCCAGGGAGTTGATTACCTGGGGGTGGCTTTTGCTGACGAAGGGATAAAACTCAGAAGAGAAGGGATCGGTCTGCCCATTATGGTCATGAGCCCGGATACCGGTTCTTTCAGAGCCATGATCGAGTTTGACCTGGAACCCGAGATATACAATATGGCCGGTTTGAAAACCCTTATCAGGCTCCTGGAATCCAATAGCGGAAAAACAGTAAACATTCATCTCAAGCTTGATACCGGAATGCATCGTCTGGGCTTTGACCGGGAACAATTACCCGGTCTGATTGATCTGATCCGGGAGCAGGATTCTATCCGGGTCAAAAGCATTTTTTCACACCTGATCGCTTCGGATGACCCGTCAAAGGACCATCTCACGGAAAAACAGATCAAGGTCTTTGAAAAGATGAGCGAGGAGATCATGAAAGAACTGGATTATCCTGTATGGAGACATATTCTTAATTCTGCCGGCATTGAAAGGTTCCCCCAAGCCCGGTTTGATATGGTCCGGTTGGGTATCGGCCTGTATGGGATAAGCGGAGACGGACAAACAAAACTGCTTCCCGTGAGTACTTTAAAGACCGTGATCTTACAGCTTAGGCAGGTGAAAGCAGGAGCGTATGTCAGCTATGGAGGCGAGGAAGCATTAAAAGAAGATAAGGAGATTGCCACTATTCCCGTGGGATATGCCGACGGGATCGACAGGAAACTCAGTAACGGACAGGGGAAATTCCTTGTTCGGAATGTTCTTGTACCCGCGGTTGGAAAGATTTGCATGGATATGTGCATGCTGGATGTAACCGGCCTGCATGTACAAGAAGGCGAAGAAGTCGTTATATTTGGAGAAAATCCCACCGTATCCGACTTGGCGGCCTGGGCCGGAACCATACCCTATGAAATATTGGCCGGGATCCCCGAGCGTGTAAAGAGGATTTATATAAAGGAATGACATGCCAGAATTATCGGTTGTTATAATAACCTATAACGAGGAGCGGAATATCGGGCGGTGCCTGGAATCAGTCAAGGATATCGCTGACGACATCGTGGTGGTGGACTCCTTTTCTACCGATGATACCGAAAAGATCGCCAGATATTATGGGGCGCGTTTTATAACCCACCCTTTCGAGGGGCATATCGAACAAAAGAACTGGGCCATTACCCAGGCTAAATATCCGCATATCCTGTCCCTGGATGCGGATGAAGCCCTTTCCGATGGGCTGAAGGAATCCATTAAGAAGGTTAAAAAAGACTGGAAGTATGATGGCTATTATTTCAACCGGCTCACCAACTATTGCGGGAAATGGATCAAGCATACATCATGGTACCCGGCACGCAAACTCAGATTGTGGGACAGCAGAAAGGGCCGGTGGGGCGGTCTTAACCCGCATGACCGGTTTTACCTGGAAAAGGGTGCGAGCAGAAGATTTCTTGCCGGGGACCTGCTGCATTACTCCTATTTCAGCATTAATGAACACATCGAGCAGATCAACAAGTTTTCCAGTATAGTAGCCAAAGCTTATTATAAAGCGGGTAAGAGAGCCACCATCTTCAATATTATATTCAATCCCATATGGCGCATGTTCCGGGATTACTTTATCAAACTGGGATTCCTGGATGGTTTTTACGGCCTTGTGATCAGTGTGAATTCCGCGCACGAAACCTTCCTGAAATACATTAAACTCAGGGATTATTATAAAGAAAGGGCAGCCATAGCCGCGGAGCGGCTTTGTTTCATGAACAGTGTCAAGTCCTGGGGCGGAGGTGAAAAATGGCATTTTGATGTGGCCAGCCGTCTTTCAAAGAACGGCTATGACACCTTTTTGATCACCAACAGAAACAGCGAACTCTACAAGAGTCTCCAGGAATCGCCGCTGCGCGCATACCAGGTAATTATCAACAATCTGAGTTTCCTGAATCCTTATAAAATATGGCGCTTAAGGAGGATATTCAAGAAAGAGAGGGTTAAGACCGTTATCATTAATCTTTCTGCCGACCTGAAAGTGGGAGGTATTGCAGCAAAACTCGCGGGGGTCCGGAATATCATATACCGGAGGGGAAGCGCCATTCCTATCAGGGACACTCCCCTGAACAGGTTTCTTTTCAAAAATGTGGTAACCAGGGTGATAGCTAACTCGGAAGAAACAAAAAAGACCATTGTTCAGCGAAACAATGAAATGTATGACCTTGATAAGATCGATGTCATCTACAACGGGATCAACCTGGAGGATTATAAAAAAGCACAAACATACAAACTGTTTCAAAAGAAGGACAATGAGATCATTATCGGGAATGCCGGCAGGCTGGTAAGACAGAAGGGACATCGATTATTGATCGGTATTGCCGAGATCCTTCAGAAAAAAAGGTTGAATTTCAGGATCCTGATTGCCGGTGAAGGGAAACTGGAAAATGAGCTCAAACAACTGATTAAAAGAAAAGGACTTGAGGATCAGGTAGAATTTCTCGGATTCGTCAATGACATGCAGGGTTTCATGAATTCCCTTGATCTTTTTGTGTTGTCCAGCTTATGGGAAGGTTTTGGATATGTGATCATTGAAGCAATGGTTTGCCATAAACCCGTGATCGGTTTCGGGCTCAGCAGTAACCCCGAAATGATCATCAGCGATTACAATGGTTATTTGATCGAACCTTATAATATCCATGAATTTGCCGAAAAGATCATTAAAATTGCCAGGGATCCGGTATTAAGGGAAAAACTTGGTGAAAACGCCCGGAAGTTCGTGGAGCATAAATTTACCATTGACAGGACCATTGAAGAAGTGGACAGTTTGCTTCAAACACTGAATTAAAATTTTCTCATGGCTAAAATGCATTGCAGACTCTGCTCGAGCGATAATCTGAGTTTTTATTATACAGTGGGGAATGATCAGCAGTTCCATTTCTATAAATGCCGAAACTGCGGTTTGGTCAATCTTGATATGAACGGGATCTTTATCCTGGACAATCAAAGAAAATATGAACAGAAATCAAATGGGAACACAGACCCTGCAAAGGATTGGGGATCCCGCATGACCCATGCTTATATCATGAAGAAAATCCCGGGAACGGGCGATTACCTTGATATCGGTGCCGGTACGGGTGCACTGTTGAAACTTGCTAAAGAGCAGGGATGGAATGTACAGGGATTGGAGCTTTCTCCCTTTCTGTCTGAATATATCCGGACCCGTTATTCCATACCGATGGAAACTGCAGATTTCCTGGAATACCAGACCGAGCGAAAATTTGATCTCATCACCCTGAGGCATGTGCTTGAACATTTGCCCGATCCTTTGCTTGCCATGTTTAAGATCAACAATTTACTCAAGCCTAATGCTTTTGCTGTCCTTGAATTCCCCAATATTGAAGGATGGGCCTTTAAGATGAAAAGATTCCTTTCATCTTTGGGCTTATATAAAAAGAAATTTGCCGTGGATTTCGTGCCGGCTCATTGTAATGAATATTCAAAGAAGTCTTTTCGATTTCTTTGCGACCAGACCGGCTTTAAACTCATCGATTGGGGTACCTATTCCAGGAAAAAGTGGTCCTTTTTCAATGGGTTAAAAGTTGGGACCAAAGCCAGAGCATTAATTCAAAAGCAAACCGGCTGATCATTTACCGAACAGAAGGGGTAAAGCTATTTTCTCGAACTTACCGGCGATCTTTATATGATTGTAATCCCGTCTGATCATTTCCAAAGCCTTTAATGCAATCTGCTCCACCCCATCCTGATCTCCGAGACATTCCATGATCTTATCCGCGATTTCCCCGGGGTGGTTGGAGCAGGTCATGATGTCGGTTCCGGGTTCGAATATCTCACGGATAGCCCGGGTGTCCATTGTAACGATGCCTTTTGAACAAGCTGCATAGTGATAGATCTTGTTGGGAACGACCAGTTGGGCCTTGAGACTGTCTCCGAAAATGCCCAGGCAAAGATCGAAGGCATTGATCTTTTCATTTAATTCTTCAAAAGGGATCCAACCCGTCAACCGGACATTATTCATCCTCTTTTCTTCAACTTTGTTTGCAATTTTCTGAAATCCAATGCCATGCCCGAGTAAATGAAATTCAATTTCAGGGTGATCTTTCAGAAGGTCTGCGGCACCAAGGATCTTTTCTATTCCCTGTAAAGGAATGAAACTACCGTAAAAACCCACGATAAACTTATTTCCCTTCTTTTTTTCTTTAAGCGGAAAGAATAATTGGGTATTTACTCCTACCGGGAGGATACGGATCTTATGTTCTATATCCTTCACGAGCATGGAATAATAATCGGCATGTGCCCGGGTATCGCTCAGGATAATATCTGCAGCATGAAAACTCAGCTTATCCTTCAGGTAATTTTTATAGGCTCTCGGATTGTACCTGGATATGGTCCGGTAATCAAAAACCTTGGTCAGGTACCTGGATATCAAAGGATCAAAAATCAACGGTAACCGGGTTAATTTACGTACGAAACGAACGTCCGGGTGTGTAAATGAAGGTAAAAAAACAAGATCATGATCGGATGAATCCAGGACTTCCTTTATTCTGCGTTTACTTTGACGGTTTTTCTTTTCATAATCCAGGATGGACAATTCATGTCCTAATGCTCTCAGACCCGAGAAGAGTGTATGGGTACGGTTATAATCCGGTTCAAATTTCCCTGTGGCAAGAATTTTCATTAGCGGGCATGTATTTTGTCATACAGGTCTTTACTGTGTTTCCAGCGGTTATGGGACCAGAGCCACCATTCGGGTTCCTCACGGATGATCTTTTCCAGGGTTCTCAGGTGCGATTCGGTTATCTCGTAAGTCCCGGTTTCCCGGGGATCATCATGCAAGAGAATAAACTCCGATTCATAATAACCCCGTTTGAGCTTATTAACATGGATGAATACAACCGCCTGGTCCAGTTTTTTTGCAGTTTTCTCGGGACCCAGAAGTACCGGGGTGTCCTGGTTCAAAAAAGTGGTCCAGTATTGAATGTTTTTCCAGCGGGGTCGCTGATCCGCCAGGAAAATGGTGAGGGTTTTAATGCCTCGCTGTTTGTATTCGATCATTCTTCTCAGGGTGCTTTCCATGGGAACGGGCACAAGTCCGAACTTGCTTCTTACTTTGACAAAGAGCCTGTCGAAATAAGGATTGTGCAAGGTCTTGTAAATAGCCATAACGGTGTGGGGTATGTTCAGAGGGAAGTTGCTCGTCCATTCCCAGTTGCCGTAATGTCCGAGGACCAGGATAACAGAGCGGTCCCGGTCATATAAGCTTTGCAAAAGTTCCGGATTTTTATACCGGTATCGCCGGTTGATCTCCTTTGCAGACATGTGCAGTCCGTATACCGATTCAATGAAGTAATCACAAAGATGGTGGTAAAAACGCCTGCTGATCCGCCTTATTTCCTTCTTGTTTTTTTCGGGGAAGGACCTCCGCAGGTTTTTCAGGACCAGTTTTTTCCGGTAGGGAATCAGGTAATAAATGATGAGAAAAATGAAGTCAGAAAAAACATATAAAACCCTCGGGGGCAACCAGGTGATAGTCCATAAAAAGGCATAAACCGGGATAAAAGCGATACACTTAAGGGCCCTAATCATGGGACGGAAATTACTAACTTTGCGAATTCAATACAAACCCATGCAAAGAAAGGGTCGCTGGCTATATTATATCCCCGTGGCATTATTCTTTCCTGCCATTTTGGTCAACCTTGGCTTACTGCCCTTGATCCTGGATGAGGCGACCCGGGGTTTGGTGGCCCAGGAGATGATGCACACCGGGAATTTCTGGGTTCCCACCATCAATGGCCAGCTTTATTTCAATAAACCGCCCTTGTATAATTGGATCCTGGTCCTCTTTTTTTCCCTTACCGGCAGTTTTGACGAATTCGTATTGCGCATGCCCATGTTTCTGTCCCTGATAGGTTTCGGCATCAGCGTTTACCATCACAGCCGGAAGATCTTTGATTTCAGGATCGCGTTCATTATCTCCCTGGCTGTGGTCACCTCGGGTCGCATCCTGTTTTATGATTCAGCCCGCGGTCTGATCGATATCAGCTATGCCTGGGTCACCTGGATGGGCATGGTGGTCATTTATCATCAACACCAAAAACAGAATTATCTTAAATTGTTCCTGCTTTCCTGGTTGTTTACAGCACTTGGTTTTCTCATGAAAGGATTGCCATCGCTGGCCTTCCAGGGAATTACACTATTGATTTGGTTTTGGCATACCGGTACTTTCAGGAAGCTTTTTTCCCTTTCTCATTTGGCAGGGCTGATGCTCTTTCTGGCTCTGTCTGGAGGATACTTTCTAATGTATTCGCGTTTCCATTCACCCCTGGGTTTCTGGGAAAGGCTGTTTGAAGAATCTTCCAAGAGAACCATGCTTGAGGTTCCGGTCCTGGAAACCCTGATCCACCTGGTTGGCTTTCCCCTGGAATTTATCATGCATTTTCTGCCCTGGTCGATCCTGCTCGCGGCATTACTGTATCGACCGGTACGCGGGGCTATCCGGAAAAATGCATACCTGCGTTTCAATGTTCTTGTTTTCGCGGCCAACATCGTCATTTACTGGCTCAGTCCTGCCATCTATGCACGATACCTTTTTCCATTCCTTCCCCTGTTTTTCACGGTGCTGGTATGGGCCTTTTTCAGAACCTGGGACCGGGATTTATTGGTCTCAGATGTGGTACTGTGGATATTCGGAATACTCATCCTGGCCCTGCCCCTTTTGGCACTGTCCTTTCCCTTTGTTGACCGCCTGAACAAGGTTGAGTTTCCATGGCTCAAGACCCTCTTGCTGGTGGTACCGGGATTTTTATTTGCCTGGCTTTATCTGAAGAACAAGAATCAAAGACTGGTAATTTTTACCGCGGCTTTGTTACTTTCCCGCCTGGGGATGTCCCTGTTTCTGCAGCCCGAAAGGTACTGGGACGGTACGGAGAGAATAGAAAGGGAAGGAGCCAAAATTGCCGGGAGGCTGACGAGGGGGAAAGAATTCTACCTGTACAGGGATACTCCCTGTCAGCATGCTACATCCTACTATATTAACAGTAAGCGCGGGGATATTCTGCTTCGCGGGTATGAAGACCTCCCCCGGGATGCCTTTTATCTGATGCCATTTGACAGTACCCGGCATTATAACGTGACGGTGATGCACAGCCTGCAAACCCGTATCAATGCCTTACAACTGGCGGTATGTAAGTTTAAGAAAGAATAGCTGTTATCCCAGTTCTGAAATTCTTTCCAGCATGGGCATATCCAGAATCTTGATTTTTCTGCCATCCAGAGCGATCACATTTTCACTTGCAAAGGCCGACAGGGTGCGGATGGCATTGGAAGTAGTCATATTGGAGAGGTTGGCGATATCTTCCCTGGACAGATAAACCTTGATGGTGGCTTCATCCTCTTCCAATCCATAAGTGTCTTTCAGGAAGATTAAGGATTCGGCCAGTCTGCCCCTGATATGCTTTTGGGTGAGGGTAACTGTCCGGTCATTGGAAAAGCCCAGCTCGGTTGCAAATGCCTTGATGATGCTCATCGACAGATCGGGATTCATTCTCAGCAGTTTGTAAATGGTATCCTTGTCGATGTTACAAATGATGGAGTCTTCAATGGCCACTGCCGTAGCGGTATGATTTTCTTCCGCGAACAGTGCTCTGTAACCGATAAAACCAACGGGCTTGGCCATGCGTACAATTTGCTCACGGCCTCCCACACCTTCCTTGAATACTTTTACCTTTCCTTCCGAAAGGCAGATCAGACCAGAGGGTTTGTCTCCCTCTTTGAAAATAATTTCACCCTTTTTAAAGTTTTGAACCGTATAATTCTCTTTCAGAATCTCTTTTTGATCAGGCTTCAATACATTGAAAACCGACATTTTGTTTTCTATACAGTTATCGCCTGCTTTGGCTTTTTTGTCTTGCATATTCCTTGGGCTGAGTGACCATGTTGTAAAACATGTAAATGTATGAAAAATTTAAGAATAATGAGCTACCAGGGGCATTCTTCTGCCTACGCCGAAAGCTTTGGTCGAAACCCTGAGTATAGGGGGGGTCTGATATCTTTTATATTCATTATGATTCACTTTTAAGATGATCTCATGGACCAGGTCCTTATCGAAACCTTGCCGTATAATCTCCCTTTCGGGAAGCTGTTGTTCAATATAGAAATTCAGGATACGGTCCAGTACATCATAATCGGGCAGGCTGTCAGAATCCAGTTGTCCGGGCTTCAGTTCAGCTGAAGGCGGTTTAGTGATCACATTTTCCGGGATGATGCTTTCATCCCTGTTGATCCAGCGGGCCAGCTCGAAGACATCGGTTTTATAAACATCGCCCAGTACCGATAGTCCGCCCGCCATATCTCCGTACAGGGTACCGTAACCCACCGCAGCTTCGCTCTTGTTACTGGTGTTGAGCAGGATGTGACCGAATTTATTGGAGAAGGCCATCAGGAGGGTACCCCGTATCCTGGATTGGATGTTCTCTTCGGTAATATCTTCAGGTGTGCCTGTAAACAAAGGATCCAGTGCTTCGTTGAAAGATTCGAAAATGTCCCGTATATCGATGACCTCATAGCGAACACCAAGATTTTTGGCCAGTGCTGCCGCGTCGGTCAGAGAACTTTCTGAAGAATATTGTGAGGGAAGCAGCAGTACATGCATGTTTTTTGCACCCAGTGCCCGGGTTGCAAGAACCAGGGTGACGGATGAATCAATGCCTCCGGAAAGACCCAGGACGGCTTCACGGAACCCAAGCTTGGCGAAGTAGTCCTTAATACCAAGGACCAATGCATCATGGATCATCTGCATGCGTCCGGGTAGCTCCTCTGAAGCATGCCCCGGAGTTTGATCCAGCTCCGCGGTATCAAATTGTTCTGTATGTTCCTTGAAGAAGGGAAAACGTTTGAGAATTTCTCCCTTTTTGTTGATAACCATCGAGCCCCCGTCAAAGATCAAATCGGTTTGTGCACCCATCTGATTGACCATGAATACGGGAACTTCAAATTTTCTGGCATTTTCTTTAAATATATGCTCCCGGGCCCGGGTCCTGGAATGTGCAAAAGGGGAAGCGGAAAGATTGACCACCAGGTCGGGTTCGAATTTCTTCAGCTCTTCCATGGGTGAAATGGTGTAGAGCCTCGACCGGCCAAAGGGATAAGCCGTGGGTTGATCAGACCAGAGATCCTCGCAAATGGTGACCCCAATCTTCTTGTCTTTAAAGTTCAGTATCCTGAATTCCCGGTTGGGTTCGAAATAGCGGTACTCATCAAAAATGTCGTAGGTGGGAAGCAGGGATTTATGAAAGACTTGACGGACTTCCTTTTCATATATAAAGTAGGCAGAATTATAGAGTCTTTTGCCTTCTGAACGCGGGTTAATGGCCGGACCGCCAATCAGAACGGCAATGTTATCGCATACCCTGGCCAGCTTGGCAATCGATTTAATGCATCCTTCGACAAAATCGGGATTTTCCAAAAGATCATGAGGCGGATAGCCGCATATGGCCAGTTCGCTAAAGACCAGCAAATCCGTTTCGCGTTCCTGTGCCTTCTTGATCTCGAAAGCAATTTTTGTAAGATTATCTTCAAAATTTCCTATGTGGTAATTCAGCTGAGCGAGTTCTATCTTCATTTTAGAAGGGTTAAAACAGTATACCAAATCGCAGACTTAAATATTTCAACAGGTATTTGCGGCTGTCCGGCTCTGCCATATCCAGGAAACCGTTGAAATAGTTCACGCCCGCGGTTAAAGCAGTGGGACCGCCAAGAGAATAATGTATTCCTGCACCAATATAGTACCCCATCGTAAATAAATTAATCTCATCTTCCAGGTCTTCCCGCTCAAATTCCAGATAGGGAATGTTGATCCTGGATTGCAGATTCAACATGGGCAAAACCCCCATGTTGGCGTATAAGATAGTATAGCCTATTTCGTTGGTCTGGAGCTTCAGGCCAAGGGGAACAGAAAGGTATTGAAGGTTCATGCTGAGGATGTTGTCCGGAGGAATGGTATCCCTGATACCGGTAAGCTTTAATGCAATGGAATCTGTAAAGGAAAGCTTTCCGCCAGCATGACTGATATAGAGTCCTGTTTGAAAGGCATAATTATCTGTAAAATACCGGTCTATACCCAGCCCGAACTGAAATCCCAGACGGGAACCTTCATTTTCGATCCTTTTGCCGTTGGGGGATAACCAGGTCATCATGGGATCTACGTGCAGGCTTAACCTGGTTTCCTGGCCCATGGACCGGTACCCCGTGCAAAAAAGGAAAAGTACGCCAAGACCGGTTATCCATAATTTTCGGGGATAATACACGTTTATTTTGTTCATTGGGGTTAGCATAATAGAAATTACCTTTGTGCTATGAACTGTAAATTTAGGCAATTATTTTACCGGAACATGGGCATTCAGAAAACATGCAGAATATATAGCTTACTACTGGCGGCTCTTTTCCTGTTTTCGCTCTCCTGCAGGCGCAATCCGCTGGATGTTCCCATACAGGGCATCGAGGTGCAGGTCGAGATCAAAAGACTGGAAAAGGACATTTTTGAATCGGAACTTTCCGGACTGGACAGCATTATTCCTGAATTGCAAGCCAGATATGATGAATTCCTCGATCTTTTCAGCGAACAGATCATACGGATAGGGAATCCCGGTTCTCCTGCCTATGCAGAGTATCTGAAGATATTTGCAACCGACTATTTGAATTACCAGGTGTATAACCGGTGCGTGGATGAATTTGAAGATATCACATGGCTGGAGGAGGATTTCAGCAGGTCCTTCCGTTATTACAAGTATTATTTTCCGCGGGATTCTCTTCCTGAGGTGATCAGTTTTGTGTCCCGGTTCAATGAATCGGTGATTGCAACACCCCGCTATATCGGCATCGGTCTGGATATGTACCTGGGGGAAGATACAGAGTACTACGGTCAGCTCGGACTGCAAACCTACAAGCAGCGAAAAATGAAGCCGGAGATGATTCTTCCTGATGCCTTATACCATTGGGGACAGGTATTGATACCCTATGACAACAGCAAGGACGATCTCCTGAGTAACATGATCCACGAGGGGAAGCTGATGTATTTTATAAAGGCCCTGATGCCCGGGGCACCGGACAGTCTGATATTTGGTTTTACAGCGTCCCGGATGGAGTTTTGCAGGAATAATGAAAAACAGATGTGGACCTACCTGGTGGATGAAAAACAGTTATTTCTGACCGACAGGATGGTCAAGGTCCGTTATCTTGGTACGGGACCCTATACCCGTGACTTTACACGTGCTTCCCCTGCCCGTGCTGCAGCCTGGATCGGCACGCGCATTATACAATCCTGGGCCAACTCCCCGGGAGCACCCTCTCTCGGTGAGATACTGGAAAATACAGATTATTACGGGATTTTGCGCCTCTCCCGCTATGACCCTTAGTCAGATCAGCAGATCTCTATATATTATGGAGAAGTTGTATGGCTGAATATGCCATGAGTCCCATACCGGTCCGGAGGGCATTTTCGTCCGGGTTAAAGTTTGGAGAATGCAAAGCTGCAGGTGGCTTCTGTTCACCGGAATCCACACCGAGCCTGTAAAAAGTGGATGGATACCGGGCGGCAAAGTAAGCAAAATCTTCTGCGGTCATCCGCGCGTCCAGGTCCAGAATTTTTTCCTCACCCAGGTATTCCTTTGCATAATCCTTCACCCGGCGGGTTGTTTCCTCATGATTGACCAGCACGGGGTAGCCTTTGCGGATCTTCACCTCGGCCCTGATTTGCATGCTTCCCAAGGTTTGATGGGTGATCTCCCGGATTAACCGGTGTGCTTCATCTCTCCAGGATTCGTTCATCGTCCTGAAGGTTCCCTCCATTATTACCGTTTCGGGGATAACATTCACCGCACCCAATCCTTCGATCCTGCCTATGGAAAAAACCGTGGGTATACCGGCCGGTGCATGTTTTTCCGCGATTTGACGCAGGGCGATCAGGAGGTGCGCGGAGGCCATGATAGGGTCCCGGAATTGCTCGGGCATGGCTGCATGCCCCCCCTGCCCAATGAGCCGGATATATATCTCATCGCTCGAGGCCATATAGGTGCCGCTTTTAAAGCCAACGCTTCCGGTTGGAAGGTCCGGCTGCACATGTTGTCCCAGCATGCGGTCCGGCGGATCCTGTTCGAAGATGCCTTCTTCCAACATGAGCCTGGCTCCACCGGGAACCCTTTCCTCACCGGGTTGAAAGACCAGGTTAATGCTGCCCGGAATCCTGTCTTTTAATTGGTTCAATATGAATGCAGTACCTAATAGACTGGAAGAATGGATATCGTGCCCGCAGGCATGCATCACCCCGGGATTCTTGCTCTTGTATTCCAGGTCGTTCTGTTCCTGTATGGGCAGGGCATCCATGTCGGCCCGCAGGGCAATACGCGGGCCCCCCGGGTTTTGTCCTTCAATCCTGGCAAGAATCCCATTTCCGGCATAACCCGGTTTACAGGGAATGTCTTTTTCCCTGAGAAGAGATAAAATATATCTGCCGGTTTCTTCCTCCTGAAAGGACAGCTCCGGGTGAGCATGCAAATGCCTTCTGATACCGCGGACGGTTTCAAAATACTGATCCGCGTATTCTTGGATAGTGTTTATGAGTTCTTCTTTTTTCATTTACCCAGGATCATCTTGGTTCCAACCACCAGCATGAGCAGACCGAATATTTGTTTCAGGTTTTTTTCGGGGAGCTGCACCGAAAGTACAGAACCTAGGTAACCCCCCATAACAAAAGCCAGCATCAGGATAATAGCATATTTCCAATTGATGAATCCGCTCTTGTGATAGTTAAGGACTGCCAGAATCCCGATGGGAGCGAGCAGCAGGGCCAGACTGGTACCCTGGGCCTGGTGTTGCGTGAGACCAAGTAAAAATACCAGGCTGGGCACAATGACGATACCCCCGCCAACACCCAGGGATCCGCTGATAAACCCCGCCAACAACCCCGTCAGCAGCAGAACTACAAGCTCAGTTATTGTCATGACTAAAAATCTAATACGAGCGAAAGATAAAAGATTCTGGGTAGAATAACATTGTTTTCAATTCCCCAGGCCCAGTCGGCCCGGATGAAATAACCCAGCAACATGGCACGGGCGCCGAATCCATAACCCATAACGATGGGTTCCCGGTTGGTATCGATGGTTACTTTAACCGGGCCGTTTTCAAGGACTTCGGTATCATAGGAATTTTTTCCTTCGTAGGGTGTCAGACCCGTCCAGGCGGTTCCGATATCGAAAAAGCCGACCAGTTGCAGGCTGTTCCAGAAATTCGATCCCAGGGGATGATTGGCGAAATAACGGATAAGGGGCCATCGCAGTTCGCTGTTGATCAGGGCAAAATTGTTCCCGTTCCGGATGTTTTGGGTGAATCCGCGCATGTTGGTGGCCGCTGTCTGAAAAGCATAATTCTGATCCGGGTCCGGCTGAATGGTTTCATCAAAGGTGGGTACCCGTGCAGAAAAATTGATCCAGTTATCCACGGCACCCAGGTAATAGATCAGGGGGGCGCTGCCCCAGGAGGTTCCGAAAGCAAATCGGTTGGCCCATATCAGGTTGCGATGAATATTGATGTAATGCCTGAAATCAATGCCGGCAGTAAACAGGTCGCTTTGCCTTTCGTTCAGCTGTTTATAGAATTCCCAGAACACTTTGTAGCGGGTACCCTGATGCAGGTTGATGCCCGGGTTCCGGGTATTGTCAAATATATATTCCATTTTTAGTCCTCCCCAGGTTCTCAGGAAATTGGGTTCGTTCAGGAAGGACAGGCTGGTGGAGAGAAAGACCGTATTGTCCACCCGGAACATCCCGGTACCCCTTAAGGCAGCCACCTGGCTGAAGGGCCATTTGAAAGCCATGTGTACATTGTGGGAGGTTGTTTTCACCAGGGCATTCACCCCCGAATCATCGTAACTGTTGATGACATTCTTATAAACCTGGCGGTGGATGATCAGCTGTTTGTTCATTCTGCGCTTGAGATTCTCTATGCTCAGAAGGTATTCGTTGGAGTCAAAATCAGTGGCGAGCCGCACGCCCCCGGTTATCCTGTAATCTTCAAATAAGTCGTGAGCCCCAAGTTTAAAGTGCAGGTTAAACCCCGGGTTGAAGTAAACGGCACCAAAGGTATAGGGTTGGTAATAGTCGTTCAGGAAGCTGAAATCGATCTGATTGACCAGGTAGTTGGTGTAGAAAGCAGTTTGATATATCCTTGGTTTGGGACGGCCGGCTGCATCAGCTGTATCCAGAACAATATTCAGGTTATCCCTGGAAAATTTTTCATTATAGTAATTGAGTTTTTCGATCTCGAAAATATAATTGTTGATGTCTACGAATTCATGATCCAGTTTTAAAGTGTCTCCGCGGGTGATCAACGTTCCTTCCCGGGCTTCTTTTATCGAGATGGTCTCTTTTTCCACACCGGCCAGGCTATCCCTTTCAGCAAGTGTTTTTTTGCGTTCCCGGAAGTAGTCCGTGGTTTCAAATTCTCCGGAATAACTCGACCGGCCCGTATTCAATTCGGAAATATAACCCTGGTAACGGCCATCTTTGAAAACGGATTCGACCAGTTGATTGGTTTCTTTACTGTACGTATGGCCCAGAATGTTCCTCCTGTAGTTGGTCAGGGGTCTTGTGGTGCTGAAATAGCGGTAATGGGTTGTGGTGTCGATGAAACTGATCACAGAGTCGTATTTGGCCAGAAATCGGTTGGTGATGCCATTCTGATCGGTCAGGTAAATAAATTGATTGTGGGATATTTCAATGGGTTCGACGCCATTGGCAAAACGGGCATCGGTTATCTTTACCAGGCTGTCTGAGCGACCGGCGTAATCGTAAACATAAAGATCATAGGTCAGATATCTCGCGTTCAGGGCGCCTTCTGTGACAACACTGGTATCTGTAGGCCGGTTGGAGGCAAAAATGATCTTTCCGGAATTATCGATAAAACGGGGATTCAAATCATCATAAATATCACCGGTCACCTTTTCATTGGTGGCGGATGCGATGGTATAAACATATATGTCTACAAAACCGCTTTTTATGGCTGAAACAACTATCTTAAGTCCGTCGTCCGAGAAAGAATAGTCCAGAATCTTCTCAAAAAAGAAAATATTCCTCCAGGTATAACGGTCCTCTTCAATATTATAATAGTAGAGCCTGATAAATCCTTTTTCTTCCATAATGTAGGAAAGGATAAGGCTGGAAGGATGCCAGGCCAGAATGGGATAGGAGTAGTCGGTGATCTGTTCCAGTTTATGTCCCTGCTTCAACACCTTTATTTTCTTCCCAGTGTCGGTGTCATAGAGCCAGATATATACTTTCCCGTCTTCGTTGGTTACATAGGAGATGTACCTGCCGTTGGGGCTGATGCTGAATTCTGTGTAAACCCTGTCTTTTTTTGATCTTTTGAGCAGCCTGTCACCCGGTGGCATAGTTCTGTCGGTCCTTTCCGGGTCAAATTTGTTGAGATAATAGCCCAACCATTCGTACGAGAGGTCCTTGATCTTAAGGCCCAATACATAAAGAAAACCGCTGTTGCTGTTTTTGTTGATCCTTGTCAGGTACAGGATATTGGGTATTACCGATTCCCCGTAGGTTTCCGCGATAAAGTGCCAAAAGGAATGCCCGGCATAGACAGCATCTTCTCCCTGAAGGCGGTTAAATTTCTCATATTCACCGCTGAGGATGCCGTCTTTGACACGATTTTCAAAGTCCACATTCCAGGGGTCAGCTATGTAGCTGATCAATCCTTCCAAAAACCAGTCCGGGAGATTGATCAGGGTTGAATTGGTCACATTTTCACGCAGGGCGCTTCCGTACAACATCTCCAAAATCAGTATCCTGGTGATCCCCTCGGTGATCTGTTTTTCCATTTCTTTGTGATCCCCTTCAAAAAAGATAAAAACCTTGTTTTTATTAATCTGGGTCTTGCCCCCCATGTTGGTTTCATCTTCGTCAGTGACCAGCCCGATATTGCTTTGCCTGTAATCTGACAACTTGTTGTAGACAATGAATATCAGTCGCTTTTCCAGTTCATAATCAAAGTAATCCTCAATCCTTTCCTGTTCTTCAAGTATGAAATCCGCGGTATAGCTGGCCAGGGCCTTACCGTCCTGGTTGAAATAAACGTCGAAATCTTCGTAACGATAGAAAAACCAGATGAAATCATTGTATTGCACCCGGTTCTTGCCGAATTTCATTTGATGTCCGTTGTAGAACTGGCTCTGAACCGGGAGATGAAATAACAGGGGAAGGCCTAAAATTAAAAGTTGATATTTTATTAAACTTTTGAACATCCGGGCTTTTCGGGCAAAGTATGGGAATTTAAAGATAACGATTAATCGGTATAATAGGTTCAGTATTAACCGGATGAATTATAACGGACGCGCCGGCATAATCCTTGTGATAATTTAGCACAAAGTTTATAATTTTGCATCCGGTGCAACAATTGAAGTCCCTGAATTGTCGTTTAAAGGAGTAAATCAAAATGAAGGTTCTTATGAAAATCAATAAACTCTTGTCTATGTTCCTTATACTGTCTGTTTTCACAGGCAGTCTGTTGCGTGCCCAGACCAGGAATGCCAGTATATCTTTCGATAAGGAGATCCATGATTTTGGCAAGATCAAGGAAGAGGACGGGACAGTGACCCATCAATTCACGTTCAAGAACACGGGCAGTGTGCCCCTGATCATAAATGACGTGAAAGCCTCCTGCGGGTGTACCTCGCCTTCCTGGTCGAAAGAACCCATTCTTCCGGGGAAGGAAGGATATGTAAGTACCACCTACAATCCCAAGAACCGCCCGGGACCCTTTAACAAGAGTATTACCGTAATATCCAACGCCAATTCCCAGCATAAGGTATTGCGGATTACCGGGGATGTCATTCCCAGGCCCAAGACCATTGAAGATATCTACCGCTACAGCATGGGGCCTATCCGGCTGAAATCCAATCATTTGGGCTTCGGTTCCATTACTGAGGGCCAAACGGTTACCAGGGTTATGGAAATAATCAATACTTCAGATGGCAATGCAGAGCTTGATTTTTCAGGTGTACCGGCACATATTTCTGTTAAGGCGGAACCGCAGATACTGGTTCCCGATCAAAAGGGTATTATTGAGGTCCGTTATGATGCAGGCGCTAAAAAAGACTGGGGATTCCTGATCGACCGGATCAATGTTTTGGTCAATGGTGAAACGGACCGGCTGAGAAGGCTGACCATCAGCGCCAACATAACCGAAGATTTTGGCAGCTGGACGGCTGAAGAACTTGCCAACGCCCCGCGGGTCAAGTTCGATCAGACCACTTTTGATTTCAATGAGATCAAGCAAGGTGAGGTGGTAGAGCATGAATTTGTAATCAGCAATACCGGGAAAAGCAATCTGATCATCCGTAAGATTCGGGCCAGCTGCGGATGTACAGCCGTGGATCCCGAAAAAGATGTACTGTCGCCGGGTGAAAGCAGCAAGCTGAAAGTTATTTTCAGTTCACGGGGCAAAGTCGGTAAACAGAATAAAACGATAACCGTTATCACCAACGATCCCAAGCAATCCCGAATGGTACTCTGGGTCAAAGGAACCGTTAATACCTGAGAATATAGACCACGGGCAGTTCAATCCCGTGGTTTTTTCCGATGATTAAAATGCATTTATATACATATATCAATAACGTTATAATCAAGCAATAAAAAAATTAAACAATCATGTTACAGACACAGTTAAAACACATCACTTCGGAAGATGAATTCAACCGTTTCATCAGTGAGAATGAAAATGCAATGATCTGTTGCGGCCGCATGGGACCGATGTGTGTTCCTGTCTACAGCGCCATGGAACAGCTGGAGGAAAAGTATCCGCGTGTACGTTTTGCAGACATGGAATTTGATCTGCCCGATGCTCATGTTATACGCTCCCTTCCTGAATGCCGTGGATTTATGGGATTGCCCTTTACGGTGTACTTCAGGAATGGCAAAGTGGTTGCAGCAACTTCATCCATACAAACCCGGGAGCAGATCAAAAAGATCCTGAATAATGAGTTTACCCTCTCATCAACCCATCAGACAACCACCAATAACCACCAATAACCACCAAACATTTCCCTTGTTATTCTTAACTTCGTCAGGAATTGGATTTTTTTATGGCGAAGAAATCAAATAAGCGGGGAGCGCTGAAATACAGCAAGGGGGTTGACCAGCCTGATTCCCTGAATCCGGAAGCCATTGCCCGTCTGAAATCGGCCCGGAAAAAACTTCGTTCCCTGGAAGAATATATTGCCGGTGTCCGATCTGGAAACCGCACCATCCTGGGACAGGCCATTACCCTCGTTGAAAGTGCTCATCCCAGGCACCAGGAACTGGCATCCGGTATCATCAATGCCTGTTTACCCGGTGCCGGCAACAGTATCCGTCTGGGCATAACCGGGATTCCGGGGGTGGGTAAAAGTACCTTCATCGAAGTATTGGGTAATCAGATCATTGAGGGGGGCAAAAAGCTGGCTGTTCTGGCTATCGACCCGACCAGTGAGCGTTCCAGCGGAAGCATCCTCGGGGACAAGACCCGTATGGAATCCCTGTCTTCCAATCCGGGTGCCTTCATTCGTCCTTCTCCTTCCGGCGGCTCCCTGGGGGGTGTTGCCCGGAAGACACGGGAAGCGGTCGTTTTATGTGAAGCAGCCGGCTACGAAGTGATCTTCATTGAAACCGTGGGTGTGGGCCAGTCGGAAACCGCCGTTCAATCGATGGTGGATTGTTTTCTGCTCCTGATGCTGGCTGGTGCCGGCGACGAATTACAGGGGATCAAAAGAGGGATCATGGAAATGGCTGATATTGTTGCCATCACCAAGGCAGACGGGGATAATAAGGCACGGGCCGGAAGAGCCAAATCTGAGCTTGAATATGCCCTGCATCTTTTTCCCCCGCCGCCTTCCGGATGGACCCCAAAGGTCCTGACCTGTTCGGCGCTCAAGAACGAAGGCGTGGATACCCTCTGGAAGCTGGTGAATGATCATATCGATCACACCCGTAATAACGGGTACTTTACAAAGCATCGCCAGGACCAGCGTATCTACTGGTTGCACAGCAGCATAGCAGAGCACCTGAAATCCCGTTTTTACAGGGATGAAAGCATACAGCAGGAGTTAAAGAAGCTGGAGGAACAGGTACGGGACAATACCATGACTTCCTTTCAGGCCGCGCAGATACTTCTGGATAAATACTATAAATGAATTCAGGATTCAGCCTGCCTAAAGGCAGTCAGGGATTCAGGATTCAGAATGAGTGTGGGTTTTGTGTGTGGGTTAAGGGAGTGTATTTAAAAAATCAAAATAATTTTTTGTCTTTACGATATTTCTGTTTCGCGGTGAGAATGATGCTTTTTAAAATTTTAATTATACGTCTAATTCGGACATGCAGAAATCAAATCTGTCTTTTCGGATGAAATCTGCATAATACATGAGTTTTAACCAATATTCTGTTTCTCTTGCTTCCTTTAATGAGATGCTCATTTTATGAATAAAATCTTCCTTCGATTCAGCAGATTGGGCTTTACACACGTTTGCCCCGATCGAAGTACCCGATCTCATGAGTTGCCTTGAAAGCATGTATTCCTTCTTTTCTGCAAGCTCTTTAAAAAGCTTGATAATCAATAATGAAAAATCAAAGCTTTTTTTCTGGATTAAGTTGTTATTCATTTTCATTTTTTTACTTAATCCAAAAATCCTCCAAATATCAGCTTGTCATTTCGAAGTTTTTTTCAATTTCGGTTCAATATAGAACCATTCTGAATTCTGAACTCTGAATCCTGAATTCTAGATTATATCCTGACTCCGATAACCAGAATATCATCCACCTGCTCGGTCTCCGACATCCATTCATGCAGGGTTCTTTCGAGGATCTCTTTCTGTTCCTGCATGGGTTTGAGGTGTATTTGTTTCAGGAGCTGCTTGAAGTTCTTGATCATGAATTTCTTCTGTATGGGTCCGCCGAACTGGTCGGGATAACCGTCTGAGAAAGTGTAGATCACATCATTCTTCTGAACCTTGAGCAGGTGGTTCTGGAAGGCTTGGTCGGCATTGGTGTGTATCCCGATGGGCATCTTATCGGCTTTGGTTTCCATCAGTTGACCGTCCCTGAAAATGAACAGCGGATTGTTGGCCCCGGAATATTCCAGGGTCATGTTTTTCCTGTCGAAGATGTGCAGGGCCACATCCATGCCGTCCTGACTTTCACCCATACGGCCGGTCTGGTGGAGTGATTTGATCACATGGTCGCGCAGTTCGTTCAGGATCTCGTTGGCCGGGATATCGTTGTGCTTGCTCACGATCTCGTTCAGGAAGGCAATACCCAGCATGCTCATGAATGCCCCGGGCACTCCATGACCGGTACAGTCTGCCGCCACGGTAATGACCTTGCCGTTCTTTTCCGTGACCCAGTAATAATCACCGCTGACAATGTCTCTGGGCATATATATAATGAACTGTTCGGGCAGTAATCGATCCATGAGTTCGTTGGGCGGCAGGATGGCCATTTGTATGCGTTTGGCGTACTGGATGCTGTCGGTGATCTCTTTCTTTTGTTCCGTAATAAGTGCGTTTTTTTGTGCCAGCTCCCGGTTGGCTTTTTTCCTCTGATTGTTCTGGCGTATTAAAAGAACGACCAATATCAGGATGATCAGGGTAACGATGGTGAAAAAGATCAAAGCATAACGTTGCTGACGCAGCCGGATTTCGCTCAGGTCGTTTTTAGTACGCAACAATTCATTTTCCCGTTCCTTTGCTTCGGTCTCATACTGAACGGCCAGCTCATTCAGCTGTTTTCTTATATTTTCGCTTGTTATCGAGTCTTTCAATGATATGTGCTGTTTATACAGTTCCAGGGCCTTTTCATAATCTCCAAGTCTTTGATACAGGCTCGACATTTTCAGATAACTGTCCTGGACGGTTTCCCGCAGACCCAGTTCCGAGGCCAGCTGAGATCCCTCCTGGAAGTACTTCAGGGCCTGCTGGTATTGCTTCCTGACCATGTAAATGTTTCCCATGCGCAGCAACGACATGGCTTCTTCATGCAGGATGTTGTTCTCCCTGGAAAGTTCGAGCACCCTCTGGTTGTATTCCAGGGCCATCTTGGGTTTTCCGGCATCTACATAGATCGAGGACAGTACAGAAAGTGCGGCAGTGATTCCCTTGGTGTTGTTGATTTTTTCCCTTATATCCAGGGCTTTATTAATATATTCCAGGGCCCGGTCATAGTATTTCAGGAACTTATCGGTCGATTCAGACAGGATGGTGTCTTCCAGGTTGATCTTATAAACCTCTGCAATGGAATCTCTGGCAATCTTACTGTAAAGGATACTCATGTTGTTGTAGGTATCCGCTATCTTAACACTATCCTGCAGTTCAATGCTGATCTCAAGGATATGTTCATTGGTTTCGGCTGCGTTCTTATACTGTTGAAGAACGTCATAGATGGCCGCGATGCCACTCAGGCATATCACCGCGTTTTCCGGACGGTTGACCCTTTCCCAGAAGATTATGGCGTCACGGTAGGCCTTAAGCGCATTATCGTATTCCGCCAGATAGAAATAGCTGTTGGCCATGTTGGTCAGCGCCACCGCGGCACCATAGGGATCATTGATCTCTTCACGGATCTGCCTTGCATTCCTGAAATAATCTATTGCTGTAAGAAATTTACCACGGTTGTAATATATCTGGCCTAATCCCAGATTGACCCTTCCGATGCTGGACTTGTCATTCAGGCGCCCGGCTATTTCAAGAGCCTGGGTGAATATTTCGATTGCCTCGTCGTTCCTGCCCATCCAGCGGAGAATGTTTCCCTTGACAGAGAGGGCATCCCCCATGATCTTTTCATTTTTAATGTCCCGGGACAGTTCGATGGATTGGTTCGCGTATTCCAGGGCCTCCTCATAATCCCGGTTGTCGCTGTATACCCGGGCTATGTTATTGAGGGCTTCTGCTTTGCCCCGCCGATAATCAGCGTCCTCACTTTTTTCTATGGCCTGCTCGTATGTTTTCAGGGCCGATTCACGATCCCTGGCATTGTTATAAGCATCTCCGAGAAGAAGGAGTATTTCAATGTATTGTTCATCGTCTTTCAGCCTGCGTGCCAGCGAAAGAGCATAATCGGCATATTCAATGGATATCTGCGGATCGGTATCCCTGGCTTCATCAACGATCATGGTAAGTATGCTCAACCGCTCTTTATCCTTGGCCTCTTCAAGCAGGTTGATCAGGCTGTCGACCTGCTGGCGGATCTCCTCCTGGGCATGGAGCAATCCCGGAGAAAACAGGAGCATAAATAGGAAAAGGTAAGATCGTAATTTACAGGCCATCTGGAGCAATCAGCTTATAGATTCGATTTTACTAAATACAATTCACTTTCAAAAATAGGGTTTTTTAGTCAATATCCCTTCATGATCTTAACCAATGAACATTTCTTCCGCAAAGGCCTCAGGGCCGGCTGCAATTTTTTTGCTTTTGACGAACGGAATTATCAACAAATGACCTTCAGAGAGTTTTAATTTATCATCCAGTATTAATTTGTTGATATTCTGTTTTTTATTCCGGGTTTTGCAGACAAGAAAAAATCATCTCCATAATCCTAACCATTTCATTTATAGGTGATTAATTTGACGAAAGACTTTACTTTGGCTTTATTTAAACGTATATTTGATAAATAATTGTAATTTATCCTGGATAAGGCTTATTTTAGGACATTCGAATCTGAAAATATTTTAAAACTTAAGCATATGAAACAGAAGATCTACTCATTATTAGGGAAATCATTTATGGTGCTGTTGTTGTTGAACTTGACGGCACCGGGCGCCTATGCTCTGGAAATAAATCCCAAGACACCGTCTAACAAAACGGTTTGTGAAGATTATGTCGGGGATGTATCCTATTACGTTGAGGTTAAGATCCTCAAGGGATATACATACACGTACCAATGGCAGATCGGATATTACGACCGGAAATTGGGATGGGTTTGGACCGATATGGTCAATGAGAAAGGGAAAGTTGCCGGTGCGACAACCAATACATTGGTATTGTATTTTGATAAGGTACAGCGTCCTGCAGACTTCAGCCGGTATTCATTTCGTTGTGAGGTGACCGAAACATATCCCTTGAAACGTCCTGTTATCGGATACAGCAATCAGGCATATTTGTATACCAAATACAAAGTGAATGTTACCAAAAATCCTTCAAGCGCTACCAAGAATGTAGGTGAAAGCGTTACTTTCAGCATTTCAGCCTCAGGTTCAGACCGGAAATATCAATGGGATCGCTCCAACGACGCGAGCACATGGACCGCGATCAGCGGGGCCACTAGCTATTCCTATACCATCACGGACATCCAGGCGGAGGACGATGATTACTACCGCTGCCGGGTGTATAACGGTTCCCCCTGTAATTCACAGGATTACAGCAGTGCGGCCAAGCTGACGGTGAATGTGCCCGACTGGCCTGATGGGTGGTTTGGACAGGAAATAAGTACTTCTAAAAACCTTAAGGCATCCAGCTTTGTTTCATCCCTGGAAGGTTGGATTGCCGCATACGACCAGTCCAATGCATTTCATACAATCGATGGCGGGGATTCATGGACCTCGGTTCCTATTGGTCAAAATGTATATGCTGAAAATATCCAGTTTGTTAATTCCAGTACGGGTTGGATCGGTGGTTCGACGAGAATGGCCTATACAGTAAATGGAGGAGATGATTGGACCATCCTAAGCATGTATTTTACGGAATGGGATCCTGAACAAGAAGGTGAAAGTCCTGTTTTGGGATATGTAAAGGATTTTCATTTCATATCCACGACTACCGGCTGGGCTGTAGGAAGTGACGGTCTGATCGCTAAAACAACAGATGGCGGTCAAACATGGAATTTACTGAATTATGGGAACCAGGTGACCAATTATACGGATGCCAACCTGTATTCCGTCTATTTTACAAGTTCAACAGTCGGCTATGTATGCGGAGTTAACGGTGCTTTGTTGAAGACAACAAACGGCGGTATTGATTGGGTAGAACAATCTGTTCCTTACCCGGAAAATCTCTATGATGTATATTTTCTGAATTCCAACACAGGATATGCAGTAGGTATGCGCCACTACACTGGTGCACCCGACTATAAAAACTATACCATGATCCTCAAGACAACGGATGGTGGTTCTAATTGGAATATTGCAGATCAAGATGCCCCAAGCATTTACATTTTATATTCTGTTTATTTTACCGATGCCAATAACGGATACACAGTTGGTTCCCAGGGCAACATTCTGAAAACCGTTGACGGGGGACAAACATGGTATCAGCAATCTTCTGGCACAAGCGAATACCTGAATGATGTGCACATGTTCGATTCTGATAACGGTTGGATCGTGGGCAATGCAGGTACGATCATTCGTACTGCAAACAGTGGTTGTAGGAAACCTGTAGTGAATCTTTACGAGGACAAGGAATTTTGTGAGACTGAGTCCTACACGATCCGTGCCGATACCTTCAGTTATAACGAAAACGTCAGTTACCTCTGGAGTACCGGTTCGACCAACGGTCATATTACCGTGTCCGATTCAAATTCCTACAGTGTCACCATAACCAACCTGTGCGGGGAAACTGCACAGGATGAAGTGCTCATAGATTTTCATCCCCTGCCCATGGTTGATGCAGGAGAGCCCGTGGAGGTCTGTCTTGGGGACAGTGTTCAGTTAAATGCCTCGGGCGGTGTGGATTATCTATGGAACTATCCAGATTACCTGAACGATCATACCTTGCAGAATCCCCTCGCCAGTCCACCCAGTACCCGCAACTTCACGGTTACCGTAACCGATGAGAATGGCTGCAGCAACCAGGCTGATGTAATGGTGACCGTACATCCGATCCCCACCAGCACTTTCAGCAGTCCGGCCTACGTATGCGGCGACGGAGACGCGGAATTGCAATACACCGGTACCGGCGGAGGCGGGACCTCCTACTTCTGGGATGCCGGGGAAGCCAACATCGTATCCGGCGACACTTCTTCTTCCAGCCTGCAGGTCGACTGGAGCAGCCTGGGTATGAAAGACGTCTCGCTCTTTGTTGAGGAAAACAACTGTGTTTCCGATACAACCACCCGTACCATCTCGGTGAACGAGATACCGACAGCCGACTTTGAGGTTGAAAAGGATGCGGTTTGCAAAGGGTCCTCCATTGAAGTGACCTATACAGGGACCGGCACGGGAGCAGCTGTTTATGACTGGAACTTCGATGGCGGAAGTGCAACCGGTTCCGGTGCAGGACCCTACGATGTGTCCTGGTCCGGCGGCGGCGTGAAAACCGTCTCCCTCGATGTTACTGAAAATAATTGTACTTCACCGGTATTCACCAGGAACGTTGAATCGGTCCATCCCCACGAAGGTCTGGAGATCTGCCTGGTAACCATAGACGAGGAAACCGGCAACAACATGGTGGTCTGGGAACCGGTGGCCGATGACCGGATCGAGAACTACATGGTTTACAGGCAGGGTATCATAGCCGGTCAGTACGATCCCATCGGAATGGTCCATCCAGACAGTCTTGCCCTGTTCGTGGATCATGAAGTGGATCCCTCCGAACAGCAGTATCGTTACAAGGTGGCCGTTATGGATACCTGCGGTAATGTTTCTGAACTGAGCAATTACCACGAAACCATCCTGCTGCAATACAACGGCGGTCTGCAGGACGGCATCGTCAACCTGCGCTGGGATAAATACGAGATCCAGGGGCAGGAGATCACCTTCGATACCTATGTGATCTACAGGGGTGCGGATTCCGTCAACCTGGAACCTGTTAAATCCATTGCAGGGACCAATACATCCTGGATAGACAATACGACCGGCATTACCGATAAAAAATACTGGTACCGGATTGCAGGTCAGTGGGAAGAAATGTGCTATCCCGACGGAAGCAAACTGGTCGGTAAGAAAGCGGGCAGCGGTCCGTACAGCTACTCCCTTTCCAACCTGGAGGATAACCGGGCATCGGCATCCACATCACTCGAGGAGATCATGGCGGAACGCTACATGCTTTCCATCTATCCGAATCCATTCAGTGAATACCTCCTGGTAGGCTATGCCCTGGACAAGACCGCGGATGTATCCGTCGGGATCTACAACATGCTGGGCTCAAAGGTTTATACCATGGAACAGGATGCCCAGCTCGCGGGCAGCTACCAGTACCGGATCCGAACCAGCGAGTACAATATGAAGGACGGTATCTATTACCTGCAATTGACCGTTGACGACAAAGTGATCACCAGGAAACTGGTGCATCAACGTTGATCGTCTGTCGCGAATTTATAAAGAAGGCTGCCTTATTAGCTAAGGCGGCCTTTTTTTAATTACGGATTGCTGATTGCGGATTATTCGTAATTTTGGGGGAACTTTTATAAGCTTAGGATGTTATTCTTATTAAACAAAGCAATTTAATTATGGATTACGATCTTATTGTTATCGGTAGCGGTCCGGGTGGTTATGTGGCTGCCATTCGTGCTGCCCAACTGGGCATGAAAGTGGGTGTTGTTGAACGGGAATCCCTGGGAGGCGTGTGCCTGAATTGGGGATGCATCCCCACCAAATCCCTTTTAAAAAGTGCGGAAGTCTACCATTATTTGCAGCACGCGGGCGATTACGGTCTCAAAGTCGAAAAAGCCGACAAGGACTTCAGTAAAGTTGTGGAGCGCAGCAGGGAAGTAGCTGCCTCCATGAGCAAGGGCGTGCAGTTCCTATTCAGGAAGAATAAGATCGGAAGCATTGAGGGACACGGGCGCCTGGCCGGGAAGAATACAGTCGAAGTGGAAGATAAGGACGGTAAAAAGAAAAAATATGAAGCACCGCATATCATCCTGGCCACCGGAGCCCGGTCCAGGGAACTTGATAATCTGAAGCAGGATGGCAAAAAGATCATCGGTTACCGTAAGGCCATGACTTTGGAGAAACAACCCGGGTCCATGGTTGTAGTCGGTTCCGGTGCCATTGGCAGCGAGTTCGCCTGGTTCTACCAGACCATGGGTACCCGGGTCACCCTGGTGGAATTTCTGCCCAATGTTGTGCCCCTGGAGGATGAAGAGGTTTCCAAAGCCCTGGAACGTTCCTTCAAAAAATCAGGCATGAAAGTGCATACCGGTTCTGAAGTGACCAGGGTGGATACCCAGGGAGATCAATGCAAAGTCACCATCAAGACGAAAAAGGGAGAAGAGCAGGTTGAATGCGATATTGTACTTTCTGCAGTAGGGATCACCCCCAACACCGGGGATATTGGTCTGGACAGCGTTAATCTTAAAACAGAAAAAGGAAAGATCAAAGTTGACGAGTTTTACAGAACCGGAGTTGAAGGCATCTATGCCATCGGGGACATCGTGGACGGACCGGCCCTGGCACATGTGGCTTCTCATGAAGGCATCGTTTGTGTTGAAAAGATCACCGGGAAGGATCCCCATCCCATCAATTACAACAATGTGCCTGCCTGTACCTATACGCGACCCGAAGTAGCATCGGTGGGTCTTACCGAAAAACAGGCCAAAGAAAAAGGTTATGATATAAAGGTTGGTAAATTCCCTTATACGGCATCGGGAAAGGCAAGTGCCGCCGGGCACAAGGAAGGATTTGTAAAGATGATCTACGACAAACGGTACGGGGAATTACTGGGGGCCCACATGATCGGTTCCAACGTAACGGAAATGATCGCTGAGCTGGTTGTAGGCAAGGAACTGGAAACAACCGGAGAAGAGATCATCCACGCGATCCATCCCCATCCCACCATGTCGGAGGCCATCATGGAAGCCAGCGCCGCCGCCTACGACCAGGTGATACATATATAATTGCGTTACGGGTTACGGGTTAGTTCTTTAATCCGCAAACCGTAAACCGTAATCCGCAATCCCTGACTGCCTTTAGATTAGTGGTATCCTGTTTTTTAATTTACTTTAAAAG